>DASPPG010000179.1:0-139922 GCA_035625625.1 Solirubrobacteraceae bacterium
AACGCGGGCGGCGCTCGCCAACGCGCGGGTGCCTAGGCCGTGGTCGACTGCCACCGGGTTTGAGGTCCATATCGCGCAGCAGGTGCTACTGATCGTCGCCGGCGGGAGGGTCCAGCGTGCCATCCATGTCTCCACCGGAAGGCCGGGATGGCCGACGCCGGTCGGGCACTTCACGATCCAATCGCGGTCGCTGATGAGCTGGTCCGTGCCGTTCCAGGTGTGGATGCCGCTGGCGCAGTACTTCGATGACGGTTACGCGATGCACGAGTTCTCCGACGTGCCCGCGTACCCGGCCTCGCACGGGTGCATCCGCGTGCCCAGCGAGGAGGCCCAGACGGTATGGCAGTTCGGACGGATCGGCATGCGTTTGTGGACCAGTCCCTGAGCCGCAAGACGCCGAGACTTGCATCGATCCTGAGGCTTCTGCTGTCGATATCGATCATGCTGGGGCTCGCCGGCTGCGGGAGGGTGTCTCTCGCGCCTCCGTACGCCACCTAAACCGCCCCCACTGCGGCGCCGCCGCGCCGCCGCGCGCTTTACAGGGACGGGCAGACTGACCGCTGGCTGCTCGGAGGCACGTGGCTCTACCGGGCCGACCGTGGCGATGTCGGTATGGCGCAGGGGTGGCGGCGCGACACCGCGACGACGACCGGCTGGTCGCCCGTCACGGTGCCCAATGCCGATAACGCCCGCGACTTCTCGACCGCGAGCATGACCGGGTGCGTTGGCTAGTACCGCCGGGACTTCACGCTGCCGGCCGGCGCGTTCGCATCCTACGTGCCCGCGCGGGACCGGCAATGGATCATCCGTTTCGAGTGCCTAACCGCTCGCCGCTACCTCCGGCCACTGTGACTGTTCTGCCTTGGGGACCCGTCTGCACGGCTTGGTGCAGGGCGCTGCCGTGAAGCCACTGGCAGGACAAGAACCACATCGTCCAGCCGTTGTCCCACGTGCCGGCGCGGGGGCCGCCGGTGATCTTCACCGGGTCGCCGGGCACGGCCAATCTTGCAGTAGATCTCGGCGTCGGCGGGGACATGTTCACGCAGCCGTTACTGACGTCCGGAGCTGTGGCACAACAGGGTGAAGGCGCGCGGCGCACCGCGGGCGGATAGCGGTCCATCCGTGGTTCGTACGGACCCGAATGACCCGGGCGCGTCCGCTGGGCGCGTGTCGGGTCAGCTGCCGTTGCCGTTGGAGAGCTTGACCGGGCACCCGTCATACCCCTTGCGCAGTTGCGCGAGCGACGGCGGGTCCTCCGCGATCAGCTGTGGCACGGTCACGGCCTCCAGACGGCGCCGCTGCAGGGCGGCGAAGATCACGTCCAGCGCGCGAATGGTCTGCCCTCGGTTCTCATGCATCAGGATGATCGAGCCTGGGCGCAGCCCCGCGATCACGTTGTGCTCGATGCCGAGATAGTTCGCGCCGAGCGAGTCGGCGCTATCGACGTCCCACAGCACCTCCACCATCCCGAGCCTTTTGACCTCGGCGTCGATCGCCGGCGTGTGACCCTCATACGGTGGCCTGAACGCCAGCACTGGCTCATCCACCGTCCGCTCGATCAGCCGCTGATCGCCGGCGATCTCCTCCACGACCTGCGAGTATGGGAGCGCCGGCAGGAACGGGTGCGTCATTGTGTGATCGCCAAATGCTGCGACCGGTTTCTCGCGCTGGGCGAGCCCCGGCCAGGCGACGATCTCCTTGCCGACGAGGAAGAACGTCGCGTGCAGGTGCGCCGCCCCGAGCTTCTTGATCGCGTAGTGCGTGTACACGCCTGGGCCGTCGTCGAAGGTCAACGCGACCATCCTCTTCTGCGTACCACCGCAATACAGCGGTAGCCCGTACGAGGCGAGCCGTCGCGCCGCCGCGATCTCCGCCGCCACGGCCGAGTGGCGCTTGATCGCCAAGCGCGGCGCGGGACCGACCTTGATCGGAGTTGTCCTCGGGATTGCCGCATTGGTCGCGTGTGAGCTCGATCCGCTCGACCCCGTGAACCATATGATCACCGCCGCCCCTGCACACACCACCGCGAGGAGCGCAAGACCCATCTCCAGCCGGCGCAGCCGACGCCGGCGTTTTGCCTCGACCCGCCGCGCCCGCAGCGAGGCCATGTCACGCGCCATCCCGGGAATGGTGACACGCGTCCGAGGTCGATGCAGCCCCGCCCGAGCCAGCCGATCACCCCGCCAGCGCCGTTCAGCGGGCCCCCTCGCGTGCGTCCGCTTCGCGCGCGCTGTCTATGCCCCTGGGCCTCAAGTTGCGTGGCGAGGGCAGACCCGCGGCGACGGATGCGTGGACCGAGGTGCGATAGTGGGACCCAGCGCTACCGGCTGCGACCACCTCTCCCAAATTGGGTGGGTTTGTAGCATCCGCCCTCCACGATCATCTCCCGCCGCCCACAGCGCGACGAATGAGGACACGACCGCAAATCCGGCTAGTAGCGCCGTGAGGGCGAGGACGCGGCTCCTGCGGTTGACGCGGAATCGCTTCTCAGGGACCGGAGCCGAGCGCGCGCCGGTTGCGCGGCCCCACCGTTTGGCGCGACGAAACTCCATGCCGTTGCCGCGGCTCCTGGGTTGTGACGACCAGCCCAGGACCCTGAGGAAGAGTACTTTCAGGCTCGAGGCTCGCTATATCGGAACGGTGCTCCAGGAACTTGGCGCCCAAGACCCAACCTCCTGGTCTGACATGCTCAGGACCTCCCGGATTATCCGCACCCGCCGCCGCTCGCTCCATAAGAAATTCGGCCGCGCTCAGCGCGAAGCCCAACTCGCGCCTGACTCCAGACGCATGACGCGCTCGAGTGCCACGCTGGGGCGGCGAAACTATCGCCGCGGCGACCACCAGTGGCGACGCCTGACGGCTTCGCCGGAGTCCTCGCGTTCAACCAGACGCACACCCACGAGCCGACCGTCCTCATGCACTCGCTCGATGGCGTAGCCGTTGAGCTCGAGTTCGCTGATCACGACCGCCGGGAAGTCAAGCCCGGCCGCGCGCAGCGTTGCGAGCGACACGGGCTCCTCACCCGCACTCCGTAGCCGCTCAAGCGCTAGGCGATGCTGAGACTCGACGAGAGCCATCTCCTCGGATTATCCGCTCCTCCCATCGGTGCACGCAGCCCTTCTCCAGCTCACTCCTGGCTCGACGTCGTCCTCGCAAGCGATCGGGAGTGGAGAGCCGGACCCGGCGCGTGGCCTCGGGTCTCCTCGGCCCCCTGACGGCCCGGCTGCCGGCTCATCCTTTGACGGTGACCGGCCAGTCGAGCGTGGCCGAGCCAAGGCTGGTGTGGACGACGGCCTGGACAACCAGCGGGTAGCCCACGGCCGCCGGCGGGAACTGGATCGTGTCGTGGTATACGCCGCCCGTGAAGCTCACGTTCTCAGGCTTCTCGGTACCGACCACAGCCCCGCCGTAGGTGTACTGGGTCGTCTCGGTGCCGCTCAGCTTCTGGCCCTGCGCGCCCGTCACGGTGACCGTGTAACTCCACGGCTGGTTCACCGTCGGGTTGTGGTTCTCGCCGATCAGCGTTGCGTGGATCGGATGCACCAAGGCGGTGATCGCGGGCACGGCGAAGACCGTCTCGCAGCTGCGCAGCCCGTAGGCGTCCGCGGCACTAGCGGTCTGCTGCACGCCCGAGACGACGCCCGCGAGTTGCTCCAGTGCCTGCTGGGGCTGGCCGGCCGCGGACACACTTGCGGCTCGGCCGAGCGTGTCGGTGACGCTCGCGAACGGGGTCAGGAACCGTTGGATCGCGGCGTGGCCGCCGGATGGCTGCGAAAGCGCGCGCAGCTTCGCCAGCGCGCCGGCGGCGATCGCGTGCAGCTGCTGCAGGTCGCCGGCGAGCGCTTGCGTGGCGCTCTGCCCGCCGGGGGAGCCGAGCGACTCGGCCGTCACGATCAGCTGCTTCATCAGCGGCGCGGTCCTGCCGCTCGCCGTAGCGCAGATCGCGTTGGCCTTGGCGGTGTACTGTGCCTTGGTAGGGTGGCTGGCGCCGCAGCTGGCCAGCAACACCATGCCGGCAACCGCTGCCGCCAACATCATTTGGGAACGGCAGCCCCGCGATCGGCCGAGCATCACTTACCCCGCGGGGGCCTGCGCGGGCTGCGTGCCGAGTGTGACGGTGATCGTGATCCGGCTCGAGCCGCGCTGTACTGTCAGCTTCACTGTCTGACCAGGATGGGAGGCGGCGAGCGCGTCGACGAGATCGCCATCGCCGGCAATCGCCGCGCCGTTGAAAGCGACGATCACGTCACCGGCCTTCAACCCCGCCTTGGCGGCGGGCGTGCCCGATTCGACGGCGGCGACGAGCGCGCCGGCCGTGCCGTTCGCCGTCTCGCTCGTGCTGATCCCGAGATAGGGGTGGCTCAGCGTCTGCCCACGCTCGAGCGCCACAAGCTCGTCCCTGATCAGATCGATCGGCACCGCGAACCCAACGCCGGTTGAGGTTTCGCTGGTCGAGCTGCCGAACTGGTTCGTGCCCGTCGCGATCTGATCGGCGATCCCGATCACCTGCCCGCTCGTGTTCAAAAGCGGCCCGCCCGAGTTACCCGGATTCAACGCCGCATCGGTCTGGATCGAATGCGCAATCTCGAACCCGTTCGGCGCCTCGATCGTCCGATCCAGGCCGGACACCACACCGGTGCTCAAGCTCCGGTCGAACCCGAGCGGATCACCGACCACCGCCAGCGGATCACCCACCTGGAGCGCCGCCGAACTGCCCAACACGAGCGGTCGCAACGTCAGCCCGACCGGGTTCACGTGGATCACCGCGACATCGGAGCCGTCATCCTTGCCCAGCACCGTGGCGCTCCGGGTCACCCCGTTCTCAAACGCAACACTAATCGACGTCGCGCCCTCGACCACGTGCGCAGCAGTCACGATGTCCCCCTGGCCGTTGAGCACGAACCCCGACCCGAGCGCCGTCTCCGTCTCGGTACGAGCCCCGAATGGGGTCGGGACACTCGTCGTGGCCTGAACCGTGATATCCACAGCACCGGCATCCGCCTCCCGATACACCCCCACCCAACTCCCGGACGGCAAGGACGACACCTTACCCGCCGTCACCGGCTGGATCACCGTCGTGGTTCGACCGCCCGTATGCACCGCGCCAACCAAAAACGCCAGGGCAAGTGCAACCACCCCACCCAGCCCAGCAACCACAAGACCCCCCACCGTCAGCCGCGTCCGCGGGTCAGACGGGCGCGAGTTCCGATTTCGATGCGCAGCAGTCGGAGTCGACACAACACCACCGTACGCACCCGACAAGCCCGCCACATCCGGGACCCGATACGACCCGCACCGTGGAGAACTACGTCGACGAACCACCGTCCTCCCTTCTCCTCACGTCGCGCCAAACGAACCCCGAAGCGAGCCCGACACGCCGCAGTACACCGCCGCCTCCGGGGTGGACGAGGGGCTCCACCTGAGGTGCGCCTACACGTCGCGTCGCTGGAACAGCAAACCGTCCCGATTGCGGCGAGCGCGGCGTAGACAGTAAGAATCACGAACGCGTGTGCTTACGAGCTCGAGCTGTTGCCGCCGTGGGCAAGCGCGCTGAGCAGCTGCCCGGGCAACCAGCGATCGCCATTCGACCAGATCGCTCCCGTGATGATCGCCTCGATCGGGAGCATCCTGCTCAGGTCGAGGACTCACCTGGGCAACTCGAACAAATGCTCGCTGTGAACACTGGCCATATCGCGAGCTTCACAAGCCAGGCGGCCGCCGGCAGCCGACCTACACCTCAATTTGATGCGTAGAAAGACCTACCGACGACCGTCAGCGACATCCGGGAGGGTGTGGGCCGGTGCCTGGTGACTGCAGACCGATCGGCTCGTTCCAACGCCGAGGATCCAGCCCTCTTCATCACCCGCACGAGCCGGGGCTGCCGCGAACGCCTCCACGAGCGTCCCCGTTCGATCCTGTTCGAGGTAACTGGACGCAACCGCGAGCACCTGGAGCTCGTCCTTGACCCGGCCGTCGACGTCGGGAATCGGGATCATGCTCGGCCAGATCTCGGTGAGGATCACTGCGGCACGGCCGGGGGGCAACTCGGGTACGGCGACCTCGAACGGCCATACCGCGCTCACACCGGCGAGCAACGGATCTTCGCGCAGCCGGGCCACGACCGGGATGCCGGTGAGGGCCTGGCTGCCCACCGACCCGGTGCCCAGTAGCTTCCACACCGGCTGCGGGTGCTGCCCGCGCGCGCCCACGGCCGTTTCGACCTCCCGCCGTTCGGCCACCCCGCTCGTCCCGTTACCCGGCCGATAGACGACGCGGTCGCGGCGCGCGGACAGATCGGCGAGAGCCCGCGCTCCAGGACGGCCCCAGAATGCATGCGCGCCGAGACGCGCGTTGAGTCGAGCAGCTACCTCGAAGCGGTTGTTTGCATTGGTCTCGGGTAAATCCCGGATCTCCGCCGAAAGCAGCCGCCACGTGGCCCACCACGCCGGCGGATCGAGGTTGAGGGCAGCAGCAAAGCCGCGCGGATAGCCGAAGGGGAAGTCGAACCCCACCAGCACACGTTCACCGCTCTCGACCGCTCGGCGCAGCAAGCTTCTGAGGGCCACCTCGGCACGCCCACGCGTCGCGGGGTTCTGCGTTCTGAGCGATCCGGTTGCGTCAAGGTCCGCGATCCACACCGAGTCCCTGCCCGTCCTCGGGCGGTTGCTCGCGCTCCAGTCGACGATTACGAACCGATCGAACAGCCCGATCCTCAACCTCGGACTGCCACGGGCACCGGCGCCGTCGACTCGCGCACGACCAGCGGCCTCGCCGTCGAGGCGATCCGCGCCGCGCTGCCGGGGCGTGTGCCCGTCCGCATCGCGATCGACATTCACCCGGTTCGGGCCGCGAACGAGGACGCGGCGCAGGCGGCAGCTGCCCTCGAGGCCGAGGACAACCGCATCTTCCTCGAGCCGGTGCTGCACGCGTCATATCCGGAGGCGGCCCGGGCCGAGTTGTTGCCGGGAGCGGAGCTGATCGAGCCCGACGACATGGGCCGCATCGCGGCGCCGATTGACTTCCTGGGACTCAACTACTACACACCGTATTACGTTCCGCCTCGGCGACTGGGACGACCGAGAACGGCTGTGCCGCCGACGACTACGTCACCCCAGAGAGGTGAACGACGAACCCAGCGCCGCCTACCCAAGCGGAGCGCCGCCTTCTACTCCAAGGTGGCGCGCGCGAACGCCCTCCCGACCGACGACGCCGCGCTCAGCGAGGACGGGCTGCCCACCCCGGTCGCGTTACGTGCATCATGACCGGTCGAGGTGAGTAACGATCGTCCTCTCCGGGGCCTCGAGGCGCCGCCGTCAGGCGCCGCCGTTCTTCGTGGTCTGTTCCTGGCGCCGTTCGATGAGCTGTCGGATCCGCTGGCGCTGGTCGACCTGGCGGTCGGCGCGGAGGCTGGCGGTTGGGACGGAGTGTTCCTGTGGGACCACATCGTCTACCGCCCGCCCGTTCTCGCTGTGGCCGACCCGTGGGTGGCGCTCAGCGCAATCGCCGCCCACACCGAGCGCCTGCGCCTTGGGCCGATGGTCACGCCGCTCTCGCGCCGGCGCGTGCAGAAGGTGGCGCGGGAGACCGTCACGCTCGACCGCCTCAGCCGCGGGCGCCTGATCCTCGGGGTCGGCCTGGGCAGCAGCAACACGCGCGAGCTCGAGCCCTTCGGCGAGGTCTCGGATCCCCGCGAGCGCGCTCGCCTGCTCGACGAGGGCCTGGCCCGCCTGACCTCTTTATGGGCGGGCGAGTTCGAGCCGCCCCCGGTGCAGCAGCCGAGAATCCCCGTGTGGGTGGCCGCCCGATGGCCAAACCGGCGCCCGGTCAGGCGTGCTTTGAACTGGGACGGGCTGTTCCCGATCGAGCTCCCGGGGCCCGAGGCGCTCGCGGAACTGAGCGCCGAGATCGGCCGCGAGCGCCCACGAGACGCTGGGCCGTCCGATCTGGTGGTCGAGATCGAACCGGGCGAGGATCCCGGGCCGTGGCGCGAGGCCGGCGCGACCTGGGTGCTCACGGGCTTTGGCCGCCAGCCCCGGGCCGATGAGATCCGGGCCGTGATCGCGGCCGGTCCTGCCTGACCGCTACGCCACCCGCGCCACCGGCTCGCCGGCCGGGTCCTCGTCGCCAGCCTCCAGCGCGGCCAGGAACGCCTCGACCACCACGGCGTCGAACTGCGACCCGGCGCAGCGGAGGAGCTCCTCACGCGCGCCGTCGGCCGGAATGCCGGCGCGGTAGGGGCGGTCGGCGACCATCGCCTCGTAGGCGTCGGCCACGGCCAGGATGCGCGCCTCGATAGGGATCTGCTCGGCGGCGAGGCCCTTCGGATAGCCGCGGCCGTCGACGCGCTCGTGATGGGCGACGACCCAACCCGCGATATCCGGCAGCCCCGCGTGCTCGAGGATCCGCGCGCCGATCTCGGGGTGGCGCTGGATCTCCCGCCACTCGGCGGCGTCGAGCGCGTCGGGCTTGTGTAGGATGACGTCGGCGATCCCCAGCTTGCCGAGGTCGTGCAGTACCCCGGCGGCGTGGATCCGCTCCACCCGATCGGGGCCGAACCCGAGCCCCACCGCGGTTCGCCGGGCGTACGCGCCGACGCTGCGGGAGTGCAGCGCCGTGCCGGCATCGCGCAGGTCGAGCGTCTCGGCCAGCAACATCGCCGCGGCCAGGCGCAGCTCGCTCGACTGCTCGCCGGCGGCGCCGGAGGCACCGCCGCCGGCAGCCGTGCGCCGGCTCTGCTCGACCGCAAGGCCAGCCTGATCGGCCACCGCCATCAGCACCGCCAGCTCGCCGTCATCGGGGCGCCGGCCGTGCAGCGGCTGATCGAGCGAGACGATGCCGAGGACCTCGCCGGATGCGTCGCGCAACGGCAACAGCAGCATGTCGTGCGGGTGCCAGGCGTCCGGGTCGGGGGCCGGCGCCGCCGCGGGCGTCCACAGTATCGACTCGTCCTCCCACTCGTACGAGCCCTCCGGCAGCCACACCGCGCCCTCGCGAACGTGCTCGGAGGCGAGCAGCTCCTCCCATTCAGTCCACGGGCTTACCGTGCCAAGCAACGTCTGGCGCGCGTCCTCGTCGCCTTCCACCACGACCGCGCGGACCTCCTCGCGCGCGTCGTCGAGCAGGTTGATCGCCACCACCTGGAAGGACAGCTCGCCCCGGATCAGACCGGCGAGGGCATCGAGCACGGGTAGCACGCCTCGCCCCGAGGCGGCCGCGCGCGAGAGCGCGAGCATGCTGCGCAGGTGGCGCGACGACTCCTCGCGCCGCTCGGCTCGACGTCCGGTAGCTCGTGCGCCGCCCGGGTCCGCGTCGGCCCTTCTCGCGACCACGCGGTTGCGCCCGCTGTGTTTCGCGTCGTACAGCGCCGCGTCCGCCTGAGCGAGCAGCTCTCCGTAGCCGGCGTTCCCCGACGCCACCCCAATCGAGACCGTCACGACGCCGTCGTTGCCGGCCGGATGGGGCATCGCCGCCGCCTGCACGGCCACGCGCACACGTTCGGCCGCCGCCACCGCCTCGGTCGCGGTCGCGCCCGGAAGCACAAGCAGGAGCTCCTCGCCACCGAATCGGTAGGCGCGGTCGTGGGCCCGCAACGTCCCCCGGATGGTGGTGGCGACGGCACGCAGGGCCTGATCGCCGGCGAGGTGGCCCATCTCGTCGTTGTAGGCCTTGAAGTGATCGACGTCGCACAGCGCCACCGCCAATGGGGTCCCGAGCTCTCGGTGCCCCGCCTCGATCCCAGGCAGCTCGTCGGCCAAGGCGCGTCGGTTGCGCATCCCGGTCAGCGGGTCGCGGCGAGAATCCTCCAGCAACTGCTCGTTGAGCCGCGCCAGCTCCGCCTCGTGGTCGGCCAGGCTGGCCAGGGCGGAGCGCTCACGCCGGAGCAGCCCGCGCAGTCGGAACTCGAGCAGGGTGCCGCGGAGCGCCAGCGACAGGCCCGTGAACAGGAGACCGAGGAACAGCGCGAACCGCGTCGTCTGGGCCTGATCGAGCAGATACGCACGCACGAGCGCGCCGAGCAGCACGATGAACAGGACGGTCGGCAGGATCCCGCCGCGGAGACCCGGCTCCTCGGTCGAGGCGTCCGGCTCGGGCACGTCTGCCGCCAGCGCGCCGCCGACACCGATCGCGATCAACCCGAGCACCCAGATCGGATCGAGCATGGTCGCGCCGGGGTGGTAGCTCTGGTCGAGCAGCTGCTCGCTCCAGATGATGAAGGAGAAGGCCTGGGCCATGATCCCGCCCAGGACCAGGCGCGAGGGGGTGGAGCGAACCGTGGTTACCGCGCCGCCGAGGAGCGCCTGGAGCGCCAGGACCGCGGCGGACACGTACAGGACCGGATAGACGAGGGCGGAGACACGGGGCGCTTCGGCCAGCATCGACGTCTGGGCGTCGTGCCAGAGCTCGGCGTACACGAGTGCCGCCGCCCCGAGGATGACCGGCAACACCTCGACGACAGCGACCAGCCGCAGACTGCGCGACTGGCCGCGCGTGCGGACGATGCTGAGCATGACCAGGATCGCGAATGCCCACCAGCCGATGTCGGCCGGGTTGGGGCTCGCCGGCGAGCCGGTGATCCCGAACAGGTCCCACGCCAGCTGCCCGAACAGCCAGGCTCCGCAGGCGCCGGCCCAAAACGTCCAGCGGGAGCGGTTCGGTCCACTCGCCACCCGGCGAGCCAGCAGCGTACCGGCCAGCGCGCCGATCGCGGCCGCCGTCCAGGCCACGTCCCACCACATACCGGCGTCCTTTGTGAGCTTGGACAGCAGCATCGCCACCACGGCGACGCCGGCCGGTATCGCCACGAACCAGCCGGCCCGCGCGGTCTTGACTCCATGAAGCTTGTCCATCGCTTCGGTAATCGACCCAGCAGTGAGGTACCTAAAAGTGGGGTGGCGACGGATCGACGGGTCGGCGGCCGGAGCCGGGCCAGCCTTCTAACGCCAAGGCGCCGCCGTCAGGTGCCGCCGTCAGGCGCCGCCGACCATCCCAAGGCGCCGCCGACGATCCGATCATCAATCGCAGCCTGCGCCGCCGCGATCCGGGCGATCGGGATCCGGAACGGCGAGCACGACACGTAGTCGAGCCCGGCCCGGTGGAAGAACGCCACCGAGTCCGGGTCTCCCCCGTGCTCACCGCAGATCCCCAGCTTCAGCCCCGGGTCCGCCTCGCGCCCCACCCACGCCGCCAGGCGGACCAGCCAGCCCACGCCGGGCGCGTCGATCGTCTCGAACGGCGAGCGGTCGATGATCTTGTCGTCGATGTAGGTCGGGATGAACTTCGACTCGACGTCGTCGCGGGAGAAGCCAATTGCGGTCTGGGTCAGGTCGTTGGTACCGAAGGAGAAGAAGTCGGCGTGCCGCGCGATCAGGTTGGCGATGAAGCACGCCCGCGGCAGCTCGATCATCGTGCCCACCGTGTAGTCCTCGCCCTCGCGCATGTCGTGCTCGCCCGCTACCGACACGACCAGCTCACGCGCGATCTCGAGCTCGTGCTCGTACGCGACCAGCGGGATCATGATCTCGGGATGGGGCGGCTCGTCGACCGCCTTGGCCGCGCGCATGATCGCGTGCACCTGCATCTCGTAGATCTCGGGATAGAGGATCCCGAGCCGCACCCCACGCGTGCCCAGCATCGGGTTGCCCTCGTGGATCTCCTCGACCCGCGCCAGCAGCTTTTCGAGCTCCTCGAGGTCGTCGGTCTGCTCGATGCGCGCGCGCTCGACGTGCGCGCGCAGTTCGGGCAGGTTCGGCAGGAACTCGTGCAGCGGGGGGTCGAGCAGACGGATCGTGACCGGGAGGCCGCGCATGGCCTCGAACAACCCCACGAAATCCTCCTGCTGGAGCGGCAGCAGCTCGCGCAGCGCGGCGCGCCGGCCCTCGCGGTCGTCGGCCATGATCATCGCGCGCATCTTGGGCTGGCGGTCCTCGGCCATGAACATGTGCTCGGTGCGGCAGAGGCCGATTCCCTCGGCGCCGAGCTCGCGTGCCCTCTGGGCGTCGTGCGGAGTGTCGGCGTTCACGCGCACGCCCAGCCGCCGGAGCTCGTCAGCCCACTCCAGCACGGTGTCGAAGCGCTCGTCGATCTCGGGCTCGATCAGTCTGGCGCCGGGCTCGACCACGGCCCCCTCGGACCCGTCGATGGCGATCTCATCGCCGGCCTTGAACACCCGCCCGCCGATCGTCATCGCGCCCGCGTCGAGGTCGATCGCCACCGCCGCCCCGGTCACCGCCGGCACCCCCATCCCGCGTGCCACCAGCGCGGCATGCGAGGCCTTCCCGCCCTCGGAGGTGAGGATCCCCTTGGCCGCGTGGAAGCCGGCCACGTCGTCGGCCTCCGTGAATGGGCGAACCAGGATCACGTTCTTGCCGGCCTGCCCCTGCATGACCGCGTCGCCCGCGTTGAACACGATCGCGCCGACCGCCGCGCCGGGCGAGGCTGCGACGCCCCGAGCCAGCACCTGGTAACCGTCGCTGCGGTCGAAGGTGGGGTGCAGCAGCGCATCGAGTGAGTAGGCGTCGATCGTGCGCAGGGCCTCCTCGCGTGTCAGCAGCCCCTCCTCAACCGCGTCCACCGCGAAGCGCACCGCGGCTTGCGCCGGGCGCTTGGCGTTGCGCGTCTGGAGCATGTAGAGCCGGCCCTCTTCGATCGTGAACTCGACGTCCTGCATGTCCTTGTACTCGGCCTCCAGCGTGCGCATGATCTCCATCAGCTGCTTGTGCCCCTCGGGCATCACCTCCGCGAGCTCGGAGATGTCGCGTGGGGTGCGCACGCCGGACACGACGTCCTCTCCCTGCGCGTTGACGAGGAAGTCTCCGGACGGCTCCGGCGCGCCGGTGACCTCGTCGCGGCTGAACGCCACCCCGGTGGCGGACGTGTCGCCCTTGTTGCCGAACACCATCTGCTGGACGTTGACCGCCGTGCCCCAGTCGTCGGGGATCCGGTTGATCCGGCGGTAGGAGACGGCACGCTCGCCCGTCCACGAGTCGAACACCGCGCGGATGGCCTGGCGCAGCTGCTCCTGTGGGTCCTGGGGAAACTCGTAGAAGCCCTTGAACTCCTCGACGAGCTTCTGCAACACCTCGACAGGCAATTCCGCGTCGGTCTTCACCCCGGCGTCCTGCTTGGCGCGCGCGATGGCGCCCTCGAAGCGATCGCCTCCGACCCCGTGCACGACGTTGCCGAACATCTGGACGAGTCGCCGGTAGGAGTCCCAGGCGAAGCGCTCGTTGTCGGTGGCTCGGCTGAGGCCCTCCACGGCGCGGTCGTTCAGCCCCACGTTGAGAATCGTGTCGAGCATGCCTGGCATCGACTCGCGCGCGCCGCTGCGGACCGACACCAGCAGCGGGTCCTCGTCGTCGCCGAACACCTTGCCGGCGGTCTTCTCCAGCCGCCGCATCGCGTCCGCAACCTGATCATCCAGACCCTCCGGCTCGTGGCCGGATCGCATGTAGACCACGCATGCCTCGGTGGTGATCGTGAACCCGGCCGGGACGATTGGATGACGGTCGGCGGCGCCTGACGGCGGCGCCTTAGGCTCGGCGCCGAGCACACGGGTCATCTCGGCGACGTTCGCCCCTTTTCCGCCGAGCAGCTCGCGCATGTCCTTCGAGCCCTCGGCGAAGTCATACACCCACTTGTGGTCGGACATCGCTTGCGATTGCAACCTATCGCTCCGATCTGCGCGATGGCAACTCTAAGGCGCCGCCGTCAGGCGCCGCCGACAAATCCCAGTCAGACCGCTTGATAGGTTGGGGTCATGGCCGCCACCGATGCCTCCGCCGCCGGTCGTCAGTCGGCGATCGGCGTTTCGACTCCCCGCCGCGACTCCGAGCCCAAGGTCCGAGGCGTCACCCGTTTCGCCGCCGACGTCCCCGTCAACGACCTCCTGCACGCCCGCCTTCTGCTCGCCCACGACGCCCATGCGTTGATCAGGTCGATCGACACCGCCGCCGCCCGTGAGCTGCCCGGCGTCGTCGCCGTGCTCACCGCCGACGAGCTCCCGATCGTCGCCACCGGCTCCGGCCGGTCCAAGAACCCGCTCGCCCGGCACGAGATCATGTACGCGGGCCAGCCGATCGCGATCGCGGTCGCGGAGACCGAGGCGCTCGCGGCCGACGCGATCGAGCTGATCGAGCTCGAGCTCAAGCACGTCGAGCCCGTCATCGACGTGGAGGGCGCCGTCCGGCCCCGCGCCCCGCGCGCCCGGCTCCACACCGCCGAGGAAGGTGACGATGGCGACCTCGGCGACGCCCACGCCGCGGTCGCCGCCGGCGGCGTCGGTGACGAGGAGGAGCTGTCCGAGAACGTGCTCGGCACCGCCCGCCTGGCCAGCGGCGATGTCGACGCCGCGCTCGCCGCCAGCGAGGTCGTCGTCCGCGGCCGCTTCCACACGCCGTGGGTATACCAGGGCTACCTCGAGCCTCAGACCGCCACCGCCTGGTTCGACGTCGAGGGCGAGCTGATCGTGAGCACGTCGACGCAGGCCCCGTTCATGACCCGCGACGAGGTGGCGTCTCTGTTCGGCCTGCCGGTCGACCGCGTGCGCGTCCGCTCCGCTCCGCTCGGCGGAGGGTTTGGCGGAAAGATGATGATTCCCGAGCCGCTCGTGGTCTCGGCGGCGCTCGCCACTCGCCGGCCGGTCCGGCTGGCGATGACCCGGAGCGAGGACTTCGCGGCCGCCAATCCAGCGGGCGCCGAGGTGCTCGAGGTCGAGCTCGGCGCCGATCGCGAGGGGAATTTCACCGCGATCCGCACCCGCATCTGGTGCGACCGCGGCTCGACCGACAGCATGGGGGTCGAGTCGATCGCCGCGATGCTGAGCGCCGGCCCGTACCGTTGGCAGGCCCATCACCTCACCTGCTACGGGGTCATGACCAATCGCGTGACGTTCGGTGCCTACCGCGCGCCGACGGCGCCGCCGGCGGCGTTCGCGGTCGAGTCGTTGATCGACGAGCTGGCGGGGCGACTCGGGATCGACCCGCTCGAGCTGCGGCTGCGCAACGTGCTGATCCCGGGCGACAAGACCGTCGCGGGCCAGGAGATGGCCGTTTTCGGCGCGCGCGAATGCCTCGAACGCCTCGGTGAGCAGCCGTTGTGGACTTCTCGACACTCGCTGCCCGAGAACGAAGGCGTCGGTCTCGCGATCGGCTGGTGGCCGGGTGGGTACGAACCGGCGGCCGCCGCCTGCCGGCTCGACTCCGATGGGCACATCACGGTCATCACGGGCGTGTCCGACATGACCGGGGTCCAGACGACCTTCGCCGCGATCGCAGCCGAGGCGTTCGGGGTCAGCCCGGACCGCGTCCGCGTCGTCAACGCGGACACCGCGAGCGCGCCGTACGCTGGCGTGAGCGGCGGCAGCAAGATCACCTACACGGTCGGCCGCGCGGTCGAGATGGCCGCGCGCCAGACGCGTGAGCGCCTGCTCGATGTCGCCGCCGAGGAGCTCGAGATCGCGCCCGAGGACCTCGAGATCGTCGACGGCGCCGTGCAGCCGGTGGGAGTTCCCGCCAAGGCGATGGCGATCGAGCAGCTCGCAAAGAAGGTGCTGACGTTCGGGAGCCCGTACCCGCCGGTGGAAGGACAGGGCCTGGTCTCGCTGCCGCAGGTCCCGCAGTCCGCGGCCCATCTCTCGCACGTGCGCGTCGATCGCGAGACCGGAGCGGTCACCGTGCTCGGGCATGTGGTGGCTCAGGACGTGGGCCGCGCGCTCAACCCCGCGCTCGTCGAGGGGCAGATGCACGGCGGGACGACTCAGGGCCTCGGCTGGGCGCTGCTCGAGGAGATCGGTTACGACGAGCATGGGCAGCCGATCGCGGGGTCGTTCGTGGAGTACGCAATGCCGACCTCCGGCGTCGTCCCCGCGATCGACACGGAGATCGTCGAGGTGCCCGCACCCGAGGGGCCGTATGGCGCCAAGGGCGTAGGCGAGGCGCCGGTGATCGGCGTGCCCGGCGCGGTGGCCAACGCGATCGCGGCGGCGACCGGCGGGGTGCGCCTGCGCCGGCTCCCGATGACTCCCGAGCGGGTGTGGCGGGCGCTGGTCTATGGCGACGGTCGCGCCGGCTGACGCCCTGGCGGGCTGGGCGGCGGCCTTAGATCCCTCCGCGGGCGACCTGGCGCTCGCGCGGCGCTCGCTGCTGGACACGGTGGCGGTCATGTGGGCGGCGCGGCGCCACCCGCTGTGCCGGGTCTTCGGCCGGCTGTCCGAGCCCGGGCGCCTGGCCGCGCTGGCACACGTGCTCGACTACGACGACCTGCATCTGGCCTCGACCACCCACATCAGCGCCGTGTGCGTGCCGGTCGCGCTTTCTTGCGGCAGCGATGGCGAGATCGCGGCGCGCGCCTACCTGGCCGGCGCCGGCGTGATGGCGCGAGTCGGCGTCGCGCTCGGCTGGCGCCACTACAAGGCGGGCTGGCACGCCACGTGCACCGCCGGCGCCTTTGGCGCGGCGGTCACGGCGTCGATCGCCCGCGGCCTTGACGCTCGTCGCACGGCGGTGGCGATGGCGCTCGCGGTTCCCGCCGCCGGCGGGGTGCAGCGGTCCTTCGGGACGGCCGCCAAGTCGCTACAGGTGGGCTTCGCGGCCGAGGCCGGGGTGCGCGCGGCGGCGCTGGCGCAGGCCGGGGCGAGCGCAGACGTGCGCGCGTTCGAGGACTGGATTGAATTGGTCGGCGGCGACGCCTCGGGGTTGGTGGGCGGCGACCCGCCGACGCTCGATCGTTCGGTCACGCAGTCGGCCTCGGCCGTCCCCGGCGGGCTCGCGATCAAGCTGTTTCCATGCTGCTACGCGCTCCAGCGACCGCTGGCCGCGACCGCCGAGCTGGGATTGGAACCTCCGGCGTCGGTACGGATCCGCGCGATCACGGTGACGACGCCGGCGAGCTCGCTCGCACCGCTGATCCACCACCGCCCCAGAACCGGCCTCGAGGGGAAGTTCAGCCTCGAGTACGGGATCGCGGCGGCGCTCCTTGACGGGCGCCCGGGACTCGACAGCTTCACCGACGAGGCGGTCAGGCGACCGGAGGCCGTGCGCCTTGGCGAGGTGGTCGAGATCGTCGCGACCGCCAGCGGCGAGGACCTCCTCGCCGGCGAGGTCGAGATCGAAGTGACGCTCGCGGACGGCGGCGGCCTGAGCACGCGACTGGAGCTTCCGCCCGGCGCACCCGGGCGACCTCCGACCGACGATGAGCTACGCACGAAGCTCGAGCTGTGCGCCGGCGGCGAGGCGGAGCGGATCGCGGCGCTGTCGTGGGAGACGGCCGCCGGCTACGCGCACGACCGCTTTATGGCCTGATTCAGATCAGTGCGCGACCTGCGCGAGCTGGTCGCGCCACTTGGCCAGTTGTGCGCGCTGGCACGCGGCACACGTGCCCACGTGGGCGGTGTGGCCGCAGGCCTTCGCTGTCTGACCAATCTGCACGCGAACGGGCTTCGTGCTGGTTGACGAAGTGTGGGTTCGTAGCATCGTGTCTATCCCGGTCTCAGTAGGGCTCGAGAACTGAATCTGAGCCCTTTATCGGCCGCACCAGCTCGGGGTGTAGCCGATGGCGCAGCACTACCCGGTTTCGCCAGAAACTAGACCCGGCCCGCCACATCTCTACTGTAGCGTTACGCCGAGAACGGCAGCGCAGATGAGCCGGCCACCCACCATCGACACGGACGCCGGGGCTCGAGGGCACAGAGCGCAGCAATCGCCCACCGAGCTCAAGGAGATCATCGCCGCCGAGCGGACCGGCTACCCCTTCGTCGTGTGGCGCGCCGAGAACGGGGAGCAGCGACTCCTGCTGCTCGAGCCGGACCGTTGGCGAGTGACGATCGGCCGCGACTCAGGCGCGGACATCCCGCTCTCTTGGGACGCCGAGGTGTCGCGCACGCACGCGTTGCTCGAGCAGGTCGGCCGCGGGTGGATAGTGATCGACGACGGCCTGTCGCGCAACGGCACGTTCGTCAACGGCACGCGGGTGCTCGGCCGCCGTGGCCTGCGCGACAAGGACCACCTGGTGTTCGGCAACACCACGGTGACCTACCGCGAGAGGTCGGGCGGCATCACCCAGACCGCGGCGGCGATCGACACGCCGTCGTCGATCCCGCTGTCGCCGATGCAGCGCAAGGTGCTGATCGCGTTGTGTCGACCCGTGCACGAATCCGCTTCCGCCACGCCGGCGACCAATCGCCAGATCGCCGAGCAGGTGTACCTGACCGTCGATGCGGTCAAGGCGCACCTGCGCGTGCTGTTCGATCGGTACGGCCTCAGCCAACTGCCCCAGAACGAGAAGCGGGCCCGGCTGGTGGCGGCGGTACTCGACGCCGGCGTGCTCGCGCCCCGCGACTTCTGAGCGCGTCGTTCCCGGCCGGGAGGGTGTGACACTCACACCCTAGGGGTGGCTGTCAGGCGGCGCGGGCGGTCGTAGGGTTTCCGCCATGACGACGAACCAGCCGCAACAGCGATCGGAGATCGGGACGGAAGGGCACCCGGCTGGCTTCGGAGAAAGGGGGCGTGGCGACTGGATGGGCGCCAGTCGTCACACGTTGCTGGGGGCTGTTTCCGGGGGCTGTAGCGAAACGGCCGATGCCCTTCCGGAAAGGGGATACACGATTCACGTCGCGTCTCTCCGGGAGCTTCGGGGGTTGCTCGATCCGGAAGGGCATCGCCAGTAGACACGGTTCCCGAGCGGCGACCTCTTCGGAGGGAGTCGCTCGGGAAGTTTCTCCGACGTAGTCGGGGTTTCTTCCCAAGCGGGACGCCGCCGGCGCAGGTGTGCTGTGATGCACGCCGATGAACGGCCGGGAACGCCAGACCCAGATCTATCTTGACGGCGTGAGCAGCATCCGCCCGACGATCCCGCTCGACGCCGACCGGCTCGAGGCGGCCGCACGCCGGCGGATGAAGCCGCACGCCTACGCCTACGTCGCCGCCGGCGCCGGCAACGAGCGCACGGTGGCCGCCAACCGGGCGGCGTTCGACCGGTGGCGGATCGTGCCCCGGATGCTGCGCGACGTCGAGCACCGCGACACCAGCATCGAGCTGTTCGGCCAGCGCCTGTCGAGTCCGTTCCTGCTCGCCCCGCTCGGCGCGCTCGAGATCGTCCATCCCGAGGCGGAGTCGGCGGTGGCGTGCGCCGCCCGGGACGCCGGCGCCGCGATGGTGTTCTCCAACCAGGCGTCGCGCCCGATGGAGGGCGTGGCCAAGATCCTCGGTGACACGCCCCACTGGTTCCAGCTCTACTGGAGCCGCTCCGACGACCTGGTCGCGAGTCTGGTGGGACGCGCCGAGCGCTGCGGCTGCCGCGCGATCGTGATCACGCTCGACACCACCATGCTGGGATGGCGCTCCCGCGACCTCGAGGGTGCCTACCTCCCGTTCCTGCACGGCAAGGGCCTGGCGCAGTACATGAGCGATCCGGTGTTCCGGCGGCTGATCACCGAGCCCTCGGCCGGGACGCGCCGGCAGCAACCGAAGCCCACGCTCGCCGCCCTGCGCACGCTGATCGAGGTGACCCGGGCATATCCCGACAGCTTCGTCCGGACCTTGATCACCGGGCGCGGCCGTTCCGCGATCGAGCGCTTCACCGAGATCTACTCGCGCCCGTCGCTCACCTGGGAGACGCTCGCGTTCCTGCGCGACCGAACCGACCTGCCGATCCTCCTCAAGGGGATCCTCCACCCCGACGACGCCGCCCGCGCCGTGGCCGAGGGAATCAACGGCATCGTCGTCTCCAACCACGGCGGCCGGCAGGTCGACGGCTCGATCGCGACCCTCGAGGCGTTGCCAGGGGTGGTCGAGGCCGTCGACGGCCGCATCCCGGTGCTGCTCGACTCCGGCGTGCGCGGTGGCGCGGACATCTTCAAGGCGCTCGCGCTCGGCGCCCGCGCGGTCCTGATCGGCCGCCCGTACGCCTACGCGCTGGCGATCGCCGGCCGCACCGGCGTGCGCGAGCTGCTGCTCAACCTGGCCGCCGACTTCGACCTGACGATGGGGTTGGCCGGGTGCCGGTCGGTGGCCGAGATCGGGCCGGACGCGGTCGTGTCGGCGCCGGGGCCGACCGGCGATCTGCGCGCGCCCCCGGTGGCGCTGCCGGACGCTCCGGCGCTCTGAGGCGCGAAGACGCGTTCTAGTCCGGGCGGGTGGTTCGCCGCGCGACCCCGATCAGGGTGCCGGCGACGGCCCCGGTGATGCCGACGGCCAGGACGCCGGCGCTCACCACCGACCGGTGGTGGACCACCGCGTGCCCAACGATCGTGATCGCGCCACCGAGCGTGATCAGCGTGAGGATCAGCCAGGGCGCGACCCAGAGCACGATCATCGCCCACGAGGCCGGACTCGAGGGATCGGCCCCGAGCAGCCGGATCAGCAGTGCCTCGTCGACGCGCCCTCCTCGGCGGGCCGACAGCGCGGCGGCGAGCACCGCGGTAGCGACGACGCCGATCAACAGGCTGGGGATGAGGACAAGCGCGCCGGGGCCGGCGACGCCGATCGCGACGCTGACCAGAACCGTGCCGGCGGTGATGGTGGCCAAGGTCAGCGCCGGCAGGGTGCAGTGCGCGAGCAGCACGCGCGCGAACGACCACGTGAGGAGCGTCGCGCTGCGGTCCGGGTAGTCGACGTCGACGCGCAGCGGCTCGCAGAGCACGCTCGCGGCGAAGTACAGGCCGGCGGCGGCGAGGACGGCCGGAAGCAGACGCCCCGGATGGGTCAGCGCCCCCACGGTTGCGCCGGCGCCGAGCAGGGTCGCCCACCCCACGCGCGAGGCATCACGCGCCAGCGCAATCGCATCGCGCCATAGGACGGCGCGCTGCGGCCGGGCCGGTGGCCCAATCCGAATGCGCACACCGAGTCTGGCCGGCTGCGCCGCCCGGTAGCTGAGCGCCGCGGTGCGGTAGTTGAGCGTCCACGCCGACGCGCTCAACGCCGAGCGCGTTCCGGCACGCACCGCGAACATCTCGATGCTCGCTGCCCCCGCCCGCCTCAGCGCCCAGAGCACCACCACCGCGCTACTGGTGAGCGCCAGCCCGAGCGCCACCGGCCAACCGGTGCCGCCGGCCAGCGGGGCGATCGACCATCCCCACGGACCGGACCACATCCCGAGTCGGCTGAAGACCACCGCGCTACCCGCCACCAAACCGCCGGCGGCGACCACCACCGCCGGCGAGACCCAGCGAATGCGCTGCCCCGATCGTCGCGACGACTGGACGAGCCAGCCGATGGCCACGCACAGGGACGACAGGCTGGCGAGCGCGACCACCGCGGCGACCGATCTCACCGCGCCCAGCGCGCCCGGTCCCCCCGCGACCACCAGGATCGCGACGCCGCCGACGGCCGCACCCGCGAGCGCGCCGACGACCAGGCTGTGCTCGAGCTTTGGTTGCACCAGGTCCGCGGTCGCGATCGGCGCGGTCAGGACGAGCGCCAGATCGGCCGCCGAGAAGGACACCGGACCCTGCCAGCTGCCGAACCGCGCCGCGCCCAGCACGACGACGAGGAGCACCGCGGGGCCCAGCACGAGCAGGCCATGGACGCCGATGCCGCCACCAACCAGGCTCGTGATCGCGCCGCGAACGAACACGCCGATGATCGCCCCGCACACGACGGTGGCGTATACCTGATACGCGCTCGGCCGGAACGGCCGCCGGTGCGATCGCATGAACGCCCTTGTCGCTCGGGCGCGCCCCTGCGACTCAGTGGCCAACCTGCTCACAGCAGCCCGTACTCGCGAACGATCGCCCCGTCGACGATCTCGTCGTACGGTCCGTCGGCCACCACCGCGCCCTCCGACAGCACGACCGCGCGGTCAGCGACCCCGCGCGCGAACTCGAGCTGATGGGTCGTTAGGACGACCGCCCTCCCGGCCCGCTTCGCCTCCAGCAGGAGCTCACGCAACGTCCGCTGGGACGCCGGATCCAGCCCGACCACCGGCTCATCCAGCACCAACACGCGCCAGGGACGGATCAGCGCGCACGCGAGCTGCACCTTTTGCCGCATGCCCCGCGACAGCGTGACGGGCATCGCATCGAGCTTCTCGGCCAACCCCAAGCGCCCGAGCATGTCCTCGATTCGTGCGTCCACGTCGGCGTCGGCCACCCCATGCGCTACGGCGACCAGCTGCAGATGCTCGCGGACCGTCAGGTCGTCATACAGCGACGGTGTGTCGGGGACCAGGGCCAGCGCGGCGCGGGCCTCGATCGCCCCCACCCCCTGATCGACCGAAGTGCCCTCCACATGGACCGACCCCGCCGACGGGTCGAGCAGGCCAGCGATCACGCGTAGCGCGGTGGTCTTGCCCGAGCCGTTGTGGCCGATCACGGCCACGCATTCACCCGGGCGGACCTCCAGATCGAGATCGTGGAGCGCCGTCAGCTCGCCGTAGCGTCGCCCCAGCCCTGAGACGTCGAGAACGGGCAGGGAGCTCATCAGACGCGCACCGGAGTCCCCGGGCGGACCATCGTCCCGGGGGGGCAGTACCACGCCATGACGTCGACCGCCAGTCGCCCCGCGCGGACCGCGGGATCCTCCTCGGCGAGCCGGCGCGCTTCCTCGAGCGAACCGGTCCGGTAGAAGGTGAGCCCGCGGAGCGATTCGTCGGGCTGATCGACCACCGGCCCGTTGGTGACGACGTGGCCGGCCTCGCGCAGTGAGCGGTGATACGCGAGGTGCTCGCTCTGAATCCGCTCCAACGTCGCCTCGTCGTACGGCAGCGCATCGGCTGGACGCCGGAGCAGGACCAGCTCATACGCCTCGAGGTCCACGATGGCCATTCTCCCATGCCGTACACGCCCGCCCGTGGGGACACGCGCTCACTGCACCCTAGGTGCGCGCGCCGCGACGTGGAATCGGCAACGAGACGGTTTCGGCGAGGTTGGTCGACGACGTGCCGAGGCCGTTGACCGGGTCATACGATGCCGCGGCGGCCAGCGCCTCGAGCCCGAGCGGCGGCCCGGTGGCGGGGGCGGTGACGCTGTAGAGGACCGTGAACTGGTGTCCCGGAGCCAGGCGCTCGAGGCGGGCCCGCCCGAGCCGTGCGACGCGCCATCCGATGGGCGCGACTAGCGACAGCATCAGGCGCTTCAGCGCGACAGTCCCCTGATCGGCGAACGACTCCAGCACGGTCGTGGTGCCGCCGGCGGCGAGCTGGGAAACCGCCGCGGCGAGCGAAAGCACGGTGTGCGGGGCCAGCACGCGCAGGGCCGGGCGGCTCTGCGGCGCCACCCGGAACATGGCCACGCCGTGGGCCGGTACGAACGCGCTGATCTCACCGCCGGTCTCAGTGACCGCGTTGCTCCACAGGTTGTAGAGGCTGTAGCCGGACGCCCGGCGCAGCCCGGCGGCCGCGGCACTGGTCGTGATTGTCGTCGCCGTGTCAGTCGAGTTGAACAGCACCACGGAGCGGTCCCCGCCGGTCAGCTGCTTGGTGAGCACCCACAGGCCGCCCGCGCTCGAGATCGGAATGCCGGGCCGTCCCAGCACGTCCTGATCGACCGCGATCACGTTCGCGTTCTCGTAGATCGACAGCGCGGCAGCCGAGAGGTCGCCCACGTCGGTGCTCGCGATCAGCGGCGCCGCCATCTCGGCCCACAGGCTGAACTCGCTCTGGTACTCGGTCAGGGTGCTGCCGCCGTTTCCGATCTGGAGGAGATCGGGGTCGTTCCAGCCGCCCGGAGCGGCGCTCGAGTACAGGTCGACGGTGCCCTCGAAGCCGGCGAGCATCGAGCTGTAGTTGTCCTGGATGTCGGGGGTCGTCCGCCACAGGTTCGCCACCGTTCGGCCCCACGTCCAAGCGTCGACGCCCGGATTCGGGTCGCACACCGAGAAGGCGATCGGGCGGCCGGTCGCCCGCAGCGCGTCGCTCATGCGCGTGAAGAGAGTCGCGTCGACCTGCTGCTGCGACTCGCCCGGGAAGTCGGCGTATGGAATGTTGCAGCGGTCGTATTTCACGTAGTCGACGCCCCACGACGCGAATGTCTCCGCATCCTGCGTCTCGTGGCCGTAGCTACCTGGATACCCCGCGCACGTCGAGATGCCGGCATCCTCGTAGATCCCGAGCTTCAGGCCGAGGCTGTGGACGTAGGCCGCCACCGGCGCGATCCCGTCCGGGAAGCGCGTCGGGTCGGCGACGAGGTTCCCAGCGGCATCCCGGTATGGCGCCATCCAGCAGTCGTCGATGTTGATGTACTCGTAGCCGGCCGCCGCCATCCCGTTGGCGACCATCTCGCGAGCGGTCTGCTCGACCGACTGGGCACTCACTCCGCAGTACTCCGAGTACCAGTTGTTCCACCCCATCGGCGGCGTCAGCGCAACCCCGTTGGGCTCGGCCAGGGCGCTCGGAGCGAGCGTGACGAGCCATGCCGCGCACACGCACACGCACACGCACACCGCCAAGAGACCACGGTGGCGGCGCATCTGCATACGATGCCGGGCGTGCGATTTTCGGCCAACCTCAGCTTCCTGTTCAAGGACGCGCCCTTCGGTGAGCGCTTCGCCCGGGCTCGCGACGCCGGCTTCAAGGGCGTCGAGTTCATATGGCCGGGCGGCGATGAGCTGCTCGCCGTCGAGCGAGCGGTGGCGCAGACCGGCCTCGAGGTGGCGCTGTTCAACTTCGACGCCGGCGACCTGGCCGCCGGCGATCGCGGCCTGCTCAGCGACCCCGAGCGCCAGCACGTGTTCCGCGAGAACGTTCCGGTCGCGCTCGAGCTGGCCGGCAAGATCGGTTGCACCCGGCTGAACGCGCTTGTCGGCGTCCGCCTCCCCGAGCTCGAACTCGAGGCCCAGCTCGAACTGGCCCGTCAAAACGTCGCCTGGGCCGCGGAGCGGGCCCAGGTGCAGGGTGCCAGCATCATGATCGAGGCCGTCAACACTTACGAGAATGGACCCTATCTACTGGATACGACGGCAAAAGCCGTGAAATTCCTGGACGCCGTCCGCGCCGACAACGTCGCGCTTCAGTACGACGTGTATCACATGCAGCGCATGGAGGGGAACCTGTCCGACACCATCTCGCGGGTCCTGCCACGGATCGGGCACGTGCAGATCGCCGACCCTCCGCGCAGGGGCGAGCCGGGCACCGGCGAGATCAACTACCGCTACATCCTGGATCTGCTCGAGCGCCGCGAGTACACGGGATGGGTGGGACTCGAGTACAACCCTTCGACCCCGACGACCGAGCAGAGCCTCGGTTGGATGAAGGAGCTCGGTTATGCCTGACAAGGCGCCGCCGTCAGGCGCCGCCGACCATTCCCATAATGCCGTCGTCGGGTTCACCGGCCTGGGCATCATGGGCCGGCCGATGGCGCTCAACCTGCTGCGTGCCGGCTACCCGCTGATCGTCCACAACCGCACCCGCGCCAAGGAGAAGGATCTGGTCGACGAGGGCGCCGAAGCCGCGGCCACCCCACAGGAGGTGGCCGAGCGCGCCGGGATCGTGATCACGATGCTCCCCGACTCGCCCGACGTGGAACAGGTCTACCTCGGGGAGGACGGCGTCATCGCCGGGGCGCGCGGCGGGCAGCTGCTGATCGACATGAGCTCGATCGCGCCGGCGACCGCAATCGCGGTGTCTGACGCGGCCTCGGGCAAAGGCGCCGACATGCTCGACGCACCTGTGTCGGGAGGCGACGTCGGCGCGCGCGACGGCACGCTGTCGATCATGGTCGGCGGGCCTGAGGCGGCGTTCGAGCGGGCACGGCCGCTGTTCGACGTGCTCGGCAAGACCGTCGTCCGCCTGGGCGAGGCCGGCGCCGGTCAGACCGCCAAGGCGTGCAACCAAATGCTGGTTGCAATCACAATCGAGGCGGTCAGCGAAGCACTCGTGCTCGCGTCGAAGGCCGGCGTCGATCCCGACCGGCTGATCGAGGTGCTGTCGGGCGGACTGGCCGGCAACCGGGTGATGGAGGTCCGCCGTCGCAACTTCCTCGAGCACGATTTCACGCCGGGCTTCAGGCTCGAGCTGCACCACAAGGACCTCGGGATCGCGCTGCGCACCGCGCGCGAGCTCGGCGTGTACGTGCCCACGACCGCACTCGTCGATCAGATGCTCGCCGCTCTGAAGGCCGCCGGAGACGGGGGTCTAGACCACTCCGCACTGCTGAAGTTCATCGAGCAGGCGTCGGCGCACGAGATCTAGTGCCAGTCGCATTACCTGGCCAGTAATCGACACGCCTCCATCGGATTGCGACGCTGTGCGCATGACCAATATCAACGCAGTGATCGAGAAGTTCGTAACCAGCTGGAACGACCCGGATGCGACAGCGCGCCGGCAAGTGATCGATGAGATCTGGTCGGAGGACGGCATCTACCGCAATGCCTCAACCGAGTTTGAGGGACGCGGCGGCATCGAGCAGGCAGTCACCAATGCCTACAACGGGTACAGCTCGAACGGCTTCGAGTTCCGACTGGCCGCGGTCGACACCAATCACGACGCGGTGCGCTACCGGTGGGAGATGGTGCCGACCGTGGGCGGCGAGCCGGACTCGATCGGCACGCATGTCGCGATGGTCGGCGCCGACGGCCGGCTGGTGAGCGACCACCAGTTCATCGACAAGCCGCCGTCGGGACGCTGATCCGAGCGGACGGCTAGCCCCAGGCTTCCGGGTTCAGGCAGGTAGCGGGCAGACCGCCCGCCAGCAGCTCGAGCAGGTTGGCGAGCACGGCGTCGCCCGTGCGCGCCAACCCCAACTCGGTGTACGAACTGACATGGCCGCTGAAGATGGTGTTCGGCGCGCGGAGGATCGGATCGTCGGGCGCCGGCGGCTCGCGTTCGAACACGTCGAGCCCGGCGCCGGCTATCTGACCGGACTCGAGCGCGGCCGTGAGCGCCGCCTGGTCGACCAGATCGCCGCGCGCGGCGTTGACCACGATCGCGTGGCGCGGGAGCAGCGTGAGCTCGCGAGCCCCGATCAGCCCTCGCGTCGACGCCGTGAGCGGCGCGTGCAGGGTCAGCACGTCGACCCGCGGGAGCATCGTCTCGAGCGCGGTCATCTCGACCTCGTTCTCCGAGACGAAATCCGGGTCCGGGTTGGGCTCGACCGCGAGCACCCGGCAGCTGAACCCGCGCAGCCGCCGCACCACCGCCCGTCCGATCGCGCCTAGTCCGACGACGCCGACGGTGGCGCCGGCCAGATCGCGGCTGGGTGGCCCAACCCGCCACTCGCCGGTTCGCACGACGGCGTCGAGCTCGCGCAGGCCGCGGATGCACGCGAGCATCAGCGCCAGCGCCATGTCCGCCACCGCCTCCGCATTGACACCCGGCGTGGTCACGACCGCCACACCCGCGTCGGTGGCGGCGTCGATGTCGATCGCGTCGGAGCCCGTCCCCCAACGGAGAATCGCCTTCAAGTCCGGCGCCGCCTGAAACACCTCGCGGGTGTAAGGCTCGCCGGCCGCGATCACCGCCCACGCCCCGTCCAGCCCGCGCGCCAGCACCTGCGGGTCGTGGGTATGCGCGAGCTCGTAGCGCTCGAGCACCTCGATCCCGTCGAGCCGCTCGAGCTCGCCGCGGATCCGCTCAGCGGCTCTGATGCTGAGGATGATCGTGCGCGTGGAAGCCATCTTGAGTGTCCCGATGGGCCGTCCATGATGACGACTTGCGCCGGTCACCGCGAGGAGAGTTCCCGGCAAGCAAGAGGCACGGACGGCGCTCAGCGAGCTCGCCGTCCGTGCCTGGTTGGTGCCCCCTAGGCTTCGTGCCGTAGCCCTAAGTTCCGACTAGCGCCCGAGGTGCAGGAGGCGCTGCACCCGCAGCGTCGCCATCCTCTGGGCTGCGGACTGGGTGTTCTCGCCCTGAGACCCGGTCTCCACCGGCAGCAGCGCGTGCGGGGCCGGGTACAAGCCCGCGAGGGTGGCCGGCCGCTCGGCCGGCTTGGGCGCCGGCGGCATATCCCGATACTGCGGCAGTGACGAGACTGCGTGGACGGAGACGCTCTTGTTGCTCCCGGCGCCCAACGCCAGGACGAAAACCGCGATCGTCAATCCGGCGGCGACGAGCGCGGCGAGCGCGATCACCCACGAACGGCGCGAGATCCGGACTGGTGATTCCGGGATCGAAAGCGACTCTGAGCTGTACATGCTGCCCTCCTCTATGGCCCCTGCACCCGACCCGGCTGGTCTGGTGTGGTGGCCGTGGCTTATGGAGGGCAAATCTCCCAGCGGCAGGGGGGCCCGACCACGTCCGTGGACGCGCAGCGAGTGCGTCGTTTGACCCAGAAGATGACGGCGCTCGGGCGCGGCCGTGAGCCCGCCGGAGCGGCGCTCGATCAGTAGTAGTCCTGGACCTGAATCGACCAGTTGGCGCTGTCCCAGCCGGGCTTGATCGCGACCTGATAGTCGCCCGGGCCGGTCTTGAACACGCGGGTTTGCCCGCCGCCGTCGTTCAGGCTGAACGACACGTTGGTGGAGCCGGCGCCGAGCACCTCGGCGCTTGGGCCGTTGCACCAGAACACGAAGTCGCAGGTGCCCTGGTAGGACATCGAGTAGACGATCCGCCACTGCGTGCCGCGAATGTGGAACGGGATCGACTGGCCGCCACCGCCGCCACCGCCGCCCGAGAACGACGTCACGAACCGCCACGTCGGCGTCTCCGCGACGAGCAGGGTGACGGTCGCGTGCCGGTGCAGCTGCGTGCCGACCGTCGGCGACTGGCCGGTGACGATGCCCGGCGCGATCCCGGGCGCGGGCACGTAGCTCACCTGATCGTTCAGACCACTCCGGTTCAGCTGCGCCGCCGCCGCGCTCGAGGTCTGGCCCTTCAGCGACGGCACGTCGATCGGCCGCGGCCCGCGACTGAGCACAACCTGCACGGTCGAGCCCTGGTTCACCCGCGCGCGCGGCGCGGGCGACTGGGACACGACCGCCCCGGAAGGCACCCGACCGTTGAACGCGTGGAAGAAGCTCGCGTGCAGGTCCAGACGCTTCAAAACCGAGTCGACTTGCCTCCGGCCTCCGTGGAGTCCTGGCACCTGCACCTTGGCGGGCCCGGTCAGGATCTTGGTCGCCACCGCCATCGCCAGCAGCAGCCCCAGGGCGAGCGCGAACACGGCGACGCTGCGCCGGCGCGCCGCCGGGTTGACGTTCCGTCGCGGCGAATACTCCGGCGCGATCCAGGTCGAGCCGTCCAACCGGCGGCGCACAGCGCCCAAGATCTCCTCGGCCTCGTTCTCGCCCGTACCCGTGGCCATCGCCGTCGGCGAGCGGGTCGACCCGGCCCGGGCATCCGCCAGCGCCGCCGCCATCTCTGCCGCGCTCTGATAGCGGTCGGCCGGCTCCTTGGCCAGCGCCCGCAGCGCCACCTGCTCGAGCGACCAAGGCGTCCCCGCCGGCAGCGGCGGGGCCGGCTCCTGCACGTGCCGGAGCGCGATCTCGACCGCAGAGTCGCCGTTGAAAGGCGGGCGCCCGGCCAGCATCTCGTACAGGACGATGCCGGCGCTGTAGACGTCAGTAGCCGGGCTGACCGGCTGCCCGTTGGCTTGCTCGGGGGCCATGTAGCGCGGGGTCCCGACGATCGTCGCGGTGCCGCCGTCGGTTGTCCCCTCGGCCAGCCGCGCGACTCCCAGATCGCCGACCTTGACGCGCCCGAGCGAGGAGATCAGCACGTTCGCTGGCTTGATGTCGCGGTGCACGATCTGCTTGGCGTGCGCGCGCTCGAGCGCGCGGCAGATCTGCTCGGCGATCTCGCACGCCCGCCACGGCGCCAGCGCTCCGCCTCGCCTGAGTAGCGCGGCCAGGCTCTCGCCGTCGACCAGCTCGGTCACGTAATAGCGCCCTTCCTCGGCCTCGCCCACGTCGAAGATCTGAACGATCCCCGGATCGCTCACCCGCGCCAGCAGCTGCGCCTCGCGCCCGAAGCTCTCGGCCCACTCCGGGTCCTCCGACCACCACGGCTTGATCACCTTGATCGCCACCTCGCGCGCGAGCCGGCGGTCGTACCCGCGATAGACGCGCCCGAACGTCCCCTCCCCGATCAGCTCGCGGAGCTCGTAGCGGCCGTCGAGCGCATGGCCAACGAGGTCGGGCGCGGTCCGCATCGCGGCTCAGGCTCCCCGCGCGGCTCTCAGCTCGCGGCTTATCGCCGCCGCGAACAGGCCGACGTCCCCACCCACCGTGACCAACCGGAAGCCGTAACTTGCGTACAGCGAGGCGGCGGCGCCGCTCGAGCATTGAATGCCCGCGATCAGGCCATTCGCCGTGCACGCCTGCCGGATGCGCTCGATCGCCTCGGCCAGCGCCGGCCGGTCCTCACGCGCGTCAACGGCCAGACCCCCAGCGTGCAGGCCCAGCGCGAGCGACAGGTCCGACGGCCCGATGTAGAGCCCGTCGAGGCCGGGAGTGGCGGCGATCTCCTCGACGTTCTCGAGCCCTTCGCGGGTCTCGATCATCGCGAGGCACAGCACCCCGCCCGCCAGGGCTTCTGGCGACGACGACCCGAGCACCAACTGCGCGCGGACGCTGCCCGCGTATGACCGCCGGCCAACCGGGGGGTACCGGCACGCCTCCACCGCCCGTGCGGCCTCGGCGGCGTTGTCGATCAGCGGCACGATCACGCCGATCGCGCCCACGTCAAGCGCGCGCATGATGAGGTACGGCTCGTTCCAGGCCAGCCGGGCCAGCGGTACTGAGCCGGCCGCCTGCGTGGCCTGGAACATCGAGATCATCGTCGCCTCATCGCTCATCCCGTGCTGGAGGTCAACGCAGACGTAGTCGTAGCCGGCCGCGGCGCCCATCTCCGCTACGAGCGAGGTCGGGATTCCTGCCCACAGCCCGAACGCGGCCTCGTCTGCGTCCCATCTCGCACGCAGGCCCTGGCCCGCAAGAGTGGTCGTCCCCATTGACGCCAATGGTATGGCCTACAGGATCTCGACGACCGGCGACTGGCCCGGGCGCCACACCCCGCGCGGCATCGCCTCGGTCGAGAATGGCATCGCCACCCGGCCGTCTGCGTCGACCGCGATCAGCCCGCCGACGCCGTCGCACTCGGCCACCCCGTCCAGCACCGTGAGCGCCGCCGAGTCGAGCCCGGCGCCGTGCGCCACCAGCGCGCCGAGCAGTCTCGCCGCCCCGCAGCGGATGAAAGCCTCCCCCGCGCCGGTGCAGGAGACGGCCACCGATCGGTCGGCCCACGTCCCCGCCCCGATCAGCGGCGAGTCGCCCACGCGCCCGGGCCGCTGCCCCAGGCGCCCGCCGGTCGACGTGGCCGCCGCGAGCAGCCCGCTCGAGTCAAGACAAACCGCCCCCACGGTCCCCCGGTCGTCTAAGGCGCCGCCGTCAGGCGCCGCCGACCGTCCCTCTGAGGCGCCGCCGCCAGGCGCCGCCGACCATCCCCCGAAGGCGCCGCCGTCAGGCGCCGCCGACCGCGCCCGGTTCTCTCGCTGACTCAGCCAGCGCTCGAGCCGCCGGCGCTGGCGGTCGGTCACGAATTCAGACGGATCGTGCTGCTCGAGACCCTGACCGGCCGCGTGCTCGTCGGCGCGGCTCCCCGCCAGCAATACCGGCGGCGCGTCCAGCAACGAGAGCGCGGCCGCGACCGGATGGCGAGTGCGCCGCAGCATCGCCACCGCGCCGGCTGCCCGGTCGGAGCCGCGCATGACCGACGCGCTCATCTCGACCGAGCCGTCCGAGCACAGCACCGAGCCATAGCCGGCGTTGAACAGCGCGAAGCTCTCCATCACCATCACCGCCGCGCAGGCGGCCTCCACCGCGCCGCCGCGCTCGAGCTCCGCGGCGCCGGCCGTGAGCGCTCGCTCGAGCGCGTCACGGGACTCCGGTGCCTGCGAGAGCAGATCGCTTCTCGCCCCGCCGGCGCCGGCATGAACGACGATGACCGGCTCGCTCACGACGCCGACACCGGCTCGACCAGCTCGGCGTACAGCTGCTCCAGCGTGGCCGCCGGGTCGTCCGATAGTCCGGTATGGACCTCGGAGGGCTGGACGATCGTGCTCGAGGGCGCGACCAGCCAGCCGAACCGCTCCGACGGCGGAAGCTCCCCGATCGCGCCGCCGTCCGGGCCGCCGGCCGCTATGCGCACGAGCGCCTCCAGGTGCGCGCGCACCTCCTCGGCCGGGACGTCGGGCGCTAGTGCGGCGAGCCGCCGCTCGTCGAGACCGACCTTGACCCCCAGGAAGTCGCGCTGGCGGCAGAACAGCACCACGCCGGCGTTGAAGCACTCACCTCGCTCGACCCGCGGCACGACCCGCAGGACCGCGTACGAGAACGGGTTAGGCGCCAATTCGGGCACGCTCCGCCTCGACCGCGAACGCCGCGCCCTGAAGGCGCCGGCTCAAGTACTCCACGTATACCTCGCCTCCCTGCCCAGCCGCGAACCAGCTCTGCGGCACGAGCCCGACGACCTCCTCGAGCTGCGCGCGATCGACCGTCGGCGCGAGCCGCTCGTGCGCCTCGGCGATCGACCCCGCGCACGGCAGCAGCACGTGCTGAGCGATCAGCGGGAATGGACGCAGGGAGTGGTCGGCGGGGTCGAGGCCGCCGTGCTGCAGGTACACCGCCGCCCCGTGGTCGATCAGCCACAGCCGCTCGTGCCAGATCAGCAGGTTCGGGTTGCGCGGTGTACGGTCGACGTTGGTCGTCAGCGCGTCCAGCCAGACGATGTCCGCAGCCAGCGCGGGGTCCGGTCGCCACCGTCCCGCCGGGGTGTACGGAAGCGCGCCCGGCAGGAAGTCGACGCCCAGGTTCGAGCCACCGCTGTCGGTGATCAGCTGCTGGATCTCGGGATCGGGCTCGGCCGCGCCGAGGACCGGATCGAGCTCGAGCTCGACCAGCTCCGGCACCAGCATCCCGAGCCGCCGGGCCAGCTCACCCACGATCACCTCGGCCACGAGCGCCGGCAGCCCCTGCCCGGCGCCGCGGAACTTGATCACGTACAGGCCGTCGTCATCGGCCTCGACCAGCCCAGGCAGCGACCCGCCCTCCCGCAGTGGCATCACGTAGCGGATCGCCGCGACCGAGCGCAGCGCGGTGGACACGGCCATGACCGCGGAAGGTACGGGTTTCGGGCGCTCTTCAGCGGAGCGCCGAGTACGCAGCGGCCTGGATCTCGCGATGCGCCCGCGGCAGGTCGGGGCTCTCGAACCCGCGCTGCGTGAGCACGATCACCGTCAGGTCGTGCACCGGATCGACCAGCCACGAGCTACCGAAGCCGCCGTCCCAGCCGAACGCTCCGGCGTGGTACACGGCCTGGCAGAACGACCACGAGCGGCCCTTGAAGAAGTCGGGTCCCAGCCCACCGCGGGCCTTGACCGCGGCGGTCAGCTGATCGGTCGTCATCGCCCGCGCCGCCTCCGCCGACAGTACCGGCACGCCCCCGCGCGTCAACATCTGCGCGAACGCGTACAGGTCGTCGACGGTCGAGACCAGTCCCGCCGCCCCGTCCTCGAACGCCGGCCGCCTGCTCCACCTCCCACCGGGCTCGTCCCACACCACCAAGCCGTCCGGCGTCGGCCGGTAGGCGGTGGCGAGGCGATCGGTGTCCGAGGTCCAGAACGCGGTGTCGCGCATCCCGAGCGGCTCGAGCACCCGCGTGCGCAGCGCCTCGCCGAACGGCTGGCCGGTGGCGCGCGCCAGCAGCACGCCGAGAACGGACGCCCCCGTGTTGTAGAGCCAGCGATCGCCCGGTTGGGCGATGAGCGGCAGCGACCCGAGGTTGGCGATCCAGGTGTCGGGATCGGGCTGGACGCTCGGGTCAGGTGGGTGGATCGAGGCCAGCCTGAGCTCCTCATCGGCCCTCACGATCGGCCATGGCTCGGGCGAGGAGAACATCTCCAGCGCCATCCCGAACCCGAACGTGAACGTCAGCAGGTCGCGTGTAGTGATCGGACGCTCCGCCGGCACCGTCTCGTCCAGCGGCCCGTCCGGGCGGACCAGCACCCGGCGATCGGCGAGCTCGGGGAGCAGTCGATCGACCGGATCATCGAGCCCCAGCAGCCCCTCCTCGATCACCGCCAGCGCGGCTGCCGCTGTGATCGGCTTGGTCGTCGAGGAGATCCTGAACAGGGAGTCGCGCCTCACCGGCGGCCCGCCGATCGTCAGCTCGCCGGCCGCCTCGACATGCACTTCCTGACCGTGCGCCACCAGCGCGACCAGCCCCGGCACCTGCGTGTCCCCAACTTGGCGTGCGACGACCTCTTGCAGTTCCATGCCTCTCTGACCGTGGGCGGCTCCGAAACTCATCGGGGGATTTCGGGGCCTCGCTGCGCTCGGCGTCCGCCGGGTGAGTCGAGGCCGGCCCGGTTAGGCGAGGCCGGATGCCGAGCGGGCCGAGCCGAGACCGCCATCCGTGCCGGGCGGGGTGGCCGCGACCTACAGGTTGACCCCCGCCATCCCGGCCTCGTCGTACCGCGCGCCCGCGACCGGCGGCAGCTCCGCCTCGATCCGCTCGAGGTCCGCGGGCGCGAGCTCGACGTCGGCCGCGCCGGCGTTCTGCTCCAGATACGTGCGCCGCTTGGTCCCGGGAATCGGCACGATGTCCTCGCCCTGGGCGAGCACCCACGCGATCGCCAGCTGCGCGGGGGTGACGCCTTTCTCTTCGGCGATCTCGGCGATCTTGGCGGCCAGCTTCAGGTTGGCATCGAGGTTCTCGCCGGTGAAGCGCGGTCCCTGCCGGCGGAAGTCGCCCTCCTCGAGCTGATCGGGCGAGGTGAACCTGCCCGACAGGAAGCCGCGCCCGAGCGGCGAGTAGGCCACGAAGCCGATCCCGAGCTCCCGGCAGGTGGGGAGGATCTCGGTCTCGGGGTCGCGCGACCACATCGAGTACTCCGTCTGCAGGGCGGTGATGGGGTGCACGGCGTGGGCGCGGCGGATCGTGTCCGGCCCCGCCTCGCTCAGCCCGATGTGGCGCACCTTGCCCTGCTTCACGAGCTCGCCCATCGCCCCCACCGTCTCCTCAATCGGCACGTTCGGATCGACCCGGTGCTGGTAGAAGAGGTCGACGTAGTCGGTGCCCAGTCGCTTGAGCGAGCCCTCGATCGAGCTGCGGACGTGCTCGGCCGAGCCGTCGACCGCCCCGACAGTCGGCATGTCGCCGGGCGTGGCCTTGTCCATCCGGCGGGCGAACTTGGTGGCGATCACGTACTCCTCGCGCCGGCCCTTGACCGCGCGGCCGACCAGCTCCTCGTTGGTCAGCGGGCCGTACAGCTGGGCGGTGTCCAGGAAGTTGATGCCCAGCTCGAGCGCGCGCTGGATGGTGGCGACCGCCTCGTCCTCGTCGGACGCGCCGTAGAACGCCGACATCCCCATGCAACCGAGCCCGAGCTCTGAGACCTCGAGCGATCCAAGCTTGCGCGTTTTCATAGCTGCTCCAGTCTTTTTGCGGTCGTCGTCTTCCCACCTTAGAACGTGCGCGGGAACGGGCCCGCCGCTTTGTCAGACTGGGCAAAGCGCCCTGCAAAACTCCCCAAACCTCCCGCCACCGCCCCCACCTTGGCGAGATAAGCATTGCCTCCATGCTTATGTGGCGAAGGTTGGCGGCGTGCGGCGGCTTTGTCCGGTTTTACAGGAAGGCCGGACTCCCGCGGCCCCCGGGTGCCTCACCTTCCGCGGACCACGAAGCGCAGACCACCCTTGGGGCCGAGCGTCGGGGTGGTCACGACCGTGGGCGGCTCGGCTGAGCAGGGGTTGAACCGGACCCGGGTGAGCAGCACCCCAGCGAGCGCGCGCAGCTCGTACTCGCCGAAGCGCTTACCCAGGCACATCCGCGAGCCCCCACCGAACGGGATGTAGGCGCCGCGTGGCAGCGCCGCCTCGCGTTCCGGCAAGAACCGATCGGGGTCGAACCGGAACGGGTCGGGATACAGCTGGGGCAGGTGATGGGTGGCCCAGGAGGAGTAGTGGACGCCGATCTCGGCCGGAACCTCAATGCCGGCGAGGCTCACGTCGCGCGTGGTCCGCCGCGGCCCGACCCACGCCGCGGGATAACAACGGAGCGTCTCCTTGAGCGCCCGCTCGAGTGTCGGCAGAGACTGGCCGTCGAGCTGCGTCGGGGCGGGGAGGCGCCGGCCGACGAGTTGGTCGAGCTCGTCCTCGACCGCACGGCGGGCGCCCTCGTTTCGCCCCAGCTCGTACAGCAGGAACGTGAACGTCGTCGTGGTTGTGTCGTGACCGGCGAACAGCAGCGTGACGGCCTGGTCGCGCACGACGCGGGCGGGCAGGGGCGCGCCGCCGTCGTCGGTGGCGGCCAGGAGCAGGCCGAGCACCCCCCGACCGGGGTCGCCGCGGCGCCGGCGCTCCTCGATCTCGGCTCGCACGAGCGTATCGAGTGCCTTGCCGGCGGCGATCGCGCGCGCCAGCGGTGAGCGCGGCAGCGGCAGCATCTGGAGGAGGACCGGCTCGCCGTGGATCGCGAGCGAGGCCTCGAACGCCGCAGCCAGCGCTTGCTCGCGTCCGTCGGTGGCGTCGAGGCCGAGGAGGCCGCGCAGTGCGATCCGCAGCGCCAGCTCGCGTACCCAGTGGTAGATCTCGACCACCTGGCCCTCCTCGAGCCGCTCGGCGGCGGCCAGCGCCTCCTCGATCATCGTCTCGGCAACCCGCTCGACGTACTCGCGGTGGAAGGCGGGCAGCATCAGCATCCGAAAGTCGCGGTGGTAGGCCCCGTCGGTGTTGAGCAGTCCGTCGCCCAACAACGGCCACAGGTCGGCGAAGCGGCCCTCCCGCCACTGGAAGGCGTCGAAATCGCTGACCAGGATCTGGTGGTTTACCTCGGCGCCGATCGCCCACACGATCGCCTCGTGCAGCACGCGGATCGTGAACACGGGCCCGAAGCGGCGCTCGTGCTCGAGCAGCAGCGTCAGCGGGTCGGCGATGATCCGGCGCGTGTGCGACCAGCTGAAGGCGGTACTGCCCGCCGGCAGCGTCGCGCGCCGGCGCACCCGCCCCTCCCGCCGCACGTCGTCGGCGATCCGCGCCAGCAGCCGTTGGTCCAAGGGCGCCGGCCGGGACGCGTTGATCGTGCGGGTCGGGCTGAGGGCCTCGGTGGCGGCCACATGCGTGGTTTATCAGGCTCAGGCTCGCGTGAGCCGGTACCACGTCCGCGGGACGTTGCGCAGCGGCCCGGCGATCTCGCCGCCGTCATCCGGTTGGCTCGACACCAGGCGCCAGCCTGCGAATCGCGCGGTCAGCTCGGTCTCGTCGAGGCCGGTCGGCGCGGCGGGAATGCGCTTGGGCGCGTACGCCATCATCAGCAACGTCGCCCCGGGAGTCGTCAGCTCGGTGACAGCCGCCGCGCATCCCGCCCGCTGGGAGTCGCAGAGGCCGTGGAAGCAGCCGCGGTCGAGGACCATCGTGAACCCAGGCTCGAGGCGGGTGGGGAGCGAGGTCGTTGAGGCGCGCGACGTCGGCTCCGGGACCTGCTCGTCCACGGGGACGTGTCGGAACCGATCCTCCCCGAGCGCCTAGGCCAAGCGGTGGGAGCAATCACTCCCGAGCTCGTTCAGCGAATCGTTCTGAGCGGCCGCGGCATGGACTTCAATTCCGCCGACCTCGGGCGGGGCCGTGCCCTCCTGAGCGAGGCCGATCCCCGCTGGGAGTGGAAGCTGGCACAGCACAAGCAGATGCGCGGCATCCGCGCACGGGCCGGCGAGCTCGGCTGGTCCACGTACAAGCTCGGCTCCAATCGACTGCGTAACACGTCACGGCGCGCCGATCGGACGGGTCGTGACGGCTTACGCATGCCCCACATGGATAGGTCGTCACACCTGTCGCGCGACGCACGTTGTGTCGGGCTACGCATGTAGCTAAGGGTCACGCCGCCGACGAACCGACCATCGTGGCGTGGCGATGGCCCCGCGAGGAATCCGTTCCTCACCGGGGCCATCGGCGGGGACCGCGCCCCACTCACAAGATGCGCCGGACGCGCGGGACGTACTCGCCGGTTCTCCGCGCGTGCCGCTCCTGCGCCTGAAGCCGAGCGATCACTTCCAGCTCCTCTTCACGGCGCCGGCGCCGTCTCTCCTTGATCTGCTCGAGCCGGGTGGACCAGGTCCGAGCAGGCGCGACTGCGGGCAGGCGCGCGCTCGCGGCCTGTGGTTCTCCTCTCATGGGAGATCCTCCTCTTGAACTGTGTGTGTTTTGAGTGTGTGTCAACTCGGCGGCATTCAGCCACCGACGTGCATGACACACGTGTCACCACGTGCGTCGCCCAGAACGTCACTCAGAGATGTCACCGGCGCAACAAAAAGGGCGACCCGTCTGGGTCGCCCTCGCGGTCGGGCCGTATGTGCGCCGAAGCTAGCGCCCATACCTCCGGGCGAGGGTGACATATCCGCGAACGCCGGCCTGAGCCGAACCGCAGGGCATTGTCCCGCGAAACGCGAGCCACGTGGCGTTCTGGTTGAGGAGGTATGTAATCGCGGAGGCCGTCATAGTTCCTTCTCCTACGTGTTCCGGAAGGGTAACCCAGTGTGCGGACAATTACAAGGGCGCACATGAAATTAACTTGGGTAAGGCGGCAACTGCCGAAAAACCCAGTCAATATCGCGGTCGGTAACGTCCCGGATCGAGCCCGGGGTTCGAACAGGGAGATCGAGATGGCAGCCGTCGTCAAGCGGGTCGTGGTCCTCATCTAGGAGAACCACACGACCGACAACTACTTCCGCGGCCTGGCGCCGTTCGGCGCGGCGGTGGCGAGCGATTGGCCGCTCTCGCCGAATCCCCCGACCACGAACCCGTCGAACAGCCGGCGCGCCTACTTCGACTGGCTGACCGGCTCCTCCACCGCTCCCCACGTTCAGTTCGATACGCGCACCGTGCTCCCGTACTACCTCGAACTCGCGCTCACGGGCGCGTTTCTCGAGAACCACTGCGCCGGCTACGGCACCGACTCAACGCCGAACCATCTCCTGATGTTGGGCGGGCAATCCCCCACCCTGAAGGACCACTCAGACGGACAGGCGCCGGTGTGGGACATGCCGTCCGTGCTCGGCCTAGCCGGGGACCTGTGGCACAACAGCCCCTACGACGAGCACCCGCCCGCGAACGTCACCGAGGGAATGGACACGATCTGGCAGGCGGTGGACGCAGTGGTTCAGGGCGGCGCCTGGGCCGAGACCGTCTTCATGCTCACCTGGGACGACTGGGGCGGCTACGACGATCACGTGAAGACCCCGGCTCTCGAGTACACGCCCGACAACGTGCAGCTCGCGCTTGGCCCGCGGGTGCCGCTGCTGATGTTCGGAGGCGCGGTGAAGCCAGGGATCGATAGCCGCTGGTGCTCGCACGTGAGCATCCCCAAGACCGCGATGCAGCTGCTCGGGCTGCCCGCGCTCGGCGTGCCGCGGCTCGACGACGACCCCGGCCTGGCCGATCTCGTCGACCAGGATCCGTCCCGGCCGCCGAACCCACCGCCGCCCGCCTACGGAGCGGCCATCGACCTCCCGCTGGCGCCCAGCCCGCCGATCGCGCCGCATCCGACGCCTCCGGCACCGCCCGGCAACCCGGTTGGGGTCGGCCCGATCATCCTCCGGGGCGGCTCGACGCTCCCGCCCCCGAACGACGCGCCTCTCCCCCGGCAGCCGAACCCTCCGGGGCCTTAGACCCGGCCATCTCGGCCAGCGCGATCGCCGTCGCGACCCCGGCATTCAAGCTCTCGACGCCTTCGCGGCCGCCGGGAATGCGGACCAGCGCGTCGCACTTGGTGCGCGTGCGCTGGCGTAGCCCCTGCCCTTCGGCGCCGACGACGAGCACCGACTGGGGATCGAACTCGGTCTCGCCGAGGGTTCGCTCGCCTCGCTCGTCGAGTCCGTAGACCCAGTAGCCGTGCTCGCGCAGGATGTCGAGGCTGCGCGCCAGATTGGTGACCCGGAACACCTCGACGAACTCGGCTCCGCCGACCGCGATCCGCGCGACTTTCGGGGTCAGCTCGGCGGACCGGTTCTTGAGCAGCAGAACCGCGTCGGCGCCGAAGAAGGCGGCGCTGCGCAGCACCGCGCCGAGGTTCTGCGGGTCCGAGATCTGGTCAAGCGCGATGACCAGCCGGGCTTCGGCGAGCCGGTCGAGTTCGTGCTCGGCGAACACGCGTCGCGGCTTGGCGAACACGCAGACGCCCTGGTGCTTGTCGTCGTCGGTGAGGCCGGTGAGCCGGCGAAAGTCCGGCCAGGCCACGAACTCGGGCTCGACCCCGGCTAGGCGGGCAGCCGCCACGGTGTCGGCGTGGTAGGCGGGCTTCCCGCCGAGGATGAGGCGCCTCACGTCCTGCGGGCGGGTCAGGAAGACCGCCCGGACCGAGTGCTTGCCGTAGACGAGCTCCACGGCTACGAGCTTACGCGCGCGAGAGGTACCTTCCGTCGCGCGTGTCGACGCGGATCGTCTCGCCTTCCGAGATGAACAGCGGCACCTGGACGACCACGCCGGTCTCGAGCGTGGCCGGCTTCGTCCCGCCCCCCGAGGCGGTGTCGCCGCGCAGCCCGGGCTCGGTCTGGCTCACCTCCAGATCGACCGAGCCCGGGACCTGGACGTCGCTCGGCTGGTCGTCGAGAAACAGGACGTCCACCTGGTCCCCGGCCTTGATCCACTTGAGCGCGTCCTTGAGCGCGTCGGTGGGCAGCGCGATCTGCTCGTAGGTCTCGGTGTTCATGAAGTGGGCGCCGTCGCCGTCGGCGTAGAGGAACTGCATGCTCCTACCCTCGCTGCGGACCGAGCGCAGCTTCTCGCCGGCGCGGAAGGTCTTGTCGATGACCGCGCCGTCGCTCGCGCGGCGCAGCTTCGTGCGGACGAACGCGGCGCCCTTGCCGGGGTTGACGTGCTGGAACTCGATCACCTTGTAGACGGTCCCGTCCACCTCGACGTGGTTGCCGCTCTTCAGTTGGTTGGTGCTTATCGACATATCGGTCAGGCGAGGATAGCGGCGGGAATGAGGTTGACAGCGGGAGCGGCGTGCGAATGGCTGCCCGCCCAGCGAAGTCCGAGACCGGAGCGAGGTAGCCATGAAGCGCGCGAGGTCGTCCGGACTCATGGCCCGAGACGCGGTGCGCGCCGGTTTCGCACGCCGATGCCCCGAGCGCGACCAGTCCCGGAGGCGGCGATGCATTTATGGAGCTCCAGTTCTATCCCCCTGGGTTCGCTCCGTTCGTCGACAACATCAGCGACACGATCGTGATCCATATCTTCGACGCCCCGCTCAGAGGCGGTGGTCACGCGCTCGAGGTGACCGAAGATGACCTCACCAACCACACCTCGGGGTTCATGATCGCCTCGGCGGCCAACGGATTCATGAACACGAGCCCCGTCGACTGCTCGGGCACGCCGTTTAACTTCCAGCCGGAGTACTCGAGCGCGGCTCCGGGCAACATCGATCCGTGGGGATTCGGCGACTACAACATCGACAGCGAGTTCGAGATCGGTCACTTCGAGCCGTACACGAAGGACACTCCTACCGGGCCGACTGGCCGACGTCGAGCCAGCCCGGCCGGTTCCCGGGAGCGGTCGCACAGGCCCCGCCGACCACGCTCGGCCATGGCTATCCACGGATCCAGTTCGTCACCGACATGTCCGCGACCGAGTTCGAGACCGGCTGCGATACGGCCACCGGCGCCAACTGCGTGATGCCGCCTCCCGGCCCAGGACACTTCTACCCTTACTGGACGCTGGTGCGCGACCCCGAGCTCGGGTGCACCTGGCAGTTCGGCAACGCCGGCCGTAGCGGCAATTCATTCGGCGGCGACGCCCAGTGGGGCACCGTCAACCCGAACTCGGACGGCGCCTTCCAGAGCGCGATCATCGCTAACCCCAGCTGCTCGCCGCAGCGGCGGTGAGCGCTGGAAGTAAGCTCACCTCACGCCGACCGAGTACTCAACCTACTTCCGTCCCCGCGACCTCGAGGGCATCGAGGCGCTGCACGCGCGCTTCGTGCAGCACGCCTACCGGCCGCATTCGCACCCCACCTGGACCGTCGCGGCGCTCGAGCGCGGCGCGGCGCGCTTCTCCCTCGACGCCACGCAGCAGCGGGCCGTCGAGGGCGAGCTGTTCGTGCTCGAGCCCGACGCCGTCCACACCGGGATGGCCGCCGTCCCCGAGGGGTGGACCTACAAGGTCCTCTACATCGAGCCGAGCATCGTCCACGAGTGGGCGGAGCGCGACGGCAGCCCACCTCGCGCGGCGCGCTGGGTGGTGTTCCGCGACGTGGCGCTCCACGGCGCGCTCGAGCGGGCCCACAACGCACTCGTGTCCGAGCCGGCGGGAAGCATGGGGCTCGATGAGGCGGTCCTCGGCGCGGTGGCCGCGCTGCGGCCGCACCTGCGACCAGGTACGCCGGCACGGGGTCGCGACCGGGCCGAGCACGTGGCCGTGCGGCGGGCCCGAAACCATCTTCGCGAGCGCTGGGACCAGCGGGTCACGCTGGCCGAGCTCTCGACCGTGGCCGGGCTCAGCCGCTTCGAGCTCGTGCGCAGATTCCGCGAGCAGAACGCCGTCACGCCGCACGCGTTCCAGACGAACCTGCGGATCGCCGAGGCGCGTCGCCTGCTGTCGGCGGGCATCGCGCCGGCCGAGGTCGCGGCGCAGTGCGGGTTCGCCGATCAGCCGCACCTGAGCCGGGTGTTCAAGCGCGCGGTCGGGGTCAGCCCGGGCCGCTACGCGCGGGCGCAATAACGTTCAAGACAGACCCGCGACCATTCGTGTTATGGGCGTGGGCCAGTTCGACACGAAGGTTGCGGTCGTGGTGCGCGACGACCTCGCGACATGGCAGCGGCTGAACGTGACGGCGTTCCTAGTGAGCGGCATCGTGGCGCGCGCCGGCGACGCCGCGATCGGCGAGGACTACGTCGACGGCGACGGGCGAACCTACCTGCCGATGCTCGTGCAACCGGTGCTGGTGTTCGAGGCCGGCGCCGCCAAGCTGAAGACCGTGCACGAGCGGGCCGAGCGGCGCGGCGTCGCGCTCGCCATATACACGCGCGAAATGTTCGCCACCGGCAACGACGAGGACAACCGTGCGGCGGTACGCGTGGTGGCGACCGGTGAGCTCGACCTCGTCGGTGTCGCCTTGCGCGCTCCGCACCGCGACGCCGACGCTGTCCTGCGGGGGCTGGATCGGCACCCCTAAGGCGCCGCCGTCAGGCGCGCCGATCTTTTCCATCAGGCGCCGCCGGAATTTCGAATTAGGATCGGGCCTTGCCCTCGCCCTGGCCCGGCTCCGCGCCCACCGCCGCGCACCGCGCCGCGTACGCGGACGCCAGCCCGCGTTCGTTCTGGCTCGACACTCTCCCTGAGCGCCCACTTCATCCCCCGCTCGAGCAGGCGCGGGACGCCGATCTGTGCATCGTCGGCGGCGGCTTCACCGGGCTGTGGGCGGCGCTGTACGCAAAGGAGCTCGACCCGGCGCGAGAGGTCGTCCTGCTCGAGGCGACCCGGTGCGGCAACGGCGCCAGCGGGCGCAACGGCGGCTTCCTCGAGGCGTCGCTGACGCACGGGACGCGTAACGGCCTGGCGCACTTCCCGGATGAGATCGAGACGCTCGAGCGCCTCGGGCGCGAGAACTTCGAGGCGCTGGCGCGCGATCTCGACGAGCTGGCAATCGACGCTGAGCTCGAGCGGACCGGCGACCTGGTGGTGGCGCTCGAGCCGCGCGAGGTCGAGGACCTGGTCGACGAGACCGAGCTGATGCACCGCTTCGGCCGTCAGGTCGAGCTGCTCGATGGCGAGGAGGTCCGCGCCCAGATCACCTCGAAAAAATTCATCAGCGGAATGTGGACGCACAGCGGCTCCGCCCTGGTCCACCCGGGCAAGCTGGCCGACGGGCTGCGCGCAGCCGCGGCGCGTGCCGGCGTCCGGATCCACGAGCACAGCCCCGTGCGCGCGATCCGCGATCGTGTCTCCGTCATCACCGAGGGCGGGATGGTGAACGCGCGCGGCGTGCTCCTGGCCACGAGCGCCTACGCGCCGCTGGTCCCCGCCATCCGGCGCTACATCGCGCCGGTGTACGACTACGTGCTGGTGACCGAGCCAATCGATCTGAGCGCGGTCGGGTGGCGCTCGACCTGCTCGACGGCCGCGCGAACGAGGCAAGCGCACTCGCGATGGTGCGCCACCGCCCGCTCCCCTTCCCGCCCGAGCCGCTGCGTTCAGCGGTCATCCAGCTCACGCGCAACCGGCTGGCCGCGGCCGACCGCAACGAGGGACGCCGCGGCCTGTGGCTGAGCGCGCTCGACCGCCTCGGGCTCGGCTTCGACAGCTAGCAGGAAACGCGCCGCGGCGCTGCGTAGATTCCCGTCGAAAGCTGCGTATTCCAGACGGATCTGAATGATCCTTCGCCTTCTTACGATGGTTGTAAATGAACACGGGACGCGCTGCATGGGGATGGCGCGCGATCGAAGGAAGGCGACTCGCATGCATGATGCAGCATCGTCGAGGCATATACCTGCCGGCCGGCGGGTGGCGCGGTCCAGGGGGTCCGAGGCCGAGCCCGCGCCGGCGCAGCCGGGCATACGCTCAGTCCCGGCCGTCGTGCTCCGGCTGGACGATGACTGGACGCCGGCACAGATCGAGGAGCTAGCCCGCCAGCTGAGCAACGGTGCCGGCGGCAAGCACCCTAAGCCGCGGCGGGACCCAGACCCACCGGCGGACGACGTGAACCCGACGTACCGATCGCACTCCTGGGGGCACGGCTGGAGTCGCAGGGGGTCGATGCACCGATGGGGCAGCTTCGACTGACCGCCGAGCAACCCCGACAGGGGCACCTCTTCGCCCGATCACCGGACCAGAGAGCATCCGAGCACGGGGGACGCTCGATCAACCAGGGCATCCTCTACGCAGTCGTCGCCGCCGCGGGATCGGCGCTCTTGCTCGGAATCCCCCGCCCGATCCATCTGACCACGGCCAGTGGCCGAGCCGCGATTGAGACGCTCATCGCCACCTCGGCGCTGGTCAGCGCGGGGTTTCTGCTGGTCAGCTTTCGCCAGAGTCGCCGCCGTAGTGACCTGCTGCTGCTGACCGCGCTGGCGGCGCTGGGGTTGACCGATTTCGTCTTCTCGGCACTGCCGGCACTTCTCGACTCGCCGAGCTTCTCACCCGGGACGGCGCCCGAGATGGCCTGCGGCGTGCTGGCCGCGGTGGCATTTGTGGCGGCCGCGTTCACGCCCCCCGGGAGGATGTCCGGCTCCGGCCTGGGGCCGGTGCGCGCCGCGATCGCAATGGCAGCGGCGACAATCGCCTGCACGACGGTGATCGGGCTGATCGCCGGCGAGCCGTCGCTCGCGGCAGCATCCCCGGGGACGGGGATCGGAGCGGCAGCGGCGCATCCGGTGCTCCTGGCCGAGGCGGTCTTCTCCAGCGCGGCCATGTTCGTGGCGGGGACAGGGTTCTTCGCCCGAGCCGAACGCGATGCCCTTACGCTCGCCGGCGCGTCCTTCCTGCTCGCCGCAGCCAGACTTCAGTATCTCGCGTTGCCGGCGGTGGGGCCCGATTGGGTGTCGGCGCGCGACGGGTTCCGGCTGCTGGCCTACGGCCTGCTGCTGGCCACGGCGCTGGGTCGGCACGCGCAGGCGCGCCGCGCGATCGCGGCGGCGTCGCTGGCCGTCGAGCGTGAACGGATCGCGCGGGACCTGCACGACGGACTGGCGCAGGACCTCGCTTATATAGCCCTCCAGGGCCAGAGGCTCTCCTCGGAGCTGGGGACCGATCACCCGCTGACGATGGCCGCTCGGCGCGCGGTCGCCGCCTCGCGCGGCGTGATCGTCGACCTCTCAGCGTCCGACGCGGACAGCGCGGATGCCGCGCTTCGCCAGGTGGCCGACGAACTGGCGGCGCGGTTCGGGATCGAGGTCGACCTGCGCATCGCGGACGGCAGCGACGGAAAGGCGACCGACGGTCTCACCGTGGCGCGGCGTGAGGAGGTCGTTCGAATCGCGCGGGAGGCCATCGTCAATGCCGCAAGACACGGTGGCGCCCATCACGTCGCGCTGGCGCTCGACCACACGGGGCCTCAGTGGCGGTTGCGGGTCAGCGACGACGGTCTGGGCATGGCCGCCGGCACGCCGCTGCGACGTGGCGGGTACGGCCTGCAGATGATGCGCGCCCGAGCGGCGGCGCTGGGCGGCCGCCTCCTCGTACATCCGAGCCCTCAAGGCGGAACCGAGGTCGAGGTCACATTCCCGTTTGATGGAGCGAGCAGACGATGAGCCGGGAGCATCCCACCGTGCTGGTGGTGGACGACCAGGAGCTCTTTCGGGGCGGTATCACCCAGTTGCTCGAGGAGCGCGGAATCCGGGTCGTCGGCGAAGCCGGACTGGCTGCCGACGCCATCGAGTTAGCCGCGGAGCTTCAACCCGATGTGGTCCTGATGGATCTGAACATGCCCGGCATGTCGGGCGTCGAGGCGACCCAGCGACTGACGACCGCGGTGCCGTCGGTCCACGTGCTCGTCCTCACCGTCGCCGCCGACGAGCGTCACGTCATGGACGCCCTGCTGGCCGGCGCCTGCGGCTACATCCTCAAGGAGAGCTCGATGGCTGAGATCGTCGAGGCGGTGAGGGCGGCAGCGCGAGGCGAGTCCGCGATCTCACCGCGGATTGCCAGCGGCCTGATCCAGCGCCTCCGCGAGCCATCGGAACACGGGGTCGATCTCGGTGGAGCGCCACTGACGGCCCGCGAGCACGACGTCCTCGAGCTGCTCGCGCGCGGGATGGACAACTCGCAGATCGCGCATGCGTTGTACCTCAGCGAGCACACCGTGAAGAACTACGTGTCGAGCATCCTGACCAAGCTCCAGGTCGAGAATCGCATTCAAGCCGCGGTCAGGGCCGTCCGCGCCGGCATTGTGTGAGCGGGGGCGGCACCGGTGAACGATGCTTTTGTGACCGCCTCGGGTGGCGCCCCTCGGCCATCGGTCACGGTGATTCTCGGCGAGGAACAGGCCGGAATGAGGGCCGGCGTGCGCGGTGCGCTTGAGTCCGGGGGCGTTCATGTCCTTGCCGAGGCCACCGGCGCCGACGAGGCACTGGCGGCCGCGATCAGACACCGGCCGGACGTGTGCCTCCTCGCGGTCCACCTGCCCGGCGGGGGCATCGTCGCCGCCGAACGGATCAAGTCGGCATTGCCCGATACCAAGATCGTGATGCTGACGGAGTCGGAGCGAGACGAAGATCTGTTCGAGTCCATTCACGCGGGCGCGGACGGGTACCTCCTAAAGGACACTTCGGCGACGCGGCTGCCCGAGGCAATTCGCGGCGTGCTCTCGGGAGAGGCCGCGATACCGCGGCGGCTGGTTGCCCGCCTGATCCAGGATTATCGTGGCCGCGGCCGTCGCCGCGTCCTTCACCTGCCGAACTCAGCCTCGCCTGTCGAGATCACCGCGCGCGAGTCCGAGGTGGTGGCACGGCTCCGTGAGGGCGAGAGCACCGCCGAGATCGCGCGCGATCTCCGGATCTCCGAAGTAACCGCCCGCCGCCACATCTCCTCGGTCGCGCACAAGCTCGGCGCCTCCAACCGTCAGACCGCATTGGCGATGATCGAGCGGGCGGATCTCGAGGTGCTGCCGTAGCCTGGTCAGCCCCCGACGCCGGACGGCGCGGACGAGCGTGACAGTGAGTGAACGCGGTGTGTACCAGCCGGGCCATCGACGAAGTCTCCGGCGCTCACCGAAACTTCGAGCATGCGATCCCACACATGCATACCGGCAGGCGATGTACAGGCACGCACACGTGATGCGCTTACCGAGCTTCACGTGTACGCGCTGGTGCTGGACGACGAGCGAGAGCGGATCGAGGATCGGATCGCGGAGCTCCGTCGCACGCACGGGCAAGTCGACGAGCTTCGCGAGCTCAGGCGGCGCCGCACCGAGATTGGTGCGCAGCTCGCCCTGCTCAGCAGGACGATTGGCGCCCTGCGGTCGGTCGTAGACCCGTCCGGCCAGAATCTCTGACGACCGACGTGCTCCGACGAAGGGCGATCAGAGCATGAACGCTCGGTGTGCCGCCACGCCCCTTTCCAGTCGTGCTTCCAAGCGGTCCAATCAGAACAGTATCCCGTCAAGGAGCGACGACATGTGCGGAATCATCGGTTACATCGGTTACCACCGCTATCCGCAGGACGTGCTCATGGATGGGCTGAGAAGACTGGAGTACCGCGGGTATGACTCGGCCGGCCTGGCCTGGCGCGAGAACGGGAGAATCGAGCGCGTCCGGGCGGTGGGCAACCTGGAGTCATTAGGCGTCGCGCTCGCCAGCAGCACGCGTGACCGCGTGACCGCCATCGCCGTGCCCCGAGATGACCCAGTGGCAACCGACTTGGCGAGCGTAAAGGTGGGCATCGGTCACACCCGGTGGGCGACGCATGGTGCTGTGACCGTGGAGAACGCTCACCCTCACACGGATGCCAACGGTCGGATCTGGATCGTGCTCAACGGGATCATCGAGAACTATCTGGAGCTGCGTCGCCGGCTTGAGCGAGATCTGGTGCCGTTCACCTCTGACACCGATGCGGAGGTGCTCGCGCAGCTGATCGGGTTGTACTACGACGGAGACCTGGTTGACGCCGTCCGCCGCGCCCGCGCCGACCTCTCAGGTCACTATGCCTTCGTCGCGATGGGCGCCGAGGAGCCCGACATGCTCGTTGCCCTCCGTCACGAGTGCCCGCTGGTGATCGGGCTCGGCGATGCAGAGCAGTTCATCGCGTCTTCGATAGCGGCGTTCCTGCCCTATGCGCGCACGGTTGAGCTGCTTCGGGACGGCGAAATCGCGGTCGTGCGCGCCGATGCGGTGAACGTGATCGATGTCCACGGCTCGCCTCACCTCCCGTCCCCCACCGCAGTCGACTGGGGCGAGGACCGGATGGAGAAGGAAGGCTTCGAGACGTTCATGCTCAAGGAGATCCACGAGCAGCCCGCAGCTGTCGGCGACACGCTGTCGAGCTACCGAGCCGAGATGGACCCGGCTTTCCCTCGTCTGGGCGCCGCGTCCCTGCGGGCCGTCAGGCGGATCCGCATCGTCGCCTGCGGGACGTCCTTCCATGCGGGACTGGCGGGCAAGCTCGCGATCGAGCGGTGGGCGCGCATCCCAGTCGAGGTCGACGTCGCCTCCGAGTTTCGCTATGCGGATCCGGTCATCGAACCCGGCACGCTCGTGCTCGGAATAACGCAATCGGGTGAGACCGCGGACACATTGGCGGCGATGCGGTTGGCTCGCGAGCGCGGGGCGGTCGTGATTGCACTCACCAATGTGGCCGGGAGCCAGGCGACCCGTGACGCCGACGCGGTGCTGTTCACGCGAGCGGGAATCGAGCTGGGGGTCGCCGCGACGAAGACGTTCGCCGCCCAGGTCGCGCTGCTCTCGGCACTTGCCCTGCAGCTGACGAGCGTCACCGACACGGTTTCCGCCGCGCAACGAGCGACGCTCTACCACGGGCTCGAGTCGCTGCCCGAGCGACTCGAGACCGTGCTGGACACGGTCGACGCCGACGCCCGCGATCTGGCCGAGCGCCTCGCCTGGAGCCCATTCTTCCTCTACCTCGGCCGCCTGGCCGGCCTGCCGGTCGCGCTCGAAGGCGCGCTGAAGCTCAAGGAGATCTCGTATGTTCCCACGGATGCATATGCAGCCGGCGAGATGAAGCACGGCCCGATTGCCCTGCTCAGCGAAGAGACGCCGGTCGTAGCGGTGGCGACTGAGAAGAGCGTGCTTCCCAAGCTGATCTCCAACCTCGAGGAGGTCAAGGCGCGTGGCGCGCGGGTGCTGGCGGTGGCCAGCGAAGGCTTCGAGGAGATCGCCGAGCACGCCGAGCACGTGTTCTACGTGCCGCGGACTGACCCGGTGCTGACTGTCGATCTGGCGGTCGTGCCCCTGCAGCTGTTCGCCTATCACCTGGCTCGCGCCCGCGGCCTGAACGTCGATCAGCCCCGCAACCTGGCCAAGACGGTCACGGTCGAGTAGTGAGCTTCGATGTGCACTCGCGTCGCGGTCCTGGGGGGCGGACATGGAGTCGCCGCCGCTCTGCGCGCTTTGCGCGGGCACGATCTTGCGCTGACCGTGGTCGTGACGGTGGCCGATGACGGGGGATCGTCTGGCGAGCTGCGACGGAGGTGGGGCGGTCCGGCCGTCGGGGACATGCGGCGCTCGCTGATCGCCCTCACCGGCGAGGAGGAAGGTCCAGGCCGGGCGTTGGCCGCGCCGGTGACGATGGCTCAATTTGGTCGTCATCCGCTCGGAAACCTCGTCCTGTTCTCGCTCGCCAAAGCGTTCGGCGAACTCGAAGCGGCCAGCGAGTGGATCGGCGGGCAGCTCGGCCTATCAGCGTGCGTCCTGCCGGCGACGACTCGGCCGGTGACACTGGCCGCTGCCGCCGGCGGCGAGGTCATCCGTGGAGAATCCTCGGTCGGCACCGCACCCGCGGACATCGAGCGGCTGCGCTTCGATCCGGAGAGGCCCGAGGTTCCCCCTGCCGTCCTGGATGCCATCGGTCATGCGGACTGCGTGCTCCTGGCGCCCGGATCGCTGTTCACAAGCGTGCTCGCGGTGTGCGCCCTGCCTGACATCGCGGCGGCGCTGGCGCAGACCCCGGCGCGCGTCGTGTGGATCTGCAACCTCGCCCCGGAGATCCCCGAGACCGCCGGTATGTCCGCGGCCGATCACCTCGGGTCGCTTCGACGCCATTGCGTGCGAGTGGACGCGGTGGTCTACGACCCGGCGTCGCAGCTCCGTTTCAGCCCGGCCGCGCTCGCCGCCGCCGATCTTCCGGGGTTCGCGTACCCGCTCATGAGCGAGCAGCCTCATAGGCACGACCCGGTGCTCCTGTCAGCGGCTCTGCACGACCTGATCTCCGCGCGAGCGGCGGCGCCCCCGGATATCAGTGCCCGAACCGGAGCCGTCTGGTGCGGCTCGTAACGCCGCGGCGGCCGGTACTGTCGTAAGCGACGACGTTGACCAGAACCCGCACGCTCCGCACCTGTACCAACCGTGCGGCCGCCCTGTCGGTAAGCGCGATCCGAACCGCGTGTCGCTCGCGGGCGCGGATACGAAATCGCCGCGTGCCGAGCACAACCGACCGACGAGCGGTCCTCAACATGCTCAGCCTCACAGAGCCGTAGCAGTAGGAGCGGGCGCCCGGGCAGCTCACCGTCACCGCGACCGTCTGCTGCCTGTCGGTCACCGAGCCGACGTCGACTCTCATCGAGCGCGCTGTGCCGCCTGCGCCGGCAGACGGCGCCGACTGCCCCGAACTCGAACTGGACCCCGACCCGAGGGGAGTAAAGCCGGGATCGCCGCTCCAGCAGGGCTCATAGAGACTGCCGTCGAGGTTCACGCTGTAGAGCGCGCCCATCATGCCGGCAGGGTTGTCGGAGGCACAAAACTGGCTGGCGGACAGGCTGTACTCCGCGTTCAACACGGGCTTGCCCGCACTGAGATACGGCGCGAAGGATGAGCACTCGCTGTACTGGTTGCACTGCTCGTCGAGCGCCCCGTCGAAGTATGGCTCGAGCGTACTCGCCTGATCTGGATCGTTCTTCTGGAATACCGCGAGCCCGAGCGAGTGGGCTTCTTCTGCAACCCACTCGTTGTAGTTGAGCTGATCCTGGGCCGTGAGCGGGAACCCGGTGCTGTTCTCGTAACCGTCCATGTTGTCGGGCTCGACGGCGTCGAAGCCTTTCTGCTTGCACATTTCGAAGCGTGCAGTCATGATCGGCTCCAGCACCGAAAGCTGCCGGATATCGAGCCACTTCTCGCCCGGCCAGCCGTTCCCGTTACCGAGCACCGAGCTGGGAAACTCGCTCGCGTCACTGCGCCAGTCTTCCCAGGTACCGACGTCGATGTAGCAGATGACGTGCTTGCCGGCAGCGTGCAGCGTGGCCACCTCGGCCGCAGTGTTGTCGAACCCGTCGATGTCATAGGCGGCCGCGCCGTAGGAGTTGTCGACCGTACCGGTCAGCTGCCAGTACCACGACAGATCCCGCGGCGGCACCCATGTCGCGGCATGGGCCGCAGCGGCCACGACCAGAAAAACGGTCAGCTGAAGTACGACGCAAATCCCTGTCCGGCGCCAGCGCAAGGCGGCGGATCATAACGAGCGATGTCCCAGCGTGTCGCGGCGACAGTCGAGCGGCCGCCCCATCTCTGGGCTGCCGCCCAAGCCGGTGTCCGTACCTTTCCTCTACGTCCCCGTCGGATTGACTCGTAGCGTGGTCGTGCGTATTGCCGTGCCCTTGTACCGTGCCTGATCCGTCGCGGACGCCGTGATGGACACGGTGACCACGCTCCGCTTGCCGAGCTTGGCCAGCGCCGTCCTGGACAGGCTGACCGTCACCGTGGCGGTGGTGTCACGGGCGATGTGGAAATGGCTTGTGCCGAGCACGATTGCCTTGTGTCCGGCTCCCGTTGCGGTGACTGACGCCGACCGCGACGCGGACCGAGATCGCGTTGCCGAGCTTGCGCACGGACGCATTCGGGAGCGTGATCTTCACCGTCTCGGTGCTGCCGCCCGCGATCCTGAAGTGGCTGCTGCCCAGGCCGAGGCCTTTGTGGGCGGTTCTGTGGGCACGTCAGCTTCACGGGCACCTTGCCGCTGATCTTGGCCAGTGATCGCCCACCGACCGTGACCTTCGGAGCGGTGGTGTCCATCGCCGAGGCGGGTGTCGGAGCCGGCGCCGGCGTCGGTGTCTGGGTTAGGGTCGCCTGGGCCGAGAGGCTCGGGGAAACCGAGCTGTCGGTCGCGGTGATCGTGACCTGTGCGCGGTCGTCGAGCTGGTGATCGGTGCCGTGTGGGTACCGTTGCCGGTGTCGGTCACCGCACCAATCTTCTCGGCGGCGTCACTCGAGGTGAACCCGACACGATCGCCGATGTCCGCGCGTCCCTGCGCGTCTTTCAGCGTCGCCGTGGCCGTGCTCTTCGAGGTTCCGGTCGCCACGATCGAGCTCGGGGACAGCTGGACCGTCATGGTCGTAGCTGGGCCTCCGGTCTGCATCAGCGTTGCCGAGCCTGTAAACGTGAAGGGCGGTAATGCCGTGTCGGTGGTGGTGATCGTCGCCGATCCCGTGGTCGTCGAGCTGGTGATCGTGGCCGTGTAGGTTCCGTTGCCGTTGTCAGTTACGGCGCTGATCTGCTGACCGGGGTCGGTCGATGTGACGGCCGGGCTCTCACCGACGATCGGGAACCCGTCGCTGCTGGCGACCGTCACGGTCGCGGTGCTCTGAGACCTGCCGTCGGCCACAATCCTCGCCGGCGAGAGCTGGACGGTCAGCGTCCGCGCCGCCGGCCAGGCGATCTGGGCGGTGTACGTGCTCGTCCCCGAGATACCAGGTGCTTGTAGCCATGTCCTCACGGTAGATCTTGTAGTCGGGATCGCCTGGTAGTAGCCGACCGGCGTTCCGTCACTCAACGTCCCTGACAGTGTCGAAGCCGTGATCGGCGTGTTGCCGGAGGACGCGATGATCGGGTCGAACGGAACGCCCTCGCGCTCGAGCGCTGCTTGCCAGTCCACGAAGTCGGACTGGGTATTCGACTCGCCTAGCGGCAGCACCTTGAGATCGATCCGGGGGGTGACCGGGGCAGCGGACGCAATGCGCGGCATTGCCCCGGCGGCGCCGACGGCCGCGGCCAGCGCCACCAGTATGGCTACGGCAACCTGTCTCATGCGCCGACGCTCGGGCGGTCCCTTTGCCGTCAGAGTGTGCATTGCCTCTGGAACGAGACTCGTCGCGACCTCCAGACCGTCTCCATACGTACAGTCGTGTTTTCAGTCTGTGTCCGCTGAGCACACCCGCCCATGGTTGGGGTCGGACATTTGCTGTTCATCCGTGAACGCCGTTGTCACGGTCTGGGCGCTACGGCTACGAAACGGCGCGAAGCTCGAGTGTCCAACGGCCCTTCGTGACCACGCGCACCGCCGCTGTACTTGCCGCGCAGGAAGCGCACCCGGCCAGTCCGGGCCTGGCTGCTCAGGAGGAGGAATCCGTTTGGCAGGATCAGCTGGAGAGAGGCGGCTGAGTGACCCTCCACTCGATCACGGTCATGCGGGACTGCGAAAGTGAAGCGATCCTCTGCTCACCCGTCCCGGAGAACGATCGGATCACTCCACCCGGACCGTTGACAGAACCGGCACAGCCGCCGGCCGCCAGGACGGCGGCGAGCACACAGACGCACCGAACGCGAGAAACTGTCACTCGAAGCACAGCTGGAGTATGCGCTCGTTACCGGCCGCGCCCATGCGTAACCTTCACCGCGCAAGTTCCGCGTTACCACGGATTCGTGGCGCTGCCGTTCACTCATGAACGCGAACCATGCTGACAGGCCCGTTGGTCGACGAGCCGTGCCGCGGAAGAATCGGCGTGCAGCCGCACCACAGCGGCTCGGATGCCATGCATGGAGCAGAGCTATGTGGCACAGGCAGCGCTCACAAGCGAACACCCGGCGCGTGTTGATGATCACCGAGGGCACCTATCCGTACGCGGTCGGCGGCGTGAGTTCATGGTGTGACGCCGTCATCGGCGGCCTTCCGGAGATCAACTGGGACGTGCTGCCCATCGTGGCCGGCGGCAAGCGACTGCGTCAGAACTACGTCCTGCCCCCGAACGCGCATCTGCTTCTCCCGATCGAACTGTGGTCCGAAGAACTCCCGCCTCGCCACGGCATCCTGCCCGCCTCCGGAACAGGCGGAGAATCGCTTCCGAGCCGGCTGCTCGAGGGTCTGTTGACCTGGAACGGAAACGCGCGAGCGCTCACCGAGGCGCTCGTTTGGTGCCGTCAGCGACCTCAGGCGATCCGTCCGAGCTTCCGCAGCCGGCAGACTTGGGAGGAGTACCTGGGCGCGCTCTCCGAGGTTCTGAGCGAACACCACGAGCAGGTCGGCCGGCTGCCGCGCTACGACGCGCTCGAGGCCGCCCGGCTCTACCAAGCGCTTTACTGGGTCGCCCGCACCGCCGCTGTGCGCACTCCTCCGTGCGCGGTCGTCCACGCGACCGCCGCCGGCTGGAGCGCGATCCCGGCCATCGTGCACAAGGAACTGTTCGGGACACCGCTGCTCGTCACCGAGCACGGAATCTTCGTGCGCGAGGCTTACCTGGCGGCGCTTCGAGATTCCGCCTCGTCGGCGGCGCGGCGCCACATGAACACCCGCCTCGCCCTCGGGCTGACCCGCGCGGCGTACGCGGCGGCCGACGTGATCGCGCCGGTCACCGACGCGAACGCGGCCTGGGAACGGGGCCTCGGCGTGGATCCCGGACGGATCCGCGTCATCGCCAACGGCATTCCACCGCAGCGAGACCCTGGCCCTGCGCCGAACGTCAACAAGGTCGTCGCGATCGGGCGGATCGATCCCCTCAAGGACGTCCAGACGATGCTGCTCGTCGCGACCGAGGTCTGCCGTCGCCTGCCCGGCGCGCAGTTCGAGTACTGGGGGCCGCCGACGCCGGGACAGGAGGTCTACGCCGAGGCCTGCGAGCGCATGCGCGAGCAGTTGGGGCTCGGGACGAGCTTCCGGTTTATGGGCCGGACGACGGATCCGCAGAGCGTGATCCGCGACGCCGACGTGGTGCTCATGACCAGCATCTCCGAAGGAATGCCGATGGCGCTGCTCGAAGCGATGGCGCAGGCGCGGCCTGCCGTGGCGACCGGCGTTGGTGGCATCCCTGATGTGATTCGGGGCTGCGGGATCGTTGCCCCGCCGGGAGATATCCACGGGCTGGCCACGGCGGTCGTCACCCTGTTACGAGATCCGGAGCTGGCCTCGACGCTCGGGCGGCGGGGACATAAGCGAATGCACCGGCGCTACACGCTCGAGCACTGCGTCGAGGGCTATCGATCGCTCATCGAGGAGCTGATCGGTGAGGTGACGACATGAGCAACACAGACGTTGCCCCTGACCCACGACTGGATGACGCACCCCGCCCCTCGGAGCCGCGCGGGGACCGGCACGCCCACGACGTCATCGATGCGCGCCTCGGGCGCCCTCCGAGTGACGTGCTCGAGGCCACGGTCGTGCTCGAGGCGTGGGACGGCAAACCCGCCCCAAGCGCGATGTCCGCCGCACGCGAGCTGGTCAGGCGTGACCCAGCGCCGGCGCTGATCGGCAGTCGGATCGACATGCCGGAGGATCAGGAGCGTCGAAGCGTGATCAGCGAGGGCATCGCGCTGGTGCTGTCGATCTTGTCGGTCGCCGCCTGGGCGAGGCCACTCAGCCGCGAGCTCGGGCCCCGGGCGCTTGAGAATGCGATCCGGGTGGCTCTGCCAGTTGCGGTCGCGCTCCAGTGGGTCCTGCGCAGCCGCTACCTGAGCCGTCGCAAAGGGCTGGCGCTGCTGGCCGAGGACGGCCTCGTGTGCTGCGCCCTGGTACTCCTACTGGTCACGGCGATTGCAGTGGCAGCGCCATGGGGCCGGGTGGCTGCGCTCTTCGTGCTGATCTGGGTCGGGGGAACCGTCTTGACACGGTGCGGATGGGGTTTGCTTTACGCACTCGGCCTGGTCGCGGGGACCGCGATGCTTGACCGCGCGCACGCCGTGTACCCCACGCTCGGCGCCCTGGCCGGCTTCACGATCTTGCTCTGCGTCGTTGCGATTCTCACCCATCGCGATAAAACCGATCAGCGGGCGGGTGGGCTGCATCGCGCCGTGCTGGCCGGGCTGATCGGGGGCGGAGTGGGTGTTCTGCTGGTCGGCGATCCGAGCCTAGGCTGGGGAGTGCACGGCGTGCATCCCGCAATCGCGCTCGTGCCGTCGGTGCTCGGCAGCTTCTGGGGCGGGTACTACCTCTGGCACCTGTACGAGGCCATACCCAAAGGTCTCAGCGGTGTGCCGCTCGAACGCGCCAGCCGGTCGGGCGTGAGTGGGCCCGCGATCCGCGTGTTCCTGGGGGCGGTTCTGCGTCTGCTCGGCACGACGCTTGTCCTCTCGCTGCTCGTCGCCGCGCTTGGACCATGGACGCACGGCGCCGATGCGACTACGGTGTTCCTAGCGTTCGGACTTGCCGCCCTGGCCAGCATGATGTTGAGTCTGCTCGAATCGCTCTCGCTTCCACGGGGTGCGCTCGTGGCGGTTGCCGCCGCGCTCGCGGCCGAGTTCGCCTGCCGATACCTGGCTCCCTGGCACCTCGCCGGTGGCGCGCTCGCGGTCGGGGCGGCAGTTGGCGTCCTGCTCACGCTGCCGGCGCTGATCGCGCTCCTGTCACGCTCCGGGCGCGTGCTCGCCACCACGCTCTGGATCCAGTAGTCGGCGCGTTCACCGGATGAACGGGGTTTGGCCGCCTCCGACCATGGATGCCGTTCGCCGGCGATGCGAAGCTGAGCTTGAAAGCGATACACAGGATGGCAAGCTCACCCCTACAGAACTCAACCGCCGCATCCGAGAACGCTGGCCTGTTCCGCCGTCGCTTCGATCGCATGCGTGGGAATGGCGACGCCCAGGCGCCCACGGACTCGCTGGACGATCGCGACAGCCTCAGACTCGAGGTGATGTTGCTGCGCGAGGAGGTCGCACGCCTGAGGGCCGAGCGCCATCGCTCCGCCGACATCGGCACGCTGATCGATCAGCTCAGAGAACTGGGCGCGGGGAGCGGTGAAGCGGACATGGAGGACGAGGTCTGGAGCTTGCTGGCCGAGATGATGGTGTTCCGCGAGGGCCTCGAGCAGGCATGCATCGAACTCGAGTCCGCGGTCGGCGCCGTTCGACGGCACCTCGGCAGCCTCTCCGTCAAGCTCGATCAGAGTGGGCTCGGCCGGGACACCGAGTCGCCTCGGCTCCCGGCGCCGGGCGCCGATTCGGGCTAGTCGAACCGCGGTGGCGCCTCAGCGCCCCGCTGCGACCGCGAAAACCCCGCATCTCTACGATCCAGCCCGATGCAACCGCGGATCGCGTTGGTGACGGGGGCGAGCTCGGGCTTCGGCGCGGCGATCGCTCGCCGCTACGCCGCCGCCGGTGTGCGCGTGATCGCCGCCGCGCGCCGGCCAGAACGCCTGGCGGAGCTGGTCGACGAGTTCGGTGGAGATTTGATTTTTTCCGCGGTGGTCGATGTGCGCGACCGAGTCGCCATCGAGCGGCTGGTCGCGTCGCTCCCGGCGACCTTCGCCGAGATCGACGTGCTCGTCAATAACGCCGGCCTCGCCCTCGGCCTCGAGCCCGCCCAGGAGGCCGACCTCGACCAGTGGGAGCAGATGATCGAGACCAACTGCACCGGCCTCGTCTATTTGACTCGGGCGGTCCTCCCCGGCATGGTCTCGCGCCGGCGCGGGCATGTGGTCAACATGGGCTCGATCGCGGCCACCTACCCCTACCCGGGCGGCAACGTGTACGGCGGGACGAAGGCCTTCGTGCACCAGTTCAGCCTCGGTCTGCGCGCCGACCTGCACGGCACGCACGTCCGGGTCACCTGCATCGAGCCCGGCCTGGTGGGCGGCTCCGAGTTCTCCGAGGTCCGCTTCGGAGGCGACGCCGAACGGGCCGCGGCCGTCTATGCCGGCACCGAGGCGCTCATGCCCGAGGACATCGCGGCGGCGGTCGAGTGGGTGACCTTCCAGCCCGACCACGTGAATGTCAACACGCTCGAGCTGATGCCGGTCAGCCAGAGCTTCGGGCCGCTCCCGGTGCATCGCGACGACACGTGACTTGGCCTGACCGGACAACCGTAGCCTCCGACTCGCGACGACCCGGGCCTTCCGTTGGCGGCGCGCGGGCGACAAGCTAACGGGCATGAACCACGAGCAGCTACAACAGTCCGCGCGCGAGCACCTCCTTCTGCACTTCACGCGCCACGGCTCGGCCTTCGCCGCCGGGCACGAGCTGCTCGTCCTCGAACGCGGCGAGGGCCCGTACGTGTTCGACACCCAGGGCCGGCGCTACATCGATGCGCTGTCGAGCCTGTTCTGCTGCCAGATCGGCTACTCCTACGGCGAGGAGATGGTCTCGGCGATCGCCGACCAGCTACCGCGGCTCGCCTTCAACACCAACTGGGGCACGGCGCACCCGCCGGCGATCGAGCTCGCGGAGCGGCTGGCCGAGCTGATGCCCGGGGATCTCAACCACGTGTTCTTCACCTCCGGCGGCTCGGAGGCGGTGGAGGCGGCGTGGAAAATCGTCCGCGAGCACTTCGACGCGATCGGCCAGCCCCAGCGCCAAAAGGCGATCGCTCGCGACATCGCCTACCACGGCGTGACCCTGGGCGCGCTGTCGTTCACGGGCGTCGCGCCGATGAAGGCGCCGTTCGGTCCGCCGGCGATCGACGTCACGCACGTCTCGAACACCAATGCGTTCCGGGCGCCCGACGGCGAGGACCCGGAGGCGTTCTGCCGGCGTTTGCTGGCCGAGCTGCGCGAGGCGATCGACGCCGCCGGCCCCGACGAGGTGGCGTTGATCATCGCCGAGCCGGTTCAAAACGCCGGCGGTTGCCTAGTCGCGCCGCCGGGTTACTGGCCGGGCCTGCGGGAGATCGCCGACGAGTGCGGGGCGCTGCTTGCCGCCGACGAGGTCATCTGCGCTTTCGGGCGGCTCGGGCACTGGCTCGGCATCGAGCGCGAGGGCGTGGTCCCGGACCTCGCCACCGTGGCCAAGGGCCTGACCTCGGCCTACGCGCCGATGGGCGCCGTGCTCGTGTCCGACCGAGTAGCCGAGCCGCTGTATGAGCCGGGCGTCCTGCTCCGCCACGGGATCACCTTCGGCGGGCATCCGCTCGCGGCCGTCGTCGCGCTGCGCAACCTCGAGATCTTCGAGCGCGACGGCGTACTCGAGAACGTGCGACGTCACGAGGGCCGGCTAGAGGAGCGCCTCCAGCGGCTGCGCCCTCTGCCGATCGTCGGCGACGTGCGCGGGCGCGGTTTCTTCTGGGCGATCGAGCTCGTCCGTGACGCCGCCAACCGCACCTTCGACGCCGACGAGCGCGACCGCCTGCTCCGCGGCTTCCTGCCCGGGCGCCTGCTCGAGGCGGGGGTGATCGCGCGCGCCGACGACCGCGGCGACAGTGTCCTTCAGATCGCGCCACCGCTCATCTGCGACGGTGGCGTGCTCGACGAGATCGTCGACCGGTTGTACGACGTCCTGGCCGACGCCGGCCGGTTCATGGGCGTGGCGGACTCCGCGGCGGTCGCTTGAGCGGCCGGCCCGCGACGACATCCCGTTCGAGGTCGCGTGTCTGGTCGGCTGCGGCGTGACCACCGGGTGGTGCTCGGCCGTAAGGGCCGGCGAGACGCGCGCCGGCGACACCGTGGTGGTGATGGGTGGGCGTGGGCGGCGTCGGCATCAACGCCGTGCAGGTGGCACAAGCGGATCCAGGGGTCGCTGGCGGGCGGATCAAACCCGATCTTCGAGATGCCCAACCTTATGGGCCTCTACAAGCGTCGCCGACAAACCTCATTAGAGACTGACCAGCGGCACCTCGGCGGCGTCGGGCGCGCCCGCGCCGAGCCGCCGCTCGAACCCCGACGGCACGATCACGTCCTCGCGGACGATCTCCGCGATCGACGCGCGACCGAGGCCGAGCAGCGTCGAGTCGATACCGAGGCGCATGATGTCGAGCACGTTCTCGACCCCGGCCTGGCCGGCGGCGGCCAGGCCCCACAGGTAGGCGCGTCCGATCATCACCGCCTTGGCGCCCAGTGCCAGCGCCTTGACCACGTCGCCGCCGCGCCGGATGCCGCCGTCGAGCAGGACCTCGACCTGGTCGCCGACCGCTTCTGCGATCGCGGGCAGCGCACGGATCGAGGCCGGCGTCCCGTCGAGGTTGTTGCCGCCGTGGTTGGAGACCGAGATCGCGCTGTACCCGGCATCCACCGCGCGCCGGGCGTCGTCCACGCGGATCACGCCCTTGAGCATGAACGGGCCGTCCCACTGCTCGCGCAGCCAGCCCAGGTCCTCCCAACTCGGCGGCGGGGTCATCATCCACTCGCCGTAGGCACCGAAGAAGGTGGGCGCCGGCGACCCGAGCGGGGATATGTTGGGCACGGTCAGGTCGGGCGGGCCACCCGCCCGGGTCCAGTCGATAAACCACCGCGGCCGCGTGAGCGCCTCCGGCAGTAACCGGATCGCCGTGCGGAGGTCCATCTTCTCGGGGATCTTGGGGCTGCCCCAGTCGCGGCTGTGCGAGAACGTCCAGTCGAGCGTCACGATCAGCCCGCGCGCGCCGGCGGCGCGGGCGCGGGCGATGCGCGCGACGATCTGCTCGCGCGAGCCCGCCCAGTAGATCTGAAAGAACGTCTGCGGGTTGGCCGCGAGCACGTCCTCCAGCGGCTTGCTCGCGAACGAACTGAGCCCCATCGCGGTGCCGCGCGCCGCCGCCGCCCGCGCCGCCGCCACCTCGGCGTCGGGATGCACCGACTGCACGCCGGTCGGCGAGATCAGCACCGGCAGCGAGATCTGCTGCCCCATCACGGTGGTGGTCATGTCGCGCTGCGCCGGCGCCCCGCCGACATGCGGCGCGAAGCCGAGCTCCCGGAACGCCGCTTCGTTGTCCGCAAGCGTGACCCCCGCTTCGGAACCCGCGATCAGCGCCGAGTAGACCGACTTCGGGAGGTGTCGCTTGGCCCGGCGTTGGGCCACCGCCACCGACTCGAACCAGGGATTCCTCACGGATACGGGAGAACCGCCAGCGGGTTCTCGTTGCAGGCTCGCGCCGGCACGCGCCGTTTCGACATGTCCACAGAAGGCCTCGGAACCGGGGCGTCGCCGCGCGCCGCCAGCTGCCGCTCGCCGTGCCCGAGCACACACTCGGGATCGGGCCCGGCCAGCGGCAGCCCGGTAAAGAACTTCGCCGCCATGCATCCGCCTCGGCACCTGTCGAACAGGCCGCAGCTCGAGCAGGCGCCGGGGCTCTGGGGCCGGCACAGGTCCGCGAACAGTTCTGACTCCCGCCACACCCGGGCGAATCCGCCGGGCTCGCGCACGTTGCCCGCGCGGAACTGGTCGTGGATCACGAACGGACAGGCGTACACGTCGCCGATCGGGTCGATAAGGCACACCACCCGGCCGGCACCGCACAGGTTCAATCCGGGCAGCGGCGTCCCGTAGCCGCTCAGGTGAAAGAAAGAGTCGCCGGTGAGGACCTCCTCCCCGTGCGCGAGCAGCCACTCGTACAGCTCGCGCTGCTGCTCCGCCGTCGGGTGCAACCGATCCCAGACCTCGGCGCCCCGCCCGGACGGCCGCAGTCTCGTGAGCCGCAGTTGGGCGCTGTAGCGATCGGCCAGCGCCTTGAACTCGTCGAGCTGCGAGATGTTCTCGCGGGTGACGACGACCGAAAGCTTGAAACCGGTGAAGCCGGCGTCCGCCAGGCGCTCCATCGCGGTGATCGCGGTGTCGTATGAGCCGAGGCCGCGGATCCGATCGTTGACCTCGGCGGTGGCGCCGTCGAGTGAGATCTGCACGTCGACGTAGTCAGATCGTGCGAGCCGCTGCGCTCGCTCGGCCGTGATGCGCGATCCGTTGGTCGAGAACTTCACCCCGACGTGATGTGACACCGCGTAGCCGACCAGCTCCCAGAAGTCGCGCCGCACGGTGGGCTCGCCGCCGCCGATGTTCACGTAGAACACCTGCATGCGCTCGAGCTCGTCGATCACCGCCATGCACTCCGTCGTGCTCAGCTCCCGGGGATCGCGCCGCCCCGAACTCGAAAGGCAGTGGATGCAGGCCAGGTTGCAGGCGTAGGTGAGCTCCCAGGTCAGGCAGACCGGTGCATCGAGCCCGGTCTCGAACTCGTCGGCCAACGAGCGGACGGCGTCGGCGCGGCGGCGCACAAACGACAACCGCCGCGTGCCGAAGTGGTACGCGAGGGCGCCGAAGCGCTCCGGTCTGAGCTCTACCTCCCGATCCAGCTGTGCGGCCCGCCTGAGCTCGGCGAGCGCCGCTCTCCGGCTCTTAGTAGACCCCGCACATGCCATCGATCGAGACGTCCTCGACCAACAGGTCCCCGACCACGAGGTCCGGTTCGGAGGCCGACGGCGCGGCCGAGGTCTCCTCTGGCTCCGGCTCGACGGCCGTGTCCTCGAGCTGCTCGGGCGTAGTGCTCAACGCGGTACTCCTCTCCTCGCGGCGGTCCGGCGCGATAATTTAGCACTCTGTGACAAATCTCCCGGACGAGACCTGGACGGAGGTTGCTCGCGCGCAGCGGCGGGCTCTGCTCGTCCCGCTCGGATCGCTCGAACAGCACGGACCGCACCTGCCGCTGGACACCGACACTCGGATCGCAGTGGCGGTCGCCGCCGCCGCGGCGACCAGACGCGACGGGGTCGCGGTGGCGCCACCGGTGGCGTTCGGCGCGAGCGGCGAGCACGCCGCGTTTCCGGGCACGCTGTCGATCGGTACGCCCGCGCTGACCGAGCTGCTGATCGAGCTCGGCCGCGACGCCGACCGGGACTGGGACGCGCTACTGCTCGTCAACGGCCACGGTGGAAACCTCGACGCGGTCGCCGGCGCGCTTGCGTGCCTCAACGCCGAGGGCCGCCGGTGCGGGGTGTTCCACGTCGGGGCGCCGTCGGGCGACGCCCATGCCGGACGGACGGAGACGGCGCTGATGCTGCACCTCGCGCGGGGTGCCGTGCGCTTGGACCTCGCCGAGGCAGGCGAGGCTCGTCCGGTGGGCGAGCTGATGGATCGCCTGCGTCGCGACGGCGTGCGGTCGGTGAGCCCGAACGGCGTGCTCGGCGATCCGCGCGGCGCCACCGCCGCGGAGGGCCGGGCCCTGTTCGAGGAGCTGATCGACCGATGCGCGGCGGCGCTCGACGCGCTGCTCGACCGGGTCACCGCGCATGCCTGAGGACCCCGGGCTCGCCGTCGTTACCGGGGCGGCGCGCGGGATCGGCGCCGCGACCAGCCTGGCCCTGGCCGAGCGGGGATGGTCGCTCGTACTCATCGACGCCTGCGGCCGCCAGCCGGGCATCGAGTACGAGATGCCCACGCCGGCCGACCTGGACGGCGTCGCCGAGCAGTGCGGCCAGGCCGGCGCGGCCGCCGTCGACGTCCTGTGCACGGACGCGGCCTCCCCCGAGTTCGTGCGGAGCGTGACCGATGTCCTGACCGGCCGGGTTCCCGCGGCCGCGGTTGCCGCCGCGGGCGTGATCACTGGCAGTCCGGCCTGGGCGACCGATGAGCAGGCGTGGGCGACGCTGCTCGACGTCAATCTCCACGGCGTTCGGCGCCTGGCCGAGGCGACGGTCCCGAGGATGGTCGAGGCAGGTCGCGGCCGCTTTGTCGCCGTCGCCTCCGCCGCCGCGCTGCGGGCCATGCCCCAGCTCGCCGCCTACTCGGCCGCCAAGGCCGCAACCGTCGCCTACGTCCGCGCGCTCGCCGCCGACCTGGCCGGCACCGGCGTCCTCGCCACCGCGGTCTGCCCCGGCTCGACCCGGGGCGCGATGCTCGCCGCGAGCGCCACGTACTACGACCTGCCCAGCCAGGACGAGTTCGCCGGACAGCAGCTGGTACGTCGCGTGCTCGAGCCGAGCGAGGTCGCCGCCGCGATCGTCTGGCTGTGCGGCCCGGCGGCGTCGGCGATGACGGGGGCGGTGCTCCCCGTGGACGGCGGGCTAACCGCATAGGCTTGGCAGATAACTCGCGCATAGCACGAGTTATCTGCCAAGGGGCTACCCGATGAGCGCCGGCGACCCCCCCGCTCCCGCCGGCCGACCGCCCGTCCCCGCCGGCCGACCACCGGTCCCCGCCGGCTGGCGCCTGCGTCCGGCCGAGGGCCTCGGCGTGTTCGACGGCGGCCAGACGCTCGTCGGCGGCTTCCCGTTGCGCGTCCTCACGCTCTCCTCGCGCGGCGCGCACCTCGTCGCGGGCTGGCTGGCTGGCCAGCCGGTCGAGGAGGATCGCAACGCACGCGAGCTCGCCCGCCGCCTGCTCGACGCCGGGCTTGCCGATCCCGACCCGCCTGGCGGCGGGCGCTCGACCGCCGAGGTCACGATCGTCGTCCCGGTCTACTCGGACGCGTACCGGCTGGCGAGGGCTCTCGCGCCGCTCGCCGCGGACGCGACCGTGATCGTCGTCGATGACGGATCGCCCGACGGGGATGCGATCGCGTCGGTCGCCGAGCACAACGGCGCCAGCTATGTCCGCCTGGCCGAGAACCGCGGAGCGTCCGCCGCGCGCAACGCGGGACTCGAGCTGGCGTCGACGCCGCTCGTCGCGTTCCTCGACGCCGACTGCCTGCCACCGGCGCGCTTTCCCGACAAGCTGGTCGACCACCTCGCCGACCCGGCGGTCGCGCTGGTGGCCCCCCGGGTCGTGTCCGCAGCCGCCGGCCCCGGCCCCATCGCTGCCTACGAGCGCAGTCACTCGGCGCTCGACATGGGTCCCCGGGCGTCTCCGGTCCGTCCCTACAGCGCCGTCTGGTACGTCCCAAGCGCCGCGATGGTGGCGCGCCGCGATGCGCTCGGCGCCGGCTTCGACGAGCACCTGCGGCTCGGCGAGGACGTGGACCTCGTGTGGCGCTTGCACGACGCCGGCTGGCAGCTGCGCTACGACCCGCGGATTACGGTGGCGCACGAGGCCCGCGTGCGGCCGGCTGCCTGGTACCGGCGGCGGGTGGCCTACAACGAGTCGGTGGCGCAGCTGCTCAGCCGCCACCCCGAGCGGGTGCCGGTCCTGTTCCTGACCCCGCGCGCGGCGCTCGCCTGGGCCGCGGCGCTCGCCGGGCAGCCGGGGCCGCTCCTCGCCCTCGCCGGGGTCCGCGCGCGCCGGCTGCGCCGCGAGCTCCGAGGACGCGTACCCCACGCCGGCGCGTCGTCGGCCCGGATCAGTGCCGAGATCACCGTTCGCGAGGGGCGCGACCTGGCTCGCGCGCTGGCAGGGCCGTGGGCGCCGTTCGCCGTTGCGCTGGTGCTCGCCGCCCCCCGCGGCCGGCGCCGGCGCGCGCTCGCCCGTCGTGTCTGCGGGCTTCTGGCAGCAATGGCGGCCGGCGATTGGTTCGCCGACCGCCCGGACCTCGATCCGCTGCGCTATGCGGCATTGCGCCTCGCCGACGAATCCACCCGCGGGCTTGGCATCTGGCTCGGCTGTGCGCGCGAGCGCGACTTCAGGGGCTTGCTGCCGCGCCGGCCACCTCCTCCAGGCCGGCGGTAGCCTGGCGGGCGTTCGTCGCGCGGAGCGCGATCACGGCCGCCGCGACGAGAAAGATGCTGCATACCAGGAGCGCCCGCCCGAACCCGGCCGTGAGTGCGTCGGACACGCCGGCGTGCGCGGCGAGCAGGTCGTGAGCGCGGGTCGTCGAGATCGCCGAGAAGATCGCCAGCCCCATCGCGCCACCCACCCACGTCGACGCGTTGACCAGGGCGGCCGCCAGCCCCGCCTTGTCGGGCGGGACGCCTGCCTGGGCGGCCGTCGTCACCGCCACGAAGATCGCGCCGAACCCGAGGGACATGATCACGAGCCCGGGCAAGAGGTCGCTGACGTACGACCCGTGGACGGGGATTCGCGAGAGCCAGTAGATGCCGACGGCGTCGATCAGCGCGCCGGCCACGATCAGCGGCCGGGTCCCGATGCGCGGGAGCAGGCGCGAGCAGATCCCCGCCGCGACCGCCACGCCGAGCGCGGTCGGCACGTATGCGGCCCCGGCGCCGATCCGCGAGAAGCGGAGCACGTCCTGCATGTACAGGGTGACGAAGAAGAACATCGAGTACGAGCCGGCTACGGCGACCACCTGGGTGGCGTCGGCGGCCGCCAACCCGTTGATGCGCAGAATCGAGAAAGGGAACAGCGGATTGCTGTGCCGGGCTTCGTTCACCGCGAAGGCCGCCAGCAGAACCGCCGCCCCGGCCAACTCCCCGATCGTGCGCGCGCTCCCCCAGCCCACGTCCGGCGCCCGAACGAGCGCATAGATCAGCGCCAGCATGCCGGCGGTCACGAGCATCGCGCCCAGCAAGTCGAAATTGCGCGACCGAAGGGTCCGTCGCTCGCCTGGGATCAATCGGAACGCCGCGATCAGGTCGAGCGCGCAGACCGGGAGGTTTACGAAGAACACCCATCGCCAGCCTGGCCCGCCGGACAGGACGCCGCCGAGGAACACGCCGAACGCCGACGCCATCCCGGCCGTCGCCCCCCAAGCGGCGAGCGCCTGAGCCCGCTCGGCGCCCTCCGTGAACGTCGTGGTCAGAATCGAGAGCGCGGCCGGCATCATCATCGCCGCTCCCACCCCCTGGGCTAGGCGCGCCCCGACCAGCGTTCCTTCGCTTCCCGCAAGTCCGGCGATCAGCGAGGAGGCACCGAACAGCGCGGTGCCGGCGACGAGAACCGGCCGGCGGCCGATTACGTCCGCCGCGCGGCCTCCGAGCAGCATGAAGCCGCCGTACGTGAGCAGGTACCCGCTCAGCACCCACTGCAGGCTCTGGACCGAGAAGTGCAGGCTGTGCCGGATCGATGGCAGCGCGACGTTGACGATCGATGCGTCGATGAAGTCGAGCATCGCGACGCCGCAGAGGAACGCGAGCGTCAGCTTTCCACGGCTGGTGGCGAGAAACGACGTTTGAGGGGCATCTGGCGGCACGGCATACCTCCGGTGATCCAGGCTTAAAAGTTAGTTAGCTAACTTATCAGGTCGCGCTTCCGCCATCCGGGTGGCTACCATCAGTGAGATGACTGACTCACTGCCCGGCGGACGAAGCGCCCTTGGAAAGCGGGAACGCTTGGTCGAGGGTGCGCGCGAGGTGTTCCACACGCAGGGAGTCGAGGCAACGACGCTGGCGGACATCGCCCAGGCCGCCGACGTGCCGCTCGGCAACGTCTACTACTACTTCAAGACGAAGGACGAGCTCGTCAACGCGGTCGTCGCGTCACGGATTCAGGACGTGCGGGACGCCCTCGAGTCCGTGGAGCAGCACCGGACGCCCAAGGCACGACTCAAGGCGTTGGTCCGGATGCTCGTCGGACAGGCCGATCTCACCGCGCGGTACGGCTGCCCTCAGGGCAGCCTGTGCTCCGAGCTTGAGAAGCGCGACGATGGTCCCGGAGGTTCGTGCGTCGAGCTGATGGGAACACCGATCGACTGGGCCGAGCGGCAGTTCCGGGCGATGGGACGGCGCGACGCCCGCGAGCTCGCGGTCGCCCTCATCGCCTCATATCAGGGAATCGCGCTGCTCACCAACACGTTCCGCGACCCGCAGATGATGGCCCAGGAGGGCAGGCGCCTCGAGCGCTGGATCGACTCGCTGGGATAACCCGGCAGAGGTCTCTTCGTCACGCCCAGCCGCCCATGTCACGCGCGGTGAAGCCACCACCCTGAAACTCGTGCAGCTCGCCACCCACGTCGGGGGCGTAGCGCTCGGCGTCGTCCTGTGGCTCGTAACCCAGCTCGAGCGCGGGCGTCAGGTCCCAGAACGCCCGGGTGTTGGCTGAGGCGCCGTACACCACACGGAAGCCGACATTCGGCGCCGACAGGCAAGCGGCGAACAACCGGACGGCGTCCCCGGGGCTCAGCCAGGTCGCCAGCTCGCGCAGCTGGCGCGGCCGTTCGGCAAAGGACCCGATCCGCACGCAGACCACCTCGAGGTCGAACTTGTCCACGTAGAGCCGGCCGAGCGCCTCTCCGTACACCTTGGTGACGCCGTACAGAGAGTCCGGCCGCGTTGGTTCATTCCCGATCAGCGTCCACTCGACGGGATAAAAGCCCGTGGCGTGGTTGGAGCTGGCGAAGACGACACGCGACACGCCGGCAAGCCGCGCCGCTTCGAACACGTTGAAGCCGCCGACAAGGTTCGGCCCGACCAGCTGCTCTAACGGAACCTCGGTCGGTATCCCACCGAGATGGACCACCGCATCGGCTCCCTCGGCCGCACCGAGCACCGCTTCGCGGTCGGCGAGATCGGCCGGGACGAACCTCTCGTTGGCCTCGGGCTCCAGCGCGCGGACGTCGGTCAGTACGAGCTCGTCGACCAGCGGACGCAGCCCCTCACGAAGGCACGAGCCGATCGCACCGGCGGCGCCGGTGATCAATACGCGCGCGGGAAGTTCGGGCACCTCCCTTGAGATCTTGGCAAGCGGATCGTCCCTTTGTCCGCTTCTGCGCGCTCAGGGTCTCGCAGGGCCTCGCCTGGACCGATGTGTTCGCCCATGGAAGCCAAAGACGATGTCGATGTCGTCCGCGTCGCATTGGGTGCGCTCATGCGCCGGATGACCGACGATCAGATCAACCGCGTGATCGGCGAGCTCGAATACGTCGCGGAGGAGAAGGGCGATCGCACCGGGGAGACTGCGCACGCGCAGGCTGCCCAGCACCTAATCGCCGTCCTCGAAAGCCGTCGGGAGCGGCGCAACGGACATAGCGTCCCGCCGCCGTCACCGGGCGGCGTTCCGGCAGCCGGTCAAGAGGTCTAAGCGCCGCCGTCAGGCGCCGCCGACTATCGAAAAAGGCAGGGAGCGGGGCGCGCTCTTGCGCCCCCGCAACCGCCGCGCGCAGCCACGCGCTAAAGCTAAACCAGCTCGCGCAGCCCGTGACCGAGCAGGTGATAGGCGTCCCCGAGATTCGTCACCAGGTCGCTCGAGGGGTCGTCGACCCACACGAGGAACGCGGCCATCGACGTGCCTAGCGCGGCGTGCGCCACGGTCTGGGGAACCAGATCGCCCGCGCCACAACCCAGCCGCCGAGCGACCCACACGGCGATCACCTCGCGCCACTCGGCGTAGCGCAGCGCGGAATGGGCCTGGAGGGCCGGCACGCCGGTGATGAGGCGCATCCGGATCCGCAACTCGGGGAGCTGCTCGTCCTCGTAGCGGTTGGACCGGACCACGGCGCGGCCGAGCGCCTCGTGCAGCGGCATGTCGGGCGGCATGGCGTCGAGGCACTGGCGCAGCCGGTCGAGCACCCAGTCGAAGTCCCCCCACACCATGTCGTTCTTCGACGCGAAGTAGCGGAACAGCGTGCGGCGGCTCACGCCGAGCGAGTCGGCGATGTCGTCGACCGTCGTCTCCTCGAAGCCGCGCTCCGCGAACATCTCGAGCGCGGTCCGGGTCACCGCCCGGCGCGAGGTGCCGGGCGGCCGCCCCGGCCGCTGGCTGACGCCGTCCGTCGCGGTCACGCCGACCACGTTACCGCGCCAGCTCGACCTCGCAGCCCGCCGCCTCGATCTCGGCCCCAGAGCCGCTCGCGCAGCCCGGAGGCCCGCGCCACCGGGCGCGCCACCGCGGTCCGCACCGCGTCCTCGCTGCCGACCAGGATCAGCTCCTCGCGCGCGCGGGTGATCGCCGTGTAGAGGAGCTCACGGGTGAGGATGCGGGAGCTCACGTCCGGCAGCAGCACGGCCGCGGTGTCGAACTGCGAGCCCTGACTCTTGTGGATGGTCATCGCGTAGACGGTCTGGACAGAGCCGAGCCTCAGGGGGCTGAAGCGCAGTAGCTCCTCGCCGCGCTCGAACACCGCGACCGGGCGTTCACCGGCGCCCTGGACAATCACGCCGGCGTCCCCATTCCAGAGACCGAGCTCGTAGTCGTTCTCCGTCACCAGCAGCGGCCGGCCGACGAAGTCGCGCTGGTCGACGTCGAGATCCGTCACCTCCCCCGACAGCCACGCCTGGACGCGTGAGGTCCAGTCGCTCACGCCGTACGGGCCGCGCCGGTGCGCGCATAGGAGGCGGAAGCGGGTCAGCGTGGCAAGTGCCCGCCGGGCGTCACCGTCGCGGGCCGCGGCGGTCAGCTCGATCCCCGCCGCCACCGCGCGCCCGCGGACCAGGTCCAGGTCGGCCTCGGCGTCCTGCGCGTCGACCGGGAGCCAGGTGATCTCGCCGGGCGCCGCGCCCAACGCCGCCACGGTCGCGTCCCCGTCGCCGGCGCGAATCGATTCGGCCAGCCGGGCGATCCCGCCGCCGTAGCGGTGGACGCGGTCGAGAATGACGATGCCGGCGTTTGATCTTGGTCCCCACCCACCCTGGACGATGTCGTCGAGCACGACGCCGGCCTCGATCGAGGCGAGCTGGCCCGGATCGCCGACGAGGATCAGCCGCGCCTCCGGACGGACCGCCTCGACCAGGCGCGCCATCTGCCACAGCGAGACCATCGACGTCTCATCCACGATTACGACGTCGTGGGGCAGGCGATTGCCCCGGTCGTGCGAAAACCGGCTGTGGCTGTCGGGCCTGTAGCCGAGCAGCCGGTGCAGCGTCGAGGCGCGCAGGCCCATCAGCAGTGCCCGGGTTTGCGAGTCGACCGGCAGCTTCACGGTCTCGGCGTGGACCGCCTCCTGGAGCCGTGCCGCCGCCTTCCCGGTCGGTGCCGCCAACGCGACCAGCGGCGGCCGCTCGTCGAGCGCGGCGGCCTGCTGCACCAGCAACGCGACGATCCGCGCCACCGTCGTCGTCTTGCCCGTCCCCGGCCCGCCGGCGAGGACCGCGAACCGGCGCCGGACCGCCGACGCGGCAGCCGCGCGCTGGCGCTCGTCGGCGTCGTGAGGGAAGAGCTCCTTCAGCCCGGCCTCGAGCTCCAGCTTCGAGAAGCTCGCGGCCTGGTCGGCGCGCTCGTGCAGATCGGCCGCCACCGAGCGCTCCTCGCGCCAGTAACGGTCGAGGTACAGGCGCGTCCCCAGCAGCCGCAGCGGCCGGTCCGAAGCCGGGGCATCATCGCCCACCGCAACCAGTTCGCTCGCGTTGAGCGCGGCGAGCCACTCGCCGTCCTCCGGCCACGGGAGCGCGGTGATATCGATCTCCTCCTCGGATTCGACCACCGCCGTGTCGCGGATCGTGGCCAGGTCGACGAACACGTGCCCGAGCCGGGGGCCGCGTACGGCGAGCGCCACAGCGAGGCGGACCGCGTCGTCGTCCTCCCCGGCGAGGTCGCCCAGCCGCAACGCGACGTGCACATCGGCCGCCGACAGCAAACCGACCTGGTTGAACGCGCGCAGCAACCCCCTCGCAGCGGTCGCGCGACGCGCCTCGAACGGGTCCGCCGCCAGGCTGACTGCGCTCACGCCGTCCGCCCGTCCAGGAGGTCGCTGAGTGCCTGCACGAGCGGTCCGGGCGGCCGCCACGCGAACACGCCCGCTTCCGAGTCTCGGGCCATCCCGCGCACGAACAGATACAACACGCCCGCCAGGTGGCGCTCCGGGCGATAGCCAGGCAGTCGCCACCGCAGATAGCGGTGAAGCGCCGCGGTGTACAGCAGCGCCTGCAACCCGTAGTGCGAGCGATGCATCTCGGCGGTCAGCGCGTCGGGCCGGTAGTGCGCGAGCGTGAGCGGCTCGTCGGCCGGGCCCAGCCAGTTCGTCTTGTAGTCGAGGATCGCGAATTTGGGCCCATCCACCCCGTCCAATCGGACGACGACGTCGATGCTGCCGGTTAAGAACCCGCGCACGCTGGAGCGCAGCGCCGGGTCCTCGAGCCGCGCGGCGTACCGCGCCATCGAATCGTCAGCCGGCAGGTGCGTCCGGAGCGCGCGGGCGATCGCCTCGAGCGTGACCCGTCCACTGGGTTCATCGCCGCCGACCAGCGGGAGCTCGAACTCCAGCTCGTCGAGGCGGTCGTGGCGCCGGATGTCGCGCAGACGCTTGCCGTCCATCAGCTCTCCCAACGGCGTCTCGATCGCCGCGCGGAGGCCCGCGACCGCTGCCGCCGCGTCCTCCAGCTCGAGCGCGCGGCGCGACTGCGCGGTCGCGATCCGTTCAGCCAGCTCGGCATCGAGGTCGGCCGCGGCGAAGTCGGTCGCCTCGAACACCGTGTGGACGAAGGTGCCGAACTCGACGCCCACCGGCATGGTGCCCAGCGGCGACTCTCGGTCGAGCCCCGGCAGCGTCCGAACCGCCCGAGAGTCCTCCGGCACCGCCACCGGGGTGGCCGTTTCGGGCTCGTCGGTCAGCCCCGGCCGCTCGGGCTCGCTCGCCACCAGCGGGTCGTGCGCCTCGGCGGTGATGTCGGTGTAGGACGTCCGCCGCCACCACAGGTCGAGCCGGCGGTCGAACCGGGCCGCGCGGAGTTCGAGCGGGGCCTGCAGCGGCGGGCTCCACGAGGCCGGCCTGCCGAGCGCCGAGCGCTCGACGCCGATCCGTCCCCGCGGGGCCTGGGCGGCGAGCTCTCCCAACCGCTCGACCACGGCGGCGTCGGACGGAGTCGCGCTGCCGAACGGGGCGATCTTGCCGTCCTCGTCCTTGGCGAACAGCAACCGGCCGAGCGGGGAGTCGCGGCTGTCCCGGGAGCCCGCCCACCAGATCACCGCCTGATGCTTGGCCCGGGTCAACGCCACATAGGCGAGGCGCAGGTCCTCGCCGCGCTGCTCGATCCGGTGCTGGTCGGCGTGACGCCGGAACGTGCGCCCGTCAAGCCCAACGTCGATCGTGTGCCGGTAACCGGTAGCCGGATCGTGAAACGACACCGGCTCGTTGTTCGGGATCCAGGTCGGGTCCCACAAGAACGGGCAGTAGACGACCGGGAACTCGAGGCCCTTGCTCCGGTGGATAGTCAACACCTGCACCGCCTCGGCGTCCGACTCCAGGCGCCGGGCGCGCTCCTCCTCCCCCTCCTCGCGCTCGGCCTCGGCCACGCGTTCGGCCAGCCAGCCGCGGAGCGCGGTGACCCCGAGGCGCTCGGCGCTGGCGGCGCGGTGCAGAAGGTGGGCCAGGTGGCGCAGGTCGGTCAGGCGCCGCTCGCCCTCGCTCGTCGCGAGCACCCGGGCGGCCAGATCCTCGCCAATCGTGATCGACTCGATCAGCGCCGCGACACCGCGCTCGCGCAGGATCCGGCTCCAGCGGTGAAGGCGCCGGTGAACGTCCTCCCAGTCCTCCTCACCGGCGGCGGCAATCCGCTCCGCGCTCCAGCCGAGGAACGGCCGGAGCGCAGCGGTCCTGGCCCGCAGCGGCGACGCGGGGCGCTCGAGCGCCTCGAGCAGGACCAGCCAGTCCCGCGCGGCCGGCGTGTCGAAGACGCTGCCGGCGCCGTTGATGACCACCGGCACCCGCGCGGCGGTGAGCTCGTCGTGGATCAACTGGGCGGTCGCGTGGGTGCGCACGAGCACCGCGAGGTGGCGCGGGCAGATCGGCTCGCGGCCGGTGGTCCGGCCGTCGGGCACGCGGTCCTCGATCGTCGCGCCCGAGTCGAGCAGCGAGACGACGTCGGCGGCCAGGTCGCGGGCGATGTGCCTCCGGGCCGACGGCGCGGCGGCGAACCCGTTGTAGGTCAGCCCGATACCGGGGTGATCGCGGGGGACGACGCGGATGCGGAGCGCGGCGTCGCTCGGCGCGCCCGTCAGCCGGGGGGCCTGGTTGGCGGTCGCAGCCCTGACCCGCCGGTACACGATCTCCGCGTGGCCGAGCCGCGCGTCGGCGAACAGTGCGTCGTAGGCATCGATCAGAGCCTGGTCGGCGCGGCGGTTCTCGCGCAGGGTCGCCCGCGAGTGCGCGATCTTCGCGGCCTCCAGGTAGGCGTAGACGTCGGCGCCGCGGAACGCGTAGATCGCCTGCTTGGGGTCGGCGACGAGCACGAGCGTGACGCCCTCCGAGCCGAACGCGCGGTCGAGGATCTGCCACTGGATCGGGTCGGTGTCCTGGAACTCGTCGACCAGGACGACCTCGAAGCGGGAGCTGAGCCGCCGCCGCGCGGCCGGCGCGTTGGCCCCGAACAGGATCTGGTTCAGCCGCGTGAGCAGGTCGTCGTAGGTCATGACCGCGAGCCGCCGCTTGCGCTGCTCGAGCTCCTCGCGCACCCGGCAGGCCAGCCGGTAGCGCATCGCCGCGGTGGTCTCGGCCGGCTCGTCGCGCGGCTCGAGCTGGGCCATCGGGTTGAACACCGCCGCCCGCGCGATCTTGAGCGCTTCGCCCCGGGTGAAGCGGGCGGCGTCGCGGCGAAAGCGGCGCACGTACAGGTCGTCGAGCGCCTGCTCGAGCAGGTCGGAGACGTCCTCTACGAACACGGTCTCGCGGTCGAGGTCGCCCACCGTCCCGAGCTCGGCCAGCACCTCCTGGCAGAAGCCGTGGGTGGTGGCGATCGTGGCGGCGTCGAAGTCGGCCACGGCACGGGCCAGCCGGTCGCGCCGGCACGCGATCTCGACTGCGTCGCCGGTGGCGAGGAGCGTGACCACGGGGTCGGGGTGAGTGGGCACCAAATCGCTCGCGCCGGCCAGGATCCACGAGAGCTGCTGCTCGCACCCGACCAGGCGCTCCCGGACCCGGTCGCGGAGCTCGCCGGTTGCCATCCGCGTGAACGTGATCAGCAGCAGCCGCTCGAGCGGAGTTCCCTCGGCGACGTAGCGGGCGGCGAGTGCAGCGATCGTGTACGTCTTGCCGGTCCCCGCGCTCGCCTCGAGCACGGTCACTCCCGACGGTAGCGGTCCGCAGACGTCGAAGTCGGTGTACTGCGCCACCGCGCTCATCGGTCGCTCAGGCCCTCGCTCGCCAGCAGCCCGTCCCACAGGCGCCGCGCGTAGCGGCCGAACCTGGTGCGCTCGGAGTCGTGCCAGCCGGGCCCTCGCTCGTCGTCGGTGATGGGCCGCTCGAGCAGCTCGGTGAAGTCGAGCGCGCCGCCGTACACGAGCACGTGCTCGGGCTGGCGGTCCTCCTTGTCGTAGCCGAAGCCGCTGGCCCAGGCACCCGCGGCCGCGACCTCCGGGTCGCCACCCGAGGCCGCCGCCTGCGCGTACGCGGCCGACGCGTCACAGGCGAGCGGAAGCGGCTCGCGCATCCCCTGGTCGTACAGATCGAGGATCGTCTCGAGGTGAGCGAGCGCAGTCTCGCGGCGCGTGGCCGCGTCGGAGCCGAGCGGCGCGATCCGCGCCACTGTCACGTCGGCGAGCTCGGCCCCGCTGCGAACGCGTCCGATCACCACCGACTCAAATGGGCGCTCGGGGCGGGCGGCGGTCAGCGCCAGCAGGCGCACCCAGGCGCGCAGCCGCTCGCGTGGACGCACGCGCGAGTAGGAGATCGAGCGGATCGTGTCGCCGCACACGCCGGTGACCGTCCCGGCCAGCGTCCGCCCATCCGGGAGCGTCAGGTTGACGTCGAGCGAGCCGGGCTCGCCGGTGGCCCCGAGCGCATGTGCCGCGCCGGCGAGGCGCTGGACGGCCTGACTGATCTCGACCAGCGGCGGCCGCGCCAGCTCGCCCGGCGGGAGCGTGCCGCGGGCGAGCTCGGCTCGCATGCACGTCTCGACGTCGTCGCCGGCGAGCACGCCCTCGAGCAGCCGCTGCCCGACGCCCCACTTGGCCAGCCCGTCGAGCTCGACCGGCATCGCGTCCTCCACCTCGTCGTAGCGCTCGCTGACGCTGATCCCGAGCCGGTCGCGTAGGAACGCGCGGACCGGATGCTCGACGAAACGGACCAGGTTCGCCAGCTCCACCACGGGCTCGCGCGCCGACGGGAGCGGCGTCGGAAGAAACGGACCGCGGGCCGCGCGCGGCCGCGTCATCGCCTCGGCCCCTGCCAGCGCCTGGGGATCGAACCCCCAGGGGCGGTCGGCGACGAGCTGCCCCGGCTCGAAGTTCCGCGGATCGAATGGCTGGAGCGGGTGGCGGATCACGACCCGCTCGCGGGCCATTCCATGCGGGTCGCTGACCGTCCGCTCGACGACGTCGAGTAGCTCACCGACGGGCACAGCCGGTGGCCGCGGCAGGTTCGTCCGCTCATCGTTGCCGGTGTAGGTGACAATCAGGTGCTCGGTCGCGGCCAGCAGCGCGTCAAGCAGCATCTGGCGGTCCTCGCTGCGCGGATCGCGATCACCCACGTGCGGATCGCGCAGCATCAAATCGTCGCCGTCGCGCCAGGATCGGCGCGGGAACTCCCCATCGTCGAGGCCGAGCACGCACACCACCCGGTGCGGGACGGAGCGCATCGGGACCAGCGTGCAGACGGTCAGATGCCCGGTACGGAAGTTCGCCCGGGTCGGGCGTCCGCGCAGCCGGTCGGCGAGCAGCGCGCGGATGTCGGCCAGCTCGAGGACCGACGCGCTCGCGCGCTCGCCGGACCCTGGCCCCGACTCGGTGGCCACGTCGTCGAGGATGCGCTGGAGCTCGCGCCGCTGCCACCACTCGCGATCGCTCGTGGCGGTGAGCGCATCAGCAGCGTCGGCGATCGCGACCGCCCAGTCGCCGACCGGCTTGCACTCGGACAGCTCGTCGACGGCGGCGCGCGTGCGGTCGACGAACTCGGCGAACCGGCCGGCGAGGTCGATCGCGCCACTTTCCACGTCGTCGAGCGGAAGCACGCCGCCGGGCAGCCGCCGGTCCTCCTCGGTCATCGCGACCCCGACGAGGACGCGGTCCAGGCCCCGGCGCCAGGTGTTGGCGTCGAGTGCGCCGAGCTTGAACGGATCGCGGTGGGGAGCGTCGAAGCCCCAACGGACCCCGCTCGCTGCGACCCAGTCCTGCATCCGCGGGAGGTCGTCGTCGTCGAAGCGAAAGCGGCGGCGGACCGGCTCGCGCGCGGCCAGGTCGAGCAGCTGTGAGGCGGTCGCCCGCTGGTCGGCGAGCGCGAGCAGCTGGCTGACCACCCCGAGCACGGGGTTCGTCTGGCGCAGCGAGCGGTCGGCCAGCCTCACCCGCAGGTCGGGCAGCCGCGCACGCTCGCTGGACGCGTCGCCGTCATCCTCCTCGTCTTCGTCCGCCTCGGCCCGGCTTCCCGAGCCGAACGTGGCCTGGATCAAGGGAGCGAACGTCTCGATGTCCGGGCACATGACGATCAGTTCGCGCGGCTCGAGCGTCGGGTCCTGCTCGAGCAGGTGCAGCACCGCATCGCGCAGGACCTCGACCTGGCGGGCGCGTCCGTGGCACGAGTGGATCTGAAGGCTGCGGTCGTCGGGGTCTAACACCGGGCGTGGATCCGGGTCGCCGGGCAGCGGAGGACCTGGCGGCTGGCGGTCGGCGCGGACGTCGGCCTGGATCGCGGCTAGCAGCGTCGCCGGCTCGGGGCCGGTCAGCTCGTGGTGGTGGTCGGCGGACGCGCCAGCGGAGGCGATCATGAGCTGGAGCTCGCGAACGTCGCGGCCCCAGGAGGCGAGGAGGCGGTTTCTCGGAAGCGTGGCGGTCGGGTCGGTGCGGCGACTCGTGACGGTCGCCTGCCCGCGCCCCGCCGTCTCATCATGCACCCGTTTCCAGAGCGAAGGCGACGGGTGCAGGACGAACAGATGCACCTCGCGCGTCTGCGCGATCGCGGCTAGAACGTCGAGGTAGGAGCGCGGCATCCGCGTGAGCCCGAACAGCGAGAGCCGGCGGGGAAGGTCGAGCAGCTCGGGGTGCTCGCGGATCCGCCCGCACGCATCGGGCAGCCGCTCGGCCGGGCTCGGCCGGCCGATCCGAAGGCGCAGCCGGCGCCACAGCTCGGCCTGCCAGTCCTCCGCCTCGGACTTGTCGTCCCCCGCCGCCCAGGCACGGAGCATGTCCGGGCGGTGGACCCCGTAGCGGTCGAACAGATCGGCGATGTGGCGCACCACCCCGAACCGCCGCGGCGGATCATCCGGGTCGCCGCGGGCGCCGCTCAGGTGCAGCGCGAGCGTGGCCAGCCACGGCTCGTCGAGGCACTCGTCGACGACCTCGAGCAGCGGCCACACCGAGCGTTCCGCCAGCCAAGGGTCCTCGCCCGACTCGATCCCGGTTGCCGTCGCGAGCGACCCGACGATCAGCCTCCCCGGAAACGGAAACTCGACGTTCGCGCAGACGCCGTCGCCCCGCCCCACCGTCGTCCCGAGCCGCGTCGAGAGTCGCTGGGTCAACCATCGCTCAATTCCCCGGGTGGGAACGGCGACGACATCGGGCGCAAACGGGTCCTCGAGCGGCTCGAGCAGCATCTCGGCCAGCCCGTCGGCGAGACGGTCCGCGCGTTCGGCTCTATGGATGTGGAGCACAGCATGACCCTAGCTCCGGTGGGAGTCATAACTCCGTCCGCGGTCCAATGACCTGTGCGTTACGCGTAACGCGACGCCGCCCCCGAACGGCCGTGACCAGCTACGCATCCCCCACCTGCATACCAAGTCACGGTCAGGCCGAACCACGCGACGTGACGTGTTATGCATGGCCAGACGGGTGATTTCCGGACCGCCTGCGACTCTTAGGGACATGCCCGCCACCGCGCCCGAGAACATCGCCGTCGCAGCCCTCGACCGCCTGCGCACACTGACCGACGACCCCTGCGCCGAGTTTCGCTCCGACCAGCTCGAGGCGATCTGCGATGTGGTCGCCGATCGTGCCCGCGTGCTGTGCGTACAGCGCACGGGCTGGGGCAAGTCGGCGGTGTACTTCATCGCAACCGCGCTGCTCCGCGATGCGGGGGCCGGTCCGACGCTGATCGTCAGCCCCCTGCTGGCCCTGATGCGCAACCAGATCGCCGCCGCCCAGCGACTCGGACTGCGGGCTCACACGATCAACAGCACCAACCGCGACGAGTGGGATCAGGTCCGCGACGAGCTCGCGGCCGGCACGATCGACCTCCTGCTGATCAGTCCCGAGCGGCTGAACAACCCCCGTTTCCGCGAGGAGATGCTGCCGCTGTTCGCCGCTTCGGTTGGGTTGCTGGTGATCGACGAGGCGCACTGCATCTCCGACTGGGGACACGACTTCCGGCCCGACTACCGTCGCGTCAAGGACATGCTCGACGCGCTCGCGCCTGAGGTCGCCGTGCTCGGCACCACGGCGACGGCCAACGATCGGGTCGTGACCGACGTAGTGACGCAGCTGACCGCCGGCGACGCCAGCGAGCCTTTACGCACCTATCGCGGGGAGCTTGCCCGACCCAGCCTGCGCCTGGAGGTGCTCGAGCTGCCCCGGCCCGCGGAGCGACTCGGTTGGCTCGCCGAGAACCTTCCGCGCCTCGACGGGTCGGGGATCGTCTACACGCTCACCAAGCGCGACGCCGAACAAGTCGCCTCGTTCCTGTCCGCCCGCGGCATCGGTGCGGTGGCGTACAGCGGCGAGCATGAGACCGAGGATCGGATCGCGATTGAGGACCGGCTGCTTCGGAACGAGCTCAAGGCGGTGGTGGCCACGAGCGCGCTCGGGATGGGCTACGACAAGCCCGACCTGAGCTTCGTCATCCACTACCAGGCGCCCGGGTCGGTCGTCTCCTACTACCAGCAGATCGGCCGCGCCGGACGCGGCGTCGATCACGCCGACATCGTCCTGTTGCGCGGCGGCGAGGACCGGCGGATCCAGGACTTCTTCATCGAGCAGGCCTTCCCCGACCGGGAGCGGGTGAAGGTGGTGCTCGCCGATCTCGAGGCCGCGGGTGAGGACGGCCGCACCACTCGCGAGCTGATGACGGTGGTCAACCTCGGCATGGGCCGGATCGAGGCGATGCTCAAGATCCTCGACGTGGAGGGGGCGGTGACCCGCGCCGGCAACCGATGGAAGGTCGTGCCCAACGCCGCATGGACCTACGACGCCGCGCGCTACGCGCAGGTGACCGCGCTGCGCCGGGCCGAGCAGCGGGCGATGGCCGCCTTTGGCTCCGACGGCCGCTGCCTGATGCGCGTCCTCCAGGAGCAGCTCGACGATCCCTCGCCGGCCGACTGCGGGCGCTGCTCGGTGTGCGCGGGCGCTCGCTACGCGACGCCGCCCGACCCGGCGCTGGTCGAGGCCGCCGGCCGCCACCTGCGCTCGACGCCGATCGAACTCGAGGTCAAGCAGATGGCGCCCGATACCGCCGGCGCCATGCGCAAGATCCCCGACGACGCGCGCCTCGAGCCCGGCTGGGCGCTGGCCCGCTTCGGTGACGGCGGCTGGTGGCCGGCGATCGAGCGAGGCCTCGCGGGCGGTGAGTTCGAGGCGGACGTCGTCGAGGCGCTCGCCCACCTGGTCCGAACCGCCGGCGCCGATTGGGTGACGTGCGTGCCGTCGGTCCGCCTCGGCGAAGTGCTCGAGCGGCTCGGCGATCGGCTACCCGTCCCTCACGCCCGGCTCATGGCGCGCATCTCCGAGCGGCCGCCCCAGCGCGAGATGGCGAACGCCGCGCAGCAAGCGGCCAACGTCCGCGGCGCGTTCCGGGTGGTCGAGAAGCCCCCGCGCGGTGTCGGGGTGCTACTCGACGACCGGCGCATCTCCGGCTGGACGCTGGCGATGGTCGGCGGTCAGCTACGGCGCGCCGGCGCCGAACGGATCGTGCCGGTGGCGTTGGCGACGCTTCAGTAAGGAGGTTCGGCTCCGACGCCGCAACCGGTCACCGCGATGACACCTTCGCCGATCCCATCGAGTCCGAGTCGCTCCTCGATGTCCCGGCCGTTGATGGCGACCGTGACGAATGCTCGCAACCCGAGCTCGGTGCTCACGAGGTACAGGGTCTGACTCAGGTGCGCAGCATCCATCAGGATCGCGGCATAAGCTCGCTGGTGCCAGCGATACTTCCAATGGTTGCGTTCAAAGCGCGCCGTCAGAACGAATGACACGTGCGCCGCACCGAGGTGACTCTGCCCGGACATGAATGAGGTGGCCAGTCGCCGGCCCTCCCGCTGATCCAGCGACTCGATCAGCTCGATCGAATGAGCACGACAGTCGTAGTGGTAGATCCCAGGCTCAATGTCCGCGACGTCCGTGATGATCGGATACGCCTCGACAGGGTGCATGGCACCGCCCGATGGGCTCGTGCGATTGACGCACACCACCTCCGGCACCGTGTCCGCGAACCCGTGGTAACCGAACACGTATCGCAACACGGTACTCAGTTGCTCGACCGTCATCGACGAGTTCAGATCGAATGACCGAACGGTTCGGCGGGCGAGTAACGTGCGAAACAACTCGCCGTCTCGCTCGACGTCCGGCAACGGCAACGCGGTCCCACCGCGCGACTCGCCAAACGGAGACGGCGGCGGGCCGAGCCGCGACAGAAATTCACGGCCGCTTCCCGGCTCCGTGGGTGCCTCCGTCCCGTCCGCGTCGCCAAGATCGAGCTGAACGCCGCTCCACTGCGTCATGTAGTGGTAGAGCGCGGCGTACAGGTTCCAATAGTTCCTCGAGAGGCTTTCCTCGCGGCCACGCAGTCGCTTGTCATGTTGGTCGTCCGAGTCGCTGACCAACAGGCCCTTCTCGAGCAGCGATGCGACGAGATCACGGTCGAGCGCGACGGCCTTCACCCACCGGTCGGAGGGAACGGACATCAGCAGGTCGAACTCTGACCGCGTAAGGGCGTGGCGCTCCCCGGTCAATATGGCCAGCGCCACCAACTGGGCGCGACTACGCAGATCCTCGCCTCGCAAGAGAGCAACGCCGTCGGCGAGACGATCCTTATCTAAGTAGTAGAAGGCAAAGACCGTGCGTCTGACCTGAGTCACCGGCGCGACGGCACCATCAATTCAGCTGGCGGCTCGGAACCACGCCAGGTGAGCGGCTAGATCCGGACTATCGAGCGCAATTGATGTGCGTCTCCCTGGAGCATCAGGAAGTCAGTGTCATCCGCCCGTGCGACGGCACCGTCGATCATCTCCTCAGCCGCCGCCGTGTCGCCAGCCCGCGCGAGTAGCTTGGCGTATGTGCTTCGCCACAACACCTGCGAAACGAGATCGTCGCGGTGGGCGGCGTCCCGGCTGGTCCGGCAGAAACGATCGCAGGCGTCGTAGCCGCCCGAGGCATACGCCAAACGAGCCGCCAACCCCGCCGCCGAGCTCAGATGTCCGCTACTGCCGATTCGTTCGAACGTCGCGCACGCCTCACCAACCTCGGGGACGGCTCTCTCGGGCTCGCCCGCCAACAGTTCTATGAACCCGTAGTACATCTGAATGACGGCAACTGACACGGTGAGACCCATTTCGGCCAGCCGCGCCTTGCTTCGCGCCCACCGGACGCGTGCATCGTCGAAGCGCCCACCCATCGCTTCGAGGACGGCGCGCATTGCCTCGGCGAACGCGGTCGCGGCGACGTCGCCCTCTGCCCGCGCCAGGACGAAGCGACACCGTTCGATGCCTTGCTCAACCTCCAGCGGGCCCATCACCGTGGTGCGCGCCAAGTCGCTCAGAATCTGCGACCTGTCGCCACGCTCGCCGGAGCGCTCAGCATGCTCGAGAGCCCGCTCGAGCGCCGCTTCCATCGCCGTGCAATCGGAGCGGATCCAATGCCCCAGTGCGATGTGCAGCCACGCCCGCGACATCCCAGCCTCGTCGCCGAGGCGTTCGAACACCCCGATCGCGCGTTCGGCGACGCGCTGCATCTCTTCGACGCTCACGGTTGGATCGACGTGCGTGCGCGAGTAGGAAAGCTCGACGAGTGCGCGTGCGCTTGTCGCTTCTGAGTTGGTCTCTGTGGCCTGATCGAGTGCGTCCTGAAGGACCTCGTCCGCGTCGAGGAACTTGCCGCTCCGGCTGAGGGCCCGCCCGAGTGCCAGCAAAACCTCGGGGCGCTTGCGGCCGATCGAGTCAAACACCTCGCGAGCCGCGCTCAACAGGCTGATCGCCCCCTCGAGGTCACCGCGAGACAGCGTCCGGCGCCCCGCCGACGCCAGCCGGTCGGCGGCACGGGCGCCGAGCGCCAGCAAGTCCTCGTTCACGCTGTCCACCTCGGCCCGATACCGATACGCCTGCTCGAGGTGGTACCCGACGAACTCGTCGTAGGAGTCGCCGCGCCGAGCAAGCCAGTCCGCGAAGCGCTCGTGGAGCTCGCCGCGAAGGACTTTCGGGGTGCTTCGGTAGGCGACGTCCCGGATCAGGATGTGGTGAAAGCGCAGCTGATCCTCGCCGTCGAAGATGCTCGCCTCCGGGTGGATGAGGCCTCGCCGGACGAGGCTGCCCAGGTGCTGGTGCCCCGACGGGCGCGCCTCGGGAGGCAGCAGGTCGATGACCGCGGCCGGCCAGAATTCGCGGCCGATCACCGCCGCGCGCTCGATGAACGCGCGTTCAGCCGGACCCAGCCGATCCAGGCGCGCCGCCAGGAGCGCTTCTACGGTGTCGGGAAGCGGGTGGTCGACATTCGGCAGCGGGTCCTCGTCTCTGATCGCGAGGAGTTGCTGGACGAACAGCGGATTGCCCTCCGCTGTCGTGATGATCTGCGCGATCTCGTCCGGGCTTAGCTGGCGGTCTCCCAGCTGCTGCTCGAGCAGGAGCCGGGCGTCGTCGGCGGCGAGCGGAACAAGTACGACCGAGCTCACACGTTCATGACCTCCTCCCCACCGCGGTCGCGTGTCCAGCAGCTCGGGCCGCGCCAGGCAGACGATCATCACCGGCGCGGTCAGCCAGTCGATCAGGTAGTCGATGAGCTCCAGAAGGCCGGACTCCGCCCAGTGCGCATCTTCGATCACGAGCAGTACGGGGCCGCGGCTCGCGATGATCTCCAGTAGCCGGCGCATGGCCCACGGCACCTGCTCGGGCGGAGCCTCGGTGGGTGTCAGGCTGAGGCAAGAAGCGACGGTTTCGACGAGAATCTCGGCGTCCGCCTGCCCGTCAAGCAGACCACGGATCGCGTCGTCCGACTCGCCGCCGGCCAAGCGCGTGAACGCCTCGCGCAACGGCCAATAAGTGACGCCGTCGCCGTAGGCCAAGCAGCGCCCCGCCAAGACCGTGACCCCGGCCCCGAGCCGGTCGATCAACTCCTGAGCGAACCGCGACTTACCGATGCCGGCCTCACCGAGGACGGTGAGCATGTGAGCCACGCCGTCCCGAGAGGTGCGCTCGAAGACCCCGTAGGCGAGGGCAAGCTCAGTTTCCCGCCCCCGCATCGGCGCCGTGAACCGATCCTGCAGCGCCGGTGGCTCGGTGACCATCTCGAGCAGGCGCCAGGTCGTCCCGTCGGGCAAGGGCTCGGCGAGCGCGGCATCCGCGGCCAACCGCCGGGTCGTGTCGCTGAGCAGGATGCCGCCCGCGGCCGCCGCGGCGAGCGCAACGGCGCGATCGAGGGGCTCTCCGAACACATCGTTTGGAGTCTCGGCCACGACCTCCCCGGTATCCAGCCCCACCGACAGCGTCACGTCCTTGATGTCACCGGTCTTCGAGAGGGGCCGCGCACCGAGCTCGTGCGCCGCCCGCAGCGCCCTCACCGCGTCGTCCTCGTTCGTGAGCGGGAACCCGAAGATCGCGACGACGTCGCGACCGAGCCCGGCGACGAACATGCCGCCGTGGCGAGCGACGATTCGTTCGACCTCCTCACGGGCGCCGGCGATGATCCGCCGCGCGTGCTCGGGATCGGCGTGCCCCTTCGTCGACATCCTGACCGCCAGCAGCGTCGCGGTCCGGCGCCACAAGACTCCGGGCCCCGGTACTCCGGCTCCCCCCGGCGCGGAAGCGACGTCGTGCGAATCCGTTCCCACGTTTGCAGGCGGCGGGGCCTCCTGGTCCGAAGGGACCGCGGGCGACGACGGCTCGGGCCGGGTTGAGGCCGACGGCGGCGGCCGGAGCATGAGCGACTCGTCCTGATCGAGGATCCGAAGCTCGAGCTCTCTGAGCACCGGGCTCGGCTCGACGCCCAGCTCGTCGACCATCAGCCTTCGTGCCTGCTGGTAGGCCTCCAGCGCGTCGGCTTGACGCCCGCACCGGTACAGGGCCAGCATGAGCTGGCCGCGCGGTCGTTCGCGGAGCGGATGCTCCCGCACCAACGCCTCGAGCTCGGATACGACCTCGGCATGTCTCCCGAGTGCCAGCTCCGCCTCGGCCGCTTCCTCCCGGCAACTCACTCGTAGCTCTTCCAGACGCGCGATCGTCGCCTGCGCAAACGGCTCGTAGGTGAACTCCGCAAGCGGAGGGCCACGCCAGAGCGCCCTGGCATCGCGCAGAAGCGCGGCCGCCCGGTCGGGATCGCCGACGTTCAACGCCGAACGCGCGCCGTCATAGAGGTGCTCGCACCGTGCCGCATCGGTCTCGTCGACGCCGAGCTCCAGCAGATACCCGGGCGCCCTCGTGATCAGCCGCTCGCCCGCCGGTCCCAGCGCGCTCCGGAGCCGGGAGACGAACACCTGGATCGTGTGCAGTGCGGTCGCCGGCGGACTTTCCGCCCACAGCTCGTCGGCGAGGCGGTCGGTGGACACGACCTCGTTGACGCGGAGCGCCAGGATGGCCAGCAAGGACCGCTGTCTGTGCCCGCCCAGCGCGACGTCGTGACCGTCGACGCGTACGCGAAACGGACCCAGAACTCCCAGCTCCACGGCGACCCCCACGGGCGGTAACGGTAACAGGGCCCAGGCAGGGTCAGGAGGCTTTGTGAGCGATTCGTGAGCGCTGGTGAGGGCTTGCTGAGCGCCTCAGCGCATCGTTGCGTTCGTCAGCAACGCAAGACGCAAGGAGACCCCCCGTGCTCACCACCAATCACCTCATGAAGGCCCTTGCCGACGAACGAGTCGCCGAGCTGCGGGCCCAGGCCGGCCCCAGGCGGCACAACCCGAAGATCACTCGCCGGCGGATGAGCCTGCCCCTGGGGCGGCGCTCCCCTCGGCCGATCGTCGCGGCGCCGGCGACCGTCGAGCAGCGATGAGCGCCTCGCCATCATCGGCGAGTGCAGGAACGTGGTCCGCCGGAGACCACGCTCCTCGCCGGCGAATCTCGGATGACCGGATCGCTGCGCTCGTGCAGGGGGCGGCAGCCGGCGATCAAATCAGCTGGGATGCGCTCGTCGAACAATTCACCGGCCTGATCTGGGCCGTGGTCCGCGCGTACCGGCTGCGCGACACCGACGCCGCCGACGTGGTCCAGGAGACCTGGCTGCGCCTCGTCGAGTCCCTCGACAAGCTCCGCGATCCGGCGCGGGTGGGCGGTTGGCTGGCCACAACCGCGCGGCGGGAGTGCGTGCGAGTGCTGAAGGCCCATCTACGGCAGGTGCTGGTCGACGACGACCCGGTCGACCAGGAATCGCCTGACCTCCCCCCCGGTGAGTCGCTGATCATGATGGAGCGCCACCATGCGGTCTGGCGCGGCTTCTCGAGCCTGCGAGAGCGCGACCAGGCCCTACTGCGTCTCCTGATCGCCGAGCCGAGTCCGGCGTATGAGGAGATCTCGGCCGCCCTGGGCGTGCCGATCGGAAGCATCGGGCCGAGCCGGCAGCGGGCGCTCGAGCGCCTTCGGCGGGCGTTGGAAAGCCAGCGGTTCATAACCTTTCTAGCGGAGTGAGGCAGCCATGATCGAGGGTCTGGCAGAGGTCCGATCCCACGGTCTCCGGCGAGCGACGGCTTGTGGCCACTCTCGGCACGTGGGCACGTGCCCGGAGTGCCAGCGGGCGCAACTGGCCCGGTGGCGTGAGCAGCTGCTCGCCGTACAGGCGGAGTCGCCCCGGTCATCTTCAACCAGCGCCACGCAAACGCCGGCGTGACCGACGGTCAGCCGGTGTGCTGCCTGGCTCTGGGCGACGCAACCCAAAAGTCGTCGCGCTCGGTGGCGTCGTGCCGGCCCAACTGGCGCGAGACCGCCCACATCTCCACCCCGGCGCGGCAACTTCATGTGGCTGTAGACCGACGCGGGGCCGCGCTCGGGCCGCACCTCGGGATGGCCGGCCGAATCATGGTCGACCCCGAGGACGCCTCGCGCTCGTAATGGTCACTTAGCTGCCAGTTGTGCTGTGGTCCTCAGGAGCGGCTGCGGCGCCAACTCCTGCGACGACCGGCCCCGAGGCGCTCCGCCCGACGTGCGGTCTGAGCTCGTTTCCGCGTCGCCTCGCCACGGTCCGTGATGGCGTCGAGGTCCGCCCGCGCAATCAGTGAGGTGCGGCCCGCCAGCCGCAGCAGCTGCAGCCGCGCCCTGATCGAGAGCCCGCGCGCCTGATCCCGGGCGATTCGGCGAGGGCTCGGCTGACGCACCTTTCGCCCTGCCGCAACCACAGCGCTGCGAATCAGCTCGGGCGCTACGCGGTCCTCGAGCGTTTGCGCGCTCTCGATCCATCTCAGCATGGTCCCGTAGCCGACGGCGAAGTTGTCCTCCCGTTGGCGCCGCTCGATGAACGCAACGAGACTGTTCAGCGGTTGCGGCCCCGGGAACTCATCATCGGGGGCTATGACGGCCACCTCGACGATCTGTTTGCCAGTCAGTCCCGATGCTGATTTCAGGATCGCCTCGACCAGCTCCGCAACGCTCCCGTCGCCGGGATCGGCTCGCGTCACGGGCCTTCTCCTCATCCGAGCAAAAGCACTCCGGCCCTCGTCGACATCCGACAGCAGATGTCGAAAGTCAGCCTGCGTTTGCTCATCTTCGGCGATGCGCTCGGCGATTCTGGCGGCGACCTGCTTGGTCCAGAGGAGCCGCGCGTTGGTCTCCTCGACCTCGAGCAGATCGCGACCTGCAGCCTGCGTGGCGATGATGTCCAGGGCACGAGCAAGGGTTTGTATCCAGCGTGGACGCCCTTGTCCCGACCATGCGCGGCTGTTTGCTGATGGCGGCCAGCGCGCGGCTGAGCGCACCAGCATCACCAATCGGGATGCCGCCTGGCCACCGTCGAGCTCAGCGACAACATCGACGCACCGGCCGAGTGGCTCGTTGTCCAGGAGACCACCGTCCGTGTACCACAGGCGGAGGCCCTCTTCGTGGGCAGGGAGATTCGTCACCCCGCTCTCCACGTAGCCCGATCGCTCTGCGCTGCGGTCGAGGACCCGCGCCCGAAACGCAACTGGATGGGATGCGGATGCCATAGCCGAATCTATTGCCTGGGTCCATCGCTCCGCGTGTGACCCGTCGTCGTCAGGAACGGCGCACAACTCATACGAAGACCAATCCATGTAATCCGCGTACACCACACGTTGCCCCGAATCCGGCGGCGTGTCGGGAGGAATCTCTCGCGTGAAGCCGCGCAGGCATCCCAAGGCGATATTCAGCGCGACGGGACACGCCTGTCGCGGGCGCGAGTCGGGCTGACTTGAAGCAAAAACCAGGGTCTGCGCGACCGCTCGCGCGGGACGGAGCGATAGCGGCGCCCAAGATCCCCGTCCTCGCAGTGCTCGAAGCGACGGGGCGACGACCCATGCCTGGCGTAGAACAGATACAGGATCGTCACCGGCGAGCAGCACTCGGGCGGTCAGTAAGCCGGTCAGCGCGCCCGCGGAGGCGCCGGCGATCACGTCGACAACGACCGTATCGGCCTGCAATGCGTTCAGCTCTTGGATCCAGGACAGCAGGCCGCAGACGGCGCCAGCCTCGAACGTCCCGGGCGCAATCCCGCCGGGAAGCGATAGCCCTAGGCGCAACGATGCCTGTCGCAACTCGCGGCGACCCGACCTGAAACCCGATGCAGGCCCGGGATCGGGGGTTCCGGCGACGCTCGCCATGGACAAGACCTACCACAAACCGACGCCCTTGACGAGAAGGATCCAGTCCCTTAGCGTCCCGACAGGGTCGCACTCCTCCGGGGAAGGACAATCGATGGACCAAGCGGGCACAACGCACGCGTTGACGACGCTGTCGCCGATTCTCCCGGACCGCATGCGCGAGTTGACCAATCGGCTGCGAGTCGTTCGCTACACCCCGGGTTTGAGCCGGCCCCTCTTGCAACTCGCCGTCATCCATTACGCCCGATGGACCGTCATTAACTGGCTGCCTCCGTCGGAGGGGAACGGGGGATGGCGTGGGCTGCGTTGGAAGTACCTCTTGTTCGAAGGTACCTACGACGGCAGTCAGGCGGACTACCTGCGCGCCTTTGCCGACATTCTCCCCGCGCGTCTCACCGCGCTATGGGGTGCGTGCTTTGGATTCGAGTTCGCGACTCGGCAGGGCGCGGGCAGCAGTGGTCTTCCCGCGTCAGGTTTTCAAGAGTTTGTTGAGCTCAACGCCCTAAACGTCGTCGACCGTTACGCCGCGTATCCGCGCGCGACGGCGATCGACGTGCGGCAGGCGATCCTCTTGCACGAACTGCTCAGAGAGGCGTCACACGACCTCGGCGATCCGGAGTTAGAGGGACGACTGGCAAGTCAAGCCACCACAACGGCGCTCGGCCCCCTGATTCCGCGGCTACCATTGATGGAGCGTGTTCGTGCTGTTTATGATCCGTGGCGGCGGGCCGTGCGGGGCCGGTACGGTGTCAACCCGCTGACGGTCATCACCCCCCTGGCCGAGGATCTCCGGGCGACACTGCTCGATGCCTGCGAGCCGCCGGGTCTGCTCCAGAGCCTCTCGGACACACAGACCCACTTTGCTCGTCTGGTAATCGTGCCTCGGCACATGGTCGACCTCGGACAACCCGGTGCCGACGTGCTGGAGACCCCATACCTGCTGTTCTCATGCGACGCATGGGGCACGGCTTATGATCAGATCGAGGCTATTCGGACGAAGCTCGGTGACACCGCCGACCTCATCTGGGGCCGATGCAGCGGCTACCCGTCCGACCGCAACCGAGAAGCATTTCATGCGTGGGTCGACAGCCATACGCTTCCGACCCGGTATTACGTCTCTGGCTATCCACCGCGGCCGGTGACCGAAATCAAGCAGCTCTTGCGTGAGCGAGATCGCGTTATGGCTACATACACCGAGGAGTTACATCCCGGTCTTGCTCGGCTGCTGGCTGAGGTTGACTATGACCACGGTTGAGGTCGACGAAGTTCAGGGCAACGTGCTCTACGCCTACGGCGACTACTTCCGGCACGTCAGGTATATCCTGTTTTACGTCACCCATTCCACCACCGCGAAGGCGACGCTGCGCGGCTGGCTTGGGCGGATCACGTTCGGCAGCCGCCCGAAAGGCCTATCCGACACCGACGAGGACGACACCAACGGCACCAGCGCCGTCCCACGGAGTGTGACCCATCGCCCGCACCTCAACGTTGCGTTCACGTTCTCGGGACTGAAGGCGCTCGGTATCCCTGACGACTTCCTGTATGCGTTTCCCGACGAGTTCCGCGAGGGAGCGCTTGAGCGGGCGAGGGGCAACGGCGACGTCGCCGCAAGCTCGCCTGAGAACTGGTTCCCCGGCCTCGGGACGGGACATGTCCTCGTAGTCGTCTATGCCCGTTCGGAGGAAGAGCGGGATCGACTCGGCGACGATCTCGCTCGCGAAGCACATGGTTGTATGAAGGTTCTCCACGATCTTTCCGCATCACGCCTCGAGTCGACCCGACGGAGTGAGACGCACGAAGACGGCGCCTGGACACGTCGACCGCAGGCGTGCGACTCACGGCTTGATCGGGAGCATTTCGGGTTTGCCGACGGATGTTCCCAGCCCGCTGTCCAGGGCGTGAGCATCGACCCGACGGGAAGCGGTGTGTACGCGCGCACGGCACCCCGGTGGTGGAGACCCCTCAGGCCGCTCGAACTGATGCTGGAGGACCTCGGGATCAAACCAATCACCCGCCAGTGGCGTCCAATCAGTACGGGTGAGTTCCTTCTGGGTTACGAGAACGAGGACGGGACATTCAGCCAGGGCCCACCTGACCCGCTCGGTAGCAACGGTACCTTCATGGTCTACCGGCCAATGGCTCAGAACGTCGATGGATTCACCGAGTACGTCGAAGGGGAGGCCGAGCGATTAGGACTCCCGGTCGAGCTCATCCGGGCAAAGATCGTCGGCCGCTGGACAGACGGTACGCCGCTGGCGCTGTCGCCCGAGCGCCAAGACCCACTGATCGCCGACGATCGCCGCCGGGCAAACGACTTTCTCTACCGAGAGCCGCGTAACGGCGTGCCAGCCGACCCCGACGGCTACGGTTGTCCGCTCGGCGCCCACGTGCGACGCGCCAATCCGCGCGACGCACTCCCCGGTGGCGGAGAGCGGTCCATGCGACATCGCATCATCCGTAGGGGTATGCCGTACGGCGCGCGCGGAACCGCCGACTGCGGGCTGGCGTTCGTCTGCTACAGCGCGAGCATCGCCGACGGATTCGAGTTCATCCAACGGACATGGTGCAACACGGGTTCGGAGATCGGCTTGGCCACCGAGCGCGACCCGCTTCTCCAGCAGGGCAATCCGGGCGAGCTCACGGGGATGGTCATCCAAAGGCCCGACAACAAGACAGTCGTGATGAGGCCACCCGAGAAGCCGTTCGTGACTGTTCGCGGATGCGAGTATCTGTTCGTTCCGTCCCGGCGGGGGTTCGAATGGTTGACGAGCCTCTGAACGACCAGCATGGGCCCGAGCGAGAGACTCTGACACCCTCCGAGGAGTTGTCGCAGAGGTGTGTCGCGGGCCGCTACGAGGTCAAGAGATCGCTCGGGTGGGGCGCGAGCAAGGAGGTGTTCCTGGCTCGGGACATCCGCCTCGATCGCGATGTGGCTCTCAGCCGCGTCAAGAGTACGCGAACCGGTCGAGGCACGTCCGCGCGCGTGCTGCAGGAGATTCAAACGACCGCACAGCTGGACGAGCACCCACACATCGTCACGGTTCACGATGTGATCCAGGAAGACGATGCGACCTGGATCGTCTCGCAGTTGGTCAGGGGCGGATCGCTAGCCAAGCTCCTCGACAGCCATCCCGGTGGGCTTCCTGTCAGCGACGCCGTGCGGATCGGCAGCGAGGTGGCCGATGCATTGCATTTTGCTCACGAGCACGGCGTGATTCACCGCGACGTCAAGCCGGAGAACGTTCTTCTGGCTCCACCGGACAATACCGCCCTCCTGGCTGACTTCGGAGTTGCTTTTCTACCCGACCGACCGCGCCTCACCCTAGAGGGAGTAGCGGTGGGCACCGCCGTCTACATGTCGCCCGAACAAGCGCGCGGTGAAGCTGTCGACCCACGATCCGATCTCTACTCGCTCGGAGTGATGCTGTTCGAGCTGGTATGCGGGCGTCCCCCGTTCGTGGCCGACACGGTCGCAGCGCTGGTGACGCAGCATCTGTTTGAACCGGCGCCCGATCCTGCCCGTCTCAATCCCGAGGTTACGCCCCCGCTGGCTCGGCTGATCCTCCAGCTTCTGAACAAGCAGTCCGAGGCACGTCCGTCATCGGCACTGGTCGTGTCCCGGGCGCTGGAAGCGCTGCGGGCTCAACCGACGGGCTCCGTCCCCATCGATGAACCACGACCGCTCCCTCTGCCCGCACCACTCATCACTGATCCGGGACGCAGCTTCGTCGACAGGCGCTCCGCCCTGGCCGATTTGCGCGACGCCTGGGCCCGCGCCGAAAGCGGACGATCACACCTCGGGTTGATCACCGGCGAGGCTGGGATCGGAAAAACCAGCATCGCAGCGGCGTTTGCACAGAGTGTTCACGCCGAGGATGCGGTCGTTCTGTACGGCCGCTGCGATGAAGATCCACTCGTCAGCTATCAACCGTTCGTCGGCGCGCTCCGGCATCTCATCGCCCACCGGCCGGAGGTCGTGGCGGAACTTGAATCGGGGTGGACCGCCGAACTCAGCGAGCTGGCGAGACTGATACCGGAACTGCGCCGCCGTTTGTCCCCGGAGCCTGCTGCGGACTTCGCGACGCAGGCACCCGATCGCTATGAACTGTTCGAGACCGTACTCGCGCTTCTGGCGGCAGCGGCCGGCGAACACCGGCTGCTTATCGTGATCGACGACATCCAGTGGGCCGACGAGCCGACCGAGTTGCTGCTCCGGCACCTGATGCGCGCGACGATTTCCGGCGTGCTCGTGCTGCTCACCCGCCGACCTCCGAAGCCGCAGGAGCGCGACCCAGTGGCCAAGGTCGCCGAGGACTTGAAGCGTGACGCCGGCGGCCATGGCCGGCTCGTTCGGTTGGCGATCGGCGGCTTGGACGCCGAGTCGACCTACGAGCTCGCAAGTGCGCGACGCGAGCGTCCGGTCGACCGTGAGTTCAGCCAACTACTTCAATCGGAAACCGCCGGCCATCCTTTCTTCATCGAGCAGGTCCTGACGGGCTTGCGCGACGCCGACCTCTCGGCGACTCGACAGGCTGCCGCGGCGCTTCGGTCGCTCGGCGTGCCGCAGGAGGTACAGGAGTTCATCGAGTACCGCCTTGCGGAGTTCGCCTCGGACGCAGGAGAACTACTCAAACAGGCCTCGGTCTGCGGGCCCGAATTCCGCCTCGACGTGCTGACCGAATTGCGCGGCGCCCGTGCCGAGGCCGTCATCGACCTCTTGAGCGAGCCAATCGCCGCGGGTCTCGTCGTCGAGCCACACATCGGGCGATACGCGTTCTCGCACGCACTCGTGCGAGAGACACTCTACGACCGTGGCCTCGGCAAGAGCGAGCGGGCGCAACTACATCTCCGAATCGGCGAGACACTCGAACGAATGCCGCCGCGAACTGTCAGCGCCGCCGAACTCGCTTTGCATTTTCACGCCGCACGTGAGATCGGGGGCGCCGATCGAGCGGTGAAGTACGCGCTGGCCGCGGCCGAGCGCGCGAGCAAGGCGCTCGCCTACGAGGAGGCTGCAGCGTTCGCCCAGGAGGCGTGCGAAGCCCTCGAGTGTCTGGGGCCCGCACGCGACCCGGAACGCTGCCGCGTCTTGCGGTTCGTTGGGCGGCTGCGCTGGCAGGCCGGCGATCAGCACGGAGCGCAGGAGGCGTGTCTCCGCGCCGCCGCGGTTGCGCAAGCGCTGGGAGACACGACCGAGTTCGCGCGCGCGACTCTCGGGTATGCCGGGCGCTCGTACGATGCCGAGTCCGTCGACCCGGTTCTCCGCCGCCTGTTTGCGGAGGCGCTCGCGACACTCGCAGAGAACGAGACCTCCCTTCGGGCAAAGCTCCTCGCCCGGCTCGCAGAAGCGCTACATCCGGCCGACCCGCGGCGAGCGATCGAACTGACAGAGCAGGCGCTCAAGATCGTCCGTCTCGCCCCCGACGAGGACGCCTTGACGACCGTACTTGCGGCGCGGCACATGGCTTTGATCAATGTCGACCACCACGAAGAGCGTCTAGAAGTGGGACGGAGCTGGGTTGAGCTTGCTGAGCGGCGGCATCGTCAGAGTCTCGGAACCGCTTTGACCTGGCGCGTGTACGACCTGATCGAGCGCGGTGATCCGGTCGACATCCAGCGCGCTCGGCAAGTGAGAAAGCGTCTTGCCGAGCTCGCTGACGAGCTTCAGCAGCCTTGGTACTCCCATTTCGCCGCCTCTCTTGAAGCCAAGTGGCTGCTCATGGAGGGTGAGTTCGCCGAGGCAGAGAAGAAGGCACGTGAGGGCTACGTGCTCGGCACTCGAGCCCAGGGCACCCACGTCGCACTGCTCCTCGCCGGCCAGCATTTCGGGCTTCTACGCGACCAGGGACGACTGGACGAACTGCCGCGCGACGTCGCGCCCTTCCTAGACGCTGAGAATGCGACGTTGCCGGCTTGGCGCGCAGCCTTCATGGTCGCCCATAGCAGTGCCGGCGACATCGAACGCGCCCGATCCGAGCTCCACGAGATGGTCGGCGACAACTGCGCAGCCGTCCCCTACGACATGTTCTCGCTCGGCATCCTGTGCCTGTTGGCTGAGGGGGCGGCCGAGTTAGGCGAAGCCGGTGCCTCGCAATGTATCTTCGGCCGGCTCGAGCCTTACACCAAGTACAACGCCCAGATCGGCCTGTCACTCGTGCTTGGGCCGACGGCCGGATTTCTTGGCCGGCTCGCTGCGCTTCTGGAGCAGGATTCGGCGGCTCACCAGCACTTCAGCCTTGCGCTCCAGCGGGCAGAGTTCCTCGGGGCTCGCCCGGCGGCCGCGCGTATAGAGCTTCACTACGCGGAGTTCTTACTCGCCAGCGGTGAAGAGTCTGAGCTGGGTCACGCTCACGATCTGCTCGAGCGCTCGCTTCACAGGGCACGCGAGTTGGGCATGGCGGGAATCGCGGAGCGCGCGGCTGAGACACTGGATGGATCTCGGGCACGGCCACCTTCTGAGGCCGCGAAGGGCGTGTGATGGTGAGCGACCGCCCCTCGTACGGGTACCTCGCGCCAGATCCGCGAGACCAGTTGATCCAGGCGCTGGAGGAACTCTCGGTCCCGTGTGGCCTCGGATTGCCCGACGGCCGAGTCTTGACATTCGGCGACGGCGCGCCGCTGTTTCGCGTCTTGCTCCGTAACGAATTGCCGCTCGGTGGGCCGATTACCGATCTATCGCTTGCCCGTGCCTACGTCAATGGCGATATCGATGTCGAGGGCGATGTCCTCTCCCTACTCGCGCTTCGCGAGCTCATCCCGTTCGCAGTACCCGTAAGTCAGGTGCTGCGTCTCGCCGCCGACATGCTCGTGCCGGCGACGGTGGCCAACGAGCGAGCGATCGACTTCCACTACTCGCTAGGCGACGACTTCTACCTGACGTTCCTCGATCGCAAGTACCACTTCTACTCGCAATGTGTCTTTCAGTCCGAGGACGAGACGCTCGAACAGGCGGCCGAGCACAAGCTCGAGCGCATGTGGAGCGCCCTCAACCTGCAACCGGGCATGTCACTGCTCGACATCGGCGGCGGTTGGGGTGGCTTGGCTGCATACGCGGGGGATCGCGGCGTGCACGTCACGTCGCTGACGCTCACCCAGGAGTCCGCTGCCTACATCCGCCGCAGAACCCGCGACGGACCCAACCCCGCTGAGGTGATCGTCGAGGATGTGCTCGACCACTACCCGCGGGAGCCATATGACCACGCCGTGATCTTCGGCGTCATCGAGCACGTGCCCAACTATCGCCGCTTCTGTCGGCGTATCTGGGGCGCGCTCCGGCCGGGCGGCCGCCTTTACGTCGACGCGTCCGCCACGCGGGAGAAGTATGCGGCGACCGCGTTCACCCGGGAGTACACCTGGGCCGGACCGCATTCGTGTCTCGCGCTCCAGGATCTAATCGAGGAACTGCTCTTTCACGGATTCGACGTGCTGAACGTTCGCCAGGACAGCCGCGACTACGAGTTGACCATGCGGGAGTGGGCAAAGCGCTTTGACGACGCACATGCCGACGTTGCGGCTCGTTGGTCCGAGGAGGTCTACCGCGCGTTCCGGGTGTTTCTGTGGGGAGGCGTGTATGGCTTCAAGACGAACCGCCTCCAGGCCTACAGCCTCGTCGCCCAACGTCGAGAAGACGCCGGACCGCGACCGGGGAACCTACGGCGCCTCGGGCACTTCCTCGGCTCGGTCATGAGCCGGTGACTGGCGCCCGTAGTCTCGCCAGGGCGAGCTCAAGCTCTCACCAGTCGTCCCACGGTTCATCCGCCCTTACTGCGTTTTTCTCGCGCCGGCGCTGCCATAACTCGCGCCGTTGTTCAACGGTCCGGGCCAGGGGAAATAGCACGTTGCGCTGAAAGCCTTGGGGAACCCACGGTAGGTAGGTCTGGAGATCCTTGCCCGCGAACACTGCCGCGGCAACCATCGGCGGGAGGTCGCCATGCACGTCCCGCTCCTCCCTGATAAACCGGGCCAGCGTTTCGATGTATCGCTTGATGTGCTCGGTTCTCGTCGCCTCTAGCGTCTGCGTCAACACGAGGTCGCTCGTCGACCGGTTCAGCGGCCCGACATGTACCTCGTACCTTGGGACCCGAAAGTGCTCCTTCTGACTTAGTCGGCCCGATCGGTTCCCGATCCAGAAGTCAGCGACCCCATACTCGACGCCGAATGTCTCGTCGAGCAGGATGTGCATGTGGGGGATGCGAAAACCCATCCCGGGCCGGTACAGGCGCCGGACTTTGACCGCCCCCGGCCCGGCGAGCTCGGGCCACTCCAGGACCTCGACCATGGCCCCGGTCCGCCGGTTTACGGACACTTCACCAACCTTCACGGGCGAATGCTACCGGCCACGTCGCGCTCGCAGGAACTCGTAGTCACGGGGTTGCCCAAGCGATGCCGTCAATCGTGCCTCCAGAGGTTGACTGCAGGTCTCGCCAGGCGTTACGCTAGGCGGTGCATCTCCCGATGCCGGGGCAGCTCAGCACGAGGCCTGAACCTCAGCAGGATGGTGCGAGGTGGAGAACTATCGGCGTGATGACTTCTGGGACGCAGCCACATGGGCTGAGCTCGATCAGGCGGTGCTGGACGAGGTCCGGAGGGTGAGAGTGGCGCGGCAGGTGTTCCCGACCGAGGATCTGATCCTCGCGAGCGGAGACGCCCCGAATTGGCTGTCGACTGCCGAAGTGCAGCGGGACCCGGAGGCCGAACTGATCATCCCCGAGGAAGACGCTCCGCCGTTCATTAACGTCTCCGTGGCCTTCCAGTTGACCCTCGCGCAGGTCGAGGGACGGTTGGATGTGGCTCGCAGTATCGCCCGTATTGCGGCTAAATCACTGGCCATAGCGGAGGACAACGTCGTGTTCGCGGGCGGTCCGTTTCGACAGCCGGGAATCGTCGCTACCAATACCGCCAGGGTGCAAGGCATTGCCCCGAGGGGTGTATCTCAGCAAATAGTTGGATTGGACCCGCCATTTACACGAGCGCAGGAACTCCTTGATGCCGTGAACGGGGGCATCGCTTCTCTTGCGGGGAATGGGTGGCCCGAGCCCTATGCGCTCATCTTGGGTCAGGACCTTTACGAAGCGGTGTTCTCACCACTCACCGTTAATACATTTGAGACGCCCGAGCGCCGGATCACAGGTAGGGTCAGACACCTGAAAACCACTGGTGCCCTGGCCGCTAACCAAGGCATATTGGTCTCACTTGCGGGGGATCCGGTCACGATTTACAGCGCCCAAGAGGCCTCCACGGCCTATACGGGAGAGATCCTCACGGCCCGGGGACCGACGTACCAGTTCAGAGTGACCGAGAGGTTTCAGTTCGCCATCAGGGCTTCGTCGGCAATTAGAAACCTCGCACCGTGAGGCACAGGGACGAGCTGCCCTCCTGACTGGCGAGCCAGGAGCCTCAGTCATTGGATGAGCGAGGATCGACCGACGCTCCTCCCTCGGCGCCGGCTGGAACTCATATTCACTGGCGCGACCCTGACGGCACCCAGCACTCGCTCGACCTTTCGGCCTACGACTCCTCGCTGACCATTGGCCGACGCGAGAGCAATGTGATCGCACTGCCTTGGGACGATCAGGCTTCCCGCGTCCATGCTCAGATAGAGCGGATCGGTGGGGAGTGGGCGATCCGGGACGACGGTCTGTCGAGAAACGGCACCTGGGTCAACGGAGAGCGCCTACACGGAACTCGGCGACTGCTCGACGGCGACACGATCCGGATCGGTCGCACCTTGCTGGTGGTCAGAGGCGACCAGCTCGATTCGTTGCTCACGGTCGGCACCACGGCCACCGGAGAAGACCCGATCGTCCCGCAGGCGCGCGTCATCATCAACCTGTGCGGACCACTGATGCTGCAGATCGACGGGCGACGGCGCGAAGGGGAACTGTCGGGCAGGAAAGGCCGCCAGCTGTTCGCGTACCTCGTGGCCAACCGCCACCGAACCATTCGCCGCGACCAGCTTGCCGAGATCTTATGGCCGCGCGACCGTCCCGCTTCCCCCGAGGAAGGCCTCAACGTGCACATCACTCGCCTTCGGGCGGTACTCGGCAAGGACGCGGTCCTTGGGCGTAGCGATCTGCGTCTGGAACTCGCCGACGATGTTGCCGTCGACATCGAGGCTGCAGAGGGCTGGCGCAACGAAGCTCGTCGCTGTCTCGCCCGGGAGGATCCTGCCGGCGCGATTCGTGCCGCTCGCGCGGCGCTCGCCGTTTTACAGCGGGACTTTCTCCCTGAATTTGACGACGACGAGTGGGTCCGGGAGAAAAGGGCAGAGCTACGCGACATGATTCCCGAGCTGCTCGAGGCCGAAGCCGAGGGCGCGCTGGCTCTAGGTGGAGCGGAACTTCCTCTCGCTGAAGCAGCAGCCGGCAGATTGCTGGCTCTCCGCCCTTACCGCGAGTCCGATCACCGCCTGCTCATGCGCGTGCACCTCGCGAGAGCGAATCCCGCCGAGGCATTGCTCGTCTACGAGCGCCTCCGGCACCGCTTGATGGATGAGCTCGGCGTCCCGCCAGCGGCTGAGACGCGGGCCTTGTACGAGCAGATTCTGGCCGAGCAGTGATCCCACGCTGCGCCAGCCGGCGCGGCTAGCCCGCCGCGCCGACCCCAGTTGAGAAGCGCACCTCCCGGCCGTGCGATCGGCGGCTGCAAGCTCAACGCAATTGGGCCGAAATGGCCGATCTCCACGCTTACGAGCGGTGTCTAAGGCCCCCCTCAATCGACGTGGAGACAACCAACATGAGGCATCACACACAGCCAGGTTCACGCTCCGCACCAAGCATCCGCCTGTACAGCGAAGTCGGGCAAGCGATCGACGCTGATCGGCTGCGCAAGGCCGAGGATTTTCGGCTCGGTCAGCGGGCACGCCAGGGACTCTCGAGCCGTGATCGCGCCGCTCGGCCTCGCCGGTTGCGCCAGCTTCGACCGAGCTTCGCACGGGCGAGATTGGAGGAACAATGAGCCGCTCGCCCTCAACCGCGAGCAGCGGCTACCAGTCCGCGGACCGTTCAAGCGCGCGGACTGACGCCCCGCCCCGCGACCAACCCTCCCCGAGCCAGTCCCGACCGCCAACAAAACGGCTTTCTGAGACACAAGTCGCCGAGCTGGTCTTCGCGGCCGCGGCCGGCAGCCAGGCCGCCTGGGACGCCCTCGTCGAGGAATTCAACCGAATGATCTGGGCCGTGGCCCGGGCGCACCGGTTGGGCCACGCGGACGCCGCCGACGTCGTGCAGTTCACATGGCTCACGTTGGTCGAGCGCCTCGACCGACTCCACAACCCGGCGAGAGTCGGAGGTTGGCTGGCGACTACCGCCCGGCGCGAATGTCTGCGGATCCTGAACGCCAACAAGCGGCGGGTTCCGCTCGGTGATGACGTCATCGAGCAGGAGTCGCTGGCCCCGCACCCGGTCGAGACGCTGGTCCGGATGGAGCGGAACGAGGCGATTCGCGGTGCCCTCCCGCTTCTGCGCGAGAGCGACCAGGCGCTTCTGCGTCTCCTGACCGTGGAGCCGAGTCTCCGATATGAGGAGATCTCGGCCGCCCTGGGCATACCGGTCGGAAGCATCGGGCCAAGCCGACAGCGGGCGCTCGAACGCCTTCGGCGGGTGTTGGAAAGTCAGAGGGCAATGACCGTTCTAGCGGAGTGAGGTAACTGGCGATGATCACGATCGGTCTGGGACAGCAACAAGTTCGAAGTCCACGACGGGCTATGGCCTGTGGCCACTCTCGGCACGTGGGCACGTGCCCGGAGTGCCAGCGGGCGCAACTGGCCCGGTGGCGTGCGCAGCTGCTCGCCGTGCAGGCGGAGTCGCCCCGGTCATCTTCAACCAGCGCCACGCAAACGGCGGCGTGACTGACGGTCAGCCGGTGTGCTGCCTGGCCCTGGGCGACGCAACCCAGAAGTCGGCGAGCTTGGTGGCGTCGTGCCGGCCCAACTGGCGCGAGACCGCCCACATCTCGACCGGCTCGTCGCCCTCGTTGCGGTGCGAGCGCGGCGTCTTGGCGGCAACGCGCACGACCGCCGGCGCGCTGACCTCTCGGATCTGGTCACCGAAGCGCATGGTGAGCGTGCCGCGCGTGACCAGGTAAATCTCCTCGATCTCGTCGTGGAAGTGCCCGGTCCCCTGCTCGAAGTCGGAGTGCGCCGGCACGCGGATCAGGGTCACGGCCAGCTGGCTGCAGCCGAGCAGGCCGGTTAGCCGCCGGAACTCGCCGGGCACGTCGGTTCCCGCGTAGTGGTCCTCTGCGTCGTCGGGGTTGGCGATCGCGTATTCGGTAGTGCTCTCGGTCTTGGTCGTCATGCTCCGAGGTTTACCCGCTCACTACGCTGAATACATGCCCGAGCTGCCCGAGGCGGAGCGCGCCCGCAAGACGCTCGAATCGGCCCTCGGCCGGCGGATCGTCGCCGTGGACGATCGCGACTCATACGTGTGTCGCCCGCATGCTCCCGGGGAGCTGGCCAGCGCGCTGTCCGGCCACACTCTCGCCACCGCGCACCGGCGCGGCAAGTTCATGTGGCTCGAGACCGACGACGGCCCCGCGCTCGGGCTGCACCTCGGCATGGCCGGCCGGATCGTCGTCGACCCCGAGGACACCACCCGGTGGGATCGCTTCACGCTCGAGTTCGCCGACGGCGGCCGTCTGGTCCTACGCGACAAGCGCCGGCTCGGCCGCGCCGTGCTGAACCCCGACTTCAGCCACGTCGGACCGGACGCCGCCGACGTCGGCCGAGACGAGTTCCGCCGGCGGATCGGGGCGGGCCGCACGCCGATCAAGGCGCGCCTGCTCAACCAGCACGCGATCTCGGGCATCGGCAACCTGCTCGCCGACCAGATCCTGTGGCAGGCCCGCATCTCGCCGCTGCGAGGCACGTCTGACCTGTCGACCGAAGACCTCGACCACCTCCGCCGCGAGGTGCGCGCCGCCGTCCGCTCGGCCATCCGCAAGGGTGGCGCCCACACCGGCAACTTCATCCAGGCGCGCCGGCATGAGGCGGTGTGCCCGCGCGACGGTCACACGCTGGCGCGCGGCCGCGTCGGGGGACGGACGACGTACTGGTGCCCGGCCTGCCAGACGTGAGCGAGCAACCGCCCCTCCCGGTCGGGTTTCGCGTTGGGCACTGGACCGACCTGGAGGCCCGCACCGGCTGCACCGTTGTGTTGCCCCCACCCGAGGCGCGGGGCGGCGTCGACGTTCGCGGCGGCGGCACCGGCACGCGCGAGCTCGAAACGCTCTCGCCGCTGGCCAACTCCGAAGGGCCGACCGCCGTGCTGCTCACGGGCGGAAGCGCGTTCGGCCTCGCCGCCGCGCAGGGCGTCGTCCGCTGGTGCGAGGAGCGCGGGCTCGGGCGGCCGACGCACGCGGGCGCCGTCCCCCTCGTCCCCGCCGCGGTCGTGTTCGATCTCGTCGAGGGCGAGTCGCCCCGGCGGCCCGGGCCCGAGGAGGGCTATGCCGCTTGCGAGGCGGCGGTGCCGGGCATCCCCGAGCGCGGACCGGTCGGGGCCGGCGCCGGCGCCGCGGTGGGCAAGCTGCTCAGCCGTCAGCGCGCCACTCGCGCGGGCGTCGGGTATGCGGCGACGAAGCTCATGGACGGGACGATCGTCGCCGCGATCGCCGTCGCCAACGCGTTCGGGGACGTGATCGGGGCCGACGGCACGTTGCTCGGATCGCCCCACGACGAGCAGGGAAACGCGGTCCGTACCGTCGACCTGCTCCCCGGCATGGCGGAGCTGCCCGAATGGCGAAACGTCGCGCCGCAGGAAACCGGCAACACGACGCTGGTGTGCGTCTGCACCGACGCGCCGCTCGACAAGCGCAGCTGCGCGATCGTCGCGCGCATGGCCGGCGCCGGCATCGCCCGTGCCGTCGATCCAACCTTCACCCCCGTGGACGGGGACGTCGTGTTCTGCCTGGCCGGCGCCCCCGGCCGCCCGGAGCCGCCGCTCGCGCCGGGGCTCGCCGCCACCTGGACGCTCACCGTGCTGGGGGCGGTCGCCGCCACCGTCACGGCGGCGGCGATCCGAGACGCGGTGCGCCGCCCACGATGATGTAATAGCGCTCCCCAGGGGCCGGCCGTGGGGCAGCGAGGGAGCGACTTGTTCTGGACCGAGGCAACGAGCGGCGGTGAGCCGTGTGAGACCCCGTGGACTAAGGCGCCGCCGTCAGGCGCCGCCGGGAAATCTGAACACGCCGGCTATGGTCGCGGGACGCTGATGCGGTCTGGATTGCGGATCTTGCTGGTCGCGCCGCTGGCCGTGGTGGCGGCAGTTGCTGTCCTGCTCGCCACGAACGGGAGCGCGTCCCACACCCGCTCGACCGGCGGCCACCCTCGCTCCGGAGTCGCGGCCGGCGGCCCCTCGGCACCCCCTCTGGCGGTGACCGTCGACCCGGCCCAGGAGGGGAACCGCATCCAGCCCGGCTTTCTCGGGCTGTCGATGGAGTACTGGACGGTCGAGGCGTACGCCGGGAAGAACCCAGATGCTGTTGACCCCGTGTTCGTGCAGTTGGTCCGCAACCTGATGCCCGGCCAGGTCGGGATGCTGAGGATCGGCGGAGTCACCACCGACCACACCTGGTGGCCGGTCCCGGGCGTCAAGAAGTCGCCGGCGTTCTGGTACACGCTCAACCCGAGCCGGCTCGAGGTCATGAAGACGGTGGCGGACGAGGTCGGCGCCAAGCTCATCCTCGGGATCACGTTCGAGGTCGACAGCCGGAAGCTGGCCGCCGCCGAGGGACGCGCGATGCTCGACACGATCGGCGCCTCGCGGATCGACGCGTTCGAGCTCGGCAACGAGCCTGAGCTGTACGGCAACACAGCCTTCCCGTTCTACAACCACGATGGGCAGAACGTCTTCTCACGCCCCCAGAGCTATGACATGACGGCGTTCACGACCGACTTCGCGGACATCGCGTCGGGCCTGCCGCCGCTTCCCCTGGCGGGGCCCGCGGCCGGCGACGGCGACTGGCTCGCCGAACTGAACGGCTTCATCAGGGCGGTCCCGCGCCTCGGCGTGATCACGGTCCATCGCTATCCGTTCGAGGCGTGCGCCGGCAGTCCCGCGTCGGTGGCGTGGCCGACGATCGCCAAGATGCTCTCACCCCTGTCCACGGTCGACGTGGCGCAGGGCGTCATCCCCTGGGTCAAGGTGGCGCACGCGCACGGCCTCCCGATCCGGGTCGCCGAGATGAACAACGTCGCGTGCGGCAACCCGCCCGGGATCCCGAACACCTTCGCGATGGCGCTGTGGGCGCTCGACTCGCTCTACGCGTACGCGCAGGTCGGTGTCGACGGGGTCAACGTCCACACGTGGCCGGGCGCGGTCTACAACCTGTTCAACTTCAAGAAGGCGAATGGCCGGTGGTCGGGCCTGGTCGAGCCCGAGTACTACGGGCTGCTCATGTTCGCCCAGGGCGCACCCGCCGGATCACACCTGGTCGCGACATCGTCGGGCGATCCCGCGGTCCGCGTGTGGGCCACGCGCGCCGCGAATGGCTCGATCCGGGTGACGCTCATCAACGACGACATCTCGTCGAGCGAGCGCGTCGCGATCGCAGTCAGGGGCACGCGCAGCCCGGCAAGCGTCGTGCGGCTGCTGGCACCGAGTCCATCCGCCACCGCTGGCGTCACGTTCGGGGGCCAGAGCTTCGGGCGCACGACGACCGGAGTGTTGCCGAGCCCGCCCATCGGCACCCCGGTGTTCCCGATGCACGGCCGCTACGACGTGACGTTGCCGGCGGCCAGTGCCGCGCTCCTCACGATCGGGTAGCAGCGGGACAATGGGCGCACCGCACGAGACGATCTTCACGATGGAAGCGACCCCGGTGAAGTTAGGCGCTCGTCGACCCCGAGCTGTCCCGGTCGCTGCCCCCGGAGGTGACCTCGTCGACCGGGCTCGACGTGGTCCGCCACGCCGCCGAGTCGTTCCTCTCGAGACCGTTCGACGCGCGCAAGGTGCCGGACACGCCCGACGACCGGCCGCCGTACCAGGGCTCTAGTCCGATCGCCGACGTCTGGTCGGCCAAGGCGCTCGAGTTCGGCGGGCGTTACCTCCGGCGCGCGGTCGCGAACGGCGACGACCTCGAGGCGCGCGGATTCATGATGCTGGCGGCGACGATGGCCGGCGTCGGGTTCGGCTCGGCGGGCGCGCACATCCCTCACTCGTCCGCCTATCCGATCACCTCGGTCAAGCACGCCTACCAGCCGCCCGGCCACCCCGACGACCACCCGTTCGTCCCGCACGGGCATTCGGTTATCGTCACCACCCCGGCCGCGTTCCGCTTCACCTACGACGCGATGCCCGACCTGGTCGCCGGCGCGCTCGCGCAGGAGCGGCTGCTCGCGGTGGCGCCCAAGCCGGTCGGCGAGAACGACCTGCGGCACATCATCACCGCGTCGATGACGAACTGGTGAATGGGCTCAGGGGCCGTGCGGGCCCTACGAGCACACGACCGCGACCACCCCGAAGCTCGCTCCGTCCGGTTGGTCGGGCTCGAACAGCAGCCCGGAGCGTGCGGCGACTCCGAACACGGCGCCGGCCGCTCGGGCGGCCGAGCCGGCAGCCTCGAACTCGCCGGCCAGCAGCTTCGCGACCTGAAGCGGGCTCGCGTTCGCAGGAGGCGTGATGTCCGCGAACGCCCACTCGTCTTGGGTCGAACCGGGGCGTGTGCTCGGGCACACGGCCCGCCCGATGTTCGATGCGGCCAGACCCTCGGCGTGCAGCGCGGCTTGCCGATCGGGCAGGTAGGGCAGGGCGACGAACCGCCGAAGCGACGTGGCGATCATCTGCGAGATGGCTCGATCCCGGGTGTAGGTGAGCGCCAGCTGACCACGCTCGTTGCGCAGCACGCACGACACGAGGCCGGCGAGGTAACCCGGGGTCGCGTTGCTCATCGGCCCCGTGGCGCCGCGCTGGCCGGCGCATGCTCTGGCCGCGGCGTTCGGGTTGACCGATCTGGCGCGCGCCGCGCCGCCCGTGGCCCCGGTCCCGCTCGCGCTCGCGCTCGCCACGGCGCCGACGAGGCCGGCCGCTGACAGCAACGCACATGCGGCCCCGGTGGCGAGATACCGTGGCAGATGCAGGCCCATCCGTTCTCCTCACCTCCTGCGACTGGTTTGCGTCCCCCGCGGCGTGCCCGCAGAGGGTCGCGCTAAAACTACTCATTTCTCATCGTCTCTGCATGATTGAACCGCGCGACAGCTACGACCGGCTGGCGCCCGAGTACCGCGCCCGCGTCGCGGACGAGCTCAGGTTCAAGCCGCTCGAGCGCGAGCTGCTCGATTCGGTCGCGGCCCGCAGCCGCGGCCCGATCGGCGACCTGGGCTGTGGCCCGGGGCACGTGGCGAGATATCTCGCCGACCGGGGTGGGCAGGTGGTGGGGCTCGACCTTTCGCCCGCCATGATCGACCAGGCGCGCCGGCTCAGCCCGGATCTGAGCTTCCTCGTCGGTGACCTCCGGGCACTCCCGTTCGACGACGGGTCGCTGGCTGCCGCGGTCGCGATGTACTCACTCATCCACTTCGACGCAGACGAGCTGACGACCGCTTGTCGCGAGATCGCCCGCGTGCTGGCCGCCGCCGGAGTCCTGCTCGCCGCCTTTCACCGCGGCGCTGAGACCGTCCATTACGACAAGCTGTGGAACATCCCGGTGTCGCTCGATTTCCACTTCCACGAGCCCGAGCCGATGGCGGCGACGCTCCGCTCGGCTGGGCTGACGATCGAGGAGATCCGCGAGCGCGGTCCGTACCCCGATGTCGAGGCGCAGACCTCGCGCTTCTACGTGCTGGCGGTCAAGCGCGCCTCCTAGGAGGTCGTGTAGCCGGGGATGCCGACGCCACCGCGCACGGGTCCCACGATCAGCACTCCCTTGTGGGCGCACGCCCCGAACGAGAACGGCACATCCTCGGCCCTCGTCTCGCCGGGCGCATAGACCCGTAGTGCGATGGCGGGGACCTGCGTGGAGCAGAGCGCGCCCCAGTCGACCACGCGGAGGATCGCGTGTGCGGTGGCGCCGGCCGCGAGTGTCACGGTGCTGTGGTGCTGCCCGTTCCGGCCCGCCGCCGGACCGACCTGGCCGCCGCCGTTCCCCTCGGCCGAGACGCCGGGAAAGCCGTTCAGTGTGCAGGCGTGATGGCCGATGTTGCTGAACTCGAGCGGGTAGTAGGTGCTGCCGGCGGTGCCGCCGCCGAGGCCAAGGCCGAGCCACACCTGAGTGTTCGTCGGGGTGCACCGCGCGACCGCGGCCGGCAGCGCACCACGCGCTGACGCCTGGGCGCAAACCAGCGCCACCGTGACCAATGCGACGGCGCCGCACGCGACACGCGTCGTTCGCCGCCAGCGAAGCAGACTCATCACGCTCATCTAACCCTCTTCCCCCGGTTGCTGAGACCCTGGCCAACTATATCCGCCGGCCCGGATAGGAGGAAGTTTCCGAGAGCCCCTTACAGGTCGATCTCGGCGGCGCACACTCTGGGATGTTTTGTTCACCGAACCTGCGCAAGTTCTGCGATTCTGAGCGCTCCCCGGGCGAGGGGATAGCGTGCGGGCCGAGGGCATCTGAAAAAGGACGGGGTCGTGGAGAGCGCATACGACGTGGTGGTCGTGGGCTCCGGGTTCGGCGGCGGCGTGACGGCCTGCCGGATGGCGGAGCAGGGACTGCGCGTATGCGTGCTCGAGCGCGGCCGGCGGTTCGGCCCCGGCGACTTCCCCGCCCGGCCCGACCAGGCGCCGCTCGCCTTCTGGCATCCCGTGCTCAATCCCGGCGGGATGCTCGACCTGCGGCTGATGAAGGACCTGTCGGTGATCACCGGCGTCGGCGTCGGCGGCGGATCGCTCGTCTATGCCAACGTGCAGCTCAGGGCGCCGGCGTCGGTGTTCGAGCAGACCCCGTGGCCGGGAGCGATCACCAGACCCGAGCTCGACCCGTATTACGACCGCACCGAGGAGGCGCTCGAGCCGCGGGAGACACCACCTACGCCCGAACTGCCGAAGGTTCGCGCGTTCGACGCGATGGGCGAGCGCGCCGGCCGGACCGCCACGCGGCTACCGCTGGCGGTGCACTTCGGGGAGGACCGCCGCCATCCGTTCAGCGACGTCTTCCAGCAGGGCTGTCAGAACCTCGGCCGCTGCGACCTCGGGTGTCCGGTGCTGGCCAAGAACACGGTGGACATCACCTACATCGCCCGCGCTGAATCCCACAAGGCCCAGGTGTACCCCCTGAACGAGGTGCAGCGGATCGATCCGCCCGACCGCGCCGGCGGGCGGTGGCGGGTCGGCTTCCGCGACCTGCAGTACCGGGTGAACGGCAGCGTGGAGGCGCCAGTGCTCGTCCTCGCCGCCGGGACGCTCGGCTCGAGTCGCCTGCTGCTCCAGAACCGCGGCCGGCTGCGCCGGCTCTCACCCGCCCTCGGCAGCCGCTTCTCGGGCAACGGCGACGCCCTGGCGCTCGCGCTCGACCCCAAGGCCCCCGGCGTGACCGGCGCACGGACCGAGTACGGGCCCTCGATGACGAGCCGCCTCGACTACACCGACGAGTTCGGGTTCATGGTCGCCGACGGGGGGCTGCCCGCGAACTTCGGCTTCGTGCTCGAGATCGTTCGCGGGATCAGGGGTCTTACCGGCTGGGGCCGCGTCGTGCTCCACGTGAAGGACATGGCGACCAAGATCGGGCTGACCGATACCCACGTCACCCACCGCAACGTCAAGCTGCACGAGGAGCCGATCGGCGACTCGCTCGTCTTCCTGATGATCGGCCGCGACGCCGCCGACGGTCAGATGTACTTGACGCCGCTGTTTCGCCGCTTCGACATCCGCTGGCAGCGTTCAGACAGCGCCAAGCTGTTCAACGACATGGGGAACGTCGCCGCCAAGTTGGCCGACGCGGCGCAGGCACGGTGCTTCTACGCTCCCGACGCCGGGCCGCTCAGCAAGTTCATCACCGTCCACCCGCTCGGCGGGTGTCCGATGTCCGACGATCCCGCCGCCGGGGTGACCGACGATCGCGGGCGCGTGCACGGCTACGAAGGGCTGTACGTGCTCGACGGCTCGATCGTTCCGACCGCGCTCGGCGTCAACCCGTCGAAGACGATCGCGGCGCTAGCCGAGCGAGGCGTCGAGCACCTGCTCGCCGACCGAGGACCGTAGATGAGCGCGCAGCCCCGCTTCGCGGTCCGACGGACCTGGAAGAACCACCTCGGCAACCAGCAGATCGATCCGCTGCGCATCTACACGCCGACGGGCGTCGAACAGGTCAGCGAGATCGTCCGCGAGGCCGAGGCGGCCGGCGTCACCGCGCGAGCGGTCGGGTCGGGGCACTCGTGGTCGGACGTCGCGCTCACGCGAGGCTTCCTGCTCGAGACGAACGGACTGGCCCAACCCCTCCCAGCTGGACCGGACTTCCTGCGCGAGGAGTGGCGGGGCCGTGACCTGGTGCAGACGCAGGCGGGCATCCGCATCCGTGAACTGAACAGTTACCTCGATGGCCGAGGCCTGGGGCTCTTGAACATGGGCGGCTACGACCATCAGACCGTGGCCGGGGTGATCTCGACCTCCACGCACGGCTCCGGCATGGAGTTCGGGCCGCTCAACGACTTCGTCCGCTCGCTGGACATCGTCGCCGCCGCCGGCGCGGTGTACCGGATCGAGCCCGCGGACGGCCCCAGCGACCGCGCCGCCTACGAGCGCACGTACGGCGAGGCGCGGACCCTGATCCAGGACGACCACTGGTTCGACGCCGTGGTGGTCGGGATGGGGTGCATGGGTGTCATCTGCAGCGTCACGCTCGAGGTCCGCTCCAAGTACTACCTGCGCGAGGTCCGCACATTTCACACCTGGGAGCAGGTCCGAGCGGACCTGATCGACGGTCAGGTGCTGCGGCGCAACCGCCACTACGAGGTCCTGTTCAGCCCGTATCACATCAAGCACGCGTACCCGTGCCTGGTGACCACGCGCAACATCACCACAAGCCCGTCGCACAAGCCACTCGACAAGCGCACGCGTAACTGGGCGGTCGAGGCGGCCTCCGCCTTTCCGCTGACGCCCGACATCCTCAACCTGATGGTCGATCTCAGGCCGAGTCTCTCGCCCTGGATGATGGAGAACGCGATCCGCGCGCTGGTCAAGAAGCAGTACGACAACGTCTCCTACAAGGTGCTGAACATCGGCACCGCGAACCTGCTGCCGGCCTATTCGTCGGAGATCGGCGTGCCGATGGACGGCCGCCACATCGAGGCGGCCGACGCGATCATCGCCGTCGCGGCGGAACGGCAACGGCTCGGCCACGAGTTCCAGAGCTCCCCGATCTCGTTTCGGTTCGTCAAGGCCTCGAACGCCTATATGTCGATGATGAACGGGCGCGACACGATGATGATCGAGCTGATCCAGCTCAGCCGCTCCGACGGCGGGTATGAGCTGAACGCGGCGTATGAGCAGGCGCTGAACAAGCTCGGAGGACGGCCCCACTGGGGCCAGGTCAACACGCTGACCGCCGGCGGGGAGCTGCTGGAGACCATGTATCCCCGCTACCGCGACTGGCTTGACGTTCACCGGCGGTTGAACGCGAGCGGCGTGTTCGACAGCCCTTTCACCGACCGAGTCGGGATCTCCACTCAGCGCTTCACCCCGTGACCACCCAGTCACCCGATCCCGGCACGCGCCCCGCCCCGGTCGACGACGGCAGTGCTCGGACGGACTGGCTCGAGCTCGTCGAACTGCTCGTCGTCCTGGTCGTCGCGGTGGCGTACGTCTATGTCATCGGCTGGGTGATCACCTGGGTGCGGCTGTCGGCCGCGCACCTGCCGGTCGACGCGTCGCTGCCGATGGTGGCCAACCAGGTGGTGTTCCTGGCCGGGCTGCGGCTGGTCGTGGTCATGGCGATCGTGTTCGGCGCGATGTGCGCGGCCGCCTGGGCCGTGCACGCGTGGACGTGGACACACCGTGCGCCCGAGTGGCACAGCGTGATCAAGCACGGTCGTGTCGAGGCGGCCAAGCGACACCACCGTGTCTTCCGTCGCGGAAGCGTCAAGCAGGCGCTGGCGTTCAGTTCGAGCCCGCCGGCCGATCTCCAGCCCGCACCGGTCGGCGACACGTATGTGAGGATCATCGCCGGTTTCGACGTCGGTGTGATCGCCGCGACGTTCGGCCTGGCCGCCGCTCGGGTCTTGAAGGCGCCGATCGACCAGGCCTTCCCGCCGGGTCCGTGGTGGGATCTGGTCGCACCCTGGGCGCTCGTCACCGGCGTCTTGTCCCTGGTGCTCGCCTGGCTGGGGCCGGTATGGGGCAGCCGGCTATTCCACGCCGTGTTGTGGACTGTCGTGGTCGTCGTGGCCCTCGTGTCGGACGCGCCGACCGGCGTGCTCCTCTTCACCTGGGCCGGGGTCGCGACGCTGGGGCGTGCCTACGGCCGCGCGCGCAGTTCTCGGAACCAGGGCGTGCTCGCGAGCGGTCACCCGAGGCATCTCGCATTCGCGCTCTCGCCCCTGCCCTGGCTGCTGTTGACCATCTACGCGCTGGTCGGGCTCGCCTATTACGGCCAGCCGCCGGTCACCTTCTCACAGACGACCGTCACCACGTCATCGGGGGTTCGCGTCGGGGGCTACGTGGCGCGTACCGGCAGCGGGCTGTATCTGGTCTCGTGCACGCCGCTCGCCGACGCCACGTCGATCAACGTGGCCGTGTCCGTCATCCCGCCCGCCTCGATCGAGTCGGTGAAGACGAGCACGGCGGCGTTCGTGGTCGACTCGGGTCTCCGGCCGTCGCTGCCGTCGGTCCTCCTGCACGCCTTCGGCATCGATGCGAGCACGCCCGCGTGGATCCGGCCGGAGGTGCGTGCGGTCCAGCCGACCTGCGCCGGTGATCCGCCACCGGTCTCGAGCGTTGGCTACCTGGTGCCGGCGCTGGGAACTGACGTGATCGCCGGCCCCGCTCCGCCCGGCGGCCGGGCGGTCGACGGCGAGCCGCCGATCGAGCAGACCAGTCCGCGGATCGCGGCCCTGGCTCGGCGCTTCCAGCCGACGCTGCTCGTGACCACGGCCGATCCGTTCTGGCCGGTGTCGGTCGGGGCGCTGCTCGACGACCGGGGCGCGGGCGGCCAGGTGACCTGCCTGCAGCACCTGCCGACTCTGTCCTGTCCGCCGAAGATCGCCCGGCCCGCCCCGACGATGGCCGATCTGGCCGGACCCAGTGGCGCCGATGATTTCTTGGAGTATCCGGTCTCGCCGTCGCTGACCGACACCCCCACCCCCCAGCTCGACTCGTTCCTGCGCGGTCAGCCTGGCTTCACCGGACAGCTCCCGACGCTGCGCCAGCGGCTGGCGAATCCCGGCCTGGTGGATCCCTGGATCACCGCCCAGATCTACTTCTACTACGCCCAGAACACCAATCCCGCCACCTGGCCGGCCCCCGATCCGGCGATCAAGGGAAAGTTCATCGCGCTCCAGTACTGGTTCTTCTACCAGTACAACTATTACCCGACGGTGTACGACGTGTCACTGATGAACGATGACCCGGTGGCCGCTGACCTGGTCAACACCGACCTGCACCAGGGTGACTGGGAGCACATCACGATCCTGCTCGACTACAAGACCAAGCAGCCGCTGTGGGTGTACACCGCGCGCCACAGCAACGAAGGTCAGTATTACCCCTGGAACAGCCCCCAGCTCACCTTTGACCAGGGACACGTGGTCATTCAGGCGGCGTTCGGCGGTCACCCGAGCTACCCCGCCCACTGCCGGGAGGGCCTGCGCTTCGCTTCGGCGCTCGGAGTCATCCGCGGCCGCGTCGCCGACTGGATCGTGTGCGGGTCGGGGCGGTTCGCCTTCCGCTGGCAGACCACGCCGTTGGTCGACATAGCCAAGGCACCATGGGCATGCTGGGAAGGACATTTCGGGGTGGCGACGCCCACCGAGATCGGCAACGCCAAGCTCAACGAGGGCTCGATCCAGCGCACGATCGACGCCAACGTGCTGGTCGCCGGCCCACGCTCCCCGCTCTGGCAGGCCGAGAACGGCCGCCTCGCCGCCGACCAGACCGCCGTGGCGGGCAAGCCGCCGCCGACAAATCGCGGCGTGTGCGCCGCCGGGAACCCCGCCGGGCCGGAGCAGGCGGCGATCAAGAGCGGACTCTGATCCAATCCAGCCTGAGTGAGTCACGGTAAGGAGATCCCATACGGGTCATGGCCGACCCCGCTCACGGCGGAGGTGGTCCTGGCGTCGGCCACCGGGCTGGGTGGCGTCGCCGTCGACGGCGAGGACATCCTCTGGTCGGAGACCCGCCCCGAGGAGGCCGGCCGGGTCCAGCTCGTCCGCCGCTCCGCCTCCGGCGAGACGACGGAGTTGCTACCGGACGGGTTCAGTGCGCGCACGAGGGTGCACGAGTACGGCGGTGCGGCGTGGTGGACGCGCGGTGGCGTGCTCTGGTTCGCCAACTGGTCCGACCAGCGCCTGTGCCGGATCGGAGCCGACGGCGCGGGCCCGATCGCGCTCACCCCTGAACCGCAAGCGCCGGCCGGCGATCGCTACGCCGACGGCGACCTGCGCCCCGACGGCGCCGAGCTGGTGTGCATCCGCGAGCACCATCCTCCGGACGGACGCGGCGCGATCGACGTGGTGAACGAGATCGTCACGCTCGACCCCCGCCTTCCTGCGACCCCCACGCCGACCGTCACCGGCCCGGACTTCGTCGCCCATCCGCGCTTCAGCCCCGACTCCAGGCGCCTGTGCTGGATCGAATGGGATCACCCCAACATGCCGTGGGACGGCACACGCCTGAAGGTTCGCCTCCTCGACGGCGGTGCCGAGACCACCGTCGCCGGCGGGCCGGAGGAGTCGGTGCTCGAGCCCGCGTGGCAGGCCGATGGATCGCTCGTCTTCATCAGCGACCGGAGCGGCTGGTGGAACCTGTACCGCTGGGACCCAGTTAAGGACCGCATCGAGACGCTCGTGAAAACCGACGCGGACATCGGCCTCCCGCCGTGGAGTCTGAGCGGAGCGCGCTACGTGACCCTGCCCGACGGGCGCATCGTCTATGCAGCCTCGCGCGACGGCCGTGATCGCCTCGCCGTGCGTCGCCGCGACGGCACCTCGGTCGACGTCGCGACCCCGTTCTCGGTGATCGACGACCTGCAGGTGGCCGGCGAGCACGAGGTCGTCGCCATCGCCGCCAGCCCCGTGGCGGAATCGGCGATCGTGCGGATCCGACTCGACGGCGAGCCGCCGTGGATCGAGACGCTCCGGCCGCCGCGCGACCTCAGCCGTTACGGCGTCGCCCCCGGGTACCTATCGCAACCGGAGGCGATCGAGTTCCCCACCGCGGGCGAACACCGGGCCCACGCGCTCTTCTACGCGCCGGTCAACCCGGACGTGGCCCCGCCGGCGGACGAGCTCCCACCCCTGCTGGTGATGATCCACGGCGGACCGACCGCGCAGGCTCACCCCGCGCTCCAACTCGGCATCCAATACTGGACCACCCGCGGGTTCGCGGTGGTCGACGTCGACTACCGCGGCTCGAATAGCTACGGGCGCGAGTATCGCAACCTGCTGCGGGGCAGCTGGGGAGTGGCCGACGTCGAGGATTGCATCGCGGCGGCGTGGTACCTCGCTCGGGAGGGTCGCGTGGACCCCGGGCGCATGTGCATCAGTGGCGGCTCCGCGGGCGGCTTCACCGTGCTCGCCGCGCTGGCGCGCGCGGACACGCCGTTCGCCGCCGGCGCGGACAGCTTCGGCATCGCCGACCTCGAGGTTCTGGCCCGGGACACGCACAAGTTCGAGAGCCGCTACCTCGACCGGCTGATCGGTCCCTATCCCGAGCAACGCGAACGGTACGTCGAGCGCTCTCCGATCCACCACCTCGACGAACTGCGCCGGCCCCTGATCGTGCTCCACGGGCGCGAGGACGCGGTGGTCCCGCTCAGCCAGTCCGAGATGATCGTGTCCGCGCTCCGCGCCAACGGAGCGCCGGTGGCGTATCTCGTCTTCGACGGCGAGCAGCACGGCTTTCGCCAGGGCCCCAACATCCGCCGGGCGCTCGAGGCCGAACTCGGCTTCTACGCCCAGGTGTTCGGCTTCGAGCTGCCGCCGGCCGAGCGGATCGTGCCGGTGGAGATCGAGAACCTCATCCGGTCTTGACCCTATCCCGGTGCGCTACTGCGGTCGCTCGTCCATGTCCGCAACCCCACGGTCCCGACCGTCTTCTGCGATTCCCGGAAGGTCGCCGAGGACCTCGCCCACCGCTTCCTCGCCGCCGCCGTCGCGGAGCAACTCGCCTAGCTCCCGAGCAGCCTCTCGGTCGCTTCGTCCGGCACGCCACCGAAGTAGGTGCCGAGCACGGCTCGAAACACGTCGTTTCCGGGGTCCGCCCGCGCGAACAGGGTCATCGACGAGCGCAGCTTCATCGCGTCGATCCCACCGAAGATGTCCTGCGCGCTCCGGTCGCGGAGCTCGGTGAGGATCCGGGCGGACTCGGTCAGGCGGGGACCGAGCACGGGATGAGCGAGATACGCCTCGGCCTCGGCGAGCGAGGAGATCGCGAAGCGCTTGGAGATCGGGCTCTGCCCGAGACCAGCGATCTGTGGGAACACAAACCACATCCAGTGGCTGCGCTTGCGGCCCTGGCGCAGCTCCGCTACCGCAGCGTCGTACGTACCGCCCCGGTCCTGGGCCGCCACGAACCGCTCGAGCTCGAATGGATCATCCACCTCAGGCCGCACGTCAGGTCAAGGTAGCGTTCGCGACGATGGCGAATGCCGTGACCGGTTCAAACGGTGGCGGAACGACGGCTCGGAGCGCTCTCGTCACCGGCGCCAACCGCGGCATCGGCCGCGAGATCGCGCGCCGTCTCGCGGCCGCCGGCATGACGGTCGTCGTCGGAGCCCGCGACCCGAGGCTAGCGTCACAGGCGGCCCGCGAGATACCCGGCGAGGTACGTCCCGAGCAGCTCGACGTGACCGACCCCGCCAGCGTCGAGACCTGCGGCCGCCGTCTGGCCGAGGCCGGCATCGAGATCGACGTGCTGGTCAACAACGCGGGGCTGTACACGACGACGGCGCTCCTGGCCGTCGACGAGGAGCGGTTGATGGAGACCCTCCAGGTCAACCTCGTCGGCGCGTGGCGCACCTGCCGCGAGTTCGTTCCCGCGATGCGCGAGCGCGGATGGGGACGGGTCGTCAACGTGTCAACCGGCTACGCGCACTTCGCCGAAGCCGCCCCACAGGCCGGCGCTTATGGCTTGGCCAAAGCGGGACTCAACGTGCTCACGCGGATGATCGCCGCCGAGGCCGGGCCCGCGGTGAAGGTCAACTCGATGTCGCCCGGCTGGGTCGCAACGCGCATGGGCGGGCCCGGAGCACCGGCCACGGTCGAGGAGGGGGCGGACACGGCCGTGTGGCTCGCCACGCTCCCCGACGACGGCCCGACCGACGGGTTCTTCTACCACCGCGAGCGCATTCCCTGGTAGTTGAGTAAAGGAACCTTCTCGCCGGCGCCTGGGTCATAACCCCGCGCTCGCCCCGCCACCGGCGGTGAATTCCGATTCAACGCCGCATGGACGCTGTCGCATCAATGATGGTCGTTGTGGTCGGCGCGCATGGCGCCCATCCCCGTGTCCACGCCGGTACCACCCTAGGTCGTATGCGACAAATCTGGCATCTAACGCGCCAACCATGGCGTTCGACTTAGTTGCGCCTTCTTCGGCGCACCATGCGCCAATTACGACGCGTGAACCTCTGACCGGTCAGACGAACGGCTCGCCCGGCAGCGCCGCCGCGGTCCGGCCGGCGATCCAGTGCAGCGCGCTCGCCCCCACATCGGCGAGCAGTCGGTCGTGCCGCCGGCCGTCGCACCCGGCCCACACGGCCAACAGCGGCGCGTGGGGTCGACGCCGTGGTCGGCGGTCAGGACGGCAGAAGCGCAGCCCGGTGGCGGCCTCGAGCGCGCGCATCACGGCGGGTGGGAAGCCGTGCGGATACGTGGGCAACCGCCGATCCAGAACCACTCCCATCAGCTCCCAATGGCCCGTGGTCGACTCCTTGCCCGGCCCAATTGGGCGGGGGCGGCCGTGGACGACGGGCGACGCCGCCGGTGGGACGCCCGCCAACGGCACGATCGAGCCCGCGCGCCGCAACGTCAGGCGGTCCTCCCGCACGAAACCGGCCAGACGACCTTCCCGGCGACACGAACCTCGGCGACCGACTCCTCGCGCGCGAGCGTGAACAGAACACCGAGCGCCGCCTCGATCGACTCGGTGGGCTCCAGCACCGCGGCCAGCGTGCTCCCTGGGACGGGACGAACGAGCACGAAATCGGCGCTCCTGCCGGGCAGCAGATCCCCGGCCTCGTCGTCGAGCCCCAGCGCGAGCGCCCCGGCTCGGGTTGCCAGCCACAGCAGGTGGGCGGGGCCCAGCCGCACGCCCGCGGGACCCTCGAGCATCTGCACCTGATAGGCCGTCAGCCCCTCGCCCAGCATGTTGAGCCCGGTGCCGGCGCCCACGTCGGTGCCGAGCGCCACCCGGACCCCCGCGTCGAGGTGCCGGCGCAGCGGGAACATCCCGCTCCCGAGGAACGCGTTGCTCGACGGGCAGTGGGCCACGGCCGCTCCAGCTTCGGCGAGGCGGCGCAACTCGGACTCACCAACGTAAACGTCATGGGCGAAGACCGAGCGGTCCCCGACCAGGCCGAACCGCTCGTAGGTCTCGAGGTAGTCCTTGGCCCAGGGAAACAGCGAACCCACCAATTCGACCTCGCCCGGCGTCTCGTTCAGGTGGCTCGTGACCAGCAGGCCCGGGAACTCACTCCCGAGTGCGCCGCACGCCGACAGCAGCTCCTCCGAGCACGACACCGCGAACCGAGGCGTGACCGCGTAGCGCAGCAGGCCCCGCCCGTGCCAGCGCTCGATCAGGCGCCGGCTCGCGTCGAGAGCAAAATCGACCGAGACCTCGAGCTCTCCGAGCAGCCCCCGGTCGGACACCACAAGGCCGCTGCACACGCGGAGCCCGCGGTCGGCCGCCGCCATGAAGAGCGCCTCCTGCGCCGCCGGGAAGTGCGACCCGAAGACGAGCGCGGTCGTGGTGCCGTTAGAAGCCAAACCCCCGACGAACCGATCCGCCATCGCCGCCGCATACCCCGCGTCCGCGAGCCGCGCCTCCTCGGGCAGTGAGCGCAGACGCAGCCAGTCCAGCAGGCCGAGCCCCATCGCGCCGATCACCGGGAGCTGGGGATAGTGGACGTGGCAATCGACGAATCCCGGCAGTAAAAACGCGGCGCGGGCGTCTAACACCTCCGCCTCAGGACAACCAGCCCGGACCGAGTCCCATGCACCGACAGCGACAAAACGACCATCCGCAAACGCCACCGCACCGTCGACAAATGTCTCAAGCGCGTCCTCGGAAACGAACGGATTGCAGGGGGTATGCGCCACCCGCGCGCGGACGATCGTCGTCATGTGAAGGGGAAGTTAGGTGAACCCCCAGGCCGTCGCGCCCAGGGGTTATGGTTGCGCCTCCGGTTTCTGTGGGAAAGGAGATCTAGTGTCGGGGAGTATTCGGCTCCGCGGCCTCGTTGCCGTCGCCACGGCGGCGCTGGCGCTGGGGCTAGATCGGTCCGGCCGGCGCGCCCGATGCCGGCGAGATCCTGATCGACGGCCGGGCGGTCGAGATCGGCTCGCCGGCCCTCGGCTGGGAGTTCAACCTGTTCACGAACAACATCCAGGTCTCGCAGATCGGCTTCTACGGGATCGCGGTGGCGCTGCTCGGTCGGAACACAGCCGGCGGCACGGTCGCCGCCGCCGTGCTGTTCGGAGCGCTCCTGACCGGTACCTCGGATCGCAACATCCACCTGAGCATCGATCCGACGCTCGTCGAGTACCTGACGTTCGTGATCGAGGGAATCATCATCCTGCTCGTCTCGACCGACCTAATCACGCTGCGGGTGCTGAAGGGCGGGCGGCAGATCGGCCTAGCGCTCAAACGCAGACCATCCGATGAGCGGGCCGGCGCAAGCCAGGGCGGCGGCTCGTGAGCGTGGGCGCGATCGCCGCGGCGCCCGCGCGTGCGTCGTCGCCGAAGCAGATCGGCGTCGCGGGCATCGTCCTCGCCGCGATCGCGTGGGTGAACACGATCCCCCCGTCGAGGTTCGCGGCATGGCACCGTCGATCGTGCTCGCCGTCGCGGCCGTCGCGGCCGGCGCGTGGTCGATCGCCGGCGGCGAGCGCAAGCTCGGATCCGAGGCGATCGTCGTCGCCCTGTTCGCCGTCGCGGGCGCTGCCGCCTCGGCGAACTCGTCGGTGGGAACGCTCGAGTCCGTCTTCACCTGGTCGGCGCTCGTGGCCGCGACGCTTCGCTATGCGACGCCGCTCTTGTTCGGGGCGCTCGGCGGCGTGGTCTCGGAGTCGGGCGGCGTGATCAACGTCGGCCTCGAAGGAATGATGCTGATGGGCTGCTTCTGGCGATGATCTTCGGGAAATGGAAGCCCTGGGGCGCACTGTGGGCGTGCCTGCTGTTCGGATTCGGAAACGCCATGTCCGACCGGGTCTCCAGCGTCAACCCGACGCTCGGGACGCTGTTCGAGGCGCTGCCCTACGTTCTCACCCTCGTCGCAGTAGCGGGGCTGGTGGGCCGCTCGCGGCCGCCGGCCGCGGACGGCATCCCGTACGTGAGGGAGTAGCGTAGGCCACGTGGCGGTCGCCCGGCTGGCACTGAGCAGCTTCGCGGACGGCGAGGTCCGCCTCAGCGACGAGGTCGAGCTGTACGTGCGCACGTACACGACGCTGCTGCGCTCGAGCGGGGAGACGCAGCTGCGCGTGCTCGAGCCCTCGCACATGGCGATGGGGTCGAGCCTGCACCCGCTCGCCGCGAGCGAGGAGCTCGACCTCGGGGCCTTCCTGTACGCGGTGCGCCGGCTCCCCGACGGAATCGTGGGGGCCGACCTGGTGGTCATGGGGCAGGAGGTCGAGCAGCTGAGCGCTGCCGGGGTTCCGGTTGAGACCTGGAAGGAGGCCGAGGCCCCTGCCCGCCGGCGCCGGTGGTACGACAGCGGAAACGGCACGCTCGCGGTGCTCCTGGCCAGCAGCTCCGACGTCGACGACCTCGTTCCCACGCTGGTCGCGTTCCAGATCGAGTGGAACAAGATCCGCGTGCGCCGGCGCGCCGCCGGTTGGCCGGAGGCGGACTCGCCCGATGTGCCGGCCGAGGAGTGCGCGCGCGAGCTGGGCGGGAGCCCCGACGACTGGGGGCGCCTCCAGGAGGCCTGGGGCGAAAAGTTCGGCGAGAGGATCGCGCTGATCGGCGAGCGGCGGCTGTCACTGCGCGTGCGCATGCTCGGCGGCACCCACACCGGGTACGCACGCCTGACCCGGCGCTGGTGGACGCCGGTCAGCGCCGAGCTGGCGGTCGAGGGACTGACCGAGCGCCCCCTGTACTTCGTCAGCTCCAACTCCCACAGCCTGGTCAACATCGTCACCGGGATCGCCCGCGAGCGCGAGGAGAAGCTGGTGGCGTTCGTCGAGCAACTCGATGAGGACGACATCCTGCGTCAGGAGTTGGCCGCCTTCCGCGAGGGCCACAGCGAGGGCTCGTGGGAGAACTTCCTGTACTTCGTCGCGCGCCTCTACTTCGACGAGCGGGGGGCAGAGGCCAAGGCCGAGCGCCGGGCCACCGAACTGCGCAAGGGGGTCACGCACCTGCGCTCAACAACCGCGTTGCGCGTGCCCGCCCAGGTGATCTCCCTGCCCGCGCTCGACCCCCGGGCGCTCGATCCGCGGGTCGGCGAGATCGACGCCGCGGCGCTGGCCGCGAGCGGCGCTGTGATCGTCAACATCGACTATCCGCTCGGCGTGGCCGCCTACAACATCCTGCGCGAGGTGGCAGTCGACCGGGCGGCCCTGCGCGGCGTCTACGTCCTGGGCAAGGCCGCCACGCTGAACGCCGACGTCGGCGACGTGATGATCTCGAACGTCGTCCACGACGAGCACTCGGGTTCGACCTACTGGCTCGACAACGCCTTCAGCGTCAACGACCTGGCCTCGGACCTGCGCTTTGGCACCGGCCTCGACAACCAGCGCGCGGTCACGGTCAAGAGCACCTTCCTCCAGAACCGCTCCTACCTCGACTTTTACTATCGCGAGGCGTTCACCGTGGTCGAGATGGAGACCGGTCCGTACCTCGACGCCGTGTACGAGATCGCCGACGCCGACCGCCATCCCGTCGGCGAGGCGGTCAACTTCTCAAAGCTCCCGCTCGACCTCGGGATCATCCACTACGCCTCTGACACCCCGTACACGCAGGCGCGCACGCTCGGGGCGCGCGGGCTCAGCTACTACGGGATGGACTCGACCTACGCGTCCTCGCTCGCCATCCTGCGGCGGATCCTCCGCCTGGAGCGAGTGCTCGTCGACGGCGAGCGAGGACGCGAGCTGACCCGGCCTTACGGGATGCCGGCGATCCGCCCGGACGCGTAGATCCACTCGCCTAGGCGCCGGCGACCACCAGCTTGCCGCCCGCCTGGTGCGCGTCCATCACGCGGTGCGCATCGGCGACCTCCTCGAACGCGAACACCCGCGCGGGCTTGGCCTTGTACACGCCGTCCTGGACCTTGGCGACGATCTCCTCGAACGGGATCGACGACAGCGGGTACGCCCCGGTGCCCACCTCGAAGCTTCCGAAGAAGCTGAGCTGGACGCCGCTCGGCATGTCGAACATCGGCAGGAAATCCTCGACCGGGCCCAGGCCGCCGAGGAAGCCCGCCTGACAGAGCCGGCCCCTCGTCCGGACCGCCTTCAGCGAGTCACGCAGGACGCCGTTGCCGACCAGGTCAAGCGCGCGGTCGACGCCGCCCGGCACCAGGCGCCCAACCGCCTCCGCGATCTCGCCGGTCTCGATCACCACGTCGTCTGCCCCCAGCGAGCGCAGGAGCTCCGCGCGGTCCTCGCGACGCGTGGTGGCGATCACGCGCGCGCCCAGATCGCTCGCGATGTTGACCGCGGCCTGCCCGAGCGCGGAGGTGGCACCACGAACCAGCAGCGAGTGACCGGCCTCGAGTCCGAGGTTGTCGGTCAGCGTGATCCACGCGGTCGCGTAGCTCTCAGGGATCGCGGCCAGCTCGGTCCAATCGAGCTCCGAGTCGATCGCGACGACGTTCGTAGCGGGCGCGGCCGTGTACTCGGCATAGCTGCCGTTGCGAACCCGGCCGAGCCCTCCCATGATCGTCAGCACCTGCTGCCCCTCGGCCAGCGCTCCCGATGGATCTTCGACGACCGTCCCGACCGCCTCGATCCCGCTGATCGGCGTCGCCTCGGGCCACTCGCCCTTGCGCATGTGAGTCTCGGCGTGATTGATGCCAAACGCCTTGACCCGGATCAGCACCTCTCCGTCGCCGGGCACGGGGTCATCCACATCCTGGATCTGGAGTACCTCGGGGCCGCCCGGCTCCGTAATCACGATCGCTCGCATCCGCTCATTCCTTTCTGACATTGCTTAGTGAGCGTTCAACAACCGACCGCGAGAATACCGTAACGATCGTTCAAGAACGTTACGGATTTATGAACGGGTCAGTTGAGGTCCGCGAATGCCGCGTCGACGACCGTCTTGAGCACCCTGCGCCCGGGATCGGTCTTACCGACGACCATCAGCCCCATCCCCGTCGCCATCAGCTGCGTCGCCTTAGTGCGGGGATTCACACTCGCGCGGATCTCCCCGCGCCGCTTGGCGTTCCGCAGCGCCCGCTCGGCATTTCGCTCGAGTCGCTCCATGTGGCTGCGAACGACCGCGCCGACCTCGGAATCCTCCGCGGCCAGCTCCATCGTCGAGTTGACCATCAGGCAGCCCATGCGGCCCTCCGGCGTCGTCAGGTCATCGACCAGACCGTCGAAGTACGCTCGCAGTTCGGCCAAGCCGGCGCCGGCGTCCTGCAGCGCCCCCAGCTTCTCGGGTACCACCAACCTCGAGTACCGGGCGAGTGCCTCCAAGAACAAACGGCGCTTCCCACCCGGGAAGGCCTGGTACAGGCTGCCCGGGTTCACGCCCGTCACCGCGACCAGGTCGTCGACCGAGGTCTCGTGGTAGCCGCGCTCCCAGAACTCGCGCATGGAGCGGTCCAGCACCTCCTCGGGGTCGAACTGCCTCGGTCTGGCCATGACGTCCAGCGTAGCCGAACGAGCGCTCAAAAACGCTTTGACCTACGCCCCAACCGGATGCCAGGCGGTCTTGAGCTCGGTGACCGCCTCGAGGCGGTTCAGCGCATCGTCGGTGGCGTCCTCGTAGCTCGTCGCCGCGTCGCCGTGGCGGACGCGCTTGATCGTCTCGGCGGCCAGCCGGTCGAGCTCGGCCGACAGCTCCGCGTCGCCGGCGGCGTCGACGATCGCGTTCAGGTCGCGGTGGGCCGCGAGCGCGGTGGCAAGCTCCTGGCGGCGTCCCGACACGAGGTTGACGACACCCGCGGGGATATCCGAAACCCCGAAGGCTTCCGCCAGGTCGAGTCCGGGGAGAGGATGATTTTCTGACAGGACCGCCACGCAGACGTTCCCGCCAGCGAGCGCAGGGGACAGCTCAGCGATCAGTCCCAACAATGGCGGGGCGTCGGGGGCGATGATCCCGACGACGCCGGTCGGCTCGGGGAGCGAGAACGACAGGAACGGCGCCGCCACCGGGTTAACGCCACCCAGCACGGTATGGAGCTTGTCGGTCCAGCCGGCGTAGTGGAGAAGGACGTCGACGGCCGCGTCGACCTCGTCGCGCGGCACCCCCATCGCTCCGGCTCGCGACTCGAGCGCCTCCGCGGCTCGGTAGAGGATCTGCCCGCGGTTGTAGGCCGTGCGCGCCGCCCAGGGTTTCGCCGCCTTGCGCGCCGCCGCGACCGCGTCGCGGACATCCTTGCGCGAGCCTCGCGGGTAGTTCACGCCCTCGGCCTCGTCGTAACGCCCGGATTCTGAGCGCACGAACGCGCCGCCGATCCACAGCTTGTAGGTCTTGCGGACGCTCAGCCGGTCGATGCTCACCGAATCACCCGAAGGTACGGAGGCAGCCCCGCGGGGCCGCCCTCGCGCCCGAACCCCGACTCCTTGTACCCGCCGAACGCCGCGGTCGGGTCGAAATGGTTGTACGTGTTCTGCCATACGACGCCGGCCTGCAGCGCGCTCGCCACCTCGAACGCCTTGGCGCCCTTGTCGGTCCAGATCCCGGCCGCCAGACCGTAGCGCGAGTTGTTGGCCTTCTCGATCGCCTCCGCCTGCGTGCGGAACGTGAGCACGGACACGACCGGTCCGAAGATCTCCTCGACCGCGATCCGGTGCGCGGGCGAGACGTCGGTGAACAGCGTCGGCGCGAACCAGTAGCCACGCTCGGGGATGTCGCAGCTGATCGTGCGTCTTGTCGCTCCCTCGTCCTCTCCGGCGGCGACTAGGGACTCGATCCGCTGGAGCTGCTCGGCCGAGTTGATCGCGCCGACGTCGGTGTTCTTGTCCAGCGGGTCTCCGAGCCGGAGTCGGCTCATCCGCTGCCAGAGCTTGCCGATCACCTCGTCGTGCACGCTCTCCTGGATCAGCAGCCGCGATCCCGCGCAGCACACGTGGCCCTGGTTGAAGAAGATCCCGTTGACGATCCCCTCGACGGCCTGATCGAGTGCGGCGTCCTCGAACACGATGTTCGCCGACTTGCCTCCCAGCTCGAGCGTCAGCCCCGTCTTCTGGCCCGCGAGCGCGGCCTGGATATCCCTGCCAACGGCGGTCGACCCGGTGAACGCGATCTTGTCCACCCCGGGCGCCCGCACCAGCGTCGCCCCGGTGCTGCCATCGCCGGTGAGGATCGTCACCACCCCGGGCGGCAGGTCCGCCTCCTGGCAGATCTCCGCAAGCAGCAGCGCCGTCAGCGGCGTCGTCTCGGCCGGCTTGAGGATTGCGACGTTCCCGCACGCGAGCGCCGGCGCGAGCTTCCACGCCGCCATCAGCAGCGGGAAGTTCCAGGGGACGATCTGGCCGACCACCCCAAGTGGTCTCACCTCGCGGGCGTTGACGCCGTAGCGGAGCTTGTCCGCCCAGCCGGCGTAGTAGAAGAAGTGCGCGGCGGCGAGCGGGATGTCGACGTCGCGTGACTCTCTCAGCGGCTTGCCGCCGTCGATCGTCTCGACCACCGCGAGCTCGCGCGAGCGCTCCTGGATCAGCCGGGCGATCCGGAACAGGTACTTGGCGCGCTCGAGGTCCTTGAGCGCCGCCCACTTCGGTTGCGCGGCGCGCGCGGTCTCGACGGCGACGGCCACGTCCTCTGGGCCCCCGCAGGCCACCTCCGCTATCGGCTCCTCCGTGGCGGGGTTGATCGTCGGCACGTACCGGCCCTCGACCGGATCCCGAAAGTCGCCGTCGATGAACACGCCGTAGCGGTCCTTCAGCCGGATGTGGTCCGCCGATTCCGGCGCCGGGGCGTAGTCCCAGACGATGCTCGTTCGCGGATCGAATTTGTCGGCAGCGCCTGACGGCGGCGCCTTATCGACGGAGGAGCTCATTCCTTGGAGAAGTCCTCGCCCCGGCCGTAGCGGCCGGTCTCGGTCTTGGCGTACTGCATAAGAAGATCATTGAGGACGGACGACGCGCCGATCCTGACGCGGTCGGGCGTCAGCCACTCGTCCCCCAGCGTCTCCTTGACCAGCACAAGGCGATCCAGCGCGGCCTTGCTCGTGGACACGCCGCCGGCCGCCTTGAAGCCGACGGGCCGACCGGTCCGCTCGGCGTAGTCGCGGATCGCCTCGAGCATGACCAGGCACACGCCCGGGGTCGCGCCGGCGGCCGCCTTGCCGGTCGAGGTCTTGACAAAGTCCGCGCCGGCCTCCATGGCCAGCATCGAGGCGTGGCGGACGTGGTCGTAGGAGCCGAGCTCGGCGGTCTCGAGGATCACCTTGAGATGCGCGTCGCCGACGCGTTCCTTGACCGCGACGATCTCGTGCTGCACGCGCGTGTCGTCGCCGGCCAGGAACGCCTCGCGGGAGATCACCATGTCGATCTCGTCGGCGCCGGCCGCGACCGCGTCCTCGGTGTCGCGCAGCTTGGCCTCGAGCGACACCTGGCCCGCCGGGAACCCGCTGGCCACCGACGCCGTCCGGACCCCGGTTCCCTGCAACGCCTCGCGCGCGACCCCGACCAGCGAGGAGTAGACGCAGATCGCCGCCACCGAAGGGATCTCGGGCATCGTGGGGGCCGGGCACACGCCCTTCGCGCACAGCTGGCGGACCTTCCCGGCGGTATCGGCGCCCTCGAGCGTCGTCAGGTCGAGCATCGACACCGCGAGGCGGATGCCCTGCTGCTTGGCGGTCGTCTTGATCGAGCGCTTGCCGAGCTGAGCGGCGCGCTCCTCGATGCCGACTCGGTCAACGTGCGGCAGACGCCGGATCACGCCTGCGAGGCTACTAGGCTCCCCAGGGGTGAAACGCGTTACGGTCATCGGCGTGATTCCGACCCGACTGGTCGAATACGAGATCGCCCACGCCGGCCTGACCGAGCTGCACGCGGTCGAGACGATGCACGAGCGCAAGGCGCTGATGGGCGAGCTGTCCGACGCGGTGATCGCGCTTCCCGGCGGCACCGGTACGCTCGACGAGCTGTTCGAGCTGTTCACCTGGAAACAGCTCGGCCTGCACCGCAAGCCGATCGGCCTGCTCGACGTGGCCGACTACTGGCAGCCGCTGATGGGCTTCCTCGAGCACGCGGCCGAAGAGCGCTTCCTGCGCGAGGAGCACCTGAAGACGCTGCTCGTCGAACGCGACGCCGGCGTGCTGCTCGACCGGCTGGCCTCCTATGAGCACCCTTCGGTCGAGAAGTGGCTTGATCGCAAGCTGGCCGACGCCCGTCAGACCGTGCCGAACACCCGGTCGCCGGCGTCGCCCAAGCCCGGCCGGATGTAGGCGTTCTCGTCGAGCTCGCGGTCGACCGCGGCGGTCCAGATCGGGACGTCGGGGTGCTCGTCCTGCACCGCCTCGATCCCCTGGGGCGCGGCCACCAGGCACACCAGCTCGAGCTGACGGGCTCCGGCCCGCTTCATGTGCTTCAGGGCATGGACCGCACTGCCGCCCGTGGCGAGCATCGGGTCGAGCACGTACACGCGCGCGCGTGGAAGTCCGGGAGGCAGGCGCTCGTAGTAGCCGACGGGCACGTGCTCCTCCTCGTCGCGGTAGATGCCCACGTGGCCGACCCGCGCGTCCGGCAGCAGGCGCAGGAAGCCCTCGACCATCCCGAGCCCGGCCCGCAGTACCGGCACCACGGCAACCTCGTCGCGCAGGCGAACGCCACGGGTGGCCTCGAGCGGCGTCTCGATCTCGACCTCCCGGACCGGCAGCTCCCGCGCCACCTCGACGGCCATGATCGCCGACGCCTCGAACAGCGCCTGGCGGAACGCGCCGTGCGGCGTCTCCCGGTCGCGCAGGACCGTGAGACGATCGGCCAGCACGGGATGCTCGACGACGGTGAGGCTCTCAGGCACGGCTGCGATGCTATCCGGCATGACCCAGGTCAACGTCGAGCTCAAGGCGCGTGATCCCGACCCCCAGGCGACGACCGCGCGCTGCCTCGCGCTCGGGGCCACTGACGCCGGCACGCTCGAGCAGCACGACGCCTACTTCCACGCTCGCCACGGCCGTCTGAAGCTCCGCTCCGAGGAAGACGACAGCGAGCTGATCGCGTACCGGCGCGCCGACGACGCCGAGCCGGCCGAGAGCGTGTACGTGCGGGTCCCCGTCGCCGAGCCGGCGCTCCTCACCGCGGCGCTCGACGCTGCCTTGGGATCCGTTGTGGTCGTCGTCAAGCGGCGGCGCCTGTTCATGTGGGAGGGCGTCCGGATCCACCTGGACGAGGTCACGGGACTCGGAAGCTTCATCGAGTTCGAGGCGGTCCTCCCCGACGCCGCCGACCCCGCGACAGCGCGCGAGAAGCTCGGCTTTCTCCGGGCGCAGCTGGGCATCGAGGACGGCGCGCTCGTGTCGGTTGGGTACGCCGACCTCCTCCTGGACGGTCCGCAGGCGCTGCTGCGCGCGGCTTCCGAGGCCATGCAGAACGCCTACGCGCCTTATTCGCAGTTCAAGGTCGGCGCCGCCCTGCGCGGCGCGAGCGGCGGGATCTATGCCGGCGCGAACATCGAGAACGCGGCCTACCCCCAGGGGCAGTGCGCCGAAGCATCCGCTCTGGGCGCGCTCGTGGCCGCGGGCGAAACGGCGATCACCGCCGCGGCCGTGGTGGCCGAGCGGCTCGAGCACTGCCCGCCGTGCGGCGGCTGCCGCCAGCGGCTGAAGGAGTTCGGGAGCGCGGAGACGCCGGTGTACCTCGGGCGTCCGGGGACCGAGCCGCTGACGGTGACGCTGGGCGAGCTGCTCCCCGGGTCCTTCGGGCGCGAGGCGCTCGCCGAGTGAACCTCGGAACGCCGCAGGTCGGGATCGTGCTCGGGTCCGGCCTGGGCGCCGTCGCCGACGCCGTCGAGGACCCGGTGGTCGTTGGCTACGAGGAGCTCCCGGGCTTTCCGCGCCCGAGCGTCGAGGGTCACGTGGGACGGGCCGTGATCGGCTCGATCGGCGGCGTCCCGGTCACGGTTCTCGAGGGTCGCGCCCACTTGTATGAAGGGGGCGACCCGCATGCGCTCAGGACGCCGGTCCGCGCCCTGCGCGCCGCCGGCGCCGAGATCCTCGTCCTCACCAACGCCGCCGGCTCGCTGCGTCCGGAGGTCGGGCCGGGCCGGCTCATGGCGATCACCGACCACATCAACCTGACCGGCGTGAACCTGTTGATGGGTCCGAACGACGACGCGATCGGCCCGCGCTTCCCGTCGCTGCGCGACGCTTACGATCCAGCTCTGCTGGGAGCCCTGCGCGAGTCGGCCCGCAAGCTCGATATCGACCTCGCCGAAGGCGTGTACGTGGCGGTCATGGGCCCGAGCTTCGAGACGCCCGCGGAGATCCGCGCCTTTCAGCGGCTGGGCGCCGACGCCGTTGGGATGTCGACCGTCCAGGAGACGATCATCGCGCGCCACTGCGGCCTGCGGGTCGCCGCGGTGTCGGTGATCACCAACCTCGCCGAGGGCCTGACCGACGAGGCGCTCAGCCACGAGCAGACGTTGCGGGCCGCCGAGGCCGGCGCCGGCGGCCTCACCCGGCTGCTCATGAACTTCATCCCCCGCCTGGGTCATGCTGACCGCTGAGCTCATCAGGCGTAAGCGAGACGGCAGGGAGCTATCAGCCGACGAGATCGGTGAGCTCGTGCGGGGGATCACCGATGGCTCGGTAACCGACGCCCAGGTCGGAGCCCTCGCGATGGCGATCACCTCCCGCGGGATGGCGACCGGCGAGCGGGTGGCGCTGACCCGCGCCATGACCCGCTCGGGAGACGTGCTCGACTGGAGCGACGCCGACCTCGCCGGTCCGGTGCTGGACAAGCACTCGACGGGGGGCGTGGGCGACAAGGTGAGCCTGCTGCTCGCGCCGATCCTGGCGGCCTGCGGCGCTTTCGTACCGATGATTTCTGGCCGCGGACTCGGGCATACCGGCGGCACTCTCGACAAGCTCGAGTCGATCCCGGGCTACGACGTGTTTCTCGAGCTCGATCGCCTCCGCGCGGCCGTGGCGCGAGTGGGGTGTGCGATCGTGGGCCAGACGGATCGTCTGGCGCCGGCCGACCGGCGGCTGTACGCGATCCGCGATTCGACCGGGACGGTCGAGTCGATCCCGCTGATCGTCGCCTCGATCCTGTCCAAGAAGCTCGCTGAGGGGCTTGACGCGCTGGTCATGGACGTCAAGGTCGGTTCGGGAGCGATGCTCCCGTCCCTGGATGACGCCCGTGAGCTGGCGCAGGCCATCGTCGAGGTGGCGGTCGGGAGCGGCCTGCCGACGACGGCGCTCTTGACCGACATGAATCAGGTCCTCGGCCGGGCCGCTGGCAACGCGGTCGAGGTGCGGGAGGCGATCGACCACCTGATCGGAGCGGCGGGCGACGAGCGGCTGCTCGAGGTGACGCTCGCGCTGTGCGGTGAGCTCCTCGTGCTTGGCGGTCTGTACGCCGATGTCGACGATGCCCGAGCGGCAGCGCTTGGCGCGCTCGAGAGCGGGGCCGCTGCGGAGCGGTTCGCTGCCATGGTCGTCGAGCTGGGCGGGCCTGCGGGGCTTGTGGATGATCCCGACCGGTTTCTGCCGAGGGCGCCGGTCGTGGAGGTCGTCGAGCCAGTCCGGCCCGGGGTGGTGCGCGCCGTCGACGTGCGCGCCCTCGGGATCGCGATCGTCAGCCTCGCGGGCGGTCGGGCGCGGGAGACCGACACGGTCGACCACAGTGTTGGGTTGACCGAGATCGCGGCGGTGGGCGAACGGGTCGAGCCCGGCGGGCGGCCGCTGGCGATCGTCCACGCTCGCGACGAGGCGAGCATCGGGGGCGCGGCGTGGATGGTCCGATCGGCTTACGCGCTGGGCGACGCCGCGCCCGAGCCCCCCGACCCGGTGATCGAGGTTCAGCGCACCGTGTAGACGTCGGTCGAGACCTCGTGGTAGCCCTTCGCCCCGATGCTGCGGGGCAGCTCGCTCCGCGGGTCTTCGCCTTCGGCGAGGCGATCGAGCTCGGCGCGGAAGTCGTGGCGCGGCAGCCACCCGAGCTCACGTCGCGCCCGCTCTTTGACATACACCCGCTCGATGGCGTCAAACATCCGCCAGCCGCGCACCTGAAAAACATCCTCAAAATCCGGAAAGAGCCGCAGGCCGTAGTCGCGCGCGATCAGCTCGCACAGGTCCTCGGCGGCGACCTTGGTCGTCCCGTAGATGTTGCGCGGGACGGGCGCGACGTCCTCGGTGATCCAGGCCGCCGGCTCCTCCTCGGCGGGGGCGTTGGCCCGGCCGAACGCGCTGGTCGTGCTCGTGAAGATAAACCGGCTGACGTTCGCGGCCACGGCCTCCTCGAGCAGGTTGAGCGTGCCCGCGATGTTGGTCTCGATGAAGTCGGTACGGGTGTGCGACCCCACGTGCGGCTTATGCAGCGTGGCGCAGTGCACGACGGCTTCGACGCCGGCGACGCAGCGCCGCACGGTGTCGCGAGCGGCGATCGACCCGACCAGAGTCGTGTACGGCGACCCCACGACATCTAGCCCGACGACCTCTCGCGGTCGTCGGCCTGAGCGACGAGGAACATCTCGAGGGCATCGCCCGCGGGATCGACGAGGCCCGCCGCGACGCCGGCATCGAGGGGCGGATTCTGCTGACGGCGATCAGGGACTTCGGGGTCGAGCGGGCGGTGCGCGTCGCGCGCCACGCCGCCGATCGTCCCCACCCGTACGTGGTCGGCTTCTCGATGGCCGGCGACGAGGCCGGCTTCCCCGCGGGCGACTTCGCCGAGCCGTTTGAGATTGCCGCCGGCGCCGGCCTCGGCTGCACGATCCATGCCGGGGAGTGGGCGGGCGCCGACAGCGTGCGCGCGGCGCTCGAGCTCCCGATCACCCGGATCGCCCACGGCGTTCGCGCGATCGAGGACGTCGACCTCGTCTATGAGCTCGAGGCGCGCGGCACCGTGCTCGAGTGCTGTCCGACGGGCAACGTCGTGCTCGGCGTCTACGCCTCCTACGAGGAGCATCCCCTCCCGCGGCTGTACGCCGCCGGCGTCCGGGTCACGCTCGGGTCCGACGACCCTCCCTACTTCGGCGCCACGATCGAGGGTGAGTACGAGGTGTGCGCGGACCGATTCGGGTTCGGCGACGACGATCTGCGCGAGATCACCCGCACCGCGATCGACGCGGCGTTCTGCGACGAAGAGCTGAAGGCCGCGTTGCGCGGCCGGCTCTGAGTTCTTCGTAAATTCTTGGAACTCTCTCGGGGTGTTCTTCGGCGGATGGGCATCCTGAGGTGAGTGACCTCGGACCGGGAACCCCTGCGGCGGCGGCTGCTCGTGGCGGCGGCCTGCGCCGCGCTGAGTCTCCTGGCTGCGCTGGCGGCGGGCGTGATCAACCTCCCGGGCACGGGCACGACTGACCCAAGCCAGAACTCGTCGTCGGTTACGGCCACGGCTGATACCGCCGCGGCCAACGAGCAGTGGGCCTCGGGCCTGTGCACGAACGTCCTGGCCTGGAAGAACGAGATCGAGCGGGACGCCACGAGCCTCGACCTCGGGTTCGGCGCCTCCTCGCGACTCCACGACGCGACCACCGCCACCACTCGGATGCTCGACCAGCTGAGGCAGCTGGGACTTCCGCCGGGCGCGGAGAGCGGTGGCGCGCGCGCGGAGACCGACCAGCTCCGCACCGATATCCAGTCGCGCGCGGACGACCTCGAAAGCGCCACCGCGAGCGTCGAAAGTGGAAACTTCGCGGCGATTGGCACGCTCGTCAGCGACCTCGAGAACGACAGGGCGATCGCGCCGGCGCTCGCGAGCGAGCTCCGGCGCGTCGTCTCCGTCGACCTCGGGCTCTCGCTCGCCGAGACGCCCGCCTGCCGTCAGCTCGTCGGCATTCCCATCTGAGCGCCCGACATTTGTGAGACTGCGCAGTGCGTGGAAGACGCGGTGCGCCCACTCGACCCCGAATCGCTCGGCGCTCATGTCGCGCGGCTCTATCGCGCCGCCTACGGCCTGTGTGGCTCACGCCACGATGCCGAGGACCTGGTTCAGGACACGTTCGAGCGGGTGCTCCGCCGCCCGCGGTTCCTGCGTCGCGACGAGGACCTCGTCTACCTGCTGAAGGTGCTCAGGAACACGTGGATCAGCTCGCGGCGTGGCAAGCGCCAGGTCGAGACCTCGCCGGCCGGGGAGGAAATCGAAGCGATCGAGGCGCCGCATGACCCGATCGCGCAGTCGATCGAGGGCGCGGTCGTGTACGAGGCGCTGCAGGAGCTCACGCAGCCGCTGCGCGAGGCGCTCGTCGCGGTGGACGTCCTCGGCCTGTCGTATCGCGAGGCCGCCCAGGCGCTGGGGACGCGGGAGGGGACGATCATGAGCCGCCTCCACCGCGGGCGCGGGCAGCTCGCGGCACGCCTGGAGTTGGAGGCCTGACGCGCGCGCTACGCGTGCGCCGCGCTACGCGGCCACCTGCTCGAGCACGGGCGCGGCTGCGAGCCCGAGCACCACGTCCGGCGTGGTCCGCGCGGCCAGCACGCAGGTACGGCCGTAGCGCACGAGCGTGACCACCGACAACCCCGAGGAGGTGGAGAACTCCTTCAGCGGCACCCCTTCGTAGACGACGGTCCGGGCGCTCGCCGGGAGCGGCACCGCCTTGCCCGAGAACACCGTGTAGCTGAGCCGGGTGCCGTCGGGGAGGCGGTAGAAAACGGTCAGGGCAGGACGGCCGCCGATCCGGTCGGTCCGCTGGCCGGTCGGCGGGACCGAGAACTTCGCGTAGTTCGGATACGTGACGCCGCCGTAGGAGGCGTCGAGCAGGGTCGCGCTGCGCGCGGCCGGCGCGGGGCCGGTCGAGGGCGCGAAGGCGAGCGCCGCGGCCTTGGGGATGCTCGGCCCGCTGCTGCTCCCCACGCCGACCGCGGCGACGACGATCACGGCACATACGGCCGCGAGGCCGGCAACCGCCACCGCCGGCCGCCACCCGCCGCCCGACGCGAGGAGCCGGCGCCGGGGCCGGCTGCGCGAGCGCTGCGCGCGCGGCCCGTACGCCTCCCGCACCTTCGCCTCGATCGCGCTGACGAGCGCATCGGGCACCGCCGGCCCACCCTCGCGGAGCTCGCGGGCCACCCGCCGGTCGGCCTCGACCTGGCGGCGGACTTCAGGCCGATCGGTCGCGGGGGTGGCGGCGTTGTCCGGCTCGTCGACGAGCCGCGTGATCTCTGCTGCTTCCTGGTCTTCGGGGGATGGCCTGAATCGCATTGTCGGGTCTGATCATAGGGGGCTTTGGCGGGGCCGCGAGGGCGCCACCGAGGCGCACCTCACGATTACTTGAGACGCATCCTCCGCCGCCTTTATTCCATGCTCGGCGATTAGAAAATTCTGTCCTCCGGGATGGAATGCGGCGACGAGGGGCTGCGTCTTATCGAGATGTCGGCACCTCGTGGGGGCCGGGAGGAGAGGTAGTGAGTGACTTCTTCCGCCGCCGAGTGTGACCTCTTTCCGTCTCAATTCCATAAGGAGAACCCATGCCTAAGCATGCGAACACGCATGCGCGCTCGGACGCGCGTGCATCGAAGTCCCGCCGCCGGAACCGTGCCGCCAAGTGGGCCCGTGTGGCCCTTGCCGCAGCTCCCTTGCTCGGCGCGGGCGCCGTCGCGACCCCGGCGATCGCCAAGACTCCGCACAACGCGACGAAGTACAGCTTCGAGACGCTCGACAACCAGGCCGATACGACGTTCAACCAGCTGCTGGGCATCAACCAGCATGGCGTCATCGCCGGCTACTTCGGTTCGGGCCAGGCCAACCATCCGAACAAGGGCTATCTGCTGACCGCCCCGTACGGCCAGATGAACTACCACAACGAGAACTGGCCCGAGTCGACGCAGACCCAGGTCACCGGCCTCAACGACCACGGCGTGACCGTCGGCTTCTGGTCGAGCACGAACAACGCGGCCGTCGGGAACAACGCGCCGGTGAACGACAACCGTGCCTTCGTCTCGGAGAACGGCTACTTCATCGATGGGGACTTCCCCACTGACAACCCCGCGACTCCGCCGGCTGACCAGCTGCTCGGGGTCAACGACAACGACGTCGCGGTCGGGTTCTACACCGACGGCAGCGGCAACACCCACGCCTACTCGTTCAACATCCGCCGCGACCGGTTCAACGAGATCGGGGTCGCCGGGATCACCAACCCGACCGCCACCGGCATCAACAACAACGGCGACGTCGCCGGGTTCGGGACCGACAACACCGGCGATTCCTCGAACGGAAACGTCGTCGGCTTCCTGCTCCGCCACGGCCGCGTGACCATCCTGAACGTGCCCGGGTCGAGCATGACCCAGGCCCTCGGGATCAACGACAGCGACGAGGTCGTGGGCACCTACCAGGTCGGCACCGGCTCAAGCGCCGTGACGCACGGCTTCACCTGGACCCCGCAGCACGGGTTCCAGACGGTCGATGACCCGAACGGCATGGGGACCACGACCATCAACGGCATCAACGACAAGGGCGAGCTGGTCGGTTTCTACACCGACGCCGCGGGCAACACGGACGGCCTGCTCGCGATGCCGCAGCATCACTAATCCACTCCTCCCCCCACCCCGAGACCGGGCCGCGCGACGCGGCCCGGTCTCGCGTCGTTTCTGCGGGCCATGGGAATAACCCGTAACTCGGCGCTCGCCCGCCGCCGAGTGCGCAGTTGGTTACACATATGGCGCTGAATCCGCATTCACCGCTGGCGGGACGGCGAGTGAGGAGTTATTCCGCGTTAGCCGCGGTGGCGCAATAGGAACTCGAGCGTGGCGCCGTTGAACGCCTCGGGGTCCTCGTGCAGGCCGGCGTGCGAGAGGTGGTCGAACACCACCAGCTCGCTGCCGGCGATCGCGCCGGTCAACTGCGCGGCGAATCGTGTGGAGGTGACCACATCGTGCGCGCCGAACGTGACCTGGGTCGGCGCCTGGATCTCTCCGAGCACCGAGGAGGCGTCGTGGTTGAGGACCGCCTCGGTCTGCGCCAGGAATGCCGCCCACGGCTGCTCTGGACGACCGCGCACGAACTCATCCAGGGACTGCACGAAGTCCGGCCGCTCGACGTACATCTCGGGCGTGAAGCAGAACGGGAAGATGCCGTCGATGACGCCATCGGCGACCGTCGGCAGCGAGCCCGATAGCGCCCGCCACAGCGTCACGACCGCGCGCAGATACGCATCGGTGCGATCCCATGCGCTGTGCAGCGACAGGGTCCGCACCCGCTCGGGGTGCCGTGCGGCCAGGTGCATACCCACCGCTGCGCCGAGCGAGACGCCGGCCACGTGCGCGCGCTCCACGCCGATCGCGCTGAGGAACCCCGCCATTTGATCGGCGTAGGTCTCGGTCGAGTAGGGACCTCGTGGCTTGTCGCTTTCCCCCGATCCCGGCAGATCGACTCCGATGCAGCTGAAGTGCTCGGTGTAGGCCGGCAGCTGGAACGCGTAACACGCGTGATCGGCGCCCAGGTACGGGATCAGCAGCAGCGGCTCACCCTCGCCCTGCACGTCGTAGTTGATCGTCAACCCGTCAACATCGACTCGCGGCATGATCCCTCCGGGAATGGGAACGACGTGAACGACGAGCGATCCTACCTGCGGCGGTCGGGGCGCTGGGTCGTCAGCCGCTGACCGACTGGACCGCGGGCTGATCCAGCCTGATCTCGCCGTGCGCGGCGTCGTATTCGAACAGCTCCGCGTAGCGAGCCCAGTCGATCGCGGTGTCGAGCTGGGCGCGTGACTCGTCGTCGCTGTAGTGGTTGTGCAGCAGGTCCAGGAAGAACCCCTCGCGCAGCGTCCCGTCGCTCGAGTGGCGAAGGGCGCGCTCGATCCTGCGCACGAGCGGCACGCGCTGGAGCACCGCTTCCCGGAAGATCGCCTTGGAGTCCTGGATGTCGGCCCCCGCGAATTGCTTCCCGGAATCGGTCAGCACGAGGTCGCCCGCCTCGACGGTCGCGAACGCGAGAATCGTCATCGAGTCGATGATCGGGAACAGGTCGTCGATCTCGAATCCGAGCACGCGCGCGAGGTCCCCGAGGTCGGACTGGCCGCCGGCGGCGAGGACCAGCTCGGCGAGGCCGGCGACTCCGTCCACGCTGGCGTGGGGCAGCATCACGTGCTGGACGCCGGACTCGGGCTCGGCGCCCTTCTCGAGAGCCTCGGTCGTCGCTCGGTCGGTCATGATCCCGTAGATCTCGTCGACCAGCGCCCCGACGTCAGGGTTGTTGCGGTCCCGGGGTCGCGGCAGCTGGTTTTGGAGCTCGGTGCGGATCCGTCCCGGGTTGGTACCGAGCACGATCACACGATCGGCGAACAGGACCGCCTCCTCGATGTTGTGGGTGACGATCAGGATCGCCTCGGCCGGGAACTCGCCCGACTGCCACAGCTCGAGCAGCTCGGTCCTGAGGTTCTCGGCCGTGAGCACGTCGAGCGCGCTGAACGGCTCGTCCATCAGCAGCAGATCCGGCTCAACCACGAGCGCACGGGCGAACCCGACGCGCTGACGCATTCCTCCGGAGAGCTCCTTCGGGAATGCGGACTCGAACCCGTCGAGGCCGATCAGGTCGATCGCCTGGAGGGCCCGCGGGCTTCGCTCCTCCGGCTCGATGCCCTGGGCCTCGAGCCCGAGCTCGACGTTCTGCTGCACCGTGAGCCACGGCAGCAGCGCGAAGGTCTGGAACACCAGCGACACACCCGGGTTGATGCCCTGGAGCGGCTTGCCGCGGTAGTAGACCGTGCCGCTCGACGGGGTCACGAGCCCGGCGATGCAACGCAGCAGCGTCGACTTGCCCGAGCCGGACTTTCCCAGCAGGGCGACGATCTCGCCGGGCTGGACGTCGAGGTTGATGCCCTCGAGCACCGGCAGCTCGCCGCCGTCGCGCGTGGCGAACGTCTTCGTCAGATCGGTGACCGTGACGATTGAGCGCCTGGCGCGGGCACGGGTTGAGGGGGCGGGTTGTCCTGCCATGTCCGAAATGATGACCGCCCCCGAGCTCAGAGTGAGTAGCGGGTCTCGGACAGCCGATACAGACGCCGCCAGAGCAGGCGGTTGACCACGACCACGTAGACGGACATCACGGCGACTCCACAGATCAGCTTTGCCTTGTTGCCCTCGTTGCTCGCCTTCACGATGTAGGCACCGAGGCCGTACGCGGTCAGCGTCGTGTGGTGGTAGGTGACGACCTCGGCGACGATCGAGGCGTTCCACGCGCCCCCGGCCGCGGTGATCCCGCCGGTCACGTACGAGGACAGGATTCCGGGGATGATCAGCCGCTTCCACCGCTGCCAGCCCCGGACCCCGAGCATGTCCATCGCCTCGCGCAGGTCGGACGGGATCGCAGACGCGCCGGCGATCACGTTGAACAGGATGTACCACTGCGCACCCAGGGCCATCAGCAGGATCCCGCCGATGTCGATGCTCACCCCGAGCTCGATGAACGCGAGCGTCGCGAACGGGAACACGAAGTTCGCGGGAAAGCTGGCCAGGACCTGCACAATCGGCTGCGCGAGCTGCGCCACGCGCGGGTTGAGCCCGATCCAGACGCCGATTGGGACCCACACGATCGTCGCGAACACGAGCAGCACGCACACGCGCCCGAAGGTCGCGGCGCCGAGGGCGAAGCAGTATGGGATCTCGCCAAGACCCGCGCCCGGGGTCGTGGCGATGTAGTGCAGCCCCTCGTACGCGCCGAACGCGATCAGCGCCGCGATCACCACGCCGAACGCGATGTCGCCGGCTCGCTGCCGGGCCGGGGTGACCGTCGCCTCCGCGCCATCGCGACCCAGGATCCGCATCGCACGCCCGAGGGGCTCGGCCACGCGAGCGCGCGCGGCGCCTACCGTCCGGGGCCACGTCGAGCGGGCCAGGATCCCGAGCACGACGGAGCGCTGCGCATGCTGGGCCTCGGTGGTCTCGTAGCGGAACCGCTCCGACCACGCGACCAGCGGACGCCAGAACATGATGTTGACCGCGATCACCAAGACAAACATCGCCCCGATCGCGGCCCCGACCGCGCCGAGATCGCCCTTCGCGATCGCCGCCCCGACAAACGAGCCGAGGCCAGGGAGCGAATACGTGCGGTTGTGCAGCGTTATCGCTTCGGAGGCGACGAGGAAGAACCAGGCTCCCCCAAAGCTCATCATCCCGTTCCAAACCAGCCCGATCGCACCGTTCGGGACCTCGATCTTCCAGAACCGCTGCCAGCGGGTCAGACGCAGCGAGCGCGACAGCTCGTCGAGCTCGCGCGGCAGGCTCTTCAGCGATGCGTAGAACGAGAACGTCATGTTCCACGCCTGGGCGGTGAAGATCGCGAAGATCGACGCCCACTCGAGGCCGAGCTCGCTGTGCGGGAACAGACCCACGAAAACGGTCACGGTGATCGTCAGGAAGCCGAGCACGGGGACCGACTGAAGGATGTCGAGGATCGGCACCAGCACGCGCTCGGCACGCCGACTACGAGCCGCCGCATAGCCGTAGATCAGCGTGAAGACGAACGAGAGGAACAGCCCGACGAACATCCTCAGCAGAGAGCGCACCGCGTCGTACGGGAGCCGCGCGGGATTGGTGCTCACGTGCTGCAGCGCGTGAGGCGAGAACGACGCGGTCACGCCGTGGCCTACCCGGACGACCACGTACAGCAGCACGAGCACGGCGACGACGACCCCGATGTCGATCGGCGTCAGCCGCGCGCGGAGCACGCCCCGCGCAGGCATGTAGCTGCGAAGCGCGCTCAGAGCGGGACGACCCTATCGCAGCACCGCGGCCGCAAATGTGAACGCGGTGTCAAGAAAAACAGCGGCGAGGCGTCAGGTCCCGAGCTTCGTCTCGGCCACGAAGCGGTTGCGCAGCCGGCCGATGCCTTCGATCTCGACCTCGTAGACGTCTCCGTCGCTCAGTCCCCTCGGCGGCGTCATCGCGAAGCCGACTCCGGAGGGCGTGCCGGTCAGGACGACGTCCCCGGGCTCCATGGTCATGATCGTCGTCATGTACTCGACCAGCTCCGGGATCGAGAAGATCAGGTCCGATGTCCTCGAGTCCTGCACCTTCGACCCATTCAACGCGCCACCGATCGCCAGGTCAGGCGTCGCGCCACCCAGCTCGCCGGCGGGTACGACCGCGGGCCCGAGCGGCGTGCCGCGATCCCACGTCTTGCCGGCCAGGAACTGCGTCGTGTGGTTCTGGAAGTCGCGCATCGAGACGTCGTTGGCCGCGGTGTAGCCGAACACCACGGAGTTGGCCTCGCTCGCGCTGACCCGCCGGCAGCGGCGGCCGAATACGAACGCGAGCTCACTCTCCCAGTCGACCAGGGACGACTCCGCCGGCAGCGGGATGTCCGCGTTCGGGTCCGTCAGGGCGGTCGTCCACTTCGAGAACAGCATCGGATACTTCGGAAGCGGCGCCCCCGACTCCTCGGCGTGCTTGCGGTAGTTGAGGCCGATGCAGACGATCTTGCCGGGCGC
>DASPPG010000180.1:0-5937 GCA_035625625.1 Solirubrobacteraceae bacterium
TTACGAAGGAGCCCGCGATCTGACGGGCTGCCCTGGGCATCCCAGGGCTGTCGGCATGGCCTGGCAGGAGTGGCGCCGGCCGGGCCGCCAGATGCCCTGCGGGCAGCCGTTAGTCCCCACCGGCATCCACAGCCCATTTGAATTTTTTTCAAATAAAAACATTTGACCTGGATGGTGATCCGGCAATTTCGTGCGAGGTTTCCGCCTGGACATGCCGGTGATAGCTCCAGGCCCACCGATAGCCTACGATGCCGGCGGGGATGCTCCAGGTGCTGGCTACTCCGCCGCCGGGATCCAGACCCGCATCGCTCCTCCGGAGCGGTTGGCCCACGCGAAGTATGGAACGGCGAGCAGCTGCGTCGGAGACGCCGCAGTTGCAGTCGGCAGCGCGCGGAGGTCGCGGTACTCGGACTGCCGCCACCCGTCGAGGTCGCGGACGACGCCCGTCAAGGCCACACCGGGCAGGCCGCCCAGCTGCGGGACCGGCCCGTTGTCGACGGGATCGGCTGCGGGATCGGCGGCGACGTCGGCCAGGTCGAGGCCAGGCGCGAGATCGGGCTGCTCGAGGCAGTACACCACGGGCCCGCGCTCGATCGCGAGGCAGCCCCGCACCGCGTCGATGCGCGGGTTGGGCACGGTCAGTCGAGGCGAGACGTCGAGTAGGAGCACGACCTGTGTGCCATCCCGCCAGCGGCGTCTCACCTCGGCGTAACCGCCCGCGGCGACGGCTTCGCCGTCGAGGGTCGCCTCTCGCGCCCAGCCCGGGATGCGGAGGGCGAGCGTCCACTCGCGATCGGGGCTCTCGACGACCTCGACCCTGACCGTCCCGTCCCAGGGGTATGCGGTCTCCACGCTGAGGACCACGTCTCCGGCGCGGATCGTCGAGGAGGCGTACTGATGTAGCTGGATCCCGTCGTCCGTCACGGTCGCGAGGTAGTGGTGCAGCGATGCGAGCAGCCGCATGATGTTCGGCGGGCAGCAGGCGACCCGATTCCAGCGATGTCGGTGCTCACCGGTCCGCGATTGCAGCGGGTTCGCGTAGAAGAACGATTCGCCGTCGAGTGAGAGCCCAGAAAGAAACCCGTTATACAGCGTCCGCTCGAAGAGGTCGGCGAAGCGGCTCTCGCCGGTGACAAGGAGCATGCGCCAGTTCCACATCATGCTGGCGATCGACGCGCAGGTCTCGCAGTACGCTCGGTCGGGAGGTAGCTCATAGGCATTGCCGATCGCCTCGCCGTAGTGGCGCGAGCCGACACCACCGGTCAGGTAGCTCTTGGCGGACGCGAGGTCGTCCCACTGCCGCAACATCGACGCGAGCAGCGCCTCGTCGCCCGTCTCGGCGTAGATGTCCGTGACCCCGGCAGCGAGGTAGAGGGCGCGCACAGCGTGGCCGACGATCCCTCGCGCATCGCGGACGGGCTCGGCGTCCTGGTAGTAGTCGAGATCGAAGCGACCGTCGGCGAACGTCCCGAACCCGCGCCTCCCGGTGAGCGTGTCCGCGAGCCTCAGGTAGCGAGTCTCGCCCGTCTGGCGATAGAGCTCCGCGAGCGCGACCTCGATCTCGGGATGGCCGTCGGTGCCTCGCGCGGGGTCGTTGCCGAACACGTCGTCGATCAGATCGGCGAAGCGGCGGGCGACGGCGAGGAGGGAGCAGTCGCCCGTCGCCCGCGCGGTTGCGACTCCCGCCTGGATCAGATGCCCCGCGCAATAGAGTTCGTGGCCCATCTCCCGGTCGGTCCAGCGCCAGGAGGGATCGATCACCTGGCACCAGCTGTTCAGATATCCGTCGGGTGCCTGGGCGGCCGCGACGAGCTGGATCGCCTCGCTTGCGAGGCGATCCAGCTCGTCCGACGGCTCGCGGCCGCGCTCCCACGCGAGCGCCTCGAGCCACTTGTAGACGTCCGAGTCGCTGAAGACCATGCCTCGCCGCTCGCCCGAGCCCCGTCCCGCCGCAATTCGGAGGTTGTCGAGAGTTCCGGCGCGTTCGAGCTCCTCGGCGCCGCGAAGAAGCGTGACCTCCCGGTTCACCCGTTGCCGGTCCGCGAGCAGACCGTCCCGGATGGCGACGCCCCGGGCGTCGACCGGGCGGAGCCGCACCCGAGCGGCTGCCGTCGGCGCAGCGCTCGTCACCAGGTCGGTGTAGTTCTCCACTGGGATCTCCCGAGAAGGTCGGATCTGGGGCCCGTGGCGCCGGTCTGCCGGCGCCACGGGCCGTTGGTGCAACACTCCGGCCAGCTCTATCCCGTCAGGATGGTGTTGATCTGACTCTGAGCAGTGTTCAGCGCGGCTTGCACGGATTGGGATCCGGACAAGGCCGCCTGAATCGCGGTCCACACCGCCTGGGAGATCTTCGGGTACTTGACTCCCAAGCCGAGCGTACGCGGGTGCGCGAAGAGCGTCTGGTTGACATAGACCGACCACTCGGGGCCGGCCTGCGTTACGTAGGTCTTCGCGACGCTGATCTTCGCCGGCAGATAGCCGAACAGCTTCGCGAGTTGCAGCTCCATCGCGGGTGTCTGCATGCCCTGGATATAGTCGAACGCCAGCTGCTGAGCGGCGCTGCCGCCGCTCTTGCTGACCATCCAGTCCTCGCCGCCGAGCGGGACGACGACGTGCTGGCCCGCCACCCGGGTCGGGACGGGAACGACCCCGAACTGCTTACCGTAGAACTGGTTGGCAAGGTTCATCGTCGGGAAGTTCCAGGGGCCGTTGACCATCATGGCCGCCTTGCCGTCGATGAACTGCGTCGACGCAGCCGGGGTCTGGCTCCAGTTGAGACACGACTTGGACGCGGAGCCGTCGCTGACCAGCTGGCTCCACAGCGTCAACGCCTGCACGCCGGGCGCACCCGAGACGTTCGAGAACGTGGCCGTGCCGCCGTTGGTCCAGAAGTACGGCTCCCACTGCCACGTCGTGTCCTCGGCCGCCTCACAGGTCAATGCGATCCCGTAGTGAGCCGGGGTCGTCAGTGCCTTGGCGTCGGAGACCAGGTCCGCCCAGGTCTTCGGCGGGGTCAGGTTCGCTGCCTTGAACATCGCGATGTTGTAGATCAGCGCGATCGAGTTGGCCCCTGCCACGGGGAGGCTGTAGTACTTACCGCCCGATAGGCCCTCGTCGATCACGGCAGGGTAATAGCCCGTCGTGCTGAAGCCCGACAGGCCGCTGATCGGCACGACCTGGCCGGTCGAGATCATCGTCGACACAAACGGGTTGTCCACGGCCAGCAGGTTCGGCAGGTCCTGGCCGGCTGCCTGCGTCAGTAGCTTCGCGTCCAGATCGGCGAACGGCACGTACTGCCGTGTCACCGTCACACCCGGGTGCGCGGCTTCGAATGCCTTGCTGTAGGCGGCCAGGGCCGCGATCTGGCCGGGGGTGTTGAAGTAGTCCTCTTCGGTGATCGTGGTCTTAGTGCCGGACGTGCTGGCCGACTGCGAGCACCCGGCTACGGCGCACGCCGCAACCAGAACTGCTGCCAATCCCCAGTGCCCCCTCCTGATAGATAGCTTCATAGCGTTGTGTCCTCTTTTGCGGTTGATTGGGATAATTCGGTCGAAACGACATAGGGAAGCAAGAAGGCCGATCCGGTTATCGAAATCCGCTACCACCTCCTTCGTGCGGCCCGGCGCATCGCTACCCCTTCACCGAGCCCGCCGTGAGACCGCTGGCGATGTACCGCTGCGCGACCACGAGCAAGATCGCGGCCGGTACCATCGCGAACACGCCCGCGGCCATCACCGCGCCCCAGTCGGTCGAGTAGTTGCCGAGGTAGGTGTAGATCCCGAGCGTGATCGGCTCGATGCCCGATCCGTTCAGGATGGTCAGGGCGAAGATGAAGTCGCCCCACCCGGCCAGAAACGCGAAGACCGCGACAGTGATCACGGCCGAGCGGGCGAGCGGGATGACGATCATGCGGAACGTCTGCCACTCGGTCGCTCCGTCGACCCGGGCCGCGTAGAGCAGCTCGTTGGGCAGGCTGAAGAGGAACGCCCGGAGGACGAGGATCGCGAACGGGACGGCGTACGTCCCATCAGCGATGATCAGTCCCGGGTACGAGTTCACCAGGTTGATCCGGTGAAAAACGATGAACAGGGACGTCGCGAGGACGATCGACGGGACGATCTGGGCGACGAGCAGCGAGCTGACCAAGATCACCGTCACTCGCAGGCGGTACTTGGACAGGGCGTAGGCCGCCGGGACCGCTACGACCAGGGCGAGCAGCGCCGTCCCGAGACCCACGACCAGGCTCGTCACAACGTTGGCCGATTGCGCGTGGATGACCGTGCTGTAGTTGTCGAGCGTCGCGGCGTGCGGCAGCCAGTAGAACGTGCCGCTGAAGAGCGTGTTGGTCGACTCGAACGAACCGACGATTATCGCGTATACCGGGAAGAGAACCAGCACGAGGGCCGCCGCCGCCGCGAGCGTGCACAGCCAGCGCAGGGCCCGGGACCTCTTGACGCGCGTCACCGGTCCGCCCCCGAGCTACGGCGCAGCGAGTCACGACTGAGGAACAGGTAGATCGGTGCGCAGACGAGCGCCAGCACGAGGAGCACGTTGTTAAGCGCCGCGCCGTAGCCGAACGAGAACTGCTGGAACGACAGGTTGTAGGACCAGGTGGTGATCAGCTGCGTCGCGTTCGCGGGCCCGCCGCCGGTCAGGCCGATCACGAGGTCGAACACTTTCACCGTGAACACGAAGCCGAGGAGCAGCGTGACCTCGATGACGGGCAGGATGATCGGCACGACAACGAGCCGGAGCCGCTGCCACGGGCTCGCACCGTCGATGATCGCCGCCTCCTTGATCTCCGCTGGCACGTCCTGGAGCGCGCTGTAGAGCAGGAGGGTGAAGAACGGCACCCCGAGCCAGATGTTGGCGATCAGGATCGTCCAGAGAGCCAGATGTGGATCGTCCAGCCAGTCGACCCCGTGGTGGACAATCCCGAGACCGGTGAGCACCTGGTTCACGGCCCCGCCTTCGAGCTGAAACAGGAAGCGAAACATGACTCCGGTCACGATGAGGGGCAGAAGCCACGGGACAATCACGAGCGAGCGGGCCAGAGTCCGCCCAGGGAACCGCATGCTGAACAGCAGCGCGAGCGCGAAGCCGATCAGGAACTGGCCGGCGAGCGAGCCCACCGTGAACCAGAACGTGTTGGCGATCGCCTTCCGGCTCGTCGGGTCGTTGAGGATGAAGTGGTAGTTGCCGAGCCCGGCGAAAGGCGCGGTGAGGCTCGCAATCGTCGCCGGCGACGTCTGCTCGAAGCTGAGCGTCACGTTGTAGGCGATGGGCAGCGCGAACGCGAAGAGCAGATATGCGATCGCCGGGGCCAGGAAGAGCCAGCCGGCCAGCTGCTCCTTACGGCGGGAGGTGAGCCGCCACAGCGTCATGAGGGCGCTCGCAGGTCGGTAAGGCTGCCGCCTTCGCGGAGATAGACCGGGATGCGCTCGAGCGGTGCCGCCGCCGTCACCCAGCCTGTCGCGCCGACGGGGTTGCCCGTCCAGGCGTCGAGCCACGAGGCTGCCTCCGGCAGATACACATCGCGCTCCCGCGCGCCGTACGTTGTCACGGGCGCGACCAGCACGTCCGGGCCGAACATGAACTGGTCTGTCACCTCCCATGCCGGCGCCTCGTCCGGGAACTCGAGGAAGAGCGCGCGCATCGGCGGAAGCCCGTTCGCGCTCGCCGTGGACATCTGCTCCATCACGTACGGGCGGAGCCGTTCGCGGAGTTCGAGCTGCTCGCGGATCACCCGGTAGGCCTCGTCCCCGAAGGACCACACCTCGTTGGGAGCGCCAGTCTGGCCCGAGCCGACAAGCGGTCCCGGCTCGCGGATGCCGTGGAGCCGGAAAAGCGGGCAGAAGACGCCGAACTGGAACCAGCGGACGACAAGCTCGCGGAAGTAGGGGGACCTCGGGTCGCCGTTCCGGAAACCGCCGATGT
>DASPPG010000181.1:0-144143 GCA_035625625.1 Solirubrobacteraceae bacterium
AAGGCCCGGGGCGCCCAAGCGGGCTGCGAATTGCCGATGACGCCGGGCCCGGCTTAGCCGAAACTGGTCCTGTCCGAAGCTCACATGGGAGACGGACGAGAGGGTTCACGAAAGCGAAAGGAGCCAGACGTGACGACATCGGCAACATCCCGGACCGGACGTGCGGTCAGGCGCGTGAAGCGCGTCGTGGCGGAATTCGACTACGTCGAGCGGCGGCTGTTTGAGATGCGGACCGGCGTCCCGGCGCGCGCTGAGCGCCGGCCGAGGATCAGCCGCAGCATCGAGGAGCTCGAGCGACTCTACGCCGCTTAGCTCGCGAGCCGCCGGACGGACGTATCCGCGAGGCCGGGTGGAAACGACGGGGTTGTGCCTCGGAGCGCTCGGCCTCGTCGGTGGACCGCGCAGCGAGTGACGAGAACATTTGGGCTTCGGCCGGCGGTAGTCGCGTCGATCCGCGGGGTAGTCCCGTCGATTCCCGCGTGCGTATTGCGATTGCCTCGGCGATCGCGCCAATCTGGAGGGTGCGGGCATGGATGCCGGGCCTGGTGGTGCTCGCCATCCCTGCGCTGATGTTGGTGCCGGCGCTTCTCCACGGGCCCGCGGGACGGCCACTGGGCCCGAGGGACGATGAGGGCGGAGGCCCGAGTCCCGGCCCCCGCCACCCCCCGGACCCGGCCACGTGGTGGCATTCCTCTCCGGGACGCTGAGCAGGCCCGCGCACGGGTTCGCGACCACAACCGTTCGCGACTCGCGGGTCGGCGGTTGCGGAGGACACACCTGCCGGCACCAAGGTCGAGCGAGTGCCGCGCCCCATGAGCCGCTGGGTGAGCAGGTTCGACCCGCGGCCATGGACGTACGTCGAGCAAGGGAATAAGATCGCCGAGCGCAGTTGAGAGAGGATCTCTTGAGGAGGGTCGATGGCTAATGTAGTTACGCCGCCGAGCGAAGCTCCGGCGGTGGTTCTGGATGCCGAGGGACTTGACCGAGGAGTTGGCTTCCTCGGGCTCCTGTGGGCCTCCGAGACGTCAATCATCGGGTCCGGGTGGCTGTTCACAGCCCTGGGCGCCGCCGTCATCGCGGGTCCGTCCGCGATCATCGGCTGGGTCCTCGGATCCATCATCATCATCTCCCTGGCGCTCGTGCACGCGGAGCTGGGCGGTCTGTTCCCCGTGAGCGGCGGCACGAGTCGGTTCCCGCACTACGCCTTCGGCAGCTTCGCGGGCGCGACATTCGGCTGGGCGTCGTACCTGCAGGCGGCCAGCGTGGCACCGATCGAGGTGCTTGCCTGCGTCCAGTACCTGTCGACCGCGCATTGGGCACGCAACTTCTACAAGGCGCACACGGTGGGCCCGGGCACGCTGTCAGGCGTGGGCATCCTCGTGGCGGTCGGCCTGATGGTGTTCTTCGTGGTGCTGAACCTGGTCGGCATTCGTTTCCTGGCTCGCATCAACGGCTACATCACCGGGTGGAAGATCGCGATCCCGCTGATCACGGTCCTCGTCCTGCTGATCACGCATTTCCACCCGTCGAACTTCGGGCACGCGGGCGGCGGCTTCTTCCCAACCCACACCGGGGCGCTCCGCGCGATCCTGCTGACGATGCCGGCCGGGATCATCTTCTCGTTGCTCGGGTTCGAACAGGCGGTCCAGTTAGGAGGTGAATCGTCCAACCCCGGCCGCGACCTGCCGCGCGCGGTGATCGCCTCGATTCTGATCGGCGCCGCGGTCTACCTCCTGGTCCAGATCGCCTTCATCGGCGCGATGAAGCCGAGCCTGCTCGCCTCCCAGCACGGCTGGACGGGCCTCGGCCCGACCAACACGAACCCGACGGTGGTCAAGCTCAACGCGGGGCCGTTCTTCACGGTGGCCAGCATTGCCGGCCTTTCGTGGCTGGCGACGATCCTACGAATAGACGCGGTCGTCTCGCCGGCGGGGACCGGTCTGATCTACCAGACCGCGTCCTCGCGGCTCAGCTTCGGCCTGGCCAGGAACGGCTACATCCCGAGCATCTTCGAGAGCATCAACCAGCGGACCAAGGTGCCGGTGTTCGGAGTCATAGTCGCGACGATCATCGGGCTGCTGTTCCTGCTCCCGTTCCCGGCGTGGAGCGAGCTCGTGAACGTGGTGACGCTCGTCTCGGTGGTGATGTACGCGGCCGCCCCGCTCGCACTCTCCGCGTTGCGCCGACAGAAACCGGAGCTGCCGCGGAGCTACCGGCTGCCGGCGGGCGAGATCTTCGCGCCCGTGGCGTTCATCTTCGCGACCTGGGTGATCATCTTCTCCGGCTGGCAGTCGTACACGACGTTCATGGTGGCGATGATCCTCGGCTACCTGATCATCTGGCTGTCCTACCTGTTCCACCTCAACCCGAAGGCGCCACCGATGGACTGGCAGTCGGCCCCGTGGATCCTGAGCTTCTTCGTGGGAATGGGGTTGATCTCGTACTTCGGCGACTTCGGACCCGGCGGCATCATCGGCGGTGTCGGGATCTTCAAGCATGTCCTCGACCAGGGGGGCAACGACGATCTCACCCTCGGAGGGACGCTCGCGGCCTCGGCGGTGCTCGCGCTCGGCATCTACTGGTGGGCGCTCGCGACGCGGTTGCCGGAGCACAAGGTCGACGAGTACGTGCGCGACGTCTATCCGCCGCCTTCGGTGGAGTAGTCGCCTTCGGTGCAGTCCTGAAAAGGGCGCCTGATCAGGCAAGCCAGCCTGATCAGGCGGCCCACGGGCGCAGGTGCCTGGCGGCCTGCGCTGCGCGGATGGGCAACGGCTCGCGGCTGCCCGGGTTGTAGAGCGGGCCAGTCCCGTCGGTGAGCAGGAGCCAGGCCTGCGCGACGCCGTGTGCCGTCACGGGCCCTGGGTCATCGAGCGTGTCGGCGAGCTCGTTCAGCTCCTGGCTCGCGGCATTCACGGCGCGCGAATTCGGCCTCACTCGCCCGAGCCTAGCCGGATGAGCCTCCTCTGCCTCGCGGAGGATCCGCCGTAGGGCGCCGGCGATCGACCAGCGGCGATCCGGTTCGGTGAGGCGCTGCGCGCGCAGCGCGAGCGCGGCGCTGGCCTCGGGCGCGATCCCTTCGGCGAGGGCGCGATCGAGCCCGCGAGCCCACCAGTGCGCCGCGAGCCGATCACGGAGCCGCGGTCGCTCGGCCACGACAGTGCCGGCTCGTCCGCACGCCAGAAGAACAGTCGAACCGTGGGCGTATAGCGATGCGCTCATGACCACCGAAGATTTTATGCTGGTCATGGTGACCTGTCAAGTGTTTTTGATGGTCACGCGGCTACAATCGAACGCCCATGTCAGCGGTTCCATCATGGTTTCCGGCGAGCGAGACGAAGCCCGCGCCGATGCCACTGCTGGTGGTGCAGGCGTTCGTCAACACCCTCGACCTCGAGGAGGGCAGAGACGTGCTCGCCGATCCGGAGAGCGCGCGCGATTGGCTGGTCGGAGCGCGGCTGCTCGACCCGGCTGCGCGACCTGGTCCGTCCGAACTCGGGCTCGCACGTGAGGTCCGCGAGAGCCTCCGCCGGTTGTTGCGCCGCGAGGATCACGACGTGGGTGGCATCGAGGACGCGTTGGCGTGTCTGCGCCAGGTCGCGGCCGCCCGTCGGGCGCGGCTCACGGTGGGGGAGGATGGTGCGATCGAGCTCGAGAACGCCCGGCGCGAGGACCTCGGAGATGCCCTGTTCGAGATCCTGCTGATCGTGCACGGGGCACAGGAGGACGGGAGCTGGGAGCGCCTCAAGGTGTGCGCGAACCCAGAATGCGAGTGGGCCTTCTTCGACCGGTCGCGCAACCAGCAGGGGAGCTGGTGCGATATGGCCGTGTGCGGCAACCGGCTGAAGAACCGCCAGTTGCGCGCGCGGCGCCGGTGACCGGATTGCGCGCCCGGCGGTCTTAATCGAATGGTCGGCGGCGCCTGACGGCGGCGCCTGACGGCGGCGCCTTGGTACAGACAGACAGCGCCGACGCGGTTTATACGAAGCCGACAGGTCGGTAAGTAGCGTCCCTAACATCAAGCTTCGCAGATCGAGGCTCGCGCTCTGGGTCCTCGTCGCGTTGTCGGCGGCGTGCGCCCTGGGGTCGTCCGCACCGGCGCGCGCGAGCCAGCCGAAGCGCGCGCCGTCCAAACACGCATCACCAGGAGGCCCGCTCTCGCGGGCGAACGTGACGCCGCTTCAGCCGAGCGCCGTGATCACGGGCGCCCAATGGCTGACCGGGCGCTACGGCCCGCCCCCGAACCAGTGGGGTGACATCCTGCCGACCGTCTGGAGCGACGACGGATCCACCTACGTTCTCATGGACGACGGTGGCGTCGACGTACCGATCGCGGGCGGACTGTGGCGGCAATCGCTGGCCAAGGTGACCGGCAAGCCGCCGAACCTGCGCTTCCAGTACGTGGGCAACCGGGAATCACCGCCGCCGCGCACCTGGAGCGAGATCGGCGACAACCCCGACAACGACGACGGACCGCTCGGCCCGTACTACAGCATCGGCTTCGCGGAGGCGAACGGGATCTTCTACGCCACGCAGCAGCGAGATTGGGACTGGGTGAGCAACGGTCCGTTCACGGGGCTGGTCGGGATCGCGTACTCGCGCAATCACGGCAAGACATGGAGCTTTCCGCGCGAGGCGTTCCCGGCGCCGCTCGGCAACCTGACCTTTGTCGACGGCGGGGGTCGGGGTGGGTCCTATCCGGATGGCTACATGTACGCGATCGGGACCGAACGCGAGTTCAACGCCTCCCGCCTGCTGCTCGGGCGCGTGCGAACCGGCGTGGCGAACGTGACCGACCCGAGCCATTGGCAGTGGTTCGCGGGAACCGCTGCCAACGGCACGGAGGAATGGTCGAGCTCGGTGACCGCTGCGGTGTCGGTCCTGAACTGGAACTCGCACATCACCTATCCCGAGATGACGTACGACCGGGGCCTGCACCGCTATCTGCTCACCTTCACCTACTCCTATTCCTCGCAGATGCCCGCCGTCTGGAAAGGGGGTGCCGAGCTCGTGATCGCGGACTCACCGACGCCGTGGGGACCGTTCACATTTGTCGCCGGCTCCCGCGAGTTCGGGCCGTCAAATGGATACGGCGCTGGCTTCCCATCGCAGTGGATCAGCGCCGACGGCAAGACGCTGTGGCTGAAATGGGCGGCCAACTTCGACGGCTGCGCCAAGGGTCTCGACTGCTCAGGGGCCTACGGCTTCAACGTCGCCGAGGTGCGGCTTACCGTGAACGCAGCGGCGGCCACGGCCGCGAGCGCCTCGCCGGCGAAACACGCGAGCGCCTCGCCGGCGAAACACGCAAGCGCCGCCGCCAAGCCCCACCGGGCTCGCAAGTTGATCTACGTGGCTTCGGCGCTGTCGCTGCCGCTGCTGCTGGTGCTGTTGGTCGACCGCCGGCGCGAGCGGTGGCGCCAGCGGCGTCGTCGCTGAGAAGTCCAGGAGGACCGTTCATCCAGCGCGCGGCCACCTGACAGGTCCACTCGATAGTCTTACCTAACTAAATCAATTGTAATTCTGCAAAAGTGGATCGGTGAAAGTGTATTTCCGCCAAATCCTTCACCCGGATCTTGGTTGTGCCTCGTACTTCATCGCCGACGAAGGCGAGGCGGCAGTGATCGACCCGAAGTGGGAGGTAGATGAGTACCTCGCGGCAGCCGCCGACGCGGGCGCCGAGATTCGTCACGTGCTCGAAACGCACAACCATGCCGATCACGTTTCCGGGCGACGGCGACTGGCCGCCGCCACCGGCGCGGCGATGCACACGCCGGACGGTTTCGGTGAGATAGGGCGGCAAGAGCGGTGCGTCGTGCGTGTGGGTCGCGTCGAGCTGGTGGTGGTTGCGAGTCCGGGCCATCGGCCCGAGCATGTCTCCTACCTGGTGCGCGAGCAGGGGACCGACCGGGCGTTGCTGTCTGGCGATTCGCTCCTGGTTGGCGACGTCGCACGCCCGGACCTGGCTGTCGATGCGGCCGAGGGAGCACAGGCGCTGTGGCACACGCTGCGTCGACTCGCGGCGCTCGAAGATGAGGTCGAGCTGTGGCCCGGTCACGTGGGCGGCTCATTGTGCGCGAGCCGAGCGGCGTCGTCGGCGACGTCCTCCACGATTGGTCAGCAGCGACGGGTCAACCCATTGCTGACGCTCGAGGATCCTGACGCGTTCGCAGCCGAGCTGACCTGTTCCGTTCCGGCGCGACCGCCCAACGTCGAGCGTGTCGTGGCGCTCAACCTGGAGGGCGCCGCGGACCCCGGTCCGGTCCGCGAAATCGAACCGCGCGCGCTCGGCAGGGTGCTGGACGACCGCGTCTGCGTGATCGACCTCCGGGACCCCGAGAGCTTCGACGCCGGCCACCTCGACGGCTCGGTCAACCTGCCCGGCGATGGACGCGGACTCGGGACCCGCGCGGGCTGGGCCGCGGGCGCCGGGGAGCCGATCGTTCTGGTCGCGCCGTCGCTCGAGACCGGGTGGCGGGGTGTCGAGCTCATGCGTGCCGCGGGCGTCTGGAACCTGGCGGGCCTCACCCTCGCCGATCCATCGGCTTGGAGGCAGGCTGGTCTGGCCGTGCGGACCGTGGAGGCGCTATCGCCCGACCGTGTGCTGCCCCGCATCGAAGACGGGTCGGTCGAGCTGCTTGACGTCCGCGACCTCGCCGAGTGGAACGGGGGACACCTCGCGACATCCCACTGGCTACCCCTGTCGCAGCTCGGGGACGGGTGTGCTCGAGCTGCTGCCGTCGACGCACCGGTTGCCGTGGTTTGCGCGAGCGGCGCTCGTGCTGCACTGGCCGCCAGCATCCTGCGCCGACGCGGCTGCGATCCGGTCTGGCGGGTCAGCGGCAGCGTCGAGGAGCTCGCGCGGCTCGGCGCGCCGATGGTCTGCGGGCAGTCGTGACCGGCGCGTTCGCGTGTTTGCGGGGGGGGCCGACGGGGTCGGCGGTCCAACGGGTCGGGTTCCAGGCCGCGTGAAGGCCGTGCGAGCGTAGCGACGGGGCGCGCCGGGAGGAGTGCCGGCGCGCCCCTGATCGGGTGGGAGGGCCCCCGCCTTAGCCACGAGTCGATAGTGGTACGCCGTGTTCGGGGTCAGCCCGAAGATCTCCTGGTGGACGGCGACGGGCGTCGTCCCCGACCCCACGTTGGCCGGGCTCGTCCGCGTTCCGTACGTCGTCGAGGTGCCGTACTCGAAGTAGTAGGTCGCCGACTGACCATTCGGATTGACGGTTCCGCCGAGTATCGCGGTCGACTGGCCGAGCTGATTCGGCATGGCGGACGTCACGGACGGCGGACTGGAAGCGGCCGAGGCCGGCGCTGCGCTCCCGGCGGATGAGATCGCGGCCGCGGACGCGCCGCAGGCAATCAACACGATTGCCGCGGCAAGGCGCATTCTGCGCATGCTGCCTCCCTTCGTGTCGGTTCTACAGCACCCAACAGAGGGGGCAGGTGAGAGTCGCGAGTCACTCGGGAGAAAGGGTTTGATTGCTGACACCCCCGATCCCGCGAGGCGGCTGGATCGCCAACCGCGGGATCGTGATGTGGGCGATCGGTCCGATCGCGAGCGCGTACACGACCGTGCCGATTCCGACCGTGCCGCCCAACAGCCAACCGGTGACCAGGACCGTGAGCTCGATCGAGGTGCGTACGACGCGGATCGAGTGGCCGCGGGCGGCGAGGCCGACCATCAGTCCGTCGCGCGGGCCGGGGCCCAGGCCGGCGCCGATGTAGGCGCCGGTGGCGATCCCGTTCAGCACCACGCCGCCGCACATCACAGCCACCTGGGCAGCCAGTCCGTGCACCGGCGGCACCACCGCCAGGACCGCATCGATCACCAGGCCGACGACGATCACGTTGCTGACCGTGCCGAATCCCGGTCGCTGGCGAAGCGGGATCCACAGCAGTAGCACCCCGACCCCGACGATGATCGCCCAAGTTCCGACCCCCAGGCCCAGCCGGCGCGAGAGGCCCTGGTGAAGCACGTCCCATGGATCGACGCCGAGGCCCGCCAGGAGCAACATCGAGGAGCTGATCCCGTACAGGACGAGGCCGGCGTAGAGCTGGACCAGGCGTCGGCCGCGTGGGGGCCGCATCCGCGTCATGGCACGAGTCTGACAGAGAATGGCCTATGCAGACGCAGGCCAATTTGCTAGAAGTGGCATGTGGCGATCGTCCCCGCCCAGCGCGTCGTCGAGCTGCTCGGTCCGTGGCAGCGCGGCGGGGTCAGCCGCGACCGGCTGGCCGGGGCGGTGCGTGCGCTGGTGCTCGACGGGCGCCTCGCGGTCGAGAGCCGGTTGCCAGCGGAGCGGACGCTGGCGGACGCGCTGGCGGTGAGCCGGGCCACCGTGACCGCTGCGTACGACCAGTTGCGCGAGCAGGGCTACGTCGAGAGCCGGCAGGGCGCCGGGAGCTGGGTGACTCTCCCGGGGGGAAACCGGGCGGCCCCGTCGGACGCGATCGTCTCCGGCGCCGGGCTTGACCTGCGGATCGCCGCGCTGCCGGCGCCGGCGGTGCTCGAGGAGCTGTTCAAGGATGCGGTTCGCGAGATGCCGCGCTGGCTCGACCACCACGGCTACGACCCGCTGGGTCTGCCACCGCTCCGACGCGCCGTCGCGGCGCGCTTCGAGCAGCGCGGGCTGCCGACGCGCCCCGAGCAGATCCTCGTCACCAACGGGGCGCTGCACGCGCTTGACCTTGCCATCCGGGCAACGCTGCCGCGTGGCCAGCGGGTACTGGTCGAGCTGCCAAGCTATCCGGCCGCACTCGACGCGCTCCGCAGCGCCGGCGGTCGCTTGATCCCGACGCCGCTCAGCGAAGACGGCTGGGATGTCGAGGCGATCGAGGCCACCGCGCGAAATCAGCCCCCCGCGCTGGCCTACCTGATGCCCGATTTCCATAACCCCACGGGGCTGGTGATGGACGAGGCGGCGCGCGGGCAGACGCTGCGCGCGCTCGAGGGCGCCGGCGCCACCACCGTGATCGACGAGACGTTCGCGGAGCTGAACCTGGACGGAGTGGCGATACCGCCGCCCGCGGGCGCCTTCGGCGGCGAGCGCGCGATAACGATCGGCTCGCTCAGCAAGGCGGTGTGGGGCGGCCTGCGGATCGGCTGGGTCCGCGCCGATCCGGCTCTGATCCACCGCATGGTTACGGCCCGCGCGGCGATTGACCTGGCGAGTCCCCTGTTCGAACAGATCGTCGCGACCCACACGCTCGTGCGGCTGGACGAGATTCTGGCCGAGCGGCGCGAGGTCATTCGGATCCGCCGGTCCGCGCTGGTGCGCGCCCTCGACGAGCGACTGCCGGCGTGGCGCTACGCCCTCCCGGCGGGCGGACTGTTCATCTGGGCGCAGCTACCGGAGCCGATCAGCACCCGGCTGTCGCTCGAGGCGAGCCGGAGCGGCGTGCACATCACGCCCGGGCCGCGGTTCGCGGGCGCCGGCTTGCTCGAGCGGCACCTACGGCTGCCGTTCACGCTGCCGCCGGTGCAGCTGGAGCGAGCCGCCGAGATCCTCGCCGAGCTGACCCCGGCCGAAGGGCGCAACGCGGCGCCGCGAATGCCGGCGGCATATGTCGCGTGAGGGTGTCGATCCGCGCACGTCCCGTTCGTCTTAAGCGCGACCATCACCCACAAGGAGGACCGACGTGAAGTACATGATGCTGATTAACCTGGGGCCGAAGGCGCGCGATTGGCGCAACCTGTCCGAGGAGGAGCAGAAGCAGCTCGCCGCGGGGTTCCAGGCCCTCAACTCCACCCCGGGCGTGACCCCCGGAATCGGGCTCGCGCCACCGGAGACGGCCACGACCGTGCGCGTGCAGGACGGGAAGACTCTGACGACCGACGGGCCGTTTGTCGAGACCAAGGAGGCGCTCGACGGGTTCTTCACGTTCGAAGCCGACGACCTCGACGCGGCGATCGACCTGGCAGCCAAGGTGCCTGCGGCGAGCCTGGGCGGCGCAATCGAGATCCGTCCGACGCAGGATTGGACGCAATCCTAGGGGCGCGGACTTGAAGGATGGTCCACTGGAGCGGGTCTTCCGCGAGCAGTGGGGGTACGTGCTCGCTGCCCTGATCGGCTGCCTCGGCGACTTCGACCTCGCCGAGGAAGCCGCACAGGAGGCGTTTGCGATCGCCGCCGAGCGTTGGCCGCGGGACGGGATCCCGTCGGCTCCGGGCGTGTGGCTGATTACAACCGCCCGGCGGCGGGCGATAGACCGGATCCGCCGTGAGCGCGTGCTCGCCGCCAAGACCCGCCTGCTCGAAGTACCTGAGGCGATCAGCAACGACGCTGCCGACGAGACGATGACATTCCGTGATGAACGCCTCGAGCTCGTGTTCACGTGCTGCCACCCGGCCCTGGCCACCGACGCGCAGGTCGCGTTGACGCTGCGGACGCTCGGTGGTCTCACGACCGAGGAGATCGCCCGGGCGTTCCTGGTCTCCGAGGCCACCATGGCCCAGCGGTTGGTGCGGGCCAAACGCAAGATCAAGACGGCCGGGATCCCGTTTCGCGTCCCGCCCGACCACCTGCTCCCCGACCGTCTCGCCGCCGTGCTTGCGGTCGTGTACCTGATCTTCAACCAGGGATACTCGGACCCCCGCACCCGCGGGGAGCTGGCCGGGGAAGCGCTGCGGCTGGGCCGGGCGCTCGCAGAGCTGATGCCCGACGAAGCCGAGGTACACGGCCTGCTCGCGCTGATGCTGCTGCACGACTCACGCCGGAGCGCCCGATTTCGCGACGGCGAGCTCGTACTGCTGAGCGATCAGGACCGCTCGCTCTGGGATTGCGACCAGATCGAGCAGGGTCGAGCGGTCCTCGACCGGGCGTTGGCGCTCCGCGGCCATGGGCCGTACGTGGTGCAGGCCGCAATCGCGTCGCTGCACGTTGACGAGCCCCGCGATTGGCCGCAGATCGCCGCGCTCTACGGTGAGCTGGCTCAGCTCACCGACTCGCCCGTCGTCGAGCTGAACTGGGCGGCTGCGGTGAGCGAGGCGAGCTGCCCCGAGGCCGGTCTCGAGATCATCGATCGCCTGACCGGCCTCGCGGACTACCGCTACCTGCACTCCACGCGGGCCGAGCTGCTTCGCCGGCTCGGCCACGCCGAGGAGGCGTCAGACGCCTACCGACAAGCGATCGCGCTGACCCACGACGACGCCGAGCGCCGGCTGTTCGAGCGCCGGCTGGCCGAACTCAGCTGCCCGCCGCCGTCCTCCAACCCTCGTGGTACGACAGACGCGCCGGCTCGGAGTACGGCACCGGACTGACCAGCGCGCGGACGTGTATCTGTTGGTGGGGATGATCGACCGTTGTCTTGCGCGTTCCGCCGTTCGGCTCGCCCCACACCACGACGACCTCACTGCCGATCTCGACCGTCGGGTCAACGGTAGCGAGTGACAGCCCCCGCTTCTCGTTGGCGCTGTAGCCGGTGAACATCGAGTAACCGACGACGTTGCCGTCGGGATCGAGCACCGAGTCGAAGTTCGACGAGCCGTAGTTGGCGATCGGCAGGTCGAAGAACTGGAACGGCTCATCGTTGGCGAAGGTCACGGAGGCGAGGATCCGCGTGAGGTCCTCGTCATCCCAGGCCAGCGTCACCTTCTTGCGCTGCGTCTCCGGCTCGATCCTCTCCAGCGCATCGCGGCCGATGAAGTCGTGATCGAACTTGACGAACTGACCGTAGCCGAGCTCCCAGGGGTTCAGGTAGTAGTCCTCGATGTCGGCCGAGACGAAGCTTCCGGCCAGGGCATTGTTCGCCTCGTAGCTGTCGGCCGGGAGCCACTCGCGATAGCTGCGGAGGACTCCTTCACCGGTGTAGATGCCGGGCAGGGGCGAGGGGATCCAGCCCGACTCGAGTGTGTTGGATGCGTAGGCGCGGGCGCCGCACGGCTCGAGCCCGAAGTCCCTGCCTGCCTCGAGGATCGCGCCGCGGACCTCGTCATAGGTCTCGTACGGGCCCCACAGCTCGAGTCCGGGCTCTCCCGCCATCCCGTGACGCAGCGTGCGCACCCGTTGTCCGGACACGTTCATCTCGGCCAGGCGGAAGAATTTGAGCTGCTCGAGGGGTCCGCCGTTTACCGCCTCGATCACCTGCCAGGCATTCGGGCCCTGGATCTGGAATCGCCAGTACTTCCGCGTCACCGCCTTGCCGTACGGACGGGACGGAGAGCGGTTGTCGTACTCGAAGTCGAGCTTGTACCCGCCCGTCTCGCAGTGATACCGCAGCCAGTTGGCCCCCGGGTTGCGTCCGACCCACACGAACTCGTCGTCATCGAGATGGAACAGGATGCCGTCACCGATCACGTGGCCCGCCGGCGTGCACGGAACGAACTGCTTGGCCATGTTGACCGGGAACGTGGTCACGCTGTTGATCCCGGTATCGGAGACCAGCTTGAGCGCATCCGGACCCTTGAACCAGAAGTTCACCATGTGGTGAGACTGGTCGAACAGCACGGCGGTCTCGCGCCACGCCTTCTGCTCGTGGCGCCAGTTGGTGAACTCGTACGGCACCACCGGATAGATGTACGCGCCGATCTGCGAGTTACGCAGCAGCTCGACGACGTCCCCCGACTGATCTAGGACGTCTTGAAGGTTGCTTGCAGCCATGCCTCTCTCCTTACGAATTTGTTGTCAGTCTCTAGCCACTGAAATCGCCGGACTTGGCCTGATGGTCGCGGCCAAGCAATGCGTTGGCCCAGGCGCTGGTACGCGCGAGCGCATTGTCCTTGAGCACCACCGGGTTGCTCAGCATTTCCTCTTCCTCGCCGTAGGCCTTCAGGCGCTCATATGCCTGTGACCAGATGCACTCGGAGTCATACACCTCGCACAGCCCATCGCGCGTTCCCCCGCAGGGGCCGTTTCGCTGGTTCTTGGCGCAGATCGATTCGGGGCACACGTATGCGATGTCGGGCAGCGAGCAGTCGCCGCAGTCACGGCACTTGAACATCGGGACCTTCGCCGCCTGCTCGAGCAGGTGCGCGGCGCGGCCGACGGGCTTGGGGGCGGCGTCGACCTTCTCGTAGAACGACCGCGCCGGCTCGTGCAGCGGACCGTCAGCCTCGAACACCGTCTGGTGGACGAGGCGGCTGAACCGATAGCTGAGCGGGACGCGCAGGTCGGTGCGGCGCTTGCGCTTTGACTCGACGTAGTCGTGGCTCAGGCGATCCGAGGAGAGGCCGGTGTCCTGGTCGGGCTCGAACAGGTAGAACTCGCCGGCGCGGTCGAATCGCAGCTCGCGGGAGAGCTCACGCCAGTCCTCCTCCGCGTAGGCCGCCGCGCGATCGAGGATCTCGAAGAATGTCTCCGCAGTGGCGTGGCCGCCGAGGTAGGCGCCGGTGAAGCCGAGCCCCCGCGCCACCGTGAGCTGCTTGGCGGCCAGGTCAAGGAAGAAGGCGCGGCCCTTGTCCGGGCCGGCGCCGTGCTGCTCGGCCAGCGCCAGCAGTTCCTCGGTGACGATCACACCCGGGATCCGGCCGGCGTGGAAGGCGCGCGCCGCGGGCCGCGAGAGCAGGAACACGTTGGCCAGGGTGCGCACGGAAAGGTGCTCGTGCGCGATGTAGCGCAGCAGCTCGTCGTCCTTGCGCGCGTTGTAGCCGATCTGGTTGATCACGAAGCGCGCGCCGGTCCTGACCTTCTTGGCCAGCTTCTGGTACTGGGGGACCACCTCGCGCTCGTGAAGCTTGTGGTTCGTGACCACGCACCCCAGGAAGAAGTTGGTCCGGTCCAGCCGCTCGTCGGTCCGCGCCAACCGCAGGCCGGCGTTCATGTCGCTGTAGAGCTTGAGGAGGCCGACGGAGTCGATGTCGAACACGGGCGCCGCGGTGCCGCCGTAGCCGTCCAGCGGGTAGTCGCCCGACAGGCATAACACGTTGTCAAAACCCTCCGAGGCCAGCTTCCAGCCCCGGCTCTCAAGCGCGTTGCGGTTCCAGTCCTTGCAGGCTAGGTGGATGATCACCTCCTGCCCGCGGGAGAGCAGGTCGGTGCCGAGCGTGTCCGGCGCGAGCATGGCGTGACCGCCCGGGTTGTCGGTGATCGACAGTACGTTGATCCGGGGATCGGCGGCCAGGCTGCGCGCCTTGTCGACGAGGGCGTGACTGCGGTCGGTCGTGACCAGGCCGCGGGCGGTGACGAGCTCGACCGCGATCGAGAACGCGCCGGGCACCTCCAGGCAGTCCCGCAACGGGGTCGACGTCAACTCATTTCCGCCCTCATAACTTCCCGGCCAGCCTAGGGCGGCCCGGCGGCGACCGCAACGGATCCTTCCGCTCAGCGGAAGGATCCGCAACAATGTTCGCTCTGGGAAAAGTCAGCCAGCGAGTTGACCGTCGATCGGTCGCCCGGCGCGCGTTTGCAGTGCTCGAGACGTTCACATCCGAGCACCCGGCCCTGACGCTGTCGGAGATCGCCCGCCGAGCGGAGCTTCCGCTTACCACCACCCATCGGCTGGTCGGGGAGCTGTGCGCATCGCGCGCGCTCGAGCGGGACGGGGATGGTCGCTACCGGGTTGGACTGCGTCTGTGGGAGATCGCCTCTCTGGCTCCGCGGGGCGTGCCCCTGCGCGAGGCCGCGTTGCCATTCCTCGAGGACTTGTACGAGGTGACCCACGAGAACGTCCAGCTCGGGGTTCGGGAAGGCCACGAGGTTGTCTACATCGAGCGGATCGCCGGCCGCCGCGCTGTGGGGGTGTTGACCCGGGTCGGCGGCCGCTTCCCGCTGCACGCCTCGGGGAACGGGCTCGTCCTCCTCGCGCACGCGCCCGAGGCCGTGCAGCGCGAGGTGCTGGAGGGTCCGCTCCAGCGTTTCACCGAGTTCACGATCACCAATCCGACGGAGCTCCGCCGGATGCTCGCCCAGATCCGCCGGGACGGCGTTGCGGTCTCGGACCGGCAGGTGACGGTAGATGCGCTGTCGGTGGCCGCACCGATCGTCGATGCTCGCGGCGACGTGATCGCGTCGCTGTCGATCGTGAGCCGGGCGGACAGGACGGCGATCGAACGGCTGGTCCCGGTGGTGCGGGCGGCGGCTCTCGGCACCTCGCGTGCGCTGTCAGCGGCGGGGCGGCGCCGCGAGTAGGCAATGAACCAACTTGCATACAGTTTATTGATCTGTCTATACTCCGGCCTTGCAGTGGCGCCGTGCGCCGCTTCCGAATCCGGCCCGAGGAGCAGACATGAAGCTGGTGACCTACGACGATGGGAAGGTCGGGCAGCTGGTCGATGGCCAGGTGCTCGAGCTCGACGTCCCGGACATGCGCCGGTACTTCGAGCTCGGCGGCGAGGTGGCGCAGACCGGCCGCGCGACGCCACTCGCGGCTTCACGGTCGGGCGCGCCGGCGCCAGCCTGAACTTGGGCGAGCAACTGGTGGTGAGCGCCGACGCAGTGGTGGTAACCGTGAACTACCGGCTGGGCAGCCTCGGATGGCTTGCTCATCCGGACCTCGCCGCCGTCCCGACTGAGCCGAGCGCGAACTGGGGCCTGCTCGACCAGATCGCCGCCCTCGAGTGGGTGCGGGACCACATCGCCGATTTCGGGGGCTCCGCGAGCCGGTTGACCGTGGCCGGGCAATCGGCCGGCGCCCTGTGCACGCTCGACCTGCTCGTCGCGCCGGCGGCCAGCGGGCTGTTTCAGCGGGCTGTAGTCCAGTCGCCGCCGCTCGGCGAAGTCGCGCAGCCGGCCGCGGCGGGCGTCCGCTGGGCAGAGGCGCTCTCAAGCCTCGCCGGAGGACGCGAAGCATTCGACGCCGTTCGGCTCCGCGAGCTGGATGCTGAGCGGGTCGTCGCGCTTCACGAAGAGCTGCTCGAGCAGCCTGAGTTCCGCGGGACGAGGGGCGGTGCGCTGCCGACGGTCGACCCGGCCAGCCTTCCGGACTCCCCGATCGACACGCCCGGGGCCAGTCCAGAGGTCGACGTGCTCGTCGGGCATGCGGCCAACGAGGGCAGCTTCTTCTTCCGTGCGCCGTGGCGGCCGTCGCCGGCGCCCGACCGGATCCCGGTCGTGGTGGCGCACCTGTGCCACACGGACGATCCGGAATCGCTGATCGAGAGCTATCGCGAACGTGCTGTCGCCGCGGGCGAGCCCCACGATCAGCTCTCCCTGCTCGTCGATATCGCCACCGATGCGATGGTCGCCGAGCCACTCGCCCGCTGGGCGTCCGCACGGGCCTGCGCGGTCGGGGATCAAAGCTCCGTGTACCGGTACCGGATCGATCACCCCGGCGCGGGAATTGGGACTGGGCTCGGTGCCACCCACACAGAACATCGCGCCAGAACTGTAGACGACTTTACAAACTGTATGCAATAATCCTGCCGGGCATGATCGACGTCGCGCGCAAGATCGACTGGTCGGAGCAGGAGTTCAAGGAGGTACGTCCCAACATCTACGGGGCCACCGTCCACACCCCGCAGCTCACGGCGACCCTGTACCGCTACGGGGGAGGGTCGAGCTGGGAGGAGCACCAGCATCCGCAGGACCAGATCACGACCGTGCTCGAGGGCGTCATTGACTTCGTGGTCGACGGCCGGCCGGTGCGGCTCGAGGTGGGTCAGCTGGCCGCCCTGCCCGGCGGGACGCCGCATTCGGCGACGGTGCCCGACGGTGGCGCGGTCACCTTGAACGTGTTCACCTACCGCGAGGCGCCGCCGAATGCCTGACTGGCTGGGGCTCGACGGTCAGCGCGTGGTGGTTGCAGGCGGGGCGGGCACGATCGGAAGGGCGCTCGTGGCCGGTTTCCTGGGCGCGGGGGCGAGCGTCGGCGTGATCGACCTCGACATTTCGAAACTGCAGGCCGGCGTGGCCGTGAGCCTGCAGGCCGATGTTGGCGATCCGGACATGGCGCGCGCGTCGGTGAACGACATGCGCGAGCGGCTCGGCGGACTTGACGTGCTCATTCACTGCGTGGGCATCAACGACCGCAAGCCGATCGAGCACTACACGGCGTCGGAGTGGGACCGGATCATCGATGTGAATCTGACCAGCGCCTTCCACCTCGCGGCGGAGGCCGCGGTGGCGATGCGCGAGCAGGGACGTGGTCGCATCGTCTTCTTCTCCTCGGTGGCCGGCCGCAGCGGGCACAAGCTGCACGGCCCGTACGCGGCGACCAAGGGCGCGATCAACCAGCTGATGCGGGTGATCGCGCACGAGTACGCGGGCGACGGCGTCACGGCCAACGCGGTCGCGCCCGGCTACACGGACACGGAGCTGACGCGCCGATACCTGACCGACAATCCCGACAAGCGGCAGGCGCTGATCGAGCTGATCCCAGCCGGTCGGTTCGGCTCGCTCCAAGAGGTGGTCGATCCGGTGCTGTTCCTGTGCTCTCCGCGGGCGAGCTTCATCACCGGGCAGGTCCTGTACATCGACGGCGGCCGCACGATCGTCTAGAAATCCGAGAACGAGACACGACACATGCTGCGTGGGTTCGAAGGACGGAGCTTCATGGTCACCGGCGCCGGAACCGGCTTCGGCGCCGCGCTGGCCGTGCGCGCGGCCGGCGAAGGCGCCACCCGCGTGCTCGTGCACTACCGCAGCTCGGCGGAGGGGGCGGAGCGCACCGCGGACCGCGTGCGCGAGGCCGGCGCCGAGGCGCTCATCGTGCAGGGCGACGTCACGTCCTGGGCGGACATCCGGCGGATGGCGGCGTGGGCGTTCGAGGAGGCCGGCGGCATCGACGTGCTGGTCAACAACGTCGGCGACATGGCCTCGGGCCAGGCGTCCTGGAAGGAGGTCACCGAGGAGGCGATCGACCACGTGCTCGCGGTTGACATCAGGGGACGATGCTGATGGTGCACGAGTTCGGCCAGCGGATTGTCGACCGCGGTGGCGGCTCGATCGTCAACGTGGGCTCGACGGTGATCGTGCGGGGCAGCCCACGCGCCCCAATACGCGGCCGGCAAATACGGCCTGCTCGGGATCACCAAGTCCTACGCCAAGGCGCTGGCGCCGGCGGTGCGCGTGAACACGTTCGCGCCCGGGATTCATGGAGACCGAGGCGCTGCTGGCTCGCCCGGAGTGGCTGGCCGGCCGGCGCGAGGCGGTGCTCTCCGGCACTCCGACCGGTCGCATCCCGGGGCCCGACTCGATGACCGGCGCGGCGCTGTTCCTCGCCAGCGACGAGGCGCATCACATCACGGGTTCCTACATGATCGCGGACGGCGGCTACAGCATGCTCGGGGCGTGAGAGCAGAGATCCGAATTGGGAGAGCGATGAACCAGAACGGCCAGAACACCGAGGACGTATACGAGCGCGTCCGCAATGCGATCCTCGACGGGGGGCTGGCGCCCGGCGCCGTGATGTCGCAGGTGGCACTGGCCGAGGAACTCGGGATCAGTCGGACCCCGTTGCGCGAGGCGCTCAGGATGCTCCAGGGCGAGGGGCTGGTCGAGGCGGAGCCCAACCGCCGAGTGCGGGTGGCGCCGATGTCGACCGGCGATCTTGAGCAGCTGTACGTCATGCGGGTGACGCTCGAGGCCGAGGCGCTGCGGCTGTCGGTGCCGCGCATGACGCAGGACGACCTCGCGCGGCTGGAGGGCCACATGGCCGAGATGGCTCACTATGCGAGCATCAAGGACTACCGCCGCTGGGTCGTCCCGCACAGTCAATTCCACCGCGCCCTCACCGGGCCGGCCGGACACCGCGTCAACGACATGCTGGCGCAGCTGTTCGACCACGCCGAGCGCTATCGCCGACTGCACATCGGCCACGGCCCGAGCGCGTGGGCGACCGCGAGCCACCGCGAGATCCTCGACGCGGTCAAGGCGGAGGACCGCGACCTGAGCGCCGGCCTGCTCGCCTCGCATCTCGGGCGCACGGGGCTCGAGGTCTCCGAGCTGCTCGATCCGAGCTACCGGCCGGAGCTGCTCCAGCGGGCGTTGACCGATGCCGGCGGGGAACTACCGCGGCGGACCAGGACCCGCCGGCGAGCGGGCGCCGGCTGAGGCCCAGCCCGTCAGCGGTTACCTGATGGAGCGGCCGTCACGCCGCGCGTCCGATCGCGCCGTCCCACGCGAAGTCCGCGACCAGCTCGGCCAAGACGTCCGGCTGGTCGATCATCGAAAACGTCCGTGCGCGGTCGATCAGCTTGAACCGCGAGTGGGGGAGTGCCTCGGCCAGGCGATGGCCGTCCTCGACGGGGAAGAACTCGTCGTCGGCGGACCAGGCGATCAGCGAGGGCTTGGTGAACTGCCCGAGCCGAGCGGCGGTCTCGATCATCGTCTCGGGATGCAGAGAGGCGGTGAAGCGGCGCAGATCTTCGCGGATGCGTGAATGTGTGAGCGCGGGCTTGACCCACTCCGACGCGAGGTGGTCGATGTCAGCGTAGGCGAGCGCGCCGTACGCGCGCCGACGCACGAGCCGGGTGCGCAGCGGAGCGAGCATCGCGCGGAAGGCCGGGCCGAGCTTGGCGGCGTTGATGAACGGTTTGAGGACCGGGGGTGGGAAGTGCTCGAACGCGTCGCAGCCGGTCAGCACCAGCGCACCGATGCGTCCCGGCGCCGTGGTGGCGACGATCTGGGCGATCGCGCCGCCGGTGTCATTGCCGATAAGGATCACGTCATGCAGCTCGAGCGCCTCGAGGAACTCCGCGACCGTCGCGGCGATGCTCTCCATCGTCAGCTCGGTCCCCTCGCGCATCGGCTCGGTGTGCGCGCCGAGGGGCCACGTTGGGGCGTAACAAGCGAACTCGCTCTCGGCGAGGCGCTCGCTCAGCGGCGCCCAGAGCGAGGACGACATCGCGTAGCCGTGGATGAAGACGACAGGGCGGCCCGTGGCGGGACCCGACTTCTCATAATGGATCGTTCCGGCGCTGAGCGTCACTGCGGGCATGCGGTTCCTCCGGCGGGTCTGGGAGAAGATTTACGTACAGGCTGCACTAAGATACCAACAGACTGCATGTAATGGCAAGAACTCAAGCAGAAAGATCCGCGGCCACCCAGCAAGCGCTGATCGAGGCGGCGCGCCGGCTCTGGGGTGAACGGGGCTACGCGGAGGTCAGCACGCCCGAGATCGCCGAGGCGGCCGGCGTCACGCGCGGCGCGATGTATCACCAGTACGCCGACAAGGCGGCGCTCTTCCGGGCCGTGATCGAGGCCATGGACCGGGACATCATCGAGCGCCTTCAAGCCTCCGTTGCCGCCGCCCAGCCGAAGACCCCGGCCGACACGATGCACGCGATGGCCGATGCCTGGCTCGACATCGCCGTGGAACCTGAGGTCAGGCAGCTGATGCTCCAGGACGCGCCGAGCGTAATCGGCTGGGCCGAGTACCGGGAGATGTCCCAGCGCAATGCGGTCGAGTCGGCCGAGGAGCTGCTGCAGGCCGCGATCGACGCGGGGCAGCTCAGGCCCCAGCCGCTTCGCCCGCTCGCCCTCGTGCTTCTCGGGGCGCTCGACGAAGCCGCGATGTATCTCGCCGGCGCCGAGGATCCGGCGCAGGCGCGGGAGGACGTCCGTGCCGTGGTCCGCGACCTGATCGACGGACTACTGACCGGCAGTCGGCGAGCGGCCGGCTTATCCTGAGCCGGCCGCTTACGCCAGAGGGACCCGCCCCGAGGCGGTCCGGGAAGGCGAGAAAGTCCTCTTTCGTGGTGGGTCCGAGGCGCGAATGCGGCGCTAGCCGTGCTATAGCCGGGTGAATCTGAATTCACGCCGCGCGGAGTGGCGAGTGCGGGGTTAACCGGAATCGGTGGCCGGCGGCCGTGACGGGACGGTGGCCGTGAAGCGTGCCTCTCTGTCAGGATCCGCAGCGAGACACCGATCGGCGGCCCCCGCGCGAGCGCGGGCGCCGCGCCGAAGCGACTCCCCCGGAGGTCCGATGAGCACGCGTGTGACGCCGAGCGTTCCCCCGTTACGAGAGCGGCCGGCGTGGAAGGCGCTCGAGAACCACTACGGCGAGATCAAGGGAAAGCATCTGCGTGACCTGTTCGCCACCGATGGGACGCGCGGCGAGCGCTTGGTGGTCGAGGGCGCCGGCCTGTTTCTTGACTACTCGAAGAACCGCATCACCGACGAGACGATCGGGCTGCTGATCGGGCTGGCCGAGCAGTCGGGGCTGGCGGAGCGGACCGAGGCGATGTTCGCCGGTGAGCACATCAACGTGTCCGAGGACCGCGCGGTGCTGCACGTCGCGCTGCGCATGCCAAAGAGCGCGTCGCTGATCGTCGATGGGGTCGACGTGGTCAAGCAGGTGCATGAGGTGCTGGACGGGATGTCGGCGTTCAGCGACCGGGTTCGCTCGGGCGAGTGGCGGGGCCACACCGGCCGGCCGATCCGCAACGTGATCAACATCGGCATCGGCGGCTCGGACCTTGGCCCGGTCATGGCCTATGAGGCGCTGCGCCATTACTCCGAGCGCGCGATGACCTTCCGCTTCGTCTCGAACGTCGACTCGACCGACCTGGTTGAGGCGACGCGCGACCTGGACCCGGCCGAGACGCTCTTCATCGTCTCGTCCAAGACGTTCACCACGCTCGAGACCATGACCAATGCACATTCGGCGCGCGAGTGGGTCCTGAAAGGCCTCGGCGGCGACGAGGCCTCAATTGCCAAGCACTTCGTGGCGGTCTCCACGAACGCGGAGAAGGTGACCGAGTTCGGGATCGACACCGACAACATGTTCGGGTTCTGGGAATGGGTCGGCGGCCGCTACTCGATGGACTCGGCGATCGGCCTCTCGACGATGCTCGCGATCGGCCCGGACCGATTCAAAGAGATGCTGGCCGGGTTCCACGCGATGGATGAGCACTTCCGCGGCACGCCGTACGCGCAGAACCTGCCGGTGCTGATGGGACTGCTGGCGGTCTGGTACGGGGACTTCTTCGGCGCGCAGACGTACGGCGTGATGCCCTACGAGCAGTACCTCAAGCGCTTTCCGGCGTATCTGCAGCAGCTGACGATGGAGTCAAACGGCAAGCACGTGACGCTCGACGGGCGGCACGTCGACTACCAGACCGGCGCGGTGTTCTGGGGCGAGCCGGGGACCAACGGCCAGCACAGCTTCTATCAGCTGATCCACCAGGGGACGAAGCTGATCCCGGTCGATCTGATCGGCTTCGCCAAGACGCTGAACCCGCTGGGCGATCACCACGATCTGCTGATGTCGAACGTGTTCGCCCAGGCCGAGGCGCTCGCCTTTGGCAAGACCGAGGAGGAGGTCCGCGCCGAGGGGACGCCGGAGAACATCGTTCCCCACCGGGTGATGGAGGGGAACCGGCCGACCAACGTGATCCTCGCCGAGCGGTTGACGCCGTACGCGCTGGGGAGCCTGGTGGCGCTGTACGAGCACAGCGTGTTCACGCAGGGGGTGGTGTGGGAGATCGACTCCTTCGACCAGTGGGGCGTCGAGCTGGGCAAGGCGCTGGCTGTGGCGATCATCCCCGAGCTCGAGAGTCCCACCGAACCTGAGCTCCACCACGACAGCTCCACCAATGCGCTGATCCGCCGCTACCGCGCGATGCGCTGAGGCTCTTACCAACCCACGGACCCAGGAGAGCGAATCACATGCCGACGGACAAGCCGATGCAGTTGGGAATGGTCGGACTGGGGCGGATGGGCGCCGGCATCGTCCGCCGGCTCACGCGCGAGGGACATCGCTGCGTCGGGTACGACCGGAGTGCCGACGTGGTCAAAGGCCTTGAGGCGGACGGCATCGCCGGCGCCACGACGCTCGAGGACTTCGCGGCGAAGCTCGATAAGCCGCGCACGGCGTGGGTGATGGTGCCGGCCGGGGATATCACGACAGAGGTGATTCGCGACCTGGCCGGCGTGTTCGAGGCCGGCGACGTGATCATCGACGGGGGTAACACGCACTACCACGACGACATCCGCCACGCTAAGGAGCTGGCCGGGAAGGGCATCCACCACGTCGACGTCGGCACCAGCGGCGGCGTCTACGGTCTCGAGCGCGGCTTCTGCCTGATGATCGGCGGCGAGGACGACGTCGTCGAGCGGCTCTATCCGATCTTCGGCTCGCTCTCGCCAGGAGTCGACGCGGCGGCGCGTACGCCGGGCCGCTCCGGCCCGCCCAGCCCATCCGAGTCGGGGTTTCTGCACTGCGGCCCGAACGGCGCCGGCCACTTCGTGAAGATGGTCCACAACGGAATCGAGTACGGGATCATGGCCGCTTATGCGGAGGGGCTGAACATTCTGCACGGTGCCAACGCCGGTAAGGAGATCATGGAGTCAGACGCGGAGACCGCGCCGATGGAGAACCCCGAGTACTACCAGTACGACATCAACACAGCCGAGGTGAGCGAGGTATGGCGGCGGGGCAGCGTGATCAGCTCGTGGTTGCTCGACCTGACCGCCCAAGCGCTGCACGAGTCCCCGGGGCTGGACGACTTCTCCGGCCGGGTGTCCGACTCGGGTGAGGGGCGCTGGACATCGATCGCGGCCATCGACGAGGGTGTGCCGGCGCCGGTGCTGACGACCGCGCTGTACTCGCGGTTTGCCTCGCGCGGACTCGACAATTTCGCCAACCGGGTGGAGTCCGCCATGCGTTACGGGTTTGGCGGTCACATGGAGAGGCCGGCCAACTGACCGAAACCGAGGAGATCGAGCGCGAGAAGCGCCGGGCCGCGGAGGCGGCCGTCGAGCTCGTCCAGGACGGCATGATCATCGGCCTGGGCACGGGCTCGACCGCCGCCTACCTGCTGGAGCCCCTGGCTGCACGCAAGGTCGACATCCGCTGCGTGGCCACGTCCCCGTCCACCGCGCAGGCGGCCCGGGCGATGGGCATCGACGTGGTCTCGTTCGCGGGACTCGAGGGGCCGACCAGGCTGGACATGGTGATCGACGGGGCCGACCAGGTCGACCCGTCAGGCTGGCTGATCAAGGGCGGCGGCGGCGCCCACACCCGCGAGAAGGCGGTCGCCGCCACGACCGACCGCTTCGTCGTGATCGTCTCGGCCAACAAGCTCGTCGAGCGGCTGACTCCACCGGTGCCCCTTGAACTTGCCGAGTTCGGCCTGGCCGGCACGCTCGCGCGGCTCGGTGGCGTCGAGCTCCGGGGGGCGACCGTCGCGCAGATGGGGTTGGTCAAGCTGCGGGACGCCAGCCACAGCCCGGACGGCGGCGTGATCGCCGACTTCATGACGCCGTTCGAGGATCCGCGTAAGCTGGCCGAGTTCCTATCGGAGATGCCCGGCGTGGTCGAGCACGGCCTGTTTCCGCCGTCGATGGTGTCCGAGGTCCTGGTCGGGCGGGGCAAGCAGGTCGAGCGGATCCCGGTGGCGCACTGAGCCACCGGAGCATGAGCATCCACCACGCGAAGAGGGGAGGTGAGGACTTGAAACGCCGCTGAGCGCCTCGAGTCGTTGCCGCCCGGTGCGGGCGGCAGAGCAATGCCGTTCGATCTTTCGCGAAAGGAGCCATGCAATGGCAGAAGTTCTGGCTCGCGACTCCGCGGCTGTCCTGGCCGCGGTGCGCGAGGTGGCAAGAGACCGGATCGCTCCGGCGGCAGCCGAGGTGGACCGCGATGCCCGATTCCCCGAAGATGGCCTCCAGGCGCTGTCGGACGCCGGCGCCCTCGGGCTGCTGATTCCGCCCGAGCACGGCGGCGCCGGCGCCGGGCTGAGCACGCTGGCGGAGGCGTGCGAGACGATCGCCGGGGCCTGCGCCTCGACCGGGATGGTGGACCTCGAGACCCGTTCGGCGCGGGCGCTGGTGCGTCGGGCAGCGCGGCTGGGCGACGCCGGCGACGAGTCGGCGCTCGTCGTGGTGATGGAGGCCAAGGTCGGCGCCACCGACACGGGCCCGCGCGTCACCCAGCAGGCGCTCGAGGTCTGCGGCGGGCAGGGCTACACGCCGGGGCTGCCAATCGAGCGGCACCTGCGCGACGCCCGCGCCGGAGCGGTGATGGCGCCCACCAACGCGGTCCCGCGGACCTGGATCGGCAAGGCCCTGGCCGGGCTTCCGGTGCCATGAGCGGCGCCGAGCTGAGACTCGGGGCGGTCTCGTATCACCCCCGCGTGGTCACGGTGTGGGAGCGGTTCCGCACCTACTTCGCCGACCGCGGCGTTCCCACCGACTACATCCTGTACTCCAACTACGAGCGACTCGTCGAGGGGGTGCTGGACGGCTCGGTCGAGATCGGCTGGAACACGAACACGGCGTTCGTGCGGCTCGACCACGAGGTCGGCGGGCAGACGCGGATCCTCGGCATGCGCGACGTCGACCTCGACTGGTCGACCGTGCTCGTCACGCGTAAGGACCGGCCGCTGGACGGCGTGGCCGACCTGGCCGGGCGCGTGCTTGCGCTGGGCAGCCGTGACTCCGGCCACGCGGCGATTCTGCCGCTGCACTATCTCGCGCAGGAGGGCCTCGATGCCGGGACCCAGTGCGGGCTGATCCGGTTCGATACCGACATCGGCAAGCACGGCGACACGGGCGACTCGGAGCTCCACGTCGTCCGCGCGGTGTCCGAAGGGAACGCCGACGCCGGCGTGCTGTCGGCGGCGTACTTCAGCGCGTTCCGGGCCGACGGCGTCCCCCAGGTGGCCGACCTAGAGGTGAGCTGGCGGAGCCCGCCGTACTACCACTGCAATTTCACGGTGCTCGAGACGTTCGATCTCGAGCTCGGCGAGCGGTGGTCGCAAGCCCTGCTGGCCATGGACTACGACGACGAGAGCCTGCGTCCGGCGATGGAGCTCGAGGGGGTGCGGAGGTGGCACCCGGGCGGACAGGCCGGTTACGAGTCGCTGCGGGACGCGATGCGGGAGCAGGGATTGCTCTCGTGAGCCAGAGCGGCGCCCGCCCCGATCATCGCCTCGCCGATCGTCGCCACCCCGATCGTCGCCTCCCCGATCATCGCCTCGACGCCGAGCACCTCGAGCTGGGGGGCGGACTCGAGGTGCTGCTGGCGGCGGCGCTCGAGCGTGTCCCCCCTGGGGGCGTGCTGGAGGTCCGCACGCCCTCGCGCGCGGTCGCGCTCGAGCTGCCCGGCTGGGCCCGGCTGGCCGGGCACGAGGTGGTGGGGGAGGCGCCCGCGGCGGATGGCACGGTGGTGCAGGTCCGACGTGGTCGCACGGCCCGGGTGCTGGCCGCGCCGCTGCCCCGGCGCGGGGAGCCGCCACCTCTCCGAGGCGGCGGTGAGCTTCACACCGCCGACTGGAGAGGCGGCGGACCACCCGCGGCGGCCGACCCGGCGGCGGGCTTTGCGCCGCTCGGCGCGCTCCCCGAGGCGCGCACGTCCGCCTACTCGTGGCGGCTCAGCGACCCCGACGAGGTGTGGGCTGACGATGTGGGCGAGCTTGTCGAGCAGGCCTCGGCACAGCAGTGGGACGCGTCGCGTGAGATCCCATGGAGCGCGGCGCGAGAACTGGACGACACCACCGAGCGGGCGGTGGCGCAGGTGATGACGTTCCTGGCTCAGAACGAATACGCCGCGCTGTACGTTCCGGCGCGCTTTCTCCCCGAGGTCAATCCCCAGCTCGCCGAGCTGGTGCTGTGGCTCTCGAGCCACGTCCACGACGAGGCGCGCCACATCGAGGTGTTCACCAAGCGCGCGCTGGCCGGCGGGTGGCGCGGGTACGCGCTGGCATCAACGGAGCTCTCGCTCAGCACCCTGCTCGACGAGCGCGACTTCACCAACGCGTCGTTGCTGCTCAACGTGCTCGGTGAGGGGACGTTCCTCGACCTGCTGCGGTTCATCGAACTCCACGCGCCGGATCCCGCCACGGCCGCGGCGGCCCGACTGGCTCATCGCGACGAGCGCCGGCACGTCCACTTCGGCGTGTCGCACATCCGGCGCGCGATCGCCTCGCAGCCCGACATCGAGCCGCTGCTGGTGGGGGCCGTCGAGGCCCGAGCGGCGAAGCTAGCGAGCCTGTCGGGGCTGTCCCCGTTGGTGATCGAGTCACTGACCGTGATGTCCAGCCGCTCGCTCGTGCCGGCCGAGCTCGCCGACGCAGCGGCCGAGGTCCGCTCTCTGATGGCGACCATGCAGCGAAACCGCGTGCGGAGGCTGACCGCGTGCGGGTTCAGCCGGCGGACGGCGCGCTATCTGTCCGACCTGCACTCGCCGAATCTGATGTGAGGCCACCGATTAAACGGGCGCACCCTCGGCGAAGCTGTCGGGCGGCCACGGACCCGTGCAGGTCAGCTCGATGTCGTCGAGGTTGTCGTCGAGCTGGCGCACCATGGCCACGAACTCGACCCGGCGCGCTCTCTGGCGCAATTCGAGACGGGCGCGGAGGCAGGACGTGCCGGACGGCGATCGGTCGCCCAGCCTCGCCTAGCAGCAGGCTCATCGGCCCGTCATCCAGAGCGGTAATTCAGAGCAGCGGGTCGACCGGATGGCCGAGCAGCTCCGAGAAGCTCGCCGCGAGCAGAGCCGCGCTGGCTGCGCTTCAAGCGCCGCTCGGCCATCTACCCGTTAGCTCAGAGGCGCCGGACCGAGTCGTCCGTGGTGGCTACCGCGGTGACGTATGCCGCGTGGGTCATGAGGCACGTTGCCATGACGTCCGGAGGCCAGCGCCACGGCGGCGGCGTGCGGCCGAGGAGCGGGAACAACGAGAACGTCGCGGTCCTGAGCGTGCCGCCAAAGATCGCGCTCGCCCAGGGCTCCTGAAACCGGCGGCGCAGGAGACCGTGCCACAGGCCGAAGGCCGAGCCGTAGCTCCAGCGTAGCGCCAGTCCAAGATCCTCGTCCTCGCGGGCGGTCACGTGGGGCAGGTGCATGATCGAGGCGACGATCTTGCCGGGCACGAGCGAGTCGTCGTAGTCGAGCGGGCCTCGGTGACGCGAGCGCAGCCGACGCTCGACCGCGTAGGCGAGCGTCAGTGCCGCGGTCCCGGCGGTTCCGGCGGCGATGCTGCGAGCGGGCCAGGAATGATCTCGATGTCTCACTTCCTCCTCATAGGGTCACGATCCGGTCGACGAGATCGAGCCCCTCGTCTCGATGCGTGATCAGTAGCAGCGTACGACCGCGCGTGGCCGCAAACACGTCGTGGATCAATTCGGCGGCGGTGATCGGATCGAGGTGGGCGGTTGGCTCGTCGAGCACGAGCACGGGCGAGTCGGCGAGCAACGCGCGCGCGAGCACGATGCGCTGACGCTGCCCGCCCGAAAGCTCGCGCCCTTCCTCGCCGACCATCGTTTCTAGCCCGTCGGGCAGCTGCTTCACCCAGTCCCAGATCCGCGCGCGACGGAGGACCCGCTCGAGCTCGTCGTCGCCGGCGTCGGGCCGCGCCAGGCGGACGTTGTTGCGGATGCTGGTCGAGAACAGATGTGACTCCTGTCCGGCGACAGCGATCGCGCGGCGAACATCCTCCTGGCGATAGTCGTGCAGTGAACGGCCGGCCAGCGTCACGCGTCCGCGCTCGGGATCGAGGAAGCGGAGCAGCAGATTCGCCACGGTCGTCTTGCCGGCGCCGCTGGGTCCGACCAGCGCCACCCGCTCCCCTGCGGGCAGCCGCAGGTTCACGCCGTCAAGGGCGAGTTGGAGCTGGCCCGGATAGCGGGCGGAGACGTCCTCGAGCGCCAGGTCGAACGGCCACGGGGGAATGGGCTCGGGGTGCGCAGGATCAAGCACCGATGCCTCGTGGTCGGTCAGCTCCAGGATCCGCCGGCCGGCAGCCCGCGTCGCCGAGAGCTCCCGCGCGGCGGCCGGAAGCGGCGTGACCGCCTCGAACGACGCGAGCGCCAGCAGCGACAGCAGTGCCACCAGAACCCGGTCGAGGCGACCGTCCGCGGACGCCTCCGCCGCGACGGCGAGGACGCCCACCACCGTCATCCCGGTGACCAGCAGCCCGAGGCCGTCGCCCGCACCGGCGGCCACCGCGTCCCGCCTGGCCAGTCGGACGAGTGTGGAATCGGCCGAGCCAATCCGCTCACTCGTGCTCGCCTCGGCTCCGTAGGCCACGAGCTCGGGGGCGGCGCGCATCTGCTCGATCAGCTCGGCGGTGAGGGCGCCCCGGGCGGCGGCCTGCCTGCGCCCGGCACGGACACCGACCCACCCGGACACCGCGGGCACGACTAGGCCGCCCACGAGCAACCCGGCGGCGAGAACCAGGCCCGCGGCCGGAAGCACCGCTGCGGCCACTCCCACCGAGACCGCGCCGGCCAGGAGTGCCACCAGCGGCGGCTCGAGGCCCCGGAGGTACAGGTTCTGCAGGGTGTCGACGTCGGCGACCATCCGGGACAGGAGATCACCGTCGCGATACGAGGAGAGCTGCGCCGGGGCGAGCGGCTCGATCCGCGCGTAGAACGTGGTGCGGACCCGGCCGAGGACCCGCAGTGCCAGGTCATGCGAGGTGAGGCGCTCGAGGTAGCGGACGACCGGTCGGCCGACTCCGAAGAAGCGGACCGCGACGATCGTCACCTCCAGCGACAGGATGGCCGGACGTTCGGCCGCCCGCGCGATCAGGTAGCCGGCGGTGGCCATCAACCCGACGCCGAAGAGCACCGTCAGCGAGCCGAGCAGCGATGCGCCAGCCAGGCGCCACCGGGGAGCCGGCGCGAGCCGTAAGAGAGCGCTGAGCGTGGCGATCACGCCGCCCTCCGCTCGGCGTCGGGCGCGGCCGCGCCGTCGGCGAGCACGACCACCCGGTCGGCGTGGCGCACGAGCTCCGGGCGATGTGCGATAAGGAGCATGGTTCGCCCCTCTCGCAGGCGGTCGACCGCGGCGGACACGACGTCGACGCTGGCGGGGTCGAGATCGGCCGTGGGCTCATCGAGAATCACGAGCGGCGCGTCGCGGAGAAAGGCACGGGCCACGGCGATCCGGCGGCGCTCGCCCGGGGACAGCGAACGCTCCCCGGCGCCGACCAGCGTTGCGTATCCATGTGGCAGCCGCGAGATGAACGCATCGGCGCCGGCGAGCGAAGCGGCCTCGACGACCCGACTCTCGGACGCGCTCGGGTCGCCGAGGCGGATGTTGTCGGCGACCGTGCCACGGATGAGCGTCGGGTGCTGTGGCACCCAAGCCGTGAGGCGACGCCAGGCGGCAAGATCACAGTCGGCCAGGTCGACGCCACCCACGGAGATCCTTCCCGAGGACGGCGCGAGCAGTCCGAGCAGCAGCGCCGCCACGGTGCTCTTGCCGGCGCCGCTCTCGCCGATGAGTGCCACCACCTCACCCGGCCAGATCTCCAGGTCGAGCCGGTCGAGCACCGGCACGTCACGCGCCGGATAGGAGAACGAGACCTGCTCGACGCGGACCGGAGCGACTGCGGGACGGGGCGGCTGGCGCGAGCCCGCGCGCGGAACGGCATCCGGAGCGTCGAGCAGAGCGAACATCCGCTCGGCCACCGCGAGCCCATCCGCGCTCGCGTGATACTCCGCGCCGAGCCTGCGGAACGGCAGGTACAGCTCCGGCGCGAGCACGATCACGGTCATCCCGGCCTGCAGCCCCAGGTCGCCGCCGACCAGGCGCACGCCGGACGTCACGGCAACGAGCGCGACGCCAAGCGTCGCCGCCAGCTCCAACACGGACCCGGACAGGAAGCTGACGCGCAGGGTTTCCATTGTGGTTTTCCGGTAGCGCTCGCTCACCTCACCCAGCACGGCGACCTCGTCGCCCGCTCGTCCGAACGCGCGGAGCGTGGGCAGCCCGCGCACCACGTCGAGGAAGTGACTCGACAACCGCCGAAGTGCGTGCCAGCGCTCCTCCGTGCGCTGCTCCGTGTACCGACCGATCAGCCACATGAAGATGGGCACCAGGGGCAGCGTGAGGAGCATGATCAGGGCCGATTCCCAGTCCACGAACGCGACCCACGCGATCACCATGAACGGCACCACCGAGGCGAGGACAACCTGGGGCAGGTAACGGGCGAAGTAGCCCTCGAGCCCTTCGACGCCCTGAACCGCGACGGCCGCCAGTTCGGCTCCGCTCGCGCCGTCGGTGGCGATCGGTTGCGAACGCAGACGCTTTTCGACCAGCGCGAGGCGAAGCTCGGAGAGGACGCTCCATGCGGCCCGCCGGCCGGCGATCTCCATCCCCCAGACACACGCGCCGCGCAGCGCGAACGCGGCCATGAGCACCGCGAAATCGAGCCACAACTCTCTGGTCGGGGCGCCGTCGAAAGCTCGGGCGATGATGCGCGCGAGCATGGTGGCCTGGAGCAGCACGGCCACCGCGGTGGCGATCCCGAGCGCGACGTCGACGGTCAGGAGCGGCCGCGCCGACTTCGTGCGCCGGACGAGCCGCGGATCGAGTGCTCGCGCCACTACGTCGGTGGCGCGGTCACGCGCCGATGGAACACGTGGAACGACCAGCCCTGGTAGAGCAACACGCCCGGCAACACGAGGACTGCCACCACGGTCATCACGACCAGCGGGTAGTGCCCCGCGGCCGCGTTGTTGACGGTCAGGTCGAAGGCGTGGTTCGTGCTCGAGACCATCACGTCCGGGTAGAGCGAGATGAACATCTGGCCGATCGCCGCCGCGATCGCGAAGGCCGAGGCGGCAAAGGCCCAGCCGTCGTACCCGGTGCCCGCGAGCACTGTGGCGAATATCACCCCGAACATTCCAAAGATCTGGGTCGGCTCGGGGAGCGTGCCGCCGCCGATCACGACCAGGGTCCAGATCACCCACGCCAGGTTGACCACGAATGCCACGACGCCGATCCGGCGGCCCGCTGCGCGGGCCCGGTCGCGGATCTCGCCGGTGGTGCGCAGCGCCAGGAAGGTGGCGCCGTGCAGCAGGCACAGCGTCAACAGCGTCACCCCGGTCATCAGCCCGTAGCCGGTGAGCAGGTCGAAGAAGTTCCCCGTGAAGTTGTGCTGCGCGTTGATCGGAAGGCCGTGCAGCAGGTCGCCGAGGCCCACGCCGATCAGCAGCGGCGTCAGCGCGCTGCCGATAGCGAGCGCCCACGACCACCCGGCGCGCCAGCGTGCGCTTTCGCGCTTGCCCCGGTACTCGAACGACACGCCGCGCGCGAACAGGGCCAGGAGCACGAGCACCAGCGCTAGGTAGAGCGCGGAGAACATCGTGGCGTACCAGCCGGGGAAGGCCGCGAACATCGCCGCGCCGGCGACGATCAGCCACACCTCGTTGCCGTCCCACCAGGGGCCAATCGTGTTGATCGCGACGCGACGCTCGGTCTCGTCGCGGCCGATCACCCTGTGGAGAACGCCGACGCCGAAATCGAACCCCTCGAGCACGAAGAAGCCGACCCAGAAGACGGCGACGATGACGAACCAGACGGTGTGTAGTTGCATGTCAGTAGGTGAGGGCGGGGGCCGCGCCGGCGGGAGCCTCTGCCGCTTCGGCGTCGGCATCGGCCAGGTCGCGGCGCGAGTAGCGGAGCATCAGCCCGAGGTCGGCGGCGGCGAGCACGATGTAGGCGAGGACGAAGGCGCTCAGGCTTATCCAGATATCGGTGGCGCTGACCGAGGGTGAGTTCGCGACCGCGGTCTTCTGGAGGCCCTGGACGATCCAGGGCTGACGCCCGCTCTCGGTGAGCAGCCAGCCGGCTGTGTTCATCAGGAACGGCGTGACCACCGCCCAGATCGAGAGCCATAGGAATATCCGGGAGTTGTGCAATCTCCCCCGGTAGATCAGCCAGCCGCCCCACAGCGAGAGGAGCAGGACGGCGGTGGCCAGGTAGGCCATCACCCGAATCGACCAGTACTGGATGAAGACATCGGGCACGTAGTTGCCTGGCCCGTACTTGGCCTGGTACTCGGACTGCAGCTGGTTGAGTCCGGTCACCGCTCCGCTCCACGTGCCGGTGGCGAGGATCGAGAGCAGGTGCGGGATGGGGATGATCTCGGTCGGCGTCTTGTCGTTGGCGCCGCCGCCGATCTGGAAGGCCGAGAACGAACAGGGCTTGCAGTTGGTCCACTGCGCCTCGGCGGCGGCGATCTTCATCGGCTGGTAGTGGGCCTCGATCACTCCGAGCTGATTGCCGACCGACATCTGGATGACGATCGTGGGGATCAGGACGATCAGGGCCACCTTCGCCGAGCGCTGGAACGGCTCGACGTGGGTTCGGCGGCGCAGGTGCCACGCGGACACCGCGAGCATCACCAGGCAGCCGGTTATGAGCGAGGCGAGAATCACGTGCGCGTAGCCCCACACAAACGTCGGGTTCACGAACAGCGCCCACACGTTCTTCAGCTGCGCGTTGCCGGCCTTGTCGATCCGGTAGCCGACCGGGTGCTGCATCCACGAATTGGCTATCAGGATGAACATGGCCGACAGCATCGAGCCGATCGACACCGCCCAGATGCACGCCAGGTGGATGCGTTTGGGCAGCCGGTCCCAGCCGAACAGCCACAGGCCAAGGAATGTGGACTCGAGGAAGAAGGCGGCCAGGCCCTCCATCGCCAGCGGAGCACCGAACACGCCGCCGACGTAGCGCGAGTAGATCGACCAGTTCATCCCGAACTCGAACTCCTGAACTAGCCCCGTCACCACCCCGATCGCGACGTTGATGAGGAGAAGCGTCCCGAAGAAGCGGGTCATCCGCTTATGCTCGGGGTCGCCGGTTCGGTACCAGGCGGTCTGCAGGATGGCGACGAGGAAGGCCAGGCCGATCGTCACCGGAACGAAGAAGAAGTGGTAGATACTCGTGGTGGCGAACTGCCAGCGGGCTAGGTCGTTCGCCATCGCGCTCAGCCCGCTGACGCCGGGGTGCCTGCCGGGGCGGGCACCATCGGATCATCCTCCCAGTCGATCTGCGCCGCATCGCCGCGATCGAGGACGTGCGGGCCGCCGGTCTTGGAGAACCGGTCCCAGCACCAGTCGATCACCGCCTCGAGCTTTGCCCGGCTGCCGGTCATCAGTGCGGCGTGGACGCCGAGCCACGCCACGTGCGCGAGCTGTCCATGGACTTCGTGGTGGCCCTCGCCGACCTCGGCGATCGCGGCGTTCCGGCCGATCATCGCCATGATGCCCTTGTCCTTGTAGACGAAGTCCTTGCGCGGCTCGCCCTTGAAGTCGGCGAGGACGTTGTTCGCGGCCCACTTGCCGCTCTGCATAGCAACCGATCCGAGTTGCGGGAGGGTCTCACCGTCGGGGCCCGGGATGTTGGCTATGTCACCCACGACATAGACGCCTGGGCTGCCGTCAAGGGTGAGGTCGGCGTGCACGTCGATGCGCCCGCCGTGGCCGGGAGTGACGCCGCAGCCGGCGGCGAGCCCGGCGCCGGTGATGCCACCACCCCACACGACGCAGCGCGTTGCGATGACGGTGCCGTCCGAGAGCACCACGTGCCCGGGTCCGACCTCTTTCACCCCCGTGCCGAGGTTCAGTTCGACGCCCCGCTCTTGGAGCACCTTCGAAACGTAGCCGTGGGCACTGTCCGAGAACGCGCGCAGCAGGCAGTCGCCGTAGTCAAGCAGGTGGATGTGCGCGCGCCCGGTATCGAAGTTGCGGTATTCGGCGGGCACCGTGACGTTGATCATGTCGGCAAGGGCGCCGGCCACTTCGACTCCGGTGGGGCCGCCGCCCACGACGATGAAGTTGACCGCGCCGCGGTCGACCAGAGTCGGATCGCGGTCGACCTGCTCGAATAGCCCGAGGATCCGCGACCGAAGGCGCGTGGCGTCATCGAGCGAATACAGCGGGAACGTGTTCTCCGCCGCACCGGGAGTGCCGAAGAAATTCGGCTGTGAGCCGGCGGCCAGCACGAGGGCATCTCCGGTCCACTGCCCGCCGTCGCTCGTCGTGACGGTGCGCGTCGCGGTGTCGACCGTTGACACTTCGGCGAGCTTCAGGTCCACGTTCTCCTGATCGGCGAACACCTCCCGTAACGAATCGGCGATGTCGCTTGGAGCGAGCAGCGAGGTCGCGACCTGGTAGAGCAGGGGTTGGAACTGGTGGTAGTTGTTGCGGTCGATGAGCGTGACGTCGATCTCGTCGTGCTCGGCAAGTTGCTGCGCGCAGCCCAGGCCGGCGAACCCCCCGCCGACGATGACGACGTGGCGCTTGTCTCCGTTATCCGGCATGGGAGGCCTCCGGTTCTGACACTGCTGCCCCGAGACGCTCGAGCAGGTGATCCCCGACGCGGAGCGCGTTGGCCATCGCGGTCAGCGCCGGGTTGACCGCCCCGATGCTCGGGAAGAAGCTCGTGTCGACGACGTACAGGTTGTCGAGCTCGTGGGCGCGGCAGTCACTGTTCAGGACCGAGCTGTCCGGGTCGTTGCCGAACCTGACGGTGCCCGCCTGGTGGGCGCAGCCGGCCACCGGGATCTCGTTCTTGAGGTAGGCATGGTGAGGGAGAAGGTGGTCATGATGCATGCCCAGGTCGGCGAGCATCTCCTTGAGCTGGTGGTAGAGGCGGTCCTTGGGCTCCTCGTTACTGGGCGTGTAGCTGATCTGAATGTGGCCGTCCTCGGTGAGCGTGACGCGGTTCTCGGGCCGGGGCAGGTCCTCGGTCGACAGCCAGAAGTCGACCGCGTGGCGGGCGATGTCTCGTAGCGTCCAGGTGGGGGCGAAGCGCGTCTCGCCGGGCTTCTCGCCGCGGAACATCGGGGCCTGGGACTTGCCGACCATCTGGATGTTCCCGAGCGGGAACTCGAAGTCCTGGCCGCCGGTGAAGTAGAAGTCGTTGACCCCGAGCGTCTTCTGGAAGACGGTGGGGTTCTCTTCCTTGGACAGCGCTAGCACGGCCTGACTGTTGTGGAACATGAAGTTGCGGCCGACCTGGTCAGAACCGTTGGCCAGCCCGTTCGGATGCTTATCGCTCGCCGAGGCGAGCAGCAGCCTGGCGCTGTTGGCGGCCCCGCACGAGACGACCACGAGGTCGGCTTCGTACGTTTCGGGCTGTCCCTCGTGCTGGACCACGACCCCGGTGACGGCCGTTCCGGCTTCGTTTGTCTCGATCCGGACTGCCTCCGCGTTGATCAAGAGCGTCACATTCGGGTGCTCGAGCGCGGGCCTGACGGCGATCACCTCGGCGTCAGACTTCGCATGCACCAGGCATGGGAAGCCGTCGCAGTTGTCGCACCGCACGCACTTGCTGTAGGGCATGTTGGACTCGTCGAGCATGATCCCGCAGGGAGCGTGGAACGGGTGAAACCCGGCCGCGGCGAGGTCGTCTGAGAGCTGCTGGATCCGCGGCTCATGCGACACCGCCGGGAACGGATACGGCGCGCTTGCCGGCGGTTCGGTGGGGTCTTCGCCCCGGGCGCCGTGCACCTGGTAGAGCTGCTCGGCCTGCGTGTAATACGGCTCCAGCTCCTCGTAGGAGATCGGCCACGCCGGCGAGATCCCGCCGTGATGCTTGAGCACGCCGAAATCCCCCTCGCGCAGCCGGTACAAGGCGGCGCCGTAGCGCTTGGTCGCGCCACCAACCCAGTAGTGCACCTCGGGCCCAAACGACGAGCCGTCCGGGTAGTACCACGTGTCGGGCGACACGTAGCGGTTCTCCACGAACACGTTTTGCGCCAGCCAGTTCTGCGGCTCCCGCGGCAGCCACCCACCGCGTTCGAGCAGCAGGATCCGCTTGCCCGACGCCGCCAGCCGATGCATCAGCGTGCCGCCGCCGGCGCCGCTGCCGATCACGATTACGTCGTAGTCACTCATCTGGTCACCTCGTGATGCTCATGACCCCACCCAGGGTTCATGCCAGCGGCCGTGTCCCTCCAGAACCTGATTGGCGGCCTCGGGCCCCCAGGACCCCTTGGCATAGGGGTGTACCGGCGGTGGGTTGTCCAGGAGCGGCGCCATGACCCGCCAGCACTGCTCGACTCCGTCCTGGCGGGTGAAGCGCTTGCTGTCCCCGATCAGCGCGGCGTGCAGGAGGACCTCGTAGGGCGTCGGACCCTCGCCGCCCTCCTGCGCGAACTCCATGTCGAGGGCGATCTGCTCGGGCTCGACAGTCTCGTGGCGCTGCGCGTCGACCAGCAGGCGGATCCCGGTCGACGGATCCATCTTGACGATCAGCTGGCTGGGCTCGGGCGCCCGCGACCAGCCACCGAAGCCGAGCCGGGGCGGCCGACGGAACACAACCCGAAGCTCGGTCTGTGTGATCGGCAGGCACTTCCCGGTACGCAGGAAGAACGGCACCCCCGACCAGCGCCAGTTGTCGATCTCCAACCTCAGCGCGGCGAATGTCTCGGTGTTCGAATCCGGCGCGACGCCGTCGATCGACCGGTAGCCGTCGTACTGACCGCGCGCGTAGTGCGCCGGATCGGCCGCGGGCATCGACCGGAAGGCGGAGACGAGCGCGTCCTTGAGCACATCGGCGTCACCCGAGGAGGGGACCTCCATCGCGGATGCGGCCACCACCTGCATCATGTGGTTGACGACCACGTCGCGGAGCGCCCCGACCGGGTCGTAGAAGTGGCCGCGATCCTCCACGCCGAAGCTCTCGGCCATCGTGATCTGCACGCTCGAGACGTAGTTCCGGTTCCAGATCGGCTCGAACATCGCGTTCGCGAACCGGAGATAGAGGATCTCCCCGATGCCCATCTTGCCCAGGAAGTGGTCGATGCGGTAGAGCTGCGACTCGTCGATGTATTGGTGGATCTCCGCCGCCAGTTCCCGAGCCGATTCCAGGTCATGCCCGAACGGCTTCTCCACGACCACGCGCCCAGTCTTTGTCAGCCCGGCGTCCGTGAGGCCCTTGATCACGCGCCCGAACAGGAAGGGCGGGATCTCGAGATAGAACACCGGACAGTGGACATCCCCGACCGCGCGCGCGACCCGCTTGTAGGTCTCGGGCTCGCCGAAGTCGCCGCTGACGTAGGACATCCGGGCGGCCAGGCGATCGAATACCGCCTCGTCGATCGTGGTGCCGCAATTCACGATCGCCTCGCGGGCGTGGCTGCGGAGATCGTCATCCGACCAATCGCTGACCGCGACACCCACGATCGGGCAATCGAGGAGTCGCCGTGACTCCAGGCGGTAGAGCGAGTTGAACGTCATCACCTTGGCCAAATCCCCGGTGATCCCGAAGATCACGAAGACGTCGGCGACCTGCGTCGGCGCGTCGAGCTCACTCGACGCAGTCGTACGCGGCCGCGGTTTCGCTGCGGTGCTCATGGCGATCCCTTCGGCTTAGATCGAACGCACGGGATGCTCCAATGCCGTGACTGCGGCCGCATCACCTGATCGGGGTTAAGCCGCAGTCCTCGGGTGCCGGCCTGTGGTTTCGACACGTGCACGCCCCCTTGCCCAGGATGTGAAGGCGGGCCACGCTATGCGGCGGCAGCATCCCGCACACGAGACGGGGGGACCGTCCGATGGCAGTTCAACAAGACCCTTACGACGAGCTCGACGACGAGGCCCTGGTGGCCCTCTTGACCGAGCAGGCGAACAAGCGCCGAGAGCGCGTGCTCATCGAGCAGCGCGAAGGCAGGTGGATCGCCGAGTCCTACCAAACCGACGGCCTGTCGTCCGGACGCTCGGTGATGCTGGGCGCGGCCGGCCCCGACCGGCACACCGCGATGGTAGGCCTCATCCGGAAGTTCGAAGCCAATCGCTGATCGGGAGGGGTGGCGGAGCGCTTCCCGGACCACCGCCCTGAGCCGCATGTTCAAGCTCTCAGTGGCGGTGGTGGCGATCGCGCTGCCGGATTGCATAAACCCGTCGCTGATCGGCGGAGAGCTGTTCGTCGCGACGGGCCGGCGCCCGCGCCGGCGAACCGCGGCGTTCACGTTGGGCGCGTGGGCGGTGACGTTCACGTTCGGACTCGCCCTCGCCCTGGGTCTCGGAGATTTGATCCTTGCCCTGGTGCCGAAGCCGAGTGCACCGGTCAAGTACGGGCTGGTGGCGGGGGCCGGGCTCGTGCTCGTCATCTCCGGTGCCGTGCTGTGGGTCCGCCGCAGGGCTCTGGTGAGCGGTAAGGCAGCGCACGATCGGGGCGAGCCGCATGAACCCGCTGCGTTGATCGGCGCCGGCATCGCCGGATTCGAGCTGCTCACCGCGTTTCCCTACTTCGCAGCGATTGCGCTGATCGCCGGGTCCGGCGTGTCGAACGCCGGCAAGCTGTGGCTGCTGCTCCTCTACTGCCTCGTCTACACGTTGCCGCTGATCGCCATCGTCGTGACGATCGCGCTGGCGGGGGAGCGCGGCGAGCGGATCCTCGGGCGGATCGGCGACTGGATGCTCGCGCACTGGCCCGCGGTCGTGGCGCCGCTGACCGCGGTGTTCGGGCTCGCGGTGCTGGCGTTCGGGATCGTGCAGCTGGCATCGAGCTAAGTTGCGCGGGACCCCCGGTCGGGCGTTCACACGGCGGCCGAGCGCCAGCTGTCCGGCGCGTAGGACTGGCGCACGACCTCGACGTACGGCACCGGGCTGACCACCCCCCGGATCTCGCGTTGCACGTGGGGCTCAACTGTCGGCTTCGCCGTGCCGCCGCCCCCCTCACCCAGAGGAGTGTGACCTCGGTGCCCGGCTTCGCATGGGCCGCGTCCGACGGCGAGCGTCAGCATCTTCGCCTCGTTGTAGCTGTAGCCGAACCAGGTCGACACGCCGACCGTGTCTCCGTTTACGGTGACGCGGTCGAACGGGTGCATGCTGTATACGGCCGACGGCCCCGCCTGCTGCTACTCGACGAGCTCAGCCTGGGCTTGGCCCCGGTCATCGTCGAACGCCTTCTGCCCGTGGTCAGAGAGTGGCTATCTCGGCGAACGGCGGACTTAGCCCGCCTGAGTCGCTTGGGAAGTTTCTACGGGATAGTCGTAGTTTCTTCCCGGGGGGCCGCTCCGCGCCGGCGGTGGCGGGCGAACACCTCGAGCACCCAAGGAGACGACGCCGGAGTCGCATTAGTGGCTAATATAAGCGCCTCATGCAGAGGGGCAGCGTGGACCGGCGGAGCACCCAGCTGGACGAGATCGCGGAGGCTCTGCCGCAGCGGAGCGCCGAACTCTCCCGGCTGTTCCTGACTCGTACCACCGTGTGCGTGTCCCGTACCGAGGTCGGAGTGCTGCGCAACCTGCGCGGTGGACCGCGGCGGATCACGGAGCTGGCGGCCGACGAGCGCGTGACGCAGCCGGCGATCACGCTGCTGGTCAACCGTCTCGCGGCGCGCGGTTGGGTGGAGCGGATCCCCGACGAGACCGACCGCCGCGCGGTGCTGGTCAGCCTGACCCCGGCGGGCGAGGAGGTGTTCGAGCGGCTGCGCGCCGAGTATCGCGCGCTCCTGCACGAGGAGATGGCGTCGCTCGAGGACTCAGAGGTCGAGACGCTCGCCGCCGCCGTCGGAATCCTCGACAAGCTGATCGCACGGCTGGCGCGATGAGCGCCAACGGCCAGGCCCCTGGGAACGGAATCCCACGCACCCCACCGGCCCGATCCATCCCACCCATCCCGCCCGCCGCGTCGGCCGCGCCGGCCGATCATTACAAGTGGATCGCGCTGTCGAACACGACGCTCGGCATCTTGATGGCGGTGATCAACCAGTCGATCGTGATCATCGCGCTGCCCGCGATCTTCCGCGGTATCCACCTCAACCCGCTGACCCCGTCGAACACGAGCTACCTGCTGTGGATGCTGCTCGGGTTCATGGTGGTGCTGGCGGTGCTCGTGGTGAGCCTGGGCCGGGTCGGGGACATGTTCGGGCGGGTTCGGATGTACAACCTCGGCTTCGCGGTCTTCACCGCGGGCTCGATTCTTCTGTCCGTGACCTGGATGACCGGATCGAGCGCGGCGCTGTGGCTGATCGTGATGCGCGTCGTACAGGGAATCGGGGCGGCGTTCCTGTTCGCGAACTCCTCGGCGATCCTGACCGACGCGTTCCCGGCCGACCAGCGCGGCCTGGCGCTCGGCATAAACATGGTCGCGGCCATCGCGGGCTCGTTCATCGGGCTGGTGCTCGGGGGAGTGCTCGCTCCGGTGGCGTGGCGACTGGTGTTCCTCGTGTCGGTGCCGTTCGGGCTGTTCGGCACCGTTTGGGCCTACCTGAAACTGGAGGAGCGCGGCGTGCGCACGCCGGCCAAGATCGACTGGCTAGGAAACATCACCTTCGGCGCCGGGCTGATCGCGGTTCTAGTCGGGATCACGTACGGGATCCTTCCCTACGGCGGCCACACGATGGGCTGGACCGCGCCCGGCGTGATCGCCGCGCTCGTCGGCGGGATCGTGCTGCTGGTGATCTTCGTGTTCGTCGAGCGACGTGTCGCAGCGCCGATGTTCCGCCTTCCCCTGTTCGGCATCCGCGCCTTCAGCGGCGGGAGCGTCGCCGCCTTCCTGGCCGCGCTGTCGCGGGGCGGACTGATGTTCATGCTGATCCTGTGGCTCCAGGGCATCTGGCTCCCCGAGCACGGGTACAGCTTCGCCGACACGCCGCTGTGGGCGGGCATCTACATGCTTCCGCTGTCGGTCGGCTTCTTGTTGATCGGCCCGTTCGCCGGCCGTCTCGCCGACCACTTCGGCGCCCGTCCCTTTGCCACCGGCGGCATGATTCTGTCGGCCATCGGCTTCCTGCTACTGATCGTTCTGCCGGTCAGCTTCACCTACTGGCAATTTGGCCTGGTGATCTTCCTGATCGGCTCCGCGATGGGGCTGTTCGCCGCTCCCAACCAGACCGGGATCATGAACAGCCTGCCGGCCGACGCGCGCGGATCGGGCGCCGGCATGGCCGCGACGTTTCAGAACGCCGCCTCGGTGCTCTCGATCGGCGTGTTCTTCAGCCTGGTCATCGTTGGGCTGTCCTCGACCCTGCCCGGCTTCCTCTACCACGGGCTCACCTCGCACGGGGTGCCGCAGGCGACCGCGACTCAGATCTCGCACCTGCCGCCGGTCGGGAGCCTGTTCGCGTCGTTCCTCGGCTACAACCCGATGGGGACGCTGCTGAAAGCCGAGCTCCCACACCTTCCGCACGCCACCGCGACCTATCTGACCGGCCACCGCTTCTTCCCGACGCTGGTCTCCGACCCGTTTGCGAGCGGCATTCACACCGTGTTCTACTTCGCCGCGGGCTGCTGCCTGGTCGCGGCGATCGCCTCCTGGCTGCGCGGCGGCAAGTACTACCACCAGGACGCGCCCGAACCGGTCGAGACGAACGAGCTCGTCGAGGTCGCCTGAGGCGCCGCCGTCAGGCGCCGCCGACGAATCCCATAAGACTCGGTTAAGGCCGCGGCGGCGGAGGGTTCGGGGCCGCTTTGGAGCGCCACACTCGTATCAGGCGAGCACCGATCCCGCGTTGAGCAGACCCGCGGCACCCACCACCGGCGGCCATCGAAGCTCGAGCTCCTCGGGCTCAGCCAAGCGTGCCCGGTCCGGCGCGCGGGTACGCGGGGGCTCGCGCGGCGGGCGGCTGGCGATCCGGGCCGCCCTGGCCGTCCTGGCGGCGGTGGCGGTACTGGTCGCGGCCGGCATCGCGTACCTCGCGATCCTCCCGAGCGTCGGCGACGCGCAGCAGCGGGTGGAGCGGATCCTCGCGCTTCACCACGGCACGCCCGGCGGCGCGACCCCGCCGGCAAAGGTCGGCGCCGCGGTCGTGTCGGTCGAGGACGAGCACTTCTACTCGAACTTCGTCGTCAACGTCCTCGACGGCGCCGGGCGCGCGGCGATCGCCACGCTGCACACGAGTCAAGATCCGGGGGGCAGCACGATCGACCAGCAGCTGGCCAAACAGCTTTACCCGCACGGCTCGGGGCTGTTCGGCACGCTGAAGGAGATCGGGCTCGGGGTCAAGCTCGCGCTCGAGTATTCAAAACCGCAAATCCTCGCGATGTACCTGAACGCGGTCTACTACGGGAACGGCTACTGGGGCGACGTCGCCGCCGCGCGCGGATACTTCGGGCTCAATCCTGACCAGCTCGACTGGGCGCAGGCCGCGATGCTCGCGGGTCTGCCCCAGGCGCCGTCGGCGTACGACCCTCTGCAACATCTCGCGCTGGCGAAGCTACGCCAGCGCCACGTACTGGACCAGCTCGTGGTCAACCATCACCTGACCGCGGCGCAGGCCAACGCCGCCTTTGCCGAGCCGCTCGGCCTCAGGTGACCGCGCGGCGCGTGTCAGCACACCTGGATGATCGCGCATCGCGCCGCGGCGGCTGCGGGGCCCTCAAAGGCGCCGGGACAGCGACAGCGCACCGCGTCCGGCGGCCGCGATCGCCACGCCGGCCGCGGCGACGCCGACCGTGATGCGCACAGCGTCCGCGTTCAGCGATTCGACGCCCAGGGTTGCCCCGGCCTGGGTGAGCGACAGGACGATGGCGGCAATGAGCGCAGCGAGCCCCCACACCGGGAACGCGATGTTGCGGCGCAACGGCAGACCCGGCTGCGCTCGCAGGCACCACGCGATCGCCACGTTCGAGACGAGCCACGCGGCCACCGCGGCCGCGATCGCCATGCCGGTGCCCCACCGGGCGTGGACAATGAAAAACGTGGGGAGCACGGCGACGGTGAGCGCCGCGGCGGTGACCGCGATCGCGGACAGCTGCGTGCCGTCGAGGAACCGGCTGGCGGGATCGCGCGGGAGACGATCCATCGTCTCCGGCGCTCTGGGTTCGGAGACGAACGCCACCGACGCGCCGACGTCCATGAACAGTTCCAGCACGACGATGTGCACCGGCTGGAACGGGGCGGGCAGCCCGAGCGCCAGTGGCACGGCGATGACCACGACGAGTGCGATCTTCGCGCCCAGGTAGAAGGCGACCGCGCGCCGGAGCTGGGAGGCCAGCGCGCGACCGCCCTCGACCGCGCCGACGATCGTCGGGTACGCATCGTCGACGAGCACCAGGTCGGACGCCTCGCGGGCGAGATCGGTTCCGCGCGCGCCCATCGCGATCCCGACGTTCGCCGCGGCAAGGGCCGGCGCGTCGTTGACGCCGTCGCCGGTCACGGCGACCGCCTCGCCCCGATCCTGGAGGAGCCGGACGAGGCGCAGCTTGTCCTCGGGCGTGGCGCGCGCAACGACGGCCTCGCCGCGCAGCCGGCCGGCGAGCTCGTCATCGTCGAGGGCGTCGAGCGGCGAGCCGCCGTGCAGGACCTCGGGAGCGTGCACGCCGGCCTCGCGCGCAGCCGCGGCGACAGTCTCCGGGTGGTCGCCGCTGACGACGATCGTGCGCACGCCGGCGTGAGCGAGCTCGGCCACGGCATCGCCGACACCGGCGCGCAGCGGATCGCGGAACGCAGCCAGCCCGACGAACTCGAGCTCGGCCTCGGCGTCGGCGGCGTCGCGCGGCACGGAGGCGACGCGACGCTCGGCGACCGCGATGATCCGCAGCCCATCGTCCGCGAGCCGCGCAACACGCGCGAGTACAGATGTGCGCTCCGTCTCGGATAGCGCGCACACCTCGAGGACGGCCTCCGGCGCTCCCTTCACGGCCACCCAGGCGCCGTCGGGATCGCGCCAGACCGCGCTCTCGCGCCGGCGCACGGGGTCGAACGGGTAGCGGGCCAGGCGATCGCTCGACGCGAGCTCACCGGCGGCCTCGAGCAGCGCGCGATCGACCGGGTCCTGCGCCGCCGCCGCCCCGTGGGCGGCCGTCGCCACAGCGAGCACGTGCTCCCGGGCGCCGTCGATGCGTTCGATCAGTAGCCGGTTCTCGGTCAGCGTCCCGGTCTTGTCGGCGAGCAGCACCGTCAGCGCGCCGACGGACTCGGCGGCGCGCAGCCGGCGCAACAGGACGCCCTGCTGCGCCAGGCGCAGGCCGCCGAGCGCGACGAGCACCGTCACCAGGATCGGCAGCTCCTCGGGGATCGTGGCGAACGCGAGCGTCAGCCCGTCGAGCAGCATCTGGCGCGGCGGCTGGCCCCTGAGGACCCCGAGGAGCGGCACGAGCACACAGGCCGACACCGCAGCGATTAGCGCTGCGCGCGCCAGCTCGGTCATCGTGCGCTGGAGCGGGGTGGGCGGCTCCTTGGCCTGTGCGACGAGCCGCCCGAGACGCCCGATCTCCGTTTCGTCGCCGAGCGCGACGACGACGCCCTCACCGGCGCCGGCCACGACAGCGGTGCCCGCGTGCAGCACCGAGGACCGCTCGGCGAGCGGCGCGTCGGCGTCCACCGGTTCGGAGCCCTTCGCGGCCGCCACCGGCTCGCCCGTCAGCCTCGACTCGTCGGTGGCCAGGCCGTTGGCCTCCACGACGCGGGCGTCGGCGGGGACGACGCTGCCGGCCTCGACGAGCACCACGTCGCCGACGACGAGCGCGCCGACCGGGGCCGCCACCGCGACGCCGGCTCGCCGGACCAGTGCGTTGGGGGCGCTGAGGTCGCGTAGCGCCTGCAGCGCGCGCTTCGCACGGACCTCGGAGATCGCCTCGACGGCACGGACGAGCACGATCACCGAGAAGATCGCGATCGCGTCCCGAAGCTCGCCGAAGATCGCCGAAAGCACGGCGACCACGATCAGCAGCAGCTGAAGCGGCTCCGCAACCGACTCGACGATCTCGCCGAAGACAGCCGAGGTGTTGCCGCCCTCCGTCCGGACCGCTGCCGTGCGGCGCTGCGCGACCTCCTCCGGCCTCAGCCCGCTCGGGCGGCTGCCCGTGCGCTCCCACACGGCCGCCGTCGGCTCGGCGTGGAGCGGAAGCGCCGGCGCCCGGTCGGCGCGTGACAACGCCTGCGTTGCGCTCAGCATGAAACGCATGATACATGTGGAGAAGAACGATTTGGGACGTCTGGGATCATGGTGGTCCCGTGGACCGTGACTGGTTGCTGATCGCCGTCTCGACGCCGCCTGGCGGGACCTCGACGCTTCGCGTCTACGCGTGGCGCACCCTGCGCAGCCTGGGGGCTCACTATCTGCAGCAGTCCGTGTGCCTGCTCCCGGCGACGCCCAAGACCACGCGCGCCGCGGCACGGCTCGTGACCCGACTGCGCGCGGAGGGCGGCCACGGCGAGATGCTTCGCATCCACCTGACCGACAGCAAGCAGGAGGCCGCGGTCATCGACGCGATCCAGCGCGAGCGGACCGATGAGTACGGCGAGGTGGTCGAGAGCACGCGCAAGTTCCACGAGGAGCTCCGCTTCGAGCGTCGCCGCGGCCGGGCCACGTACACCGAGCTCGAGGAGTCCGACGCTGACCTCGCCCGCCATCAGAAGTGGCTCGCGGCCATCCGTGCGCGCGACTACTTCGATGCGCCCGGTGGTCAGGAGGCGGCCGCGGCGGTCGCCTCGTGCGAGGAGGCACTCGCCCGGTTCGAAAGCGACGCGTTGTCCGCGGAGCTCGACGAGTCGATGCCCAACAGCCGGCCCGGACTACGCGCCGTCGATTCAGACAACGACTGAAGGGGTCAGTTGCCGCCGGGGAGGGTGACGCCCATTCCCAGCAAAACCGCCATCGTGACGAACGCGATCCCGGTCAGCAGGTCGGTGCGGATGCGGGGTACGAAGTGCGCCGCGGTGCGGCCGATCTGGTGCCCGGCGACCGACATCACAAACGTGATCGTCCCGAACAGGAGCGGGGCGATCCAGGGCGAGTATCCAAGCAACCCGAGGCTCGCGCCGGCGGCCACGTTGTCGACGCTCAACGGGAGTGGCAGTCCGCGCGTCGCGAACCGCAGATCCGGATCGGCGTGCTCGTCTGACACCAGCGCGCGGACGACGATGAACAGCCCGTATGCCCCGAGGCCGATCGCTGCGATCGTGTCGGCGGTGGAGTCGATTCTGTTGCTCAGGAAGTCGCCGATGAGTATCCCGACCAGCGGCGCGATGCCGTCCCAGAGGCCGAAGATGAAGGAAGTCTTGATCGACCGCAGCAGGGTCGGCTTGAGGCCCCCCAGCACGATCGACATCCGGAAGTTGTCCAGGCTCAGGGTGAAGCCGAGAGAGATGAGCGCGAACATCGGCGCTTGCGAGAGTCAGTGTCGAGGCGCGCGATCTGTCACGGCGCGGGCGCCGTGTCAGATCGCATATCGCTTCGGTAGCTGTGCCCTACTCCGGCAGTGCGAACGCGTAGATCGCTGAGCCACCGGGTGCGGCGAGCGCCCCGGGGAAGAACCCCTCAGTCCAGGCGCCGTACCCGACCGGACAGGCGATGTACTGCCGGCCGTCCACGGTGTACGTGCTGGGGCTCGAGTGGTGGCCGCTGCCACAGTTGAAGTCCCACAGCAGGTCTCCACTGCTGGCGTTGAACGCCCTGTAGATCCCGGCAGGGTCTCCGGCGAAGACGAGGTCGCCGCCGGTGGCCAGCACGGACGCGGTCATCGGGAACTGATTGCGGAACCGCCACCTCTCCTGACCGGTGGCCGGATCGATCGCGGACAGGTAACCGGACACGTCCTCGGTGTCCACCGCGACGCCCGCGCCCCAGTACGGGATGCTCTCCTTGAACTCGCGGCGCCGCCGTGTGGCCGTCGCACCGACGTCCTGCACCGGGCAGTAGAACAGCCCCGTCTTCGGGCTGTAGCACGCGTGCGTCCACTCCTTGGCGCCGGCCGGGCCGGGCCAGAAGTGGACCGGCACGCCCTCCTCGTCGGGGAACACGCGCGGCGTCACCTTGCCGCTGGCATCGATCTCGCCCCAGGTGATGCGATCGACGAACGGTACGACCCGGATCAGGCTGCAGTCCGTGCGATCGAGGACGAAGAAGTACCCGTTCTTGTCGAAGTGGCCGGAGCACTTCCGCCCGTCCATCTCGAACAGGATGTTCTCCATCGTCGAGTCGTAGTCCCACACGTCGTGCGGGGTGTACTGGTAGTGCCCCTTGATCTGACCGCTGTCGGGGTCGACCGCCACGACGCAGTTGGTGAACAGGTTGTCGCCCTCGCGTACTCCTCCGTCGAAGTCCGGGCATGGGTTGCCCGTGTTGAAGTACAGGAGGTTGAGATCCGGGTCGAATGTCGGCGTGGTCCAGCAGTTCGCGCCGCCTCGCGCCCAGGCCTCACCGTCGGCAGGCCACGTCTCGGACCCCGGCTCCCCGGGGGCGGGAATCATGTAGCAGCGCCACACACGCTCGCCGGTCTCGAGCTTGAACGCGTCGGCGTGGCCGCGCACCCCGAACTCGCCGCCGGAGCTGCCGACGATCACCATGTCCTTCACGATCAGCGGGGCGACCGTTGCGCTCTCGCCGGCCCGCACGTCGCCGTACGTCTGGTCCCAGACGAGCTGGCCGGTCGTCGCGTCGAGCGCGATCACATGGGCGTTGAGGGTGGTCATGAAGACCAGACCATGGGCCACCGCGCACCCGCGGTTGACGTTGCCGCAGCACAGGCGCACGTCGTACGGGGAGGCGCGGTGATAGCGCCACAGCTCCTGACCGGTCTTGGCGTCCAGCGCCCAGATCCAGCCGTCGAAGCCGGTGACGTACATGATCCCGTCGACGACCAGCGGGGATGCCTCCAGCGAGTACGTCGACGCGCCCGAGTGCATGCCCACCGACCCGCACTGGAATACCCAGGCGGGAGTCAGGCCCTTGACGTTCGAGGTGTTGATCTGATCGAGCGAGCTGTACCGCTGTCCGTTGTAGGCGCCGTAGTAGGTGATCCAGTTGTGCGGCTCCGCATCGCGGGCGTTGAGGATGCGGTCGTAGTTGACGCCCTTGGCCACCGGGGGGGCACTGCCCGCCAACCCCGGGCTCAGAATCCGGAAGTCGACCGCCGCGCCTGCGTCAACGTACTCAGTCTCAGTTGCCATCAACGGCTCCTTTCTACGGTCGTGGCTGGGGTGGACGGTCGAGCTTGGCTTCGTCCGGGACTTCTCCCCCGACGACGATCGTGCCGGTCAGGCCGCCGCCCTCGTCGTTTCCGGTCCGGGATCCGTACCAGTAGTAGCCCGGGCCGTCGAGGTTGAGGCTGGCCGTTCCCTTCGAGAAGTTCACCAGCCAGATGAACTTCGCGTCGCCGTTGTTCGGCAGGACCGCGCAGTGAGAATTGTTGTCGTCGTTGATGATCTCGAGCTCGAGGTCGCCTCCGTGCGGCATGACGAGCACTCTGGGCTCAAAGATCAGCTCGTCCATGGGGATCCGAACCGTGGCGTGCATCTTGCCGTCGGGTCCCTCCTCGGCCACTCCCACCGAGCCCCGGCCTAAGACCGCCCCGATAGTTGTCCCATTCTGCTTGATCAGCCCTTCGATTACCGTCTTATCGGCAGTGGCAGCCACGGCGACTCTCTCCTTCCGTACGAAAAACGGGCTGCCGAAACGTAACAGGGGTGCGACCGTGACGCAACTGACCGTCAGCGACGAAATCCACTAACTGACCGGGCAGTATCTGACACTGACCAACCGGATAGGTGTAGACACTGGCCGGTCAGTCAAAGTGTCACTCACCACCCGGCCAGAGATGGTCACCCGCAGGCGGAATTAGACCACTTACCCCAGCGAGATCGTGTCACTGCCGGCCACGCGGAGGTGATCGAGCGCGCTACCTCCGGCCTTTTTCAGCCCGAGCGCGTCGACCAGCCCCACGTGCCGGCCGCCTGTCAGTCCGTCGGCGAGGAGCGCGGCACCCCGTGCGGCTGCGCTGGCGCCACCGCGAACCAGCACGATCACCGGGGCGACGTCGCGGAGCGTCGAACCCAGGCTCCCGGTCACCTCTGGTAGGCGGGCGAGACGGCCAGAGACGACGATCTCGAGGGGTCTGGGTGCGCTGACGAGAAGGCCTCGGATCGCCTTGGCCGCGGCCTCGAGCAGCGCCGTCCAACCCTCGGCGTATGCCGGCTCGCGCCAGAGCGCCTCAAGGTCATCGCTCCCGAGCGCGCCCGCAGGATCCAGGGCTCCGCCCGTGAACAGCGTGTCCTTGCGGAGCGCCGGCCCCAGCAGGTAGGCGAGCTCGCCGTCGAGCGCCCCGGCGGCGCGCAACCCGATTGGCCCCGACGAGCCGCCCATCCCGTCGACGATCTGCCCGCCGGTGACCGCAAGCGCGGCAGTGAACGCGCCGCCGAGCTCGAGCAGCACCATCGACGTGTCAGCAGGCGCGATCCCGCGCCGGGCCGACTGGTCGGCGATGGCACAAGCGGCCGCGCAGACCTTGTCCGCGGTGCCCAGGTCGATGCGGTTGTACTTACGGTGACGCGGCACCGAGGGTAGGTGGATAACCCCGGGCCCGAACACCACCGGGAGTCCGCTACGCGTCAGGGCTCGCAGGAGCGAGCGCATCCCTCCGACGCCGGCGTTCGCGTGCGCCTCGTCTGCGCGCACCAGCACCATCTCTGCCAGTTCGCGCTCCCCGACGTCGGCTGCGCGGAGGAGTGGAAGGCCGTAACCGCTTGGCCCGTAGACGAGGTCGTAGGGTCCGTGATCGGCCAGCGTTTGCAGGAGCGCCGCGGGATCCTTGCTCAGCGTCCCGGTCGGGAAAACCTGCTCGACGACCGGCTCGCCGTCCTGCAGCACGCACAGGTCGACGGACACCGTTCCGGGGTCGACACCGGCTACTCGGGGCATATGAAATAGGTCGGCGCCTGACAGCGGCGCCTTGTGAAATTGGTCGGCGGCGCCTGACCGCGGCGCCTTATCATGCGGGCATGAGCACAACGGAAAAGCCGCGCACCTATAGCGAGGAGGAGATCCCCGCGAAGCTGTCCGAGTATGGCCTCGGCGAGTGGTACTACGAGGACAAGTGGATCCGGCGCAAGTACAACACCGACGGCTGGCCCACCACACTGATGGCCGTCAACGCCGTCGGTTACCTGTGCGAGGCCGCCGGCCATCACGCCGACCTGAGCGTCACCTGGGGGAAGCTGTGGGTCAAGCTGGCCACGCACTCGGCCGGCGGGATCACCGACAAGGACTTCACGCTGGCGCGCAAGATCGAGGACACGATCCTGTGGCGGCCTGACCCGGACGGCCCGCTCGACGGCCCGATGGGAAAGTTCGTCTTCTCGAAGTCCCGCGGATAACTCACAGCGCCTCGAGCGCCACGTCGTAGACGCCCTCGAGATCGAGGACCGTGCCCTTGGTCTCGAACAAGCGGTGCACGCAGGCCTTTTGCAGCTTCATCTTCGGTCCGCCCACGGCCAGCGCACCGAGCTTGAGCACGCCGTTCTCCTCGGCGAGATTGTCGCCGCGATCGACGCCCTGGACCCCGACCGGCTCGGCCGCCGAGTAGTCGACGACGACGCCCACGCCTGACTGCGCCCAGCCGCTGCGGCGCAGGATCTGGGTGCCGGCGGGACCGGCGGCAAAGATCACCGCACGATCGGCCAGAGCCGCGTCGAGCTCGTCGCTCGAGCCGGGCTCAACCACATCGAGATCCGCCTGCTGCGCGACGGTGATCCCGGAGGCGCGGCGGTACCCGCCCTCCATCACGTCGGACGGAAAGGTGAACATCGTGACCTCCGCGCCCTCCCGGTGCAGGAGCTCAGCCGTGCGCAGCCCGACGGGCCCCACTCCAATCACCGCCGCTCGGGTGTCCTTGAGCGTCACTGCGCTGCGAACGCGCGCGACCGCGGCCGCGGCGGTCGTGTTGGAGCCGTCGGAGTCGAGCATGATCGATGGCTTGAACGGCTTGAAGAACAGCTTCCGGGCGGCCGCGAACACCGCCTCACCGTCGCGCACTTTCGACCCACCGACCCAGAAAGCAGTGTTGGCAAGGCCGTCGGGACCGCGCGGGAAGATCGCCCCCTGGACGACGTCGGCGAGGTTCTCGGCGGTGATCGCGCCGTAGGGCATTACCACGTCCACGTCCGCGTCGTAGGCGGCGATCGCGTCGAACGGGCTGGGGTGCTGGTCGGTGTCCAGCTGGATCAGGATCTTCTTCATTGAACGTCCTCCCGTCGAGGTTCGGGAAAGCTCAAGACGCCCCAGTCCAGGGGGCCTTCCTGGCGATAGCTCTTGTGCAGGCCGCGCGCGATCGTGGCCTTCATCAGCTCCTTGCCGAGGTAGAACGCGTGCGACGCGTCCTCGACGCCAAGCTGGTTGAACACCGCGTACATGTTGGTCTCCTGGATGAACCGCTCGTCGTTGAAGGCATACAGCCAATCGGCGTCGGCGAACAGACGGAAGTTGCGGTCGGAGATCTGCGCCTGCATCGCGCGCAAGTCTTCCTCGGTGGGCGCGCGCATCGATTCATCCTTGCTCGTAACCAGGCCGGAGTCGATGTGCTTGGGTGGCCGCGCCTGGCGCTGCGCCACGTGCATGATCTGGGCCGCGAGCACGGTCTCGCGCACGACCCCGCTCGCCCACCCAATGACCTCGGTGGTCAGCACGGCGCCGATGCCGACCTCCTGGCAGAAGCCGATTAGCAGCGCGGTGACGCCGGTCGAGTCGGCCTCGGTGAGCTCGGTCAGATTGCCGATCCCCATCAGCATCGCGGCCCCGGGGTGGCGCCGGCGGACTTCGACGTAGCGAGCCAGGGAGGCCGCGAAGCCGGAATTGATCGGGGCCAGAATCGAGTCGAGCAGGTAGGGACGGTCGAGCTCCTCGAGCGCGACCGCCATCCGGTCCAGGCCGTCCAGGTCGTCGGGGTCCTCGGTGATCAGCACCGGCGTGGCGCGCAGCTCGGCGGCCAGTTCGATCGTCTGCGGGGTGAGGCTCAGGACGTAGTCGACGCCTGCGGCGTCGGCCATGCGGATGTGCTCGGGGTCGAGCGTGTCGATGCTGAGCGAAAGACCGCGCTCGCGCAGCGCCGCGATCGTCGGCGGCCCGTCGGTCAGCCAGGAGCGGTCGAGCGACAGGCCGAGGTCGATCACGTCGGCGCCGGCGGCCCGGTAGTACTCGGCGCGGTCGATCACCTGCTCGCGCGAGAGCGATTGCACGTCATTGATCTCGGCGAACACGCGTACGTCGCGGGGGCCCAGCTCGGCCCGGACCGCCTCGCGGCCGTACCACTCGGGCAGGGCGCGGACGTCGGCGGGGCCCTTGCGGACGGGCAGACCGGTGGCCTGCTGCAGCGTGTCAACGTCCCCCTCGCACAGCCCCGGGATCACGATGTTGTCCACTCCCGCCGGCACCTCGAGCCGCCTCGCGATCCAGCGCGTGGTCATCAGCGCAGCGACACTGATGTTCATTACGGCGACCTGGTGGTCGATCTCCAACTCGGCCACGACACCCCGTAGTGCGGGCTCCGCGAGCCGGCCCGTGACGAACAGCGTGCTAGGACTCACCCAACCGTCCCGCCGTTGACGTTGATCGCCTGGCCGGTGACGAACGCGGCGGCCGGCGAGGCCAACCACACCGCGGCGCCGGCGATGTCCTCAGGCCGGCCCCAACGACCGAGGGGGGTGGACGCGGCGACCTTGGCGTAGAAGCCGCGGTCGACGCCGGCGCCGTACGCGGTCTCGACCCACCCAGGGCACAGCACGTTGACGCGGATGTTGGGGGCGACCGAGCGCGCGAACGATTTGGAGAAGCCGAGCACCCCACCCTTGACGGCGGCGAAAAGCTCAGGGTTGTCACCCGCCATTCCGTCGATCGTGGCGTGGTCCCAGCCGATATTGAGGATGCAGCCGCCGGCGCGCATCCGGCCGGCAACCAGCCGCGAGCAGCGAATCGTCGCCTTCAGATCGACGTCGATCAGCGCCTCGAGCTTACGCTCGTCCGACCAGGATCTAGCCTCGCCGGTGAGCACGTCGGCACCGGCGTTGTTGACCCAAACGTCGACGTGATCGAGCGCGTCGAACGCATCGCGCACGATGCTCGTGCAGCCTTCGAGCGTGCTGAGGTCCGCCCGTAGGAGAGGATGCCCACCCGCTCGCCCACCCACCGGACTGGAGCCGAGCTCACCGGCAAGCGCCTCCGCGGCGGTCGCCGAGCGGCAGAAACCGATGCCGACGCGGGCGCCGGCGGCGGCGAACGCGATCGCGATGGCCCTGCCGATTCCGCAGCTGGCTCCGGTGACGACGGTGCGCAGACCGGCGAGCGGCAACTCTCCGGTCTGCGCGATCAACGACTCGTGGCCGGCCGCCGTTACCCCTCGGCGCCGCCGGCGAACGGGTGGCGCGCCGCGGGTGTCTCGGACAGCACCTTGTCGACGCCCGGCTCACCGCCCAGGGCGCGGGCGATCGATGTCTTCACGGCCTCGTAGTTCCAGTCGTAGATCTTCTTGTCGTCCTCCGCCTCCCAGTGGATGAACACGCCGACGACTACGACCAGATCGTCGACCTGGTCCCTGGGGATCACGCCCTCCGCGACCGAGTCCACCACCGCGCGGGCGACGGCGGCCTGAGCGGGACCGAACAGCTGCACGGCCTGCTTTGCGCCTTTGATCGTCACCTTGTTGCTGATCACCGTGTCCGGCTTGGCCGGAAGGTTGGGGGTAACCACGGCCAGCAGGTTGGTGTGCCCCTCCGACTCGTTGACGAAGGCGTGAGCGAACGCCTCACCGACCGGTCCGCTCTTTGACCCGATGAGCAGGTCGATGTGAGCGACCTCGTTACCTTCACCTACCAGAGCCTCGCCAGTTGCCAGGGTGATGGCCATGACGTGAGTCTCCTCTCCTATCGTATGGTGACGCGGGTGAACGCAACCCTAGCTCACTCGCGACTGAGCGTGAAGTTATGGAATGGCCGGCGGCGCCTTCAATGATGGGGTCGGCGGCGCCTCCACTCGAGCATCAAGTTGCGCTCGCGTGCGTGCTCGAGGTGTCAGCAAGCAAGCCGGGCAACATCACGCCCGCCCATGATTTCCCCGACACGACGTACGCTGACATGGTGCGTTCGGCGCTCGCGCTCGGCCCGGCATTCGCGCGCCGGCGCGTGCTGCGATGCTCCGTAGGCGAGCTGATCACCGACGGAGTGAAGGCGACCGCACGCGCGGCAGGCGCCAACACCAACCTCGGGATCGTGCTCCTTTTCGCACCGCTGGCCCGCGCCGCCGTGACTCGGCAGGCGGACGAGTCGCTTCGGCCGGCGCTGCGGCGGATCCTGGCGCGGCTCGATGTCGAAGATGCCGCCGCGGCCTTCGCCGCGATCGTGCGAGCCGGCCCCGGCGGTCTCGGCGACGCGCCCGAGCACGACGTGAGGGCGCCGGCCCACGTCACCTTACGAGAGGCGATGGGCGCGGCCGCGCACCGCGACAGCATCGCCTCCGAATATGCGACCGGGTACGCGATCGTGTTCGACACTGGGATGCCGTTGCTCGCCCAGGCGCTGGCGTCCGGTCGGCGGACGCTCGACGCGATCGTTTCGCTCCATATCGGCCTGCTGGCGGCGCACCCGGACACCCTGATCGCGCGTAAGGCGGGGGATGCGGCGGCACAGGCGGTCAGCGCTGCGGCGCGTCAGGTGCTGAATGGAACCCTCGCGCTGGCGGACTTCGACGCGTCCCTGCGGGCGGACGGTAACCGGCTGAATCCCGGGACTACCGCCGACCTGGTGGCCGCGACGCTGCTGGCCGCGCTGCTGTCAGGGGTGAGGCTGCCATGAAGGTGTTGGTGGTAGCGGTGAGCGCTCGCATGCTCGCTCAGCTCGCGGTCGCGGACGGGTACGACGTTGTGGCACTCGACCGCTTCGGCGACGTCGACCTCCGCGCGGTCGCTCCCGGGGCGACGGCACCGACCAGCGAGGGTCTCGCCGCGCTCGCGCAGGGTGTGGATGCCGACGCGGTGGTGTACGGCGCGGGGTTCGAGAACCGACCCGATCTCGTGGCGGAGCTGGCCCGCCGGCGAGAGGTGCTGGGGACGCCGCCCGAGCTGCTGCCAGCGGTCCGCGATCCCTGGGCGGTGGCGGCGGCGGCGCGCGCGTCCGGCGCGCGCGCGCCCGAGACGCGAACGGTCCACGAGCTCCCTGCGGACGGGCCTGCCGGCGGTGCCTGGTTGCGCAAGCCCCGGCTCGGCGGCGGCGGACGCGGCGTGCGGCGCTGGGCCGGGGGCGCCCTGCGCCCGACCGAGATCCTGCAGCGCCGCGTCTACGGGACGTCGTGCTCGGCGGTGGCGATCGGCGACGGTCGGCGCGCTGCCGTGCTCGGCCTCACCGAGCAGCTGCACCTTCGGGGCGGCTTTCAGTGGACGGGTAACGTGGCACCCCCGCGCTTGCCCGACGGGGAGCTGGCCGACCTCCACGGTCAGCTGCGCGCGGTCTGCGGTGAGGTGGCGGCGCGCTTCGGCGTGCGCGGGGCGTTCGGCGTGGACGCGATCTGGGACGGCCGCCATGCGTGGGTGGTGGAGGTGAACCCGCGACCGACGGCCGGGCTCGAGCTGTTCGGACCCGGCAGCTTCGACGCTCATGTCGGAGGCGTGCGGGGTTCCATTCTTCCTGCGCCCGCAGTGACGCCCGGCACGAGTTGTGCGAGGGTGAAGCTCGTGCTCTTCGCCGACCGCGACCTCCGCGCCCCCGATCCCGCCTGGTGGCCGGAGGGCCTGGTGCGCGACATCCCCCATGGCGGGGAGCTGATCAGGCGGGGTGCACCGGTGTGCACGTTGGTGTCGGGCAGCGTCGGTGTGCCGGAGCTGGCCGAACGCGGCGCCCGGCTGCTGGCCGCGCTCGAACGGGGAGCGCTCGCCCGTGGTTGACTTCGGCCCGGTCACCTGCGCGGGCTGCGCCCTGCTGTGCGACGACGTGCTCGTTTCGGACGCGGACGGAGCCGTGCGCCTGACGCCCGAGTGTCCTCTCGGCACGGCATGGTTCTCCGAGCGCGCGCGCCAGGCGAACGCGCCGGCCGCGGCGATCCAGGGTCAGCCGGCGGAGGTGAACGCGGCGCTGACGCACGCCGCCGAGCTGCTGCGCGGCGCGCGCCGTCCTCTGCTGCACGGCTTCGACGGCGCCACCGTGGAGGACGCGCGGGCCGCGGTCGCCCTCGCCGACCGGCTGGGGGCGCTGGTGGCGACCGGAGGCGTCGAAGCGCTCTGGCCCGGTGCGCCGGCGGTCCCGCTGCGGGGTGCCTCGACCGCCACGCTGGGGGAGATCCGCGATCGCTCGCGGCTCGTCGTGGTCTGGCGCGAGGATCCCGAGCGCACCCATCCGCGACTGCTCGAGCGGCTCGGATTCGACGGCGACTCTGAGCGAATGCTGGCGGTGGTCGATGACGCGGATACGGCGACGGCCGGGCGGTCCGGGATGCAGCTTCGCTGGACGCGCGAGCGGGACCTGGAGGCGCTGACGATCCTGCATGCGTTGATTGGGACCCGCCCACCGGAAACGGTCCACGCCCGCGAGCTCGATCAGCCGCTGAGCGGGCTGCTGGAGAGCGTGCGTGCGGCACCGCACATGGCATTCGTATACGGAGCGGGCCTGACCGCGGGCGCCGGCGGGCAGCGACGGGCGCTCGCCCTTCACGAACTCATCCGTGCGCTGTGCCAGGAGCGCCATGCGGTCACGCTGCAGCTGCTGGGCCCTCCCGGCGCCAGGAGCGCCGATGACGTGCTTGCCTGGCAGTCCGGGTACAGCGGGAATGTCGATTTCGCCAGCGGTCATCCCGAGCTCGTCACGGCCACGCGGCCGCTCGACGATTTCGATGTTGCGTTGCTCGTCGAGTCTTCCGGCGCGGCCGAGATCGCAGTCGGCAGCCTGCCGCCCGGACCGGATGCTCAGGTGTGGATTCGCACCGCCGCCGCCGGCGTGTCGGCCCGTGGCACGGCTCATCGACTCGACGGGGTCCCGCTGGCGCTTCAGGCGCCGCGGCCGGACGACGCACCGACCGCGGCCGCGGTGCTCACGCGACTGCTCGAGGCGGTGCAGCGGTGACGGCGATCCGGATCGCCGGCGGCCGCGTGCACGACCCCGCGAATGGCGTCGACGGCGAGATCGGCGATGTGTGCCTCGCGGACGGGAAGGTGGTCGCCGACGTGGGGCCGGAGGCGCGGCGGCTCGATGCGCGCGGCATGGTGGTGCTGGCCGGAGGCGTGGACATCCACGCCCACATCGCGGGGCCGAAGGTGAACGCCGCTCGCAAGCTGTCCCCCGAGGAGCGCCGCGGGCATCCCATGGACCGGACCGAGCTCCTGCGCTCGGGCACCGGCGGCGTGATCCCTTCCACGTTCGCCACCGGCTACCGCTACTCGCTGCTCGGCTACACCACCGTGGTCGAGGCGGCGGCCCCGCCGCTGGCCGCACGGCACGTGCTCGCCGAGCTGCGCGACACGCCGATAATCGACAAGTTGTTCCTGATCCTGATGGGCAACAACCAGGTGCTGTTCGAGCTCATTCGCCGCTCGGGCGGGGCCGCGTCATCCGAGTTGCGCGACGCCGTGGCGTGGTGGCTCGAGGCGACCGGCGGCTACGGCGTCAAGCTCGTCAATCCCGGTGGGGTGGAGCGGTTCAAGCAGGACAACGGCAACGTCCACTCGCTCGACGACGAGGTGACCGGCTACGGCGTGACGCCCCGTCAGGTGCTCGAGGCCATCGGTGGCGCCGTCGACGAGCTCGGCCTGCCGCACCCTGTACACGTCCACGCCAACAACCTCGGCGTGCCCGGCAACGCCGACACGACCCTCGACACGATGCGAACGCTCGGCGGGCGCCAGGCGCACTTCGCCCACCTTCAGTTCCACAGCTACGGCGGGAAGACGGGAGGCCAGATTCGCTCCCGCGCACCCGAGCTGATCGACTACCTGAGCGCTCATCCCGAGATCACCGCCGACGTCGGCCAGGTGATGTTCGGACCAGCGGTGACGATGACGGCCGACGGCCCGGTGTCGGCGGCGTTGCGCGACCTCGGCGGCGACAAATGGCTGAACCACGACACCGAGGTGGAGACCGGCTGCGGGATCGTCCCGTACACGTATCGGGCCGGGAGCTACGTCCACGCCCTCCAGTGGGGGATCGGGCTCGAGCTGTTCCTGCTCGGCAGGAACCCCTGGCAGGTGATGTTGTCGACCGACCATCCCAACGGCGGCTCATTCCTCTCCTACCCGAAGCTGATCCGGCTGCTGATGGACCGCGCCTATCGGGAGGATCAGCTGGGCCGCGCGAACCAACGCGCGATCCGGCGCACGGCGCTGCTCGATGGGGTCGACCGCGAGTACACGCTGAACGAGATCGCGACCATCACGCGCGCCGGGCCGGCCCGGCGGCTCGGCCTGCGCGACAAGGGCCACCTCGGGGTCGGCGCCGACGCCGACGTAACGATCTACCACGACCGCGCCGACCGCGAAGAGATGTTCGCCACGCCGCGGTACGTGATCAAGGGCGGCGAGGTCGTCGTCGAGGACGGCGAGCTGCGGCGAACCGACGACGGGCTGCTGTTCTCGAGCCGCGCCGGCTTCGACCCGGAGGTGAACCGCGTCCTCGAGCCGCTGTTCGGTGAGCGCTACACCGTGTCGTTCGGGCACTACCCGGTGCGCGATCCGGCTTTGCGGGAGCCGGTACATGTCGTGGAGGCGGCGACATGAGCTCTTACACGCTGGGAACCACGCACGTCGACGACACCTTCGCCGAGGCTTTCCCGATGCGCTATGCGCGCGTGCTGATCACGGCCGCCACCGGCGCGTGGGCACTCGAGGCGGCTCGCTCGATGACCGGCTTTGCCACCTCGGTGATCGGCTGTAAGTGCGAGGCCGCGATCGAGCGGACGTTGGCCGCCGACGAGACGCCGGACGGTCGGCCGGGGATCGCGGTGCTGCTGTTCGCGATGGACCGCGAGGGCGTGGGCAAACGCGTGCTCGAGCGGGTGGGCCAGAGCGTGATGACCTGCCCCACGACCGCGTGCTTCGATGGGCTGCCGGGGGCGGAGCCGACGGCGGCGCTGGGAGGGAGCCTGCGCTATTTCGGCGATGGCTTTCAGGCCAGCAAGGTGATCGCCCGCCAGCGCTTCTGGCGGATCCCGGTGATGGAGGGCGAGTTCCTCGTCGCCGAGTCGGTCGGGATCGGCCGAGGCGTGGGGGGAGGAAACCTGGTGATCGGGGCCGGTGACGAGGACGCCGCGCTGGCGGCCGCGCAGTCGGCCGCGGACGCGATGCGCGGCGAGGGGATCGCGCTGCCGTTCCCGGGCGGAATCGTCCGCAGCGGCAGCAAGGTGGGAGCGCTGACCTCGAAGTCGATGCCCGCCTCCACCAACCATCAGATGGCGCCGACGCTGCGCGCCCAGGTGAACGACTCGCTGGTCCCGGACGGCGTCGGCGCGCTATTCGAGATCGTCATCGACGGCGTCTCGGAGGAGGCGGTGCGCGAGTCGATGCGCCGGGGCCTTCATGCGGCGGCGGCGGCCGGCGCGACGCACGTCACCGCCGCGAACTTCGGCGGCAAGCTCGGCGAATTTCACTTCCCGCTCGACGCGCTGCGCGATCCGCCATGACTCTGACGCTCACGCTTCGGACGGAGCCGCCGGCCCGAGTGCTCGCCGCGCCGCTGACCCCCGAGCAGCTGTGCGGGCGTAGCGCCGCCGCGGTTACCGCCCTCGACGTCTGCTGCGGTGGCGAGACGGCGGCCCTGGGTGATCTCTTCGAGGTGTCTGGCGCGGGCGCTGGGGAGGAGCTCGTCCTCGTCGGCGACCTGCGTCGGTTCGATGGGATTGGCGCCGGCATGTCGAGGGGCGAGATTGAAGTGCGGGGCGACGTGGGCGCGTGGGCGGGCGCGGAGATGTCGGGTGGGGTGTTGCGGATCATCGGGGATGCCGGCGCAAGACTCGGGGCTGCTTATCCCGGCGCGCGGGTGGGGATGACCGGCGGCGAGATCGTCGTGACCGGCGACGCGGGCGAGGAGGCCGGCGCCGGCATGCGGCGCGGTCTGGTGGCTGTCGGCGGGAACACCGCGAGCGGCGCCGGGCTGCGGATGCTGGCGGGCACGGTGATCGCGCTGGGCAGCATCGGCGCCGAGGCTGGGCTCGGCAACAAGCGGGGGAGCCTCGTCTCCGGCCGACCGGTGCAACCGCTTCCCTGCTACGCCTTGGCCACCCGCTTTCGCCCGCCCGCGTTGCGCCTGCAGCTCCTGCGCCTGCGCGAACTCGGACTCACCGTCGGCGATGAGTTGGTGGATGGGAGTTGGGGGCGCTGGTCGGGCGACCGGACCGAGCTGGCGCGGGGCGAGATCCTGATCTTCCAGGAGGACGAGGAGGAGGGGACGTGAGCCTGTCGATGAACGAACGCGCCGCCGAGCTCGTCGACGCGCTGATTGACGACGCGATCGCCGTGGGGATCGAGGTGCGAAGGCTGGATTCCGGGGCCCGGCTCGTCGACTGCGGCGCGAAGGCCCGGGGCGGCCTCCGGGCCGGGCTCGGCTTTGCGGCCGCCTGCATGGGTGGGCTTGGGAGGATCGATCCAGTGCCGGTGCCGGTGGGCGAGCGAACCTGGCCCGGCGTCGTCGTTTCCGTCGATGAACCGGCGGCGGCGTGCCTGGCCGCGCAGTACGCCGGCTGGAAGCTCGAGGACGACGACTTCTTCGCGATGGCCAGCGGCCCCGGACGGGCACTGGCACGGGCCGAGGACCTGTTCGAGGAGCTGGACTGGCGCGAGCAGGCCAACCGGGCCGTGCTGTGCCTGGAGACGCGGCAGGACCCGCCGGCTGAGCTCGTCGACAAGGTCGCGGAGCGCTGCGGGGTGGAGGCGTCCGCGGTCACGTTCCTTATCGCCCCCACCGCTTCGGTGTGCGGCTCGGTGCAGATCTCGGCTCGCGTGGTCGAGACCGCGCTGCACAAGCTGCACGAGCTCGGCGTCGATGCGGCCCGGGTCCGCCACGGCTGGGGGTGCTGCCCGATCGCGCCGGTGGCGAAGGACGATCCGACGGCGATCGGGCGCACGAACGACGCCGTTCTTTATGGTGGGACGGTGCATCTGTGGCTCGAGGGCTCCGACGACGAGATCGCCGACCTGGCACAGCGACTGCCCTCGGCGGCCTCGGACGCGTTCGGCACGCCGTTCGGCGAGCTGCTCGCCGCCGCGGACTGGAACTTCTACGACATCGATCCGATGCTGTTCAGCCCGGCCGAGGTGACGCTGACCAGTACCGAATCTGGACGCTCGCACCACGGGGGCGGGCTGGCCTCCGAGGTGCTCGAGCGCTCGTTCGAGGGTTGAGGCCGAAATGGACGCCAGCGAGCGAGATGCCTATCTCGGCCAGGTACTGATCGGCGGACGCGAGCGACGCCAGATCGTGATCGTCGACTACGACCCCGCCTGGCCGGCGCGGTTCGAGCTCGAGCGCGACCGCGTGCGACAGGCGCTCGGACCGGTCGCGCTGCGGATCGAGCACATCGGGTCGACCGCGGTGCCCGGGCTGGGCGCGAAGCCAATCGTTGATCTGTTGGTGGCGGTCGAGGATCCCGAGGACGACACCGCGCTCGTGCCGCCGATGGAGGCGGCCGGATACGAGCTGCGGGTGCGTGAGCCGGCTCACCGGATGTTCCGCACCCCCGAGCACGACGTTCACGTGCACTTCTGGCGAGACGGAGCGCCTGATGTCGAGCGACACCTCCGTTTCCGCGACCGGTTGCGGGAGTCGGCCGAGGACCGCCGCGCCTACGAGCAGCTCAAGCGAGAGCTCGCCGGGCGCGAGTGGGCGGACATGAACGAGTACGCCGACGCAAAGGGAGAGCTGATCGAAGCGATTCTCGCCGGAGCCGGCGGTTGACCGGCTCCCTCCGGGTCGGAGTCCTGGGCGCGTCGGGCTCTTGGCACTCGCGCGGGCTGCTGGCGGCCCTGGTCGCTCGTGGCCACGAAGTGATGGCGATTCCCGCGACGCGGCTTCAGTCCGAGGTCGGCGAGCGCGGCCGCGTGCATGTGCGTGATCCCGAGGGCACCGCGCTGGACGCGCTCGACCTGCTGGTCGTCCGCGGGCTCCCGCGCGGGTCGCTCGAGCAGGTCATCTTCCGGATGGACGTGCTGCACGTCCTTGCCGACCACGGGGTGCGCTGCGTCAACTGTCCGCGCGCGGTCGAGCGCACCGTCGACAAGTCGTGGGCGAGCGCATTGCTCGCGCGGGCCGGGGTGCCCACGCCGCCGACGATCGTATGCGAGCGCTACGACGGCGCGATGGCGGCATTCGAGCGGCTGGGCGGCGACGTCGTCGTCAAGCCACTGTTCGGCGCGATGGGCAACGGGATCGTGCGCGTCGAGGACCGAGACGTGGCTCACCGGGTGTTCCGCGCGCTGGAGCTCGAGCGCGCGGTCTACTACGTGCAGCGCACCGTTGCGTCGGCCCGCCGGCGGAACCTGCGCGTGCTCGTCGTGGCCGGCGAGGTCGCCGGCGCGATGGAGCGAGTGAGCGACTCTTGGCGCGCCAACGTCGCGCGTGGCGCACGACCCCGGGCGGTTACCTTGGGCGAGGACGAGCGCGGCGTGGCCCTGGCGGCGGCGGCCGCGCTGGAGGTCGACGTCGCCGGTGTGGACATGCTGGTGGCGCCCGACGGCGGGCCGGTGGTGCTCGAGGTGAACGGGATCCCCGGGTGGCAGGCGCTCCAGTCGGTGTGCGACGAGGATCTCACCGCGCGCGTCGTGCGAGCGTGCGAGTCGCTCGTCACAGTGTGAGCCTGCCCTCGTGCAGGGCAGTGGCGACGAGGGCGCCGGCGGCCCCAGCCGACTCGAGCGCGCGCAAGTCCTCGTCATCACGCACGCCGCCGCCGGCATAGATGGCAACGCGGGGCAGGGCCTCTGCCAGCCGGGCGACGGCCTCGAGCGGCGGTCCGGATCCGCTCCCCACGCGCGCCAGGTCGATAACCAGCAGCTCGCGCACACCGAGCGCGATGGCGAGGGCCGCGGCGGCGGTGGGCTCGCGGCCGGCGAGCTCGGGATCGGGCGAGACGAGACTTCCTTCGCGCAGATCGACGCTGAGGACGAGCGGCGGCTGGGGGAGGTCACGCTCGCGCGCCGACAGGAATCCCGGCCTGATCGACTCCGTGCCGATCACGTTGCGGGCGACACCGGCGCGCGTTAGGACCGCCGCCCGGTCGACGTCGGTGGCGCCGGCGTCGACCCATGCTTCCGCTATCGCTGACAAGGCGTGCAGCGTTGCCTCATCCGGCGGCCTACCGGCGATCGCGTCGAGGTCGGCGACGTACAGGTTTCTGGTCCGGCACGCCTTGCACAGCGCTTGCGCCACGTCGACCGGGTCCGAGCCCTCGACCAGCGGGCTCTGGAGCGGAGCGTACTCGGCGCGATGCCCACGGCGGGCGTGCACGACGACGCCGCCTTTGAGGTCGAGGACCGGAACGATCTGCATGGCATTGCGTGTACCAGAATCGGCTCTTCCCTTGTCGACTTCTTGGGTACGTCGCAGACTCACTAAGGCGCGCTCGAGCTTGGCGTGACGTTCCTCGACACCGCCGAGCTCACGCGACGCACCCGGTGACTGCCGTGCAGTCCGAGTACTCGCTGTGGACGCGCGACCCTGAGGCCGAGGTGCTGCCGACTCTCGGCGAGCTCGGGATCGGCCTGGTCGCGCACTCGCCGCCGAGATGGCGCGGCCGGGCGGGTAGTTACTCCTCGCCGGCGTCATGATGCCGCGATGCTTCCGGTAATCGGGCTCGACGTCGGCGGCGCCAACACGAAGGCAGCGGTGGTGGACGGCGAGAACTGGGAACGCGCGCGGGTCGTCTCCGAGCCGTTCGAGGTGTGGCGCGACCCGGGCGCCATGGCCGAGGTGATCGCGTCGGTGGTCGGGCGGCTGGAGGTGGAGGGCGCCCCGGTCGCTCTGACCACGACCGCTGAACTGGTCGACGTGTTCGCCAGCAAGCGCGAGGGCGTTCTGTACGTGCTCGACGCGAGCGCCCGCGCGCTGCCCGGCCGCCGGCTGCGCGTGATAACGACGGACGGCTCCCTGATCGACCTCGAGCAGGCGCGGGCGACGCCACTGCGCTGTGCGGCGGCGAACTGGGTGGCGACGGCGATGGTGGTGGCGCGCTCGCTGCCCGACGCGATCCTGGTGGATTGTGGCGGCACCACCACCGACGTGATCCCGATCGTCGACGCGAAGGTCGCTGCGCGCGGACGCACCGACGTCGAGCGGCTGCTCGCGGGCGAACTCGTGTACACCGGCGCGCTGCGGACCAACATCGCGGCCGTGCTGTCCGAGGTGCCGATCGGCGGCGAGCCCTGCCCGGTGTCGTCGGAGCTGTTCGCGATCACCGCGGATGCGCACCTGCTCCTGGGAAACCTCCGCGCGGAGCAGTGCACCTGCTCGTTCCCCGACGACCGGGGCGCGTCGCTGCCCGAGGTGCGCTCCCGGCTGGCGCGGGTCGTGTGCGCGGATCCCGAGCAGTTAGCCGACGGCGACCTCGAGGCGCTCGCCGGCGCGGTGCACGAGGCGCAGATTGCCTCGATTGCCGGCGCGCTTGGACGCGTGGCCGCTCGGGTCCGCGCCGGCGCCCCCGTGCTCGCCGTCGGCGTGGGCGCCTTCCTGGCCCGGGCCGCAGCGGAGCGCTGCGGGTTGACTGTCCGTGGCGATTCGGGCTCGCCGCTCGCAGGGCAGGGCGGCGAGGTCGCCGCCGCGGTGGCGCTGTCGTTCCTCGGCCGTGAGTGAGCGCTGCCCGCTGGTCGTCAAGATCGGCGGCGGCCTGCTGCGTGACGAGGGCCTGGACGGACTGCGCAGGGGGTGCTCGGAGGCGATCGAGCTGGCCCGGGAGAGGCCGGTGCTGGTCGTGCCCGGAGGCGGCCCGTTTGCCGACGCGGTCCGCGCCGTCGACGCGCAGGTGGGACTCGCCGACGATCTCGCGAATGCGCTGGCGCTGCGCGCGATGGATCAACTCGGCGCGATGCTGGTGGCGCTGCTGCCGGGGGCCGAGGTCCTGACCCGCCTGGTGGCGCCCGGGGAGCTGGGGCTGCTTGTGGCGGCGCCGGCGTTCGAGGGCCGGCCCGAGGTCCCGGAATCCTGGGAGGTGACGAGTGACTCGCTGGCGGTGCTGGCGGCCGGCGCGATCGGAGCGAACGAGGCGGTCTTGCTGAAGCCGGTGGCGGGAGTGCTGCCGCGGTGGCCGTCCAATGAGCCGCCGCTGGCGACGCTGACGGCCGGGGAGTTGGAGGCGCTGCAGCGGGCCGGTGGCGGACGGGTGGTGGACGCGTACCTGCCGGAGGCGATGCGCCGGACCGGCGTAAGCGTCGTGGTGCGCGCGCCGGGGCGCCGGCCCGGCACGCGCATCACCCATTGCTAAACACCGAACTTTGGCGATGAGGCTGACATATACGTGGCCTCAGCGCCAAAGTTCCGAAGTTCAGCTCCGGGTCACAGCTAACACGTGTCACTCACCCAGGTGTTGTGGGACACGCCGAACTCGATCCTCCACACTAACTTCCGTCCGGATCCGAGCCTGGTCAAGCTCGCGCCGGAGACACCGAAGTTCAGCTTTGGTGATCTACTCGTTGACACGGGACTGGCTCCCCGAAGCAGCCAGCGAACCCCGCCCCAGCGCAGTCACAGCGCCGCCCCCCACCGCGCAGTTCGGCGACCGCGGCCGCCACCAGCTCTGACTCGAGCTCGGCGGCCCGGTCGCCGCCGCGGCACACCGCCGAGCGCACCCCGACCACGTCGGCCGCGACTCGGCGGAAGTCGTCAAGCCGCAGCTGACCGGCGACCGCGAATGAGGCGCCGGCCGCGCGCGTGCCCGCGATCAGATCGGCGACCTCGGACTCGGACATCCAGCCGTAGAGGCCGCGGCCATCCTTGGTGAAAGTGTCGATGAGCGCGCCCGCGATGCCGGTCCGCTGCACCAGCGCCGGCAAACACCCCGGCGTGAGCGCCGGCGGATCGAGCGCACCGGCGTCGGCATAGGTGGCGGCGACCACGGCCACGCCTGGCCCGACGGCGCCCGCCACCGCGCTGAGGAGCGCCACCGCGGAGTCGAGCTCGTGCACTCCGCGCAGGCCAACCTTGACGTAGTCGGCACCGATCCCAGACGCGCCGCGGGCGGCGAGCGCAGCGGTGTGGGGGAGACCCGGCACGTCGCCCAGGGCCACGCTCACCGGCGCGGCGTCGCCGACCACGCCCACGACCTCGGACAGGACGCGCGGCGAGGGCGCTCCCAATGCCCCTTCGAGCGGATCCTTGACGTCGATGATGTCGGCCCCGCCGGCCACCGCACGCCGCGCCTCCTCCGCGGAAACAACGCTGACCAGCAGCTTCACGCGGCTGCCGCCCCGGAGGAGCCGTCGCGGGCGACCCAGGCGCCGCGCCGATCGAAGTCGACCACGCGGATGTCGGTGTCGCCGGTCGCCACCGCGCCCAGCCGGTCGGCCACCTCGGTCGCGCGCTCGGGGCTATCCACGATCCCGTAGACGGCGGGGCCCCAAGAGCTCTGTCCCACTGCCCCGACCCCCAGCGCCAGCAGCGCATCGACCAGCGGCGCCGCGCGCGGATGGAACACCCCGCCTTGCTGCGGGGCGAACATCGATCCGATCTCGTGCTGGATCTGGGTGAGCGCCGCGCCGAACTCATCGAGGTCGGCCGCGAGCAGACCCGGCAGCAGATCGGTGAGCAGCAGCCGCGACACCGCCGGCTCGATGGCGTGCCCGTCGTGGAGGAGCTCACTGAAAAACCTATCCTCAGCCTTCCCAGAGAGTCCCTCCCCACCGAGCGGCAGCGCGAGCACGCACCGCCACCGATCCGGCATCGGGTGACGCGCCACCACCGGGCTGATCGAGTCGCTCCCGCGTACGCCGGCCTCGACCACCAAGCCCGGCGCGGCGAACGTCCATGAGCCCACGCTCGAGCGCGCGCCGCGCCCGCTCGCCGCGGCCAGGCGCTCGGGTCCTGCGGAGATTCCGGCCAGCTCGGCCAGGCCGCGCGCGATCGACAGACCGAGCTTGGTGCCCGAACCAAGTCCGCTGTGCGCGGGAATGGCCTCGTGCACGTCCACCTCGACCCCCTCCGTGAACGCAAACGCTGCTTGCGCGCGCCGGGTGAACTCGGCTGCACGGGCGGCCTGCAGGCCCGTGACGAGGACCTGGTCATCCGCCCGAGATCGGAGTCCGACGACCACGCGCGGCTGCTCGACGCCGACGCCGAACCCGCCGTAGCGCCTCGCCCCGATCCCCGCGGGGTCGAGCATGCCGAAGTGCAGCCGCGCCGGCGCGCTGACGACGATCTCGGTCATGTCCGCTCCGCCACGTAGCGTCGCACGTAGTCCATCGCGGCCCGCTCGCGGGGCCCCGCGGTCTTGTCCACCAGCTCCTGAAGGCGGTCCAGCTCGGCCGCGACGTGATCCACGCCGAGCCACTGCAGGCGCGACGCGAGGATCGACGCCTCGACGGCCGCGTGCCGCGCGCGGCACAGGCCGAGGGGTTGCTGGGTCCCGGTGCCGGAGGCGACGACTCGAGCCCGCACCTGCGAGCGCGAGAGGCCCGACGAGTCGGGCGTGATCTCGGTCACGATCACCTCGCGCCACGAGTTGGCCTCCTCGATGACCGAGCCCGCGACACGACTGGCCGGCCGCATGGCGGGATGAGGGTGGCCGAGCGCGGCCTGCACGAACAGGAGCACGTCGTCGGTCAGATGCACGACCGCCTCACCCCGGTGGCGCAGGTTTCTGAGCGTGCGCGTACCGTCGAACGGCCAGAACACGAGCTCCCGCTCGTCCCACCGGACCCCCATCGCTGCACAGTTGACCACACCGTCTGACCCGGTGGTGGTCACCACGGTTTCGATCAGGGGCGCCGGCTCACTGGCGTTTGTCGACAAGGCTGAAGAACTCCTGGCGCGTACGCGCGTCGGCGCGCAAGCGGCCTCGCACCGCCGAGGTGACCGTTCGCGCCCCCGGCTTGCGCACGCCTCGGATCGTCATGCACAGGTGCTCGGCGCTGAGTACCACGCCAACGCCTCGCGGCGCGAGCTCCTGCTCCAGCCAATCGGCGATCTGCACGGTCATGCGCTCCTGCAGCTGGAGGTCGCGCGCAAACGCCTCCACCACGCGAGCGAGCTTCGAGAGTCCGATGATCGTCTCTCCAGGCAGGTAGGCGACGTGTGCGTGGCCGTGGAAGGGCAGCAGGTGATGCATGCAAAGCGAGTGGAACGGGATATCCCGCACCAGCACGAGCTCGTCGTACCCCTCGTTGTGAAACAGCGTCGCGTCGAACTCGGCGGGCGTGACCAGCTCGGCGAACGACGCGGCGACGCGGCGCGGCGTGTCGAGTAGACCCGGCGAATCGAGGTCGGCGCCGATCGCGCGCAGCAGCTCCAGTGCAGCCTGCTCCGCTGCGGCGAGGTCGAACTTGGAGGGGTCGACGACGCGCCCCGGCGTTGCCGCGGTCAGGGCTCGGTGGTCGCCGTCCTGGTGGCTCATTCACTCAGCGTAACGCTCAGCCGCGTGGCGAGCTCGACGAGCATGCGGACGCCGTAGCCGGACGCGCCGCGCCCGAAAGCGTCGCCGCGATCGTCGTCGAGAAGCGCCGGCCCGAGCATGTCCACGTGCGCCCAGGGGTCCTCACCGGCGAACTGTGCGAGGAAGGTCGCGGCCACGATCGGAAAGCCGAAGCTCTTGCCGGCGTTGTTGCGCAGGTCCGCCACGTCGGACTCGATCAGCGTGCGGTAGCGCGGGTGAAGTGGCCACGGCCAGGCGAGATCGCCGCTGGCGTTTCCCGCCTCGACAACCGCGCCGCGCCACGATGCGTCGGGCGAGAACACGCCGGCGTAGAGGTCGCCCATGCCGGCGCGCATCGCGCCGGTCAGCGTGGCCAGGTCGACGATGTGCGTCGCGCCCTCCCGGCGCGCGTACCAGAGCGCGTCGGCCAGGATCAAGCGCCCCTCGGCGTCGGGATTCGTGACCTCGACGGTGAGGCCGGCGGCGGTCGTGATCACGTCGGTGGGACGGATCGCGGTGCCGCTCAGCATGTTCTCGCAGGCGGGCACAACGCCGGTGACCGACAGTGGGAGCTCGAGCTCCGAGATCGCGCCGAGCGCCGCGATGACCGCCGCGCCGCCTGCCATGTCGGCCTTCTGGCGGACGATGTCACTCTGCGGTTTCAGGAAGTAACCGCCCGTGTCGAATGTGACTGCCTTACCGACGAGCGCCAGCCGCGGCGCGTGCGGCGCGCCGGCCGGGCTGTGTCGGAGCACGATAAGTCGCGCCGGGATCGGGCTGCTCCCGCCGACGGCGGCCAGTGCGCTCAGCCCCGCCCTGACCGGGTCGACAATCTCGCTGACCAGGTGGTCAAACTTCACTACCCGATCGGCTAGTCCCGCGGGTGACATCACATTCGCCGGCGCGTCGACCATCTCGCGCGCCGCGTTCGTCCACCGAGCGACGAGTGCCGCGCGGTCGGCAACCGTCGCGAGCTCGTCAGGGCACCCGCAGATCACGAACCGCATGACCCTCGGCGGCGGGTCACTACTGCGCCAACGACGCCCGTCGTAGCTGCCGATCACAGCGCCCTCGGCCAGCCCCCGCACCTGCTCCTCGAGCGCGAGCGGGAGCGACGGATCAAGCGCCCACGCGACTATTCCGCCGTTCCGGCATGCCCGGACTGCTCGTGCTGCGGCCGTCCGCAGCCCCTCGATGTCCGGCTCGAGTGCGACCACCGCGAGCGGCGGACCTGACTGCCGGTACACGATTGCGACCGGGTCCGCGTCCGCGAGGGCGCGCTCTGGGACACCAAGTTCTGAGGCCCGAGCGCCAGCCGCGACCGCGACGAGATCGGCCCCCGTCGAGTCCGTTCCGCCCGCTGTTACCACGACGTTCATCGTCTGACAGCGCTGTTTCAGCGACTTGCATTCGGTGTGTAAGATGCGACCCGCACGTTGAACTCTAAGAGGGAGAGGCATCCTATGGTTTGGAGCAAGCCGAAGTTTGAGTTCATCGAGATGTGCTCGGAGGTCACTTCCTACCTCTACCACCGGTAGGACGTGAAGCTGGCGTGGCCTCGGGCGTTGCGCCGGGGCTACGCACCGCTTCTGCCACCGCGTGCGCGTTCGGATTCTCGGCTCGGCCGCCGGCGGAGGGTTTCCGCAGTGGAACTGCCGCTGTCCGACGTGTGAGGCGGCGCGGGGCGGTGTGCGGGCGCAACCCCGTACGCAGTCCTCGCTTGCCATCCGCGGCGGCGACGGTCCGTGGTTCCTGGTGAACGCGTCCCCGGACGCGCGCCAGCAGCTCGAGGCGCTCGCGCCCGCGGGGATCGACGGCATACGCTCGCCGCCGGTCGCCGGCGTCCTGTTGACCGACGCGGAGATCGACCACACCGCGGGGCTCCTGCTTCTGCGCGAGTCCACATCGCCGGTGCGCGTCTACGGCGACGATGGGGTCGAGCGCGCGCTCACGCAGGGGTATCCCGTGCTGCCGATCCTGGAGCGCTACTGCGGCGCCGAGTGGCGGTCGCTCGAATCAGGACAGGCGACCCCGCTCGAAGGATCGAGCCTCACGGTGGAGCCTTTCGACGCGGGCGGTGACGCGCCTCGCTATCTGGATGGGTCGGGCGTGGAGCTCACCGCCAGCGGCTTCGTGTTCCGCGATCGAGCCACCGACGGCATCCTTACCTACGTACCGGGTCTGGCCCGGCTCGACGAAGGGATCCTGGCTCGGTTCGCCGCCAGCGACGTCGTGCTCGTCGACGGGACCTTCTGGCGCGACGACGAGCTGGCGGGGCTCGGGATCTCGACGCGCAGCGCGCGCGACATGGGGCATCTGCCGCTGTCGGGACCGGGCGGGACGCTCGAGGCGCTGGCAGGGCTGGAGCGTCCGCGCAAGGCGCTCGTCCACATCAACAACACGAACCCGATCCTGCTCGAGGACTCGCCCGAGCGCGAGGTGCTCACGCGGGCCGGGATCGAGGTTGCCTACGACGGGCTCGAGGTCGAGCTGTGAGCGAAGACCTTGTCGCGCGGTTGCGCGCGCAGGGTGCGCGCTACCACCACCTTCACCCGTTTCACCGCAGGATGGACGCGGGAGAGCTGAGCCGCAACGAGCTCCAGCGCTGGGTCACGAATCGCTTCTACTACCAGAAGTGCATCCCGCTGAAGGACGCCGCGATCATGGCCAACTGTCCCGAGGTCGAGGTCCGGCGGCACTGGATCCAGCGGATCATCGACCACGATGGCACGACCGAGGGAGGGGGCGGGATCGAGTCGTGGCTGCGGCTGGGCGAGGCGCTCGGGGTCTCTCGGGAGGATCTCCAGTCCGAGCGCGGTGTCCTGCCCGGGGTTCGCTATGCCGTTGATGCCTATGTGAACTTCGCGCGCCGGAAGCCGTGGGTCGAGGCCGTCGCCTCTTCGCTCACCGAGCTGTTCGGTCCGGCCGCAATCCGCGTACGACTCGAGGCGCTCGAGCGTCACTACCCGTGGATCGACCCGGCGGGGCTCGAGTACTTCCGGACCCGGCTCGTCAAGGCCCCGCGCGACGCTGATTACGCGCTCGAGCTGGTGGTGGCGCGCTGCCGAACGCGTGACCAGCAGGATGCCGCGGTGGCGGCTTTGAGATTCAAGACTCAGGTTCTGTGGGCCCAGCTGGACGCCATCGAGCGGGGGGACACACAGGCGGAGGTGTCGATCACATGACGCACCCACGGCTCGTCACCGGTGCGCGGTTGAGCTACGACGAGGTCCGCGAGGAGCATCTGTTGCTCGTTCCCGAAGGCGCCGTGCGGCTCAATCCGACGGCGGTCGCGGTGCTCGAGCTGTGCGACGGGGAGCGGTCGGTCGACGAGATCATCGGGGTTCTGAGCGAGCGGTATGGTGGCGCCGATGTAGGTGACGACGTTCGGGGGTTGGTGGAGGCGATGGGAGAGAGGGGACTGCTGGTCGATGCAAGCGCCTAAGTCCTCCCCGAGGACTCGCCCGTTCACGTTGATTGCCGAGCTCTCCTACCAGTGCCCGCTTCACTGCCCGTACTGCTCCAATCCGGTGGACATCGGCGATTCCCGGTACCGCCGGGAGCTCGAAACCGAGGACTGGATTCGCGTCTTCCGAGAGGCCCGCGGGCTGGGCGCGCTCCAGCTCGCGCTCACCGGTGGCGAGCCGATGCTGCGCCGCGATCTGGTCGCGCTGTGCGAGGGCGCGCGCGACGCCGGCCTCTACTCCTCGCTGATCACCGCGGGCACGCTGTTGAACCGCGAGGGGGCGGAGGCTTTGAAGTCGGCGGGGCTCGACCACGTGCAGATCTCGATCCAGAGCCCGGACCCGGAGGACAACGACCGCATCGCCGGGAACCGGTCGTTCGAGAAGAAGATCGCCGCGGCACGCGCGGCGAAGGAGTTCGGCTTCCCGTTGACGATCAACTGCGTGCTGCACCGGCAGAACCTCGACCGGATCGAGGAACTGCTCGATCTGACGCTCGAGCTCGGGGCGCAGCGGCTCGAGCTGGCCAACACCCAGTACTACGGATGGGCCGTCCTCAACCAGGGGGCGCTGCTGCCATCGTGGGAGCAGCTGCGGCGCGGCGAGGGGGCGGTCAAGCGCTTCCGCGAGCGGGTCGGCCCCAAGGTGGACGTCCTATGGGTCCTCCCCGACTTCTACGAGGAGCTGCCGAAGCCCTGCATGGGGGGATGGGGCCGGACCGCGATGGTCGTCGCTCCCAATGGCGATGTCCTCCCCTGTCAGGCGGCGTCGACGATTCCGGGGCTTGAGTTCGCGAACGTCCGCGAGCACCCGCTGAACTGGATCTGGAACGAGTCGGACTCGTTCGCGCGGTTCCGCGGCACCGGTTGGATGCAGGAACCTTGCCGGTCGTGCCCGCTCGGACGGCAGGAAGAGGATTGGGGCGGGTGCCGCTGTCAGGCGCTGCGGCTTTCCGGTGATGCAGCCGCCACCGATCCCGTGTGCCGGTTCTCGCCACACCACGAGCAGGTGGTCTCCGTGCGAGAGTCGGCGCAGACCGATCCTGAGGCGTCGCCGTCAGGCGCCGCCGACCATCCCCAGTTCGTGTACCGCACCGTGAAACGGCCGGCGGGCGCGAGGGCCGATTCGACAAACTATTTCTGATGGTGCAAGACCCGTACATCCCCGCCGGGGCGGGCGGTCTCAGCGTTCCCACCGCTGACCGCACCGAGCTCTTGATGTTCCCCCGGCTCGCCACGTACTCCCAGATCGTGGCCCGCCTGCAGTGGGACGCGACGGCCATCGACCTTGCCCCCGACGCGCGTGCGTGGCCCGAGCTCCCCGCCGAGCGCCGCCGGCGCCTGACCACGCTGCTGGCCGGCTTCCGGGTGGCCGAGGACTCGGTAGCCGAGCACCTCGTGCCGTTCGCGGACCGCGCCGAGCACGGCGACACGATGATGATGTGGCTGTTCTTCCTCCAGCGTCGCGATGAGGATCGCCACACGCAGCTGTTCGACCGCATCGCCGGCGAGGTCATGCGCCTGCCCGGGGACACGCCGGCCGAGCGGCGGACCGCGGCCCGAGCCCTCGTACCGGACGCGTTGGCCGAGCTGTTCGAGCAGCGCCTCCCGGCGATGGCGGGCGAGCTCGCGGCGGGACGCGCCGAGATCCTCGACGGCGTCGCGCTCTATCACATGATCCTTGAGGGGGCCGTCTTCTCCGCCGGGCAGAAAGCGCTGCTCGACGATTTGGCCGACGGCGTTCTGCCCGGGATTCGCGAAGGCGTGGAGCGCGTCGAGAAGGATGAGCGGTGGCACGTCGGCTTTGGCGTGCGCTGCCTGACCGAGGCCCAGCGGCCCGACCTGCTGGACCACGTGCTCGAGCGCGCCACCGAGGCAGCGGCGGCCTGGGGCGACGCCGTAGATGCCGAGAGGCGGAACTACGCGGTTGGCCTGGTTCGGCGGCGGCTGGCCATCGCCGGCCTGGTCGACGCACCGACCGCGGTCTAGGACTCGGTCCGTCCGGCAGCCGCGTTTCAGTATTTCAGCACGTTGCTTTCCAACCGATGATGGGGTTAAGTGCCGGGCGAGCCGGGTAGATAGGGATTCGCCAAGAAGCTACATGGGTGTAGCTTCGCTACGCGGGACGGGACCCAACACCATGAGATATCTGACCGACGGAACCCACCTGTACGAGATAGCTGCTCAGCGGACCGTGCAGAACTACGGGCTGCGCCGGGGCGTGATCCGTTACACGATCATCCGCGATTGCGTCAGCGAGCTCACCGCCACGATCGATGAGTTGCAGCTGGCGGCGCTCTCCGAAGTGCTCTGACCTGATCTCACCGCGTCAACAGACGGAATCTAGGCCGCTCGGCCGACAACTCGCGCATAGCGCCAGTTATCTGCCAAACGGCGGCGGCGACGCGTCGCCGAGGCCGCGATCTGAGCGGCCCGGATCTCGAGTAGCGCCACCGCGTCAGCGGTGCGCACGAACGGGTTGGCCACCACGCGTCCGTCGGCGAGGGACAGCGCCGCGACCGGCTCGCCGTCGATCAGGGCGAGGAGGATCTCACCGGACGGTGCCGGGGCATCGTCCAGCTGGGCCAGCCGTCGGACCACGCCGGTCTCGTTGTCGCGCGCGACGCGTAGAGCCACGGTGGGTTTGTCCGTTTGGGTCATCACGATCGTCCTCTCATTCGACTGGATTGATCGTGCCGGTAAGACGCGATTTGCACATCGGGCAGATGGAGCGGACTGGCGGCTCGTATCCCTTACGCGCCCGGCCCCGGCGCCTTACCGCCCACGAGCGCTACCTTTGGGCCGGTATGAGCGATGTGCCGGAGCCTCGTCCGACCCTCGCCAGCGACGCCGAGCGCGAGCAGAGCATCGTGCTCCTCCGAGACGCCGTTACCAGCGGCCGCCTGACGCTTGAGGAGTTCAGCGATCGCGTGGGTCAGGCCCAGGTAGCGCGGACGGATCGCGAGCTCGCGGCGCTGACCGTGGACCTGCCGGCGGTGGCGCCGACGTTGCCGGCGGCCGAGCCGGTGAAGCATCGCGCGCTCTGCTCGAAGCTGGTTCGCCGGGGCGCGTGGGAACTGCCGTCGCGCTCATCTTGGCGCTCGCTGTTTGGCACGATCGTCCTTGACCTGCGCCAGGCGCGGCTGCCGGGGCCGGAGGTCGAGCTGGAGATCTACAACCTGTTCGGGACGGTGACCGTGATCGCGCCACCGGGCGTCGCCGTCGACGTGCAGGGCGGCGGTGCCTTTGCCAGCCAGGTGCTCGAGCCGCCCGCATTCGTACCTCCCGCCGGTGCCCCGCGGCTGCGGATCAACGTCGCGGGCCCCGGCGGAACGCTGTACGTGCGCTCGTCCGACGCAGCGCAGCTCAGCCGGCCGCGCTGAACGGCTGTGAGGTGCCGATCACCTTGCCGCGCGAGCTGAATGCCTCCACCTCATAACGGGCGGCGCTGCGCGGGATCGGTATTGCCGTCTCGAACCCGGATCTGGGAGCAGACGTGATTGGGGTCCACCCACCCGTGCTGCTCGATCCCAGCACCCCCCAGCCGGCGACCTGGGTGGCGCCGTTCCAACTGGCGTACACGGTCGTCCGGCCGGCATGCTGGCGCGCCGCTCCGGAGGGCGGGTAGAGCGGCAAGCCCACCCACGGCTCGACCATCGCCCGGTAGGTGATGTCCGAGCCGGGAAGGCGCGCGTCGAGGAGCATCTGGCCCGAGGAGCTGTACTCGGTCAACCAGGGCGCTGACCCCCACCCGACGAACACGTTGCCGTTAGCCAGCGGCTCGACGCTACCCATGTAGTCGGAGTCGAAGTTGCTGCCGTGGCTGTACTGGCCGTCGAACGTAGCGGTGTGGGTCTGTGTGTTGAGCTTGAGCACCAGCCCCCGAGACGGCGCGGTCGGTGAGACGTAGGTGCCGCCGCCGGTGATCTGGCAGCAGTGGTCGTCGAACATCGAGATCAGCGACGTGCCCGGGTACGTGACCACGTCGTGTTGCCACGCGAAGTCGGCTCCCGATCCAATCTTGAAGCTCGAGTGCGGACCGCCGAGCGTCCACTCGATCGCCCCACTGGCGATGTTCACCTGGTACACCGCCCAGACGTTGCGCATCGACACGACGAACGTCCCGTCACCGGGGAGGTTGATCGAGTTGACGTGGTAGGCGTCCCAGGGGAAGCCGTTGGTGGGGAGCGAGGCGCGTGAATCGCTCAGCGGGATGTGTTTGAGCGCATCCCAGCTGTACACCAGCTTGCCCGTCCGCAGGTCGTATTCCTGCACGGCCGAGTCGGTGAGCGCGCCGTTGTAGGCGCCGCCGTAGCGGGACAGGTTCATCGGGATGTCCTTGTTGGCGGTCACCCATACGTCGTGACCCCGGATCGCGATCTCGTGCAGCGTGAGGACCCATCCATCGGTGGCCTTCAGGGTGGCGATCGTCTGGTAGTGCTGGTTGACGATCACGTCCTCGCCGCTCTCGGTGGCGCCGGTGCTCGTGATCGTGCCCTGCCACCAGGCGAGCACCGGTTTCCCGTCGTAGACCTGCAGGCTGAGGTTGCCAGCCACGACGTTCGTCGGCACCGGCCTGAACCAGACGGGCTGGAGTTGGTTATCGAGGATCAGCGGCCCGCTCTGGCCCACCATCGGCGGGTGATTCAGGTCGTAGAAGTTCGTCATGAAGATGTAGCCCGGGGCCAGCTTGCTGCTGTCGGTCGGGATGTCGGTGCGGATCACCGGCGGCCTGAGTCCCGGCGCCGACGCGTACTGGTAGGTGTCGCCTGTGACGTAGGCGCCGATCGGCGCTCCATGCGATCCACCGACGGCAAAGTCGAGCACGACGAAGGCCGCGATCACCGCCGCCACCACGGCACCGATCGGGAACCGCCGGGCGGCCGTTCCCGGCGCGGCGTGAGCTGGAGCCGTCCGCGGTACGAACGCCAGCGTCACGATTACCGCCGCGGCACAGAGGCCGGCGCCGATGAAGTAGCCGAGGCGGAAGCCCTCGGTAAGGGACTGCAGCTCGCCGTGGCCGGCGCCGATCAGGTGGCTCGAGCGCGAGGTGGCGAGCGTGATCAGGACCGCGATGCCGAGCCCGCCGCCCACCTGGCGCGAGGTGTTGACGAGACCGGACGCGAGGCCGGCCTGACCCTGCTTGGCGCCCTGGGTGGCGGCGATCGTCGAGGGCACGATCGACATCCCGATCCCGGCTGCGGTCAGCAGCCCAGGGACGACCACGTAGACGACCGAGCTGCCACTCGCCGCGATCTTGGTGAAGAGCAGCATTCCGGCGGTCATCATCAGGAGTCCGCTGGTCAGGACCGACCGCACGCCGAAGCGGCTGACGAGCTTGCCGGCGCTGCGCGCGACGACCATGATCATCAGCGCCATCGGCAGGAAGGCGAGGCCGGCGTGCAGCGGCGAGAGCCCGAGCACCTGCTGGAGGTAGAGCGAGCTCAGGTACCACATCGGGAACAGCGCCGCGCTGAACAGCAGCACGATCGTGTTGGCCACCTGGAGGGGTTTGGTCAGGTCCTTGAAGGGCACCAGCGGTCGGGACGCCACCCGCGTCTCGATCACGCAAAAGCCCGCGAGCAACGCGAGCCCGGCGAGGATCGGGCCGAGCGCCAGCGAGGCGCTCCAGCCGCGTAGCCCGGCCTCAACCACGCCGTAGACGAGCACCATCTGGCCCAGGGTCAGAGTCACCGCGCCGGCGAGATCGAAGCTCTGGTCGGCCGCCCCGCGACGGCGGTCGGCGACCACCGCCCAGGCGACGATCGCGGTGGCGATCCCGATCGGGGGGTTGATCAGCAGCACCCAGCGCCAGCTGAGCTCCTGGGTGATGATCCCGCCGAACAGCGTCCCGGCGGCGCCGCCGGCGCCGTTCATCGCCGCCCACAGGCCGATCGCCCGGTGGAGCTGCGGGCCGGGCGGGAACGAGGAGGTGATGATCGCCAGCGACGAGGCGGCCATGAAGGCGCAGCTGAAGCCCTGCACGCCACGAGCCACGAGCAGCATTTGACGGTTGACCGCGGCACCGCCCACGAGCGACGTGATCGAGAACAGGATCAGGGCGGCGACGAAGACCCGGCGCTGCCCGAGCTGGTCGGCGGCGCGGCCGCCGAGCATGAGAAAGCCGGCAAAGGCGATCGCGTAGGCGTCCACGACCCATTGCAGGTCCGCCGAGGTGAAGTTCAGGCTCGACTGGATCGAGGGCAGCGCGACGTTGACGATGCTCAGGTCGAGGATCACCATGAACTGCGCCACGCAGCACACGGTCAGGATCAGGCTCGATCGCGAGCTAGGAGCTAAACGCCTCAAGCGCGGCCGGGGACCGCCTTCGGCAGGGGGCGGTTCGGCGGTCAGGGCCGCCGGGGCGGCCGTGCCGCCCGCGCGGGCTAGGGCATCCCCGCCTGCACCGTTGCCGTCAGCCTCTTGCGGGACGGACGAGATTCCCGATCCCTCCATGAACGGTGGATACCTTAGCGAGCGTTTGCCCGGAAGCGAGTGACGGGGGAGCCGTTCGGTCGGGCACCTACCGGAACAATCCTGCGCCCGGCGTGTCTTGTACCCTGAACACCTAAGCCTGGCAGCGAAAATCGGAGCGGGATTATGAAAAAAATGGTGCTGAGCACGATCGCGGTCGCCCTGGCAGTGGCCGGCTGCGGCGGTACAAGCACTTCCAAGACCAGCTCCACGACGACCGCGGCGGCGTCCGCCACCAGCACGACCTCGACGACGACCGCCGATCCGGCGGCGAAACACAAGAAGATTGTGCACCACAAAGCGGTGCACAAGCCCAAGCCCAAGCCGGTGGCGACCACGGCGTCGACCAGGCACTCGGTGACCGCGACGGCGGCACCACCCGTGACGACGCAATCGCCTCCTCCTCCCGTCACGACCTCGGCGGCGCCGGCGCCGGTCACCGCGGCGCCCGCGCCCAGCGGTGGCAGCACCGGGAGCGGGAAGAGCAACGGCACCCCGCAGAGCAGCACCACCCAGGGCTACGGCCCCGGCCAGCAGGGCTACTGATCCGCCCCGCCTACCGCCGCCGGGCGCGGGAAGAAACTCCGACTATGTTGGAGTTTCTTCCCGCGCCCCCACGGCGACCCAGACGGCGGTGTCCTGCGGGACGCGGTGGCGCGCGGTGAGCGGGCCGCTCGCGATCAGGACGCGCGTGCCCGGTGGTACGGCCACGGCGCCGGCGGACACGTTGACGATGCACGCGAAGCCCGGCTCGCGAGCGAAGGCCAGCGCGCCCGCCGGCGCCGGCAACCACCTGAGCTCGCCGTCGCCGAGCGCAGGATGCTCGTGGCGAAGCGCGAGCGCACGGCGGTAGAGCTCGAGCGTCGAGCCCTCGTCACCGGTCTCGGCCGCGACGGTCAGCTCGCGCCACGAGGCCGGCTGGGGCAGCCACGGCGGGACTCTCGCGCCCGGAGGGCTGAAGCCGAACGGTGGCGCGGGCCCAGACCACGGGATCGGAACTCGGCACCCGTCGCGGCCGCGTGCAGTGTGGCCAGAGAGCTCCCAGCCGGGATCGCGGAGCACGTCGTCCGGCAGGTCCTCGACCTCGGGCAGGCCGAGCTCCTCGCCCTGGTAGATGTAGGCGCCGCCGGGCAGCGCGAGCATGAGCAGCGCGGCGGCCCGCGCCCGCCGCAGCCCGCGCGAGGGGTCCGCCGGGAGCGCGAGCACGTCGTCGAGCTTGAGCAGCGGTCCCACGCCCTGTGGACGCGCATAGCGCGACACCTCCCTGACCGTGTCGTGGTTCGACAGCACCCACGTGGGGGCGGCGCCGACTGCCCGATGGGTCCGCAGCGTGGCGTCGATCGAGCTGCGCATCCGTTCCGCCTGCCATGGGGTCACTGGGAAGTCGAAGTTGAACGCGGTGTGCAACTCGTCGGCGCGGACGTAGCGGGCCAGCCGTTCCGGGCTGTGCACCCAGGCCTCGCCCACGAACACCTTAGGATCCTCGTACTCGTCGGCCAGGGCTCGCCACGTGCGGTAGATCTCGTGGACCTCGTCGCGGTCCCAGTGCGGGTGCTCGACCCGCTTTCCGGCGACCGGCGGAGGTACGACCCCGCTGGCGTCGGGCAGCCCCTCGGCCTTGGCCAGACCGTGCGCCACGTCGATGCGGAAGCCGTCGACGCCGAGCTCGAACCAGAACCGCATGATCGCCACGAACTCCTCCCGGACCTCCGGGTTGGTCCAGTCGAGGTCGGGTTGCTGGGGCGCGAACAGGTGCAGGTACCACTGGCCGGGACGCCCGTCGGCCTCGGTGACCCGTGTCCATGCGGACCCGCCGAAATTGCTCCGCCAGTCATTCGGGGGCTCCGTGCCCGCCGGGCCGCGTCCGTCCCGGAAGATGAAGCGCGCCCGCTCCGCGGATCTGGACCCCGCCGGCCCGGCCGCCAGCGCCTCCCGAAACCAGGGGTGCTGGTCGGAGACGTGGTTTGGGACGAGGTCGAGCAGCACGCGCAGGCCCAGTCGGTGGGCCTCCGCGATCGCCGCCCGGGCGTCCGGCAACGTGCCGAAGCTCGGATCGATCGTGCGGAAGTCGGCCACGTCGTAGCCGCCGTCGCGCATCGGCGAGAGGTACCACGGGGTGATCCACAGCGCGTCGACCCCGAGCCCCGCGAGGTAGGGGAGCCGGCTGCGCAGGCCGGCGATGTCGCCGATGCCGTCGCCGTCCCCATCGGCGAAGCTCCGGATGTAGACCTGGTAGACGACCGCGCTTCGCCACCACGGCGGCGCGGAATTCGAATGGTCGGCGGCGCCTGACGGCGGCGCCTTAGGGGAACGGTCGGCGGCGCCTGACGGCGGCGCCTTAGTCACGCGACCGGCTCGTCGCTCAGGGCGCCCATCAGCGTCGAGACGCGCGACATAGGGGCCTACGGTAGCGCCGGCGCCCCAACGTCACTTACCGTCCCGGGTCGGCTCGAGTGGCGCGACGTAGACCTGGAGAGGGAAGCCGACGGCCGCGGCGTCGAGCCGCGCCGTCACGCCGCGGACGATGCCCGACTCCTTGAGGCGACGGACTCGGTGCAGGGTGGCCGCGGGGGAGAGGCCGACTAGGCGGGCGAGCTGGACGTTCGAGCGGTCGGCATCGGTCTGGAGTTCGCCCAACAGCTTCGAATCAATCAAATCAAGCGAAATCGCCATTTCACAAAATATTCCATCGTTTTCAAGTCCCCGTGCTCGTGGCGCTGATCGCCGCCGGGCTGGGGCAGGCGAGCGCGCGTCCGCTCACCTGGGCGGGTTACGCGGGTGCGCTCGTGGGGATAGCGCTGGTGGCGGGATCGGCCGGAGGCGGAGCGACCACTCACGGGGATCTGCTGGTCCTGGGCTCCGCGGTCCTGTCGGCCGGGTTCATCGTCGTCCAGCCCCGGCTGCTGGCAGGACGCGACGCAGCGGCGATCACGGGAACCTCGAGCCGGTCGTCGGCGCCGCCGCCGGCTGGCTTGCGCTCGGCGAGCCCGCCACCGGCGGGCAGATCATCGGGGCGCTGGCGGTGCTCGCCGGAATCGCGATGAGCACGGCGCCGGCGCGGGCGGCCGCCGAACGCGAGCCGGTGCTGGCGCGCGTCCGCCGGTTCACAGCCGCTCGCTTATCCGGGTAGCCTGACCCAGAGCCTGGGGGCGAGCGTGCCCAGCAGCTCGGGGTCGAGCGCGCCCACGGAGGCGGCGCCGGCGCGCTCCATCGCGAGCGCGAGCTCGCGCCAGGCCTGCGCCACCGGCGCGACGCGCGCGGTCGGTCCCCAGCCGACGGCGGCGCGCAGCTCGTCGGCGCGCGTGAAGACGTCGTCCCGCGTGAGCTCGCCGAACGGGCGGTTGGCGCCGCCGATGTAGATCGGCTGGCCGAGGATCTGGTTCACTTGCGAGATCGGCTCGGTCATCGCGTCGTGGCGGCGATGACCGCCTGGCCATAGGCGATGCCGCCGTCGTTCATGGGTAGCCGCTCGGGTAGGAGCACGTGCAGGCCGCTGGCGCGGAGTCCGTCGAGGACCCATTCGAGCAGCAGGCGGTTCTGGAACACGCCGCCGGAGAGCACGACGATGTCGGTGGCGTGGAGGGCGGCGAGGCGTGCGCACGCCTGGACCGTCGCGCCGGCGATCGCGTGGTGGAAGCGGCATGCGACCACGGCCGCGCGCTCGCCTCCCGCGACATCGGCCGCGACCGCCTCGATCGTTTCGCGCGGATCGATCACGAGCAGCCCGTCATGGTCGGAGAAGGCGACGGGGTAGGTTCCGCGCTCGCTTGGGTCCGCTGCCGCCTCGAACTCGATCGCGGCCTGCCCCTCGTAGTTGACCTCCGTACGGATGCCGGTCAGGGCGGCGACGGCGTCAAACAGGCGTCCCATGCTGCTCGTCGCCGGGGAGGCGGTGCCAGTCCGGATCAGACCGGAAACCTGACTCCACGCCCGCGGGTCGACTCGGCTCGCGAGCGCTGCCGGTATCGCGGGCTCCCGGTCGAGCGCCTCGTACAGCCAGGCGCAGGCCATCCGCCACGGCTGCCGGATCGCCCGCGCCCCGCCGGGCAGAGCAACCGGCCTCAGCATCCCGACCCGGCGGAACGAGCGCGCGTCGCCGAGCAGCAGCTCGCCACCCCAGACCGTCCCGTCGAGGCCGTAGCCCGTGCCGTCGAAGATCGCACCGATCGCGGGGCCGGGCTCGCCGTGCTCGCCCAGGCACGCCGCGAGGTGGGCGTGGTGGTGCTGAACCGCGACGAGATCGACGCCGTCGAGGTCGAGCGCGTACTTGGTCGAGAGATACTCGGGGTGCAGGTCGTGCGCCACGACCTCCGGCTCGACCGCGAACAGCCGCGCGAAGTGCTCGATTCCTTCGCTGAACGAGCGGAGGGTCTCGTAGTTCTCGAGATCGCCTATGTGGTGGCTGACCCAGGCGCGTTCGCCCTTGGCCAGGCAGAAGGTGTTCTTGAGCTCCGCGCCGCAGGCGAGCAGGGGACGCGAGGTCCCCGGTGGCGGGAGCGATAACGCGGCCGGGACGTAGCCGCGCGAGCGGCGCAGCGCGGTCAGGATCGGGATCTTTTCGGCGGTTACGGCCTTGGACGAGGACGCGCGCACCACGGAGTCGTCAGTTCGGGTCTGGATCGGCCGGTCGTGGACGAGGAACAGGTCAGCGATGTCCTTCAGGCGTTCGAGCGCGTCCTCGTCGTCATAGGCGATCGGCTCGTCGGACACGTTGCCGCTGGTCAGCACGAGGGCGGTGCCGGCGTCGGCGAGAAGCAGGTGGTGAAGTGGCGAGTAGGGCAACATCACCCCGAGCTCGGGAGCCCCCGGCGCGACCGCCGCGGCGACGGGCGCCGCTGCCAGCCGGGGCGCGAGCACAATCGGGCGCGCCGGGGATGCCAGCAGCCCGTGCGCCTGATCGTCCAGGGACACCAGCGTCCGCGCCGCGTCGAGCGAGCGCGCCATCAGCGCGAAGGGCTTGTCCTCGCGGTGCTTGCGCGCCCGCAGCGCCGCCACCGCACGCTCGTCCCCCGCTCGGCAGGCCAGGTGATAGCCGCCGATCCCCTTGACCGCGACGATCGCGCCGTCCCGTAGAGCGCCGGCGACGGCCTCGAGCGGGTCGCCGCCTACGGGCCGTCGGTCGGGACCCAGCAACGAGAGCGAGGGTCCGCAGTCCGAGCAGGCGTTGGGTTGGGCGTGGAAACGACGGTCGGCCGGGTCCTCGTACTCGGCCCGGCAGGCCGCGCACATCCTGAACGACGCCATCGTGGTCAGCGGACGGTCGTAGGGGACCCCGCGGACGATCGTGAAGCGCGGACCGCAGTTCGTGCAGTTGATGAACGGATAACGGAAGCGCCGGTCGGCTGGGTCGAACAACTCGCGCAGGCAGTCGTCACACGTCGCCGTGTCGGGCGTCACGGGCGCGTCCGGAACCTCGCCGCCCACGCTCTCGCGGATCGCAAACGAGCGGTCGCCGCTCGGCTCGCGCTCCTCGACCAGCACCTGCTCGAGCACCGCGAGCGGCGGCGCCTCGGACGGCAACCGGGCGAGGAACTGGTCGACGGAACCGGGGTCGCCCTCGACTTCGATCACGACGCCGTGAGCGTCGTTGAGCACGAAGCCGCCCAGGCCGAGCTCGCCGGCCAGCCGGTAGACGTACGGGCGAAAGCCGACGCCTTGAACGGTGCCGTTCACCCGCACACGCGTGCGACGGCGCCCGCGCGGGGGGGCAGTGACGTTCATCCCACCAGCTCCAGCAGTGCGTGATACGCGCTCGCCTGGGCCTCCTGGATCCGCGGGATGTGCTCCGAGCGGGTGATCACGACGTGGTCGGCGAGCTCCTCGCTCGCGACTCGACCCCCGTCGTAGCCGACCATCGCGATCGTGACGAGGCCGCGTCGCCGGGCCTCGGCCAGCGCGTGGATCACGTTGCCCGAGTTGCCCGACGTCGACAGGGCAAGCACGACGTCGCCCGCGCCACCGTACGCAATCACCTGTCGAGAGAAGATCGCCTCGACGCCTATGTCGTTTGCGATCGCGGTCAGGATCCCCGGATCCTCGGTGAGGTCGATCGCCGGGTGGCCGCCGGCGCGGAAATCGGCCACGACATCCATCGCGTCGGTCGCCGATCCACCGTTGCCGAGCGCGAGCAGCTTGCCGCCGTGGTCGAAGCTCGCGTGCAGCGCGGCGGCTGCTTGGAGGAGCACGTCAGAGTTGTCGGTGAGTGTCTGGGCGCGGAGGGCGCCGACGTCGCGGGCCTTCATGAGGACCGACCGGCGCACGTCCTCGAGGACGGCGTCGAGGTCGCTCTCACGCTCGTCGAGGAACGGATACAGAAAGCTCGACGCGCCGGCGTCGTGGACGCGGCGCTCGCTGCGGCCCTCGAGCAGGCCGCGATGCTCGAAGAACACGTGCACGAGCTCCCACAGGACGTGGTAGAGGGTCTCGACCAGCTCCTGACGGACGTGGGGGTCGGTGGTCGGCGGCTCGAACTCCCACTCGGCGCCGGCGGGCGCGAATGCGATCGTCAAGCAGCCCCGCCCGCGCGCGAGCGCAAGCGCGCGCGCCGCCGCTCCGTCGTCATCGTCGGCGCCGAAACCGAGCGCGACATCATCCGGGGCGGCGATCAGCGAGACCTGGCTTGCGATGTCGCCCGCCTCGCCGGCCAGGCCGATCGCGGGGAGCGCGCGCTTGCCGACGATGACCGGGTGCACGAACTCGACCGCGACATGGCGCGCGTCCGAGCGTGCCGCCGGCGAGCGCCCGAACGCGATCAGCCGGCCGCCGCGGGCGAACCGCTCGGCCATCTGGTGACACACGCGCGCCAGCCGCTCGCACTCCTCCTCGAAGAACTGAGCGTTCGCCCTCGTCCGCTCGGCCAAGAACGCCTGAAGCCGCGCCCTCGGGTCGGCGGCGACGGTCAAGCAACTGCCTCCTCGCGTGCCGCGATCCGGACCAGCCACTCCCGCCACGCCTCGATGCCCTGCCCGGTGCGCGCGCTCAGCACGATCGTCTCGACGTCGGGGTGGACCGCGTCGATGTTGTAGAGGAGCTTCTCGAGATCGAAGTCGAGGTGGGGGAGAAGGTCGATCTTGTTGACGACCACCAGTTCGCAGGCCCGGAACATCAACGGGTACTTGAGCGGCTTGTCCTCGCCCTCGGTGACCGCGCTCACCATCACGCGCGCGTCCTCGCCGATTCGGAACTCGGCCGGGCACACCAGGTTGCCGACGTTCTCGACGAGCAGCAGATCGATCGCTTCGAGCGGGAGGGACGGGATCGCCGAGCGGACCATGTTGGCGTCGAGGTGACACTCGCCGCCGAACCCGGCGCTCGTGTTCAGCTGTGTCACCGGCACGTGCAGGCCGGCCAGGCGGTCGGCGTCGATCGACCCCTCGACGTCGCCCTCGAGGACCCCGACGCGCACCCCGGGCAGGTCGGCGACGACGCGCTCGAGCAACGTCGTCTTGCCGGCGCCGGGGGCGCTCATGAAGTTGACGACCTTGACCCCGGCCCGATCGAAGTCGGCCCGATTGGCACTCGCGATCGTGTTGTTGGCGTCGAGCGCATCCTCGACGATCCTCACCTTGGTGCGATGCATTCGGCCTCCTCGACCTCGATTGCCTCAACCTCAAACTCGTTGCCGCTCGCGATCTCAACGTCACCGCCGGTGCACTGGGGACAGCGGAACGCCGGGATCTCGATCTCCCATTCGTGGCCGCACTTCTTGCACCGGAGACGGACGTCGATCACCTCCTGCACGAGCCGCGCCCCCTCGCATACGGTCCCGCGCGCGACAATTTCGAAGTAGAACTCGAGCGTGTCCGGGACCACCTGCCGGAATTTGCCGACGCGGAGCTCGACGACCGTGACCCGCCGCCCCTCGGCGTGCTTGACCACCGTGTTTACGATCGCGCTGCTCAGGGACAGCTCGTGCATGTCACTCAGCGTACGCCCCGGAGCGGAGCTCGGTCACCGTCTCGGCGACCAGGTCCACAGCTCGGTCGATGGCGTCCCCGACCGGCTGCGACAAGCCCCAACCCATTTCCTCTCCATCAGCCGGCTCGCACGCGATCACGATGACCCGGCCCGGCCACGCCCCGACCGATTTGACGAACCGCAACACGGTGTGGGGGTCCATGGCGTGCGGGTTGATCACGTCGCCGTCCTCGATCCCGCTCGGGACCGACTCCTCGTCGGGCTCCATCACGTACAGGGTTCCGGGCTCGCCGCCCTGCTTGGAGATGTCGAGAATCACGAGCGCGTCATAGCCGCGCATGACCTCGTAGGCCAGGTCGAGCCCGCCGGTGCCGGCGTCCATGACGTCGACGCCGGCCGGGAGCGGGCGCTGGGTGAGGCGGCGCGCCACCTCGCCCCCGAAGCCGTCGTCGCGGAGCCAGGCGTTGCCGACGCCGGCGATCAGGATGCTCCGCAGTGGCTCGTCAGTCATGGTCGATCACCTTCACCTCGGGGGCAAAGAAGTACAGCAGGCGGCCGGTCTCGCGCATCAACTCCTGCCCGGGATCGTCGTCGATGGTCACGCCCAGGTGAGTCCTGCCGTCGTAGTCGGTGAGGATCCGCTCGATCGTCGCGGTCCTGCCGTCGAGCATCCTGGCGTGAAAGTCGGCGTCCGGGCCGGGCCGGATTACGACCCTTCCGCCGCGCGCGAACCGCACGCCGTCGACGATCGCCTCAGGCTGTCCGGCCGTGGGATCCGGCAGGTTCGGCGGCTCGCGCGGTGGCTCGTCGCTCACCGGGTCGCGGATCTCGACGCGTCCGTGGAGCGCGATGATGTCCTCCGGCGTCGCAGCCGCCGCGCGCGCGATCATCTCGCGCACCGCCGGATCGGCGCGCTCGATCTCGGCTCGTTCCCCGTCGCTCAGCACCTGCACGTGGAGTAGGAGCGCTTCCTCGATCTCGGTGGAGTCGAACAGGCCGCCGCGGCTCTCGGGCGCGATCTCCGGATGGTCGGGCAGCACGTAGGACGTTCCCAGGACCGCGTCGTCAGCTTCGGTGGCCAGCACCGGATACGTGTTGACGCTGGTGGGAGGTCCGCCGAGCGGGGAGCGGAAGCGCCCGGACGAGACGCGCACGAGTATCTGCGTGGAGATCAAGGACCGCGCCAGCGCCCCGGCACGGTCGAGTCCAGGCGGGGCATCGCGGGTGTTGTGTACGCAGCAGCGCACGAGTGCCGAGCCGTCGCCGCGCTGCTCCGAGCGCAACGTGAGCCGTCCACCTTCGAACTCCGTCGTCACGCGCTCGCCGAGCGGCGCCGGCCCGAGCTCGATCCGTCGCTCGGTGGCCCCGTGGCGGTCGCCGCTGGGAGCCAGATAGCGCAGCGTGGCGGTGAAGCTCGACTTCGGGCGGGGATCGGCCACGCACTCGAGCCGCGCGTGATCGAACGTGCCGGCGTACTCGGCCGCATACGCGGGCGGGTAGACGATCCCGAACGGAGTCGGGGTGGCGTTCTTGGTCGCGCCGGGCGTGTAGGGGTAGAGCGCGTATCCCTCCCACAGCAGTGACTCGACGAGCTGCTCGAGAGCGCGGTCAGCCATCGGTTCGGTCCTCCTCCAGCAGGTCCGCGATGCAGTCGTCGAGCGTCGCCAGCCCGCGCTCGAGCTTGTGGCGTTGCAGCGCTTCGAACGTCCGGGTGCGTACCGCCACCCAGGCGGTCCCGGGGTAGTAGTGCGCGATCGTCTCCTGCCACACCGACACGGGCATCCGGAAGTCGATCGACTTCGACCACGGGATCAGCACCATCTGGAGCCGGCCGTCCTGGTCGGGGTAATAGATCATCCCGTTGAAATGCAGCGCCAGCGGCGCCTCGCCGTCGGGAAGCGAGTGCAGGTACTTGGCCGCGGCGAGCTCGAGGTCGAAGTGACAGGAGATCGGCACAGCCACGGTGGTCGAGCCGGTAAAGGCGGGCACGACGACGTCGAGCTGGGCCCACACCAGGCTGCGCGTGGTGACCGCCCAGCGCTCGGGCGCCCCGAACAGCTCGACCAGCCGCTCGCGTGTGGCGTCGTCGTAGCGGCGCCGGGCCGGGTCGATCATCAGCTGGATGGAGAGGGCGACCATGTACACGTCGCGGCCGCCGGCCTCCGAGATCTGGAGCTCGAGCGTCAACATCGGCGCCGCGGCGTATTTGACCGGACGTGCCCCGAGCACCTCGAAGTCGAGGTCCGGGGGCTCCGTCCGTGCCGGGGGGAGCGTCGATGGGCCGTCCACTCCGAGCGTCACACCGGCGTGGCCTCCGCGCGCAGGTGTTCGAAGAACTGCGTCACCGCCGCCTCCACGCCCGGGCCGCCCGAGATCCCCTCCCAATGCGCCTTGATCGTGCCGGTGAGCGCGTAGCAGCGGTCGATCGGAGCGATCACGTACATCGGCGGGTCGGTCAGCCGGTTGGCGATCAGGCCCTCGATGTCCGGCTCGAGGTTGTCCAGCACCGGGTTGAGCGTGCGCATCCGGGTCCACGAGTCGAAGTGGAGCTCGGACTCGGTCGCTCCGCCCGGGCTCGGGTAGAGCGCCACCACGCACGCGGTGACCGTCGACCCCATGAAGAAGGCCAGCCCGATCGGGATCTGGAAGCTGGCCCACAGATCGTCGGGCACGTCAAGGCCGGGCAGCCACAGCGTCCGGTTGCCCGTTGGCCGATAGTCGCCATCACCCGAGCGGATCGCCCAGCACGCCTCGCAGGCGCACACGATCCGCCGCTCGGACAGCGCAAGGAGATGGCGGTGGTCCTCGGGGATCCCGATGCCGCATAGATCGCACGCCTCGTCGGTGGCAACGGGCTGCGTCGGCGGCGTTCGCGTGGTCGTCCGGGCGAGGCCACGAAGCCCCGACACCAGGTCGGCTCGACGGCGCGCAGCCACGGCATCGTCGAGCAGCCGGCGAGAGTCGTTCATTGGGCGAGCGCCACCTTCACCCGGCCGTCCGTGTGCAGAAGCGGCACGGGCTCGAGCTGCAGGCGATCGTCATCCATGGAGCGGCCCGCGCTCGGGAGGAAGAACGACCGCGCGCATTCCGGGCAGGACAGTGCGCCGGCCAGCAGAAGCCCGCCGTGCAATGGTGCGCCGCAGCTCGCGCACCGGTCTCGGTAGGCGAGCAGGCTGCCGTCGATGTTGGCTACCAGCAGCTCGCGGCCGGCGACGCTGACCGGCGCGAGCGAACCGTCGGCGAGCTCGGAGACCGACTCGACGTCGATCCACATTGAGTCAGCCCCGCCCGCCCCGCCGTCGGTTCGGGCACTCATCCCCTCGACCTCCAGGCCCTCGAGATCGGGCGCCGCCTCCTCGAGCGCCCGCTTGATCGCCAACTCGAGCGTCACCGAGGACGCCGAGCAGTCCGAGCAGCTCCCCTGGAGATGGATGCGGGCGATGCCGTTGTCGAGCGAGAGAAGCTCGACGTCGCCGCCGTGGGACTCCATGTACGGACGGACCGAGTCGAGCGCCTGCTGGACCCGCTGCTCGAGCGGCACCGGGTGCAGGTCGTGGATCAACAGCAACGTCGCGACGAGTGGGTCATCCGCGAGCGACGCGGCGATCCCCTCCCCCTCCGGCCCGGCTTCGAACAGGGACGTCAGAACGCGTTCGAGCCCGGCGCCGTACATCTGCACCACCGCAGACACCAGTTCCTCAGCGAGCTCGCGGGTGGCCGAGTCATGGCTCGACTCGAGCTGTTCCTGGAGCTCCTGGACGCGCTGGACCAGCTGCTCTGTGTCCATCCTGCTATGCGAGCGCCGTCGGGGTGTGCATCACCTTGCGCACGTTGTCGCCACCCGTGTACATGTGGACCCCGCACGGCAGGCACGGGTCGAACGACCGAACCGCCCGCATGATGTCGACCCCCTTGAAGTTCTCGGGGCCGTTCTCCTCGAAGATGGGCGTGTTCTGGACGGCGTCCTCATATGGGCCGGGCGTCCCGTAGACGTCGCGCGGGCTCGCATTCCACGGCGTCGGCGGGTACGGCTGATAGTTCGCGATCTTTCCTTCCCGGATCACCATGTGGTGCGAGAGCACACCGCGGGCCGCCTCGTGGAAGCCGCAGCTGACCGCGCTCTCCGGGACCTTGAAGCTGTTCCAGCTCTTGGTCCGCCCCGCCCGAACCTCCCCCAGCGCCCGCTCGAGGTTGTGCAGCGAGATCAGCGCGCTGTATGCCTGGTGGTACGTGCGAGCGCGGTCGCGCTCGATCGCGTTCGATTTCTCAGGGACGTTCCACTCGAGCTCCATCTCGGGCATGTTGGGGGAGCGCGGGAGGACCATCTGGATCGAGTGACCCGTCGCCTTCGCGTAGCCGAAGTCGACCAGCCCCGCCTTGGCCGTGCACCACTGGCGCGCGAACGGGCCGCCGCCCGTGTCGCAGCACACGTGCGTGTCGGTCCGCTCGTCGTAGATTCGCGGCGACACCACCCAGGTGTACTTGTCGGTGAAGTCGCGCTTCTGCGGGCGCGGCAGAGTGACCTTGTTCCACGGGTGGTTCTTGTCCACTGGGTTACCGAGGGGATCCTGGGTGACGAACGTGGGCTCGTTCTCCCAGGAGTCGAAGTAGGAGGAGCCGAGCAGGATGCGGATCATCAGGTTGATCTCGACGAGGTCGGTCGAAACCAACTCCCCGCCGATGGCGACGCCCGGGGTGATGTAGCGCTTGCGCCCCCAGTTGGTCATGTTGCGGTAGTCGTAGTCGACGTAGTCGGGGTCGTCGAAGGAGCCCCAGTTGACGAGGTTCGTCTCCCGGAACCCGACCATGTCGTAACCCGGCAGTTCCTGGAGGAAGAAGTCGTACAGGTCGTCGTGCATCGGGACGCTGCGCTTGACGTAGTCGAAGTAGCGCATCAGCCGCACGTAGTAGTCGGTGCACGTCTGGTGGGTGATGTCGGCGCTGCAGCCGCCCGGCATGATCGTCGACGGGTGGGTGTGCCGGCCGCCGAACAGGCAGTACATCTCGCGCGTGTAGCGCGCTACCTGGAGCGTCTCCAGGTAGAACTCGCCCGTGAACGGATTGAGCGCCCGCATGATGTCGGCGATCGTCTTGTAGCCGTGGATGTCCTGCCCGGGGGCCGGCGTGTTCTCGGCCTTGGCCAGCAGCGTGGGGTTGGTCTCCTTGACCATCTGCTCGCAGAAGTCGACGTTCGCCATGCAGTCGTTGAAGATCGCGTGGTCGAAGATGTAGTCCGCCGTCTCGGCCAGGTTGAACGCGAGGTCGCCGAGCGGGGGTGGCTTCACCCCGTAGGCCATGTTCTGGTTCAGGCACGAACAGGTGCAGTGATTGTCCCCGCAGATCCCGCAGATCCGGCTGGTGATGAAGTGAGCGTCACGCGGGTCGATGCCCTTCATGAAGATGTCGAACCCACGGAAGATCATCGAAGTGCTGTAGCACTTGAGCACCTGTTGGTTGGTGAAGTCGATCTCCGTGTGGATGCCCAGGCTCCCCACGATCCGCGTGATGGGATCCCAGGACATCTCTTTGACTACGACTCGTTGTCCCGTCTCAACTGCCATCGTTGTCTCCTCAGAAAGTGCCGAGCTCGAATGGCCTAGGGCCGATGCGCGCGTTCACCAGCGCTTGGCGTAGCCGGTGGTGAGCGTTGGGCCGCGCCGACGCCACTCGGGCTCGACGTCGTACTTCTGCCTGATGTGCCGTTTGCGCATGAATTTCACGATCGGGCCGTAGCTGTACTGGATGATCCGTTGCGCGGCTGTGCCCCACGGATCCTCGTCCATGAACGGCATGTACTTGTCGGGGAAGCCCGGCATCGTGCACGCCATGCAGATCCCGCCGACGTTGGGGCAGCCGCCCACGCCGTTGACCCACCCGCGCACGGGGACGTTGCACTTGACCACCGGACCCTTGCAGCCGAGCTTGACCAGGCAGCGGCGGTCGGAGCCGTACTCGGTCGCGAATTCACCCTGCTCGCTGAACCCGGCTCGGTTGCAGCCCTCGCGCACAGTGCGCCCGAACAGCCACTTCGGTCGCAGGGCCTCGTCGAGCTCGGGAGCGGGGGCCAGTCCAGCAAGGTGCAGCGCGAGGTACAGCAGCGTCTCGGTCATGTTGTCCGGTTGCGCAGGGCAGCCCGGGATGCAAACGATCGGCAGGCCGGCCTTGGACTTCCAGCTCCACCCGAGGTAGTCGGGCACGCCCATGGCACCGGTCGGGTTGTTCTTCATCGCCGGGATCCCGCCGTAGGTGGCGCACGTCCCGACCGCCACCACGGCCGCGGCCTTGGGCGCCAGGCGGTCGAGCCACTCGTTCATCGTGATCGGCTGACCGTCCTGCGGGTTCACGGCAAAGCCGGTCCAGTGGCCCTCGCCGTTGATCTCCTCGTTTCCGAGCGAGCCCTCGATCACCAGCACGAACGGATCGAGCTCCCCGTTCTCGGCGTCGAACCAGGCCTGCGCGTACTCCTGGCCCACCGCGTAGTCGACCACCTGGTTGTGGACGACAACCTTCGGCATCCCCGGGATGGCCTGAAGGACGATGTCCTCGAGGCTTGGATTCGTCGCGGAGGTCATCGCCACCGAATCGCCCTCGCAGCTGAGCCCGGTGGTCATCCAGAGCACATGCGCGGTGACGGATTCGGTCTTCTTCTGCCTCGCATAGGCATTCGACAAAGCCGACATTCCGTCTCCTCTCGCCCTTTCAACAAATCCGCGGCAGCGGGTCCCCCACCAGCTGATCCATCACCCGCTTGCCGCCAAAGCTCGTCTCCACCAGCACCATTCCGGGCGGCTCGGTGCGCACCTCGCCGATCTCCGCCGCCAGCTCACATCCGGGCACGCTTCGCATCGCTCCGAGGGCGCGGTCGGCCGCTTCCGCGGCGACGAACGCGACCAGCTTGCCCTCGTTGGCGACGTACATCGGATCGATCCCCAGGATCTCGGCCGCTCCGGCCACCTCGGGGCGGACGGGCACCGCGACCTCGCGGACGATCATCGCCACCGAGGAGGAACGCGCGAGCTCGTTCAGCACCGAGGCGACACCTCCGCGGGTGGCATCGCGCAGGCAGCGCAGATCCGGTCCCGCCGCGTCCAGCAGCGCGTCGACCACCGGCCAGAGCGAACGCGTGTCGGATTCGATCTCGGCATCGAGCTCGAACTCGTTCCGCGCCAGCATGATCGCCGTGCCGTGCTCGCCGATGCTCCCGGAGAGCAGGATCCGGTCCCCCGGCCGGAGTGCCGCGGGTGAAAGCCGGGCCCGGGGGTCGCGCACGCCGACACCCGTCGTGCACACGTACATGCCGTCGGCGTGCCCGCGCTCGACGACCTTGGTGTCGCCGGTAACGATCTCGACTCCCGCCGCACGCGCCGCCGCCGCCATCGCCTCCACCTCGGCCCGGAGGTCCTCGGCCGGGAGTCCCTCCTCGAGAATCAGCGACAGGCTGAGGGCGAGCGGGCGGGCACCGGAGACGGCCAGGTCGTTGACGGTCCCGTTCACTGCCAGCTCGCCGATCGAGCCGCCGGGGAAGCGTATGGGCCTGACCACGTAGGAGTCGGTGGTCAGTGCGATCTGGGCGTCGCCGGCGAGGATCGTGGCCGCGTCGGCCAGCTCGTTCAGCGCCTCGGACTCGAACGCGGGAGCCAGCAGCCCCTCGATCAGGCTCTGCGTCGCCTTCCCGCCCGCGCCATGGGCCATGTTGATCCGCTCGTCGCGAAACTTCGCGCGCTTCCCGCGCGCGGTCTCGATGATCCCCAGGATCTTCTGCTCGCGTTCGGACACCGCCGCCCGATCGCCCATCACACCACCTGTCGCTCCCGGGCGAAGCGGCCGAAGTTGTAATAGGCCGCGCAGGCGCCCTCGGAGGACACCATGCAGGTGCCGATCGGACGTTCGGGGGTGCACGCCGTCCCGAACACCTTGCACTCCCAGGGCTTGATCACGCCCTTGAGGACCTCGCCGCACTGGCATGCCTTGGGGTCGGCCACCCGCACGCCGGGCACGCTGAAACGGGCCTCGGCATCCAGGTCGGCATAGGCGTCGGACAGCTTCAGCCCGCTGTGGGAGATGAAGCCCAGGCCACGCCATTCGAAGTGGGGCCGCAGCTCGAACACCTCGGCCATCACCTCGAGCGCCCGCAGGTTGCCCTCGTAGGGGACCACGCGCTTGTACTGGTTCTCGACCTCGCAGCGACCGTCGGCCAGCTGGCGCAGGATCATCTCGATCGCCTGGAGGATGTCGAGCGGCTCGAAGCCGGAGATCACGACCGGTCTGCCGTAATCGACCGGGATGAACTCGAACGGCCGGGCTCCGACCACGGTCGAGACGTGACCGGGGCCGATGAAGCCGTCGAGGCGCAGATCGGGAGACTCGAGCAGCGCGCGCAGCGGCGGGACGATCGTGACGTGGCTGCACATGACGCTGAAGTTGCGCAGGCCCTCCAAGCGGGCGCGCTTGAGCGTGAGTGCGGTCGACGGGGCGGTCGTCTCGAAGCCGATCGCGAAGAAGACCACCTCGCGGTCGGGGTTCTGCTTGGCGATCCGGAGCGCGTCGAGCGGCGAGTAGACCATGCGCACGTCGGCGCCCGCGGCCTTGGCATCGAGCAGGCTGCCCTGGGAGCCCGGTACGCGCATCATGTCGCCGAAGCAGGTGAAGATCACGCCGTCGCGGTGAGCGACGGCGATCCCGTCGTCGACGCGGCCCATCGGGATGACACACACCGGGCAGCCCGGCCCGTGCACGAGCTCGACGTTGGCCGGCAGCAGGTCGTCGATCCCGTACTTATAGATCGCATGAGTGTGGCCGCCGCAAACCTCCATCAGCTTGTAGTGGCGGCCGGGCTCAACGAGGGACAGAATCTCGCCGGCCACGGCGCGGCCGAGCTCGGCGTCGCGGAATTCGTCGACGAACTTCACGTCGCCGGCTCCAGGAGCCGCGTGAGTGCCGTGCCGGCGTGGACGAGCAGCACGTCGCCCGGGGCGACCGGCGCGACGAGCGCCGTCTCGACGGTCTCGCGGCGCCCGTCCGCGTGAGCGCACAACGCCAGTGCGCGATCGAGATCGACCGCCAACACGGTCATCGGCACGCCGTCATCGCCGCAAGTGATGCAGTGTTCCGATCCGCAGGACTCGTCGGCACTCACTCGATCACGCTGGCCTTGAGCTCCTCGAGCTCTCGCTCGTAGTCCGCCCCCATCCGCACCAGCAGATCGCGGGTGGCCCGGGCCTCCTCCTCGTCCACCTTGGAGATCGCAAACCCAACATGGATGAGCACCCAGTCCCCGGGCCCGACGCCACCATCCTCGCCGTCGAGCAGGCCCACGTTCACGTTGCGACGCACTCCCGCAACGTCGACCTTGGCCAACCGATTCAGGTCATCGACGATCTCGATGATCTGGCCAGGGATCGCCAGGCACACGCCCGGTGTTCTACCACCAGATAGGACCAAATTGTCAATGCGGGTAAGGTGGGTTACCAAGCAACGTCGGCCGTGGTGCGCGGGAGGATCCGTGGAGCCATAGACTCGCGCCTCGACGGCTGGTGGTCTGACAGACCAGAGAGGGTGTCTCGTGTCCGGCGATGACCGAAGGGTGGTTCAGCCCGGCCCCGTACGGTGGCCCCGCCACCCCGTGGTGTCCGGCGCCGAGCCCGAGTCGATCGCCCTGTACACGTACGTCCTCGACGCCGACTGCGAGCTCGCCGAGGACCTCGACGTTCCCGTCCGGATCGCTGCTCGTCAGCTCGCGACCGCGAGAGTTCTCCAGTTGGAGATCGGAGCGTGTGACCTCGAGCCCTGGTTCGAGGTCGCGGCGGACGGCCTCGGACTGCTTGTCCTCGACGGTCTGCTCGTCGTCGAGATCCGCGTCAGTGGGCGCACCGCCGCCGAGCTGGTCGGTCCAGGGGACCTGCTCCAGCCACTCGGCCCGGCCAGCGACCAGCTGCTCATGCGCACGTGCGCCTGGCGGATGCTGCGCCCCACCCGGATGGCGGTGCTCGATCTGGATTTCATCGAGCGAGTCCGGCCGTTTCCGCAGATCTCCCGCACGCTCGCCCGGCGCGCCTGCCGCCGTCCCCTGGAGCTCGACGTGCTGCGGGCGATCACCTCGCAGCCGCGCCTCGAGCTTCGCCTCGTGCTCCTGCTTTGGCATCTGGCGGGTCGATGGGGGCACGTCGAGCCCGCCGGGGTGCGGCTGTCGCTGCCACTCACCCACCGCCTCCTCGGTGAGCTGGTCGCCGCTGAACGCCCTTCTATCTCGCACGCGTTGAAGCGGCTGGCGCAGGCCGGGCTGGTCACCGGAACGACCGACGATCTACACCTGCACGGCAGTCTCGAGCACCAGCTCGAGGCGCTCGCCGAGCGCGACCCGGCGCTCGTCGAGCGACCGCTCTCGCATCCACGGCGGGTCCACGGCCCGATCGGCTAGCGGATGATCGGGGCGGACCGGCATCCCGTGCACGTGCTGTGGCTGACCAGCGGCCTGGGCTGCGAGGGCGACTCGGTGGCGATGACAGCGGCGCAGAACCCCAGCTTCGAAGACCTGATTCGAGGGTGCTTCCCAGGGGCACCGCCATTGGTCATCTACAACCCGCTGCTCGCGTACGAGTCGGGGGAGGACTTCATGCGCGCTTGGTTCGACGCGGCGAAGGGGAAGCTCGACCCGTTCATCCTCGTACTCGAGGGCTCGGTGCCGAACGAGACGATTAGCGGCGACGGGTATTGGGCGACGCTCGGCGTCGATCCCGCCACCGGCGAGCCGATCTCGACGTGTACCTGGATCGACCGGCTGGCTCCCCGTGCCGCTTCGGTCCTGGCTCTGGGCACGTGCGCAACCTTCGGCGGAATCCCGGCCATGCGGAACAACCCGACCGGTGCCATGGGGCTGCGCGATTACCTCGGCTGGAGCTGGACTTCCCGACTCGGCGTCCCGATCATCAACCTCCCGGGATGTCCGGCTCAGCCAGACAACATCACCGAGACGTTGCTGCACCTGGCGCTGCACGTCACTGGGGCGGCGCCGATGATCGACGTCGATGCGCACGGCCGCCCGTGCTGGCTGTTCGAGCGAACCGTGCAGCAGGGGTGCGGACGGGCGGGCTTTGCAGAGCAGGGCGAGTTCGCGCGGACCCCGGCGGACCACCGCGGCTGCCTGGTGAAGCTTGGTTGCAAGGGGCCGGTGGCGAAGTGCAACGTCCCGCTCCGGGGCTGGATAGGCGGAGTCGGAGGGTGCCCGAACGTGGGGGGTATATGCAACGCGTGCACGATGCCGGGCTTCCCGGACAAGTTCATGCCGTTCATGGAGCCGAATCCCCTTGGGCTTCTGGCGTCCCGGGGGGCGCGGTTCACATGGGGACCGGTGGTGCGTCGCCTCCGTCAGGGCGCGCTGCGGCACCACGAGCGCGAGCCGCGCATCCCGGAGGCGACGGGCTGACATGCCGGTGACCGTGGTGTTCGCATGCGAGATCTGCGGCGTCCGTCCCGACGCCGAGACCCAGGCCGCGCTCGAGCGTCAACTCCTGGACCTCCGTCACGGGGAGTACGTCGACGCCGAGCCCGGTCGCTGGCTGACCTGGCACGGGCGCGGCATGTACGGGCCGCAGCGCCACGCGTGCGGCGCCCACCGAGGCGAGCTCAAGGCACTCGTGCGCGAGCACTACGGCACGCTCGGCTGGCACCCGTGGGCGCAGGGGCCGCATCCGTGGGCGGGGCGCCGGGGGACGGACCGGGCGCGAACGCTGGTGCGGACGCTGCGCTCAACGTTCGGGGCGCCCGGGGGATGACTGTTTCGCCTGATGTCCCTCCGCTCGCGGTCGACAGCCTCCTTGAGGCGGAGCAGGCGCTGCGCCGATCGGGGCTTCGACTCTCGACCCCACGGCGGCTTGTCCTCGAGGCGCTGTTTGCGGCCGACGGCCCGGTCGCCGCGAGCGACCTCGCGCAGCAGTTGTCGATCGATGAATCCTCGGTCTACCGCAACCTGGAAGTTTTGGAGCACCGGGGACTGATCCGCCACGTTCACTCGGCTGGGCTGTGTCGGCAAAGAAGAGGTCGAATACCTCTACTGCGAACGGTGCGCCAAGGTGACGTCCGTCCCGCCGACGCGGCTTGATCCGGTACGCCGGCGCATCAGGGAGCTGTTCGGATACACGGCTCGCTTGTGGCTGGCCTGCACGTGTTGGGGTTCCTGACGCTGATCGCGCTGGTCGCCCCCAGGCACTACGAGCTCGGAACCGTGGGTGCGTTCACGATCGGGATCGGGGTGACCGCGTACACGCTCGGACTCCGGCATGCGTTCGACGCCGATCACATTTCCGCGATCGACAACACGACGCGCAAGCTGATGGCCGAGGGGAAGCGCCCGGTGAGCGTGGGGTTCTGGTTCTCGCTCGGGCACTCGACGATCGTGTTCGCCCTGGCGTTCCTGATCTCCGTCGGCGTGCGGGCCCTTGACGGGCCGGTCAAGAACGACAACTCCAACCTCCATCAGGTCACGAACTGGATCGGGACGCTCGTCTCCGGCTCGTTCCTGTACGTCATCGCGGCGATCAACATCGGGATCCTGCTCGGGATCATCAAGGTCTTCCGAGAGATGAAGACCGGCCACTACGACGAGCAGGAGCTCGAGGAGCAGCTGCAAAAACGGGGGTTCATGAACCGGTTGCTGGGTCGGCTCACCCGGGCGGTAAGCCGGCCGGGTCAGATGTATCCGATCGGGGTGCTGTTCGGGCTGGGGTTCGACACCGCGACCGAGGTCGCGCTGTTGGTGCTCGCCGGCGGAGCCGCCGGCGCCGGGCTCCCCTGGTACGCGATCCTGTGCCTGCCGACCCTGTTCGCCGCCGGCATGTCGCTGATGGACTCGATCGACGGGTCGTTCATGAACTTCGCCTACGGGTGGGCGTTTTCCAGGCCGGTGCGCAAGGTCTTCTACAACATCACGATCACCGGGCTGTCGGTGGCGGTCGCGGTCGTGGTCGGGACGATCGAGCTCGGCGGGCTGCTCGCCTCCGAGCTGAACCTGTCCGGCCCGTTCTGGAACCGGTTCGAGAACGTCAACATCAACACTCTGGGCTTCGTGATCGTTGGGATGTTCGTCTTCACCTGGGCGATCGCGCTGTCCGTCTGGCGCTACGGCCGAATCGAGGAGCGCTGGGGACCGTCGGTCGAGTAGGGAACTAACGCCACCAGGGACGGCTGCGGATCTTCGCGACGGTCGCCGCGGGCCGGACGAGCTCGCCCAGGTGCTCGGCGAGGTGATCGAGGTGCTCGCACAGCCAGACCCCGTAATAAGACCCTGACGAGCCGTCGACGATCCCGGCTGCGGCCAGCGACGGCGGCTCGAGCTCGGACACGGCGCGGTGATCCGGCCTGCCGACCTGCTCGGCGAGCTTGTCGTACCAGGACGCGAGCGTCGCGGTGCGGCGCTCCAGCACGGCGCGGGCCGCGTCGAGGCCGGTCGCGTCTCCCGGCATCTCCGCTACCGCGTGCGCGGTCAGACGGAGCCGGAGCGAGCCTCCGACCAGGCGCCACAGGTCCTGCTTCGGGATGTGCTTGGTGCCCTGCTCGGCGAGGAACCCGCGCAGCGCCTCGTCGAGGCGGACGCCCGCAGCCCCCGCCTCACCAGCGGTGTCGGGCTCGGCGGCGCGTGCTCCGACGGCCCATTGCACCGCTTGGGACAGGTACGAGGCACCAGCGCGGAACGCGTCGGCGAGGTCGTCGCCTACGAGAGACGCGACTCCGCGCGGCCAGAACAGAGTGCCAATCACCACGCTGACCGCGCAGCCGAGCGCCACGTCCTCGATCCGCACCACGCCGACCTTCCATCCGACCGGAACGATCAGGTTGAACAGGATCGCGATCATCACGGTAAACGCCGCCTGGCCGACGGCGAAGGGCGCCGTCCCCGGCGAGTAGGCGGCTACCAGCACCGCGAACGGGAAAACGATCCACAGCGCGGTTTGGTCGCTCCCGATCGCCACCACGAGCGCCCCGCCGATCACGAATCCGATCGCGGTGCCGGCGAGCGCACGGAGCGCGGTGGCGCCGGTCGCCGCCGCGTTCGTGCGGAGGACCGACAGCGTGCCGAGCACCACCCAAAAGCCGTGCTGGACGGTGGTCACATCGGCGATCGTCACCGCCACGGCCAGCGCGACCGCCCCTCGGATGCTGCTGACGAACCACACAGATCGCACGCTCGCGTGGGTGTACGCCTCGGTGGCGACGCTCGACACGCGGTGCACGGTCCGCGCGACGGCGGTCCCCCCGGTGTACCACCGAGCGCGCCTGGCCTCCAGCCACTCGGGATCCGCCAGCCGCGACGCAATCATCGCCTCGTAGGCAATCCCGACGACCGCGACGGCGACGGCGTTGGAGTGGAACGAGATCTGGGCCGCCTCGCGGAGATCGCCCCGCCCAATCGGCTGCGAGCTCGACTGCTCGATCCGGGTCAAGACCTGCGCGCGGCAGCGCTCGAGCTCGTCGATGTCGGGGCGTGCTTCTCCGCCCGCGAGAAGGGTCGCCGTGTCACGCAGAACCGACCTTGAGTTCGCGATGAGCTCGCGGTCGGACGGCGCCGCGTCGGTGAGGTCGTGCCGCTCGTGGACCGCGTCGGCGATCAGCGACGTGCACCACTCGAGCAGCTGGATGCAGTTGGCAAGCGCCTGGTCGGTGGTGTCGAGGCCGGTGGGCCGGTATGGCGTTGATGTGAAGGCCGAGAGCAGGCCCCTCTTGGCCTCGAGGGCGGCGGCGAGGTGGTCCGCTGAGGCCTCCCCGCGCAACGCGGCGTCGAGCTCGTCGGCGAGCGTTGTCGCGAGCTTCGACGCCGCCGCGCTCAGCTGGTTGCCGCCGGCGGAGCGCGGCGAGGACAGGAGCACGGCCGTCGTGCCGACGACCGACGCAAGCCACCAGCCGATTAGGCGGTCCGGGACCATGCTGATCGTTCCCGCAGACGCCGCGGGAAGTACGTAGGCGAGCAGTGCACCCGTGACCCCGGACGCCGCGTTGGGGCCGGTGATGCCCGCGAAGAACACCGCGAACGTCACGGGGACGGTCACGATCGCGGCGATTACGGTGGAGGAGCTGACGATCGTGGCGATCGTCAGCAGCACGCTCCCGACGATGGCCAGCCCGAGGTGGGCGAGCAACTTGTCGCGCCAGCTCCCCGCGAACGACGCCAGCACGAGCGTCGCGAAGCTGCCGAAGGCGGCGAACGTGGCGATCTGGGCGTTCCCGATCACCTTGTCCGTGAACGCGAACAGCCCGCAGACGCAGACCATCGCGCGAATCGCGCGGATCGCCGCCGGCACCGACCAACGGGGGATGGCCCAACGAGCCCATTGGGCGAGGTCCGCACGCGTCGAGGTCGCGAGCGCCGTCATTCAGATTGGTCGGCGGCGCCTGACGGCGGCGCCCTGTCGAGAAGCCGCTCGAGCTCTCGATAGACCTGGGAATTGACCGCCATCCCGCAGTGGCTGCCGTCGATCTCGACGCACTCGGCGTGGGGATCCAGGCAGGCGCGCCAGTCGACAATCGCGTCCGTGCGCGAGTACAGCGCGAGCGCCGTCGCCCCCTCGGGCAGCGGCGCCTCGAGCAGCGAGCGGAACTCGGCGCAGCAATTGCCGTCGCGGCAGTCGGTGGAGAACAGCCCGGGCATGCCCAGATCACCCAGTAAGGCGACCGAGCGGATGGTCCTGAGCACGGACGGCGACACCGCGAGCGGGTCGAGCACGGGCGCGCCGAGCATGACCAGCGCGGCGATCCGGTCGAAATGGCGTGCCGCCAGCGCCCGCGCGAGAGTCCCGCCGCGACTCTGGCCGATCAGGATGACGGGCTCGCCGAACGCATCGATGACCGACTCGAGGCGGTCGAGGTCCCGTCCCGAGCAGCCCACGTTGAACCGAATCCCGCTGGTGCGGACGCGGTGGCCGCGACGACGGAACCAGCCGGCCATCACCGTCAGCGAGGCGTCGCCGGCGAGGAAGCCCGGGATCAGGAGCACAGGTTGTCTCGCCGTCCGGCGGGGTGGGAGATGGATCGGGGGCGGGCGGGTGGGATTCCAAAACAGAGGATCGCTCAGGAGGCCTGCCAGCTCGGGCCAGAAGCGCAGCTCGGATTGGAGCGGCGCCGTCATGCGTGGTCGCCGTCCAGCTGAAGGATTAGCTTGCCGACGTTGTCACCCTGGAACAACCTCAGGAACACGTCGGGGAACCGATCGAGGCCGGTGCGCACGATGTCCTCGCGGGAGATCAACTCGCCGGTCTGGAGCCAATCGGCGAGTTGAGCGATCGCCTCGCGGTAGCGCTGGGCATAGTCGAACACGAGGAATCCGGTCATCGACGCGCGCTCGACGAGCAGCTGCATGTAGTTGGCGGGGCCGCGAGGGGGCTGGTCGGCGTTGTACTGGGAGATCGCGCCACAGATGACCACCCGGGCATGGCGGGCGAGGCGGAGCAGCACCTCGTCGAGGATCTCGCCGCCGACGTTGTCGAAGTACACGTCAACTCCCTCCGGCGCCTGTCGGCGGAGCTCCGCCCGGACCTCGCCGGCCTTGTAGTCGATCGCCGCGTCGAAGCCGAGCTCCTCGGTGAGCCAGTCGCACTTCTCCGGGCCACCCGCGATCCCGATCGTCTTGCAGCCCCTGATCCGGGCGATCTGGCCCGCGACGTTACCTACGGCGCCGGCGGCGCCCGACACGACGACGGTCTGCCCCGCCTCGGGCCGGCCGACGTCGAGCAGGCCGAAGTAGGCGGTGAGGCCGGTCATGCCGAGCGTGCCGAGGTGGACGGGGGCCGGCGCCAGCGTGGTGTCGACGTTCCTGACGCCCTGTCCGTCGGAGAGGGCGTAGCGCTGGATTCCGAACATCCCAGACACCAGGTCGCCGGCGTTGAAGTCGGGGTGGCGCGAGTCGGTGACGCGACCGAGCCCGCCGCCGCGCATCACCTCGCCGATTGCCACCGGCGGGACGTAGGAGCGGCCGTCGTTCATCCATCCGCGCATGGCCGGATCGAGTGACAGGTACTCGAGGCGCACCTGGAACTGTCCCTCGGCAGGCTCGGGCGCCGGCTCCTCGACGTACTCCCAATCAGACGGTTTCGGCAGACCGACGGGTCTCGCGGCCAGTCGCCACTGTGCGTTCAGCTCGCTCACCGGTATGTCGGAGCCTACTCGACGGGCGCTTGGCGGATTTCTCGGAAATAGTCCGAGTCTTATGCCAAGCGGCGGTTCAGCTCGATGCCTGCTGGAGGGTCGTGATGAGGCCGTACACGGCGAACGCGCTGGCGCCGGTGGCAAGAGCGAGGGCCGGCCAGGCCCGCAGCCGCCGCCTGATCGCGAACAGCGGGTAGACGGCGAACACGATCAGCTGGCTGAGCCACAGCGCCACCTCCGACGGCTTGAGCAGGCTGTTGTAGAAGCCCTCCGGGTCGATCAGGCTCAGCGGCGCGGCGACCAGCGCCACCACGCCGATGCCGGCGGCGATGGATCGCATCGACCACCGACCGATCGCGTGAATCAGCCGGGTCAGCGCCACGTACTCGCACAGGATCACGCCGGCGGTGCTTACCGCCACGCCGATGCCGATCGCCTTGGCCAGGCCGGCGCCCGCGAACTGCTCGGCCACGCTCACGCCGGGCACCGCGGTTCCCAGCAGTCCCGGCATCGCGGCCAGCGGCGCCACCGCGAGCACGATCACGGTGGCGGTCGCCAGGAACGCGGCCGTGATGCCGCGCCGGATCGTCCGCGCCGGCGCGGCCAGCTCGCCGCCGAGGAAGAGCGGCAGGCTGCCGCATACGTAGAGCAGCGAGGTCTGAGCGCTGGCCTTGGCGACGGCCCCAGCGCCCGCGCCGGCGCCAAAGCTGGAGATCGGCGTCGAGATGTGCGCGAGGGTGACGCCGTCCAGGATTGCCGCCAGCGCGAGCTGTCCGGCGGCGATGACGCCCACCACCAGGAACGCCGCGGCGCGCCCCGCCAGCATGACCGTCACCAGCGCCACCGGGATCGCCAGGGCGAGCACCGTCTGGTAGCGGCCGACGCCCGGAATGACGCTTGGGAGCAGGTCGTAGACGATCTGCACCGTGGTGTAGACGACGTAGAGCAGGTAGCTGAATGTCCAGATCGCGGCCTGAACCAGTGCCACGCGCCGCCCGGCAGCCGCCTCGACGAACGCGTACAGGCCGCCCGAGCCGCTGATCTCGCGCGAGTAGCGCAGCCAGATCGCCAGCGGAACGAGGAACACGACGGCTCCCGCGAGCATGGCCAGCCCGCTCGAGGAGCCGGCTTCGGCAGCGAGACCGGGCGCGCCGGAGGCCGCGAGCGCGAGCGGGCCTCCGAACGAGGCCACCGCGAAACCCAGGAATGCCCACGGGTGCAGCGGCGGGACGGCTTCGCGGCGGGCCCGGGGGAGCCCGCCGCTCCGGAGCACGGAGGTGCCCGCCCGGGCGCGGGCACCCGCCGTCGCCTCCGACACGTTCGCCGGGTCCTAGATCGGTTAGCCCCAGCCGCTCCCCGAGGAGCTGCCGGTTGACGCCCCGCCACTGGACGAGCCGCCGGTGGTGATCGCGCTGCCCGACGGGTCCACCAGCCACCACTTCGCGCCGAACGAGTCGCTGCCCTGGCCGGCGGTGCTCCCGGCGGTCTTGTCGGCGACGAAGTAGTACAGGGGGTGGCCGTTGTAGGTGACCTGCTCGCTGCCGTCGGAGCGCGTGGTCGTGCCCAGATCGGCCGCGGTCACGCCCGCCCCTGCGGTCGGCTTGCCCTTGGTGGTGACCGGAGGCCACGCCTGCGCGCAGGCGCCCGAGCAGCTGGACGTGTTGCCCTTGTCGGCCACCCACAGGTAGACGGACCGGCCCGACTCACCGGTCAGGTAAGTGTGACCGTGCGCCGTGGCGGTGCCGATCGTGGTACCGCTCACCGCCGCCGCGGGGGTGGTGGTCGCGGACGTCGAGGAGGTCGAGCTGGACGCGGCCGGCGCGGCCGTGGCTGAGCTCGTGCTCGAGCTGCTGGAGCTCCCGCACGCGGCGAGCACCAGCGCGGAAGTCGCGAGCGCGGCGAGCACCGCGACGCGCAACCGCGCTGTTCCCAGATTGGTCATTCTTGCTCCCACGTTTGAAGTTTCTCGGGACCCGCCGATGTGGCGGGTCACTTGTGAAGACCCCAACCGGGGGCGGATCCTTCCTCGTGCCTGCCAGAGGCGCGGGGAGCGGCGCGAAGGCGCGGCGCGCCACGACCTATCGCCGCGACGCGCCGCGCGCCCTCTGCGTGAGCCGCTCGCTCTCAGGCGGCGACCTCGGGGCGAACCGGCTCCGCAGAGGCCGTGAGCCGGGCCGGCACCGAGGAGAGCACGTGTGAGAGGTACCCCAGCACGGGTCCGCACAGGAGCGACACCCATGAGCTCAGCGCGACCCACTGCCACGGCGTCGACAGCAGCCCGCCCAGCGCCCCCGTACCCGCCGCGAGCGGGTGCCTGGTCAGGGCCAGGCCGAGCGCGGCCACGGTGTGCGGGCCGGCCGCGCCCGGGACGTAGTTGTCGAGGCCGGTGGCGAACCACCAGAACAGGACCGCGGCGGCGCAGGCAAACGCCGGCGCGGCAGGCAGCGCGTCGTGCTCGGACAGTGCCGAGAGGAGCACCAGACCGCCGCCGACGATAGCGATGGCGAGCGCGATGCCCCACAAGCTCGGGAGCCCGGCGAGCGCGGGCCCGAGGGTCATGATCACGATCGCGCCAACCGTGCCCGTCGTGCACGCGAGCAGCGTCTTTCGCAGCGCGGTGCGGTCGGCCCCGAGCATGAAGTAGACCCCCCATGTCACGAACGTCGCCGGAAGCACGAGCTGGAACTTCTCCGGCAGTCCAAACTTTCCAAACACGCCGTCGGCGACGGTGAACCAGTGAAGGTTGAAGTTCAGGGTGAACTCCGACCACAGGAATGCGAGCAGGCCGATGCTGATTGCGAGCGGGACGGTTTGTTTGAGGCGGCCAGACATGTGAATTTCTCCTTCCTCTGCGGATGGGTAGGTGATGTGACTGTGAGCTTGCGGTCGTGTGTCAGACCACAGTGGGAGGCTTGATCTCGCGCTTCAGGATCTTTCCAGTGGGGCCCTTGGGAAGCTCGTCGAAGAACCAGACGTGCCGCGGGTACTTGTAGGCGGCGACGTTGCTCTTGACGTAGTCGCGCAGGTCGGCCTCGGTCACCTCCTGGCCGGGCTTGAGCGCGACCGCCGCACCCACCTCTTCGCCGAGCTCGGGGTGGCGAATGCCGATTACGGCCGCCTCGCGTACCGCGGGATGTTCGTAGAGGACTTCCTCGATTTCCCGCGGGTACACGTTGTAGCCGCCGCGGATGATCAGCTCCTTCTTGCGATCGACGATGAAGAAGAAACCGTCCTGGTCAACTCGCGCGATGTCACCCGAGTAGAACCAGCCGTCGGCGTCGATCGCATCCGAAGTGGCCTCGGGACGCTTCCAGTAGCCCTTCATCACGTTGTGCCCGCGGATCGCGATCTCGCCCGCGTCGCCGGACTGGCTCTCGTGCCGGTGCAGGTCGACCAGCTTCATCTCGACGCCCTCGATCGGCGTTCCGATCGAGCCGGGCTTACGCTCGCGGCCCGGGTGATTGAACGAGGCCACCGGCGAGGTCTCGGACAGGCCGTAGCCCTCGAGAATCACGCATCCGAATGCCTCCTCGAATGCCCGCAGTACCTCGACCGGTAGGGCGGCGCCGCCCGACACGCACAGGCGCAGGGCGCTCACGTCGTAGCGCTCGCGCTCGGGATGGTGCAGCAGCGCGGAATACATCGTCGGCACGCCCTCGAACACGGTGACGCGGTAACGGTCGATCGCGTCCAGGGCGCGCCCGGCGTCGAAGCGCGCGAGGAGCACGAGCTCCGCGCCGGCGCTCACCGCCGTGTTCAAGCTGCAGGTCTGCCCGAAGGCGTGAAACAGCGGGAGCGCGCCGAAGATGACGTCCTCGGGGCCGATCGAGAACACCTGCTTCATCACGTCCGCGTTGATCGCCAGGTTCGAGTGCGTGAGCTCAGCACCCTTTGGCTTACCGGTCGTGCCCGACGTGTAGAGGATCACGGCGGTGTCGTTGGCGGCCCGTGGGACCACCTCAGTGACCGGCTCGGACACCTCGAGCCGCTGGCGGAACTCGTCAGGTTCGACGACTACACACTCGGCCCCGACCTCCGCGGCGCCCTCCGCGGCGGCGTCGGCGAACTGGTGCCAGGCGAACAGCAGGTTCGCCTCGGGATCGCCGAGGTAGAACGCGACCTCGCGCCGCTTGAGCAGCACGTTCATCGGGACAACGATCCCGCCGGCTCGCAGCACGCCGTAATACGCGATCGCGAACTCGGGGACGTTGGGAAGCATGATCCCCACCCGGTCGCCGGGCTCGACGCCGTGCTCGCGCAGGAACCCGGCGACGCGAGCGGTGGCGTCGTCGAGCTCTGCGTAGGTCAGCACGTCCTCCTCGAGCCGCAGCGCCGGCCGCGTGGGATGCTGCTCCGCGGTGTTGGTCAGGTTGTAGGCGAGGTTCTCGTTCATCGGCGGTCCTTCTCTCGGGGGATGGGGTTTGGAGAGCGTCCCGCAGCAGCCGCGCCCCGACCATGGGAGCGCGCGCCGAATTCCAGGCCCGCCGATTGTGGGCCGCAACCAATAAGGCGCCGCCGTCAGGCGCCGCCGACAAAGTTCGATCGTCGGGGTCGCCGCTAGTGCGCCGGCTGCCCGTTCGCCGCGGCGTCGGCCAGCCGAGCGGCGATCAGGATCTCGAGCAGGTCCGAGACCTTGCGCAGGTCGCACCCAGTCCGCTCGGCGATTCTCGCCAGGCGGTAGTGGGCCGTGTTCACGTGGATGTGGAGGCTGTCGGCGGCGCGCCGGGCGTTCAGATCACACGCGACGTACTCGCGCAGAGTGGTGATCAGCGGCATTCCCTCCTGCGCATCCTGGGCCACGAACTCGTGGATGGCCGGGGCGATCAGGCGGGTCGCTGTGGGATTCGGCCGGAGCGTGAGGTATTCGAACGCGCTCAGATCAGAGAGGGCAACGACGCCGGGTCGCCAGCCCCGAGCGATCCGCAACGTCCTCGCCTCGCGATAGGCCTCGCCGACCCGGGCCAGGTCGGGCACCGCGGTGCTGACCGCCACCGCCAGCGGCAGGCCGCCGTCGGCGAGTCGGCGCTGGACGTCGACGAGCCGCGGAGCCGGCGACGCCGTTTGCCCCGGGCCCGCGGCGACCACGACCACGATCTCCTCGTGGCGGACGACCGCTAGCGGGAGGCTGCGGCCTCCCGCGGCACGTGCGAGCGCCGCTGCACCGCCGCGCAGCAGCTCCTCGTCGCTCGGGCGCGACTCGGCGGCGGCGGAGATCACGACAAACGACGAGCTGTCCTCGAGCCCCGCGGCGCGAGCCGCGTCGAGACGCGGTCCGGGCTCGAGGGTCCGCCCGGCGAGCAGATCCTCGAGCAGGTCGCGACGGACCGCCTCCCCGGTGGCCGCGAGCTGCTCCTGGGCCTCGAGGTACACCTCTGCCGCGTGCGTGGTCGCGACCTCGAAGTAGCGGGGCAGGTGCGAGGCGAAGGCGAGCGCCGCCCGCTGGGAGTCCGCGTCGTGGGCGAGGGACAGCGCGGTGTCCCATAGCACCCGCTCGCCGACGTAGAACGCCTGCACGAAGTCGCTGAGCGACACGCGCTTCGTGCGGCGCGCGGCGTGTGGGCGCACGAACAGCAGGTCCTCGCGGGTGAGTTCGCGGTCGAGCTCGAGGCTCTCGAGGCTCGCGCGCAGGTGAGACAGAACGTGCGCGCGGACGTCGCGACGCAACGGCTCGTCGAAGCTCCGGTAGGCCGGGATCTCGGTCACGATCTTGGCGGTCGCCTCGTCGGCAAGATCGTCAAGCCGCTGCTCGAGCGCCTGACGTAGGGCGACGATCGCACGGTCTCGGTTCACGGCCCAGGCCTCTCCTCGCCGGCGATTGTACGCGGCACACAAACGGGCGAGCGGGAACTTGGGGCGCCGACCCGTTGCGCCGGGGCCCCCGGAAAGCGAGCCTTATCCAGCACGCACAACCCGGAGGAAATCCATGACCGACAGCGCGACAACCACCACCAAGCCGTCCCAGGCCCGGCGAACGAGCCGGGCGGTCCGTTCCGGGCTCGACGTGATGTTGGGCGAGGCCGCGGTGGGCGGGCCGCCAAGGTTCCTGGCTCCCGGGTCAGGAGTAAAGGTTGGCGCCGGGTTGGTCCGGCATCCCCGGCGGGCGGTGGCGCGGGCCGGAGGGCTCACCGCCGCGCTCGCCCGGACCGCCGCGGGTCGCTCGGAGCTGGTGCCGGCGAAGGGTGATCGGCGCTTCGCCGACCCCGCGTGGGAGGGCAACTGGCTCCTGCGTCGTGTTCTGCAGGCATACCTGGCGGTGGGTGAGACGGTCGACGGCCTGATCTCCGACGCGGAGGTCGACTGGCGTGCCGAGCGGCGCGCCCGACTCGCGGCCGGGAACGTGCTCGACGCTCTGGCTCCGAGCAACTTCGCGTGGTCGAATCCGACCGTGCTGAAGGAGATCGTGAACACCGGGGGCGGCAATCTCGTCCGCGGCGCGAAACAGTTCGTCCATGACCTGGGCACTCCCTCACGAATGCCGGCCACGGTCGACATCAGCACGTTCGAGGTCGGCGGCAACCTGGCCGCGTCACCCGGATCGGTGGTCCTCCGGACAGACGTGTTCGAGCTGATTCAGTACACGCCGACGACCGATCAGGTGCGCGAGACGCCGCTGCTGCTGATCCCGCCGACGATCAACAAGTTCTACGTACTCGACCTCGCTCCCGGACGCAGCATGATCGAGTACTACGTGGCGCAGGGACAGCAGGTGTTCGCGATCTCTTGGCGCAATCCAGGCCAGGAGCAGGGCGACTTTGACCTCGACACGTACGCAACCGCCGTCGCGGAGGCCCGCGACGCGGTCGCAGCGATCACCAGCCAGCCCGCGGTGCACCTGGCGGCGGCTTGCTCAGGCGGGATCATCACGGCGGGGCTCCTCGGCCATCTCGCCGCGACCGGGAAGCTGCCCGGGGTCGCCAGCCTGACGCTGATGGTGTGCGCGCTCGACAACGAGACCGAGGGCACGGTGTCGGCACTGGCCACCCGCGACGTAGCCGCCGCCGCGGTGGCCGAATCGGCCCGCAAGGGATACATCGACGGGCAGGCGCTTGCTGGTGTGTTCACCTGGCTACGCCCCAACGATCTGGTCTGGAACTACGTCGTCAACAACTATCTGCTCGGCAAGGCGCCGCCGGCGTTCGACGTCCTCTACTGGAACCAGGACACGGTGCGGCTGGCGGCAGGCCTTCACCGTGACTTCATCTTCATCGGGCTGGACAACGCGTTCGCCCAGCCCGGTGCGCTCGAGGTCCTGGGCGATCCAGTGGATCTCGGAACGGTCGACGTCGACACGTACTTCATCGCGGGCGCGAACGATCACATCGTCCCGTGGGAGAGTGCGTACAAGGGCGCGCAGCTGTTCGGTGCAAAGCGACGGTTTGTCCTCTCCCGGAGCGGTCATATCCAGGCGCTGGTCAACCCGCCCAGCCCCGACAGCCGCTCGAGCTTCCGCGTCGTCGACGAACTTCCGGACACGCCGGAGGAATTTGTGATCAGCGCGCCGCAGCTGCCGGGGAGCTGGTGGCCGGACTGGGACGCCTGGCTGGCGGAGCGCTCTGGCGAGCTGAAGCCCGCGCCGAACAAGCTCGGCAACGCGACTTACAGAGCTCATGGAAAGGCGCCGGGCAGCTATGTACTCGCCAACTGAAGAGCTCCCGCCGATTCCGGAGGAGCGGTGGCGAGGCGAGCACCTGCGCGAGACCCGCTGGCAGCTCGAGCTCGGGCGGCTGCTTGTCGACCCGGTGTTTCGTGGCCATGGAGTCCCGCACGGCGAGGGCCGCTCGGTGATCCTCCTGCCCGGCTTCGGCGCCGGCGACCAGACGCTGCTGGTGCTCGCGGTGTGGCTGCGGCGGATCGGATACTCGCCGCACCTGTGCGGGTTCGTCACCAACACGGGCTGCTCGGATCGCGCGATTGACCGCGTTGAGCGTCGCCTCGAGGGGCTCTACGAGCGTCACGGGCGGCGGGTGGCGCTGGTCGGTCACAGCCGGGGCGGTCACTACGTACGAGCGCTCGGCCATCGGCGCCCCGAGCTCGTCTCGCATGCGATCTCGGCCGGCGCGGGGCTGCGGCGGATGCTTGCGACCAGCTACGCGACCCAGGGCGCGGTGGGGGCCGCACGTAGGATGGCGCTGCACAGCGGCCGGGCGCGGTCTCCCCGCTGCCTCACGGAGGGATGCGACTGCGGGTTCGCCCGCGATTTCGCCAGCCCGTTTCCCGCGGACCGCGTGCGCTTGACCAGCATCTACTCGAAGGGCGACGGCGTGGTCCGCTGGCAGGCCGCGCTCGTCCCGTACGCCGAATGCGTCGAGGTGAGCGGCAGCCACGTCGGCCTGATCTTCAACCGCAAGACCTACCGGGCGATCGCGCACGCGCTTGCTGAACCAGAGCTTTAACCAAATGGAGGACGAGAAATGCTGACCACCCCTGACCTGTTTGAGGACCTGGGCCATGCCCTGGCCACCGACTATTTCTTCGTGCGCGAGCAGCTGACCGAAGAGCAGCTCAACGTCCTGCGCCGGGTGCGCCTGTTCATCGACGACGAAGTGCTACCTGTGATCGGTGGCTACTGGGAGCGGGCCGAGATGCCGTGGCCGCTGATCCGCCGCCTCGGCGAACTCGGGATCGTCGGCGAGGACATCCACGGCTACGGCTGCCCCGGCCTCGATCCGATCGCCTCCGGGCTCGTCCACATGGAGCTGAATCGGGGCGACGGCAGCCTCGGCACGTTTCTCGGCGTGCAGGCCGGCCTGGCCATGCAGTCGATCGCAATGCTCGGCTCCGAGGAGCAGAAGCGCCGGTGGCTCCCCGGGATGGCGCGGCTCGAGCAGCTCGGAGCGTTCGCGCTGACCGAGCCCGATCACGGCTCGGACTCGGTGTCGCTGGCCACCAGCGCGTGCCAGGTCGACGGCGGCTATCTCCTCAACGGCGCGAAGCGCTGGATCGGAAACGGCAGCCTCGCCGATGTCGTGGTGGTGTGGGCGCGAAACGACGACGGCGCGGTGAACGGGTTCCTGGTCGAAAAGGGGGCTCCCGGATACGAGGCGGAGGTGATCGAGGGCAAGGGATCGCTGCGGGCGATCTGGCAGGCGCAGATCTCCCTCGAGGACGTGTTCGTGCCAGAGGACAATCGCTTAGCCGGCGCTAACAGCTTCAAGGACACCGCGCGGGTGCTGGCCGGGACGCGGAGCACGTGCGCGTGGGCCGCGCTCGGGCACGCCGTCGCCGCATACGACACGGCCCTCGCCTACGCCAAGCGCCGCGAGCAGTTCGGGCGTCCGCTGGCGAGCTTCCAGATCATCCAGCAGCGCCTGGTGAACATGCTGGCCGAAGTCACTGCGATGCAGCTCTACTGCCTCCAGATCGGGCGTCTGGCCGAGCGGGGTCAACTGAGCGACACGATCGCGGGGCTGGCCAAGCTGAACAACACGCGCAAGGCCCGCCAAGTGTGCGCCGAGGCGCGCGACCTGCTCGGCGGCAACGGGATCCTGCTCGACAACCACGTGATTCGCCATATGGCCGACGTCGAGGCGATCCACACCTACGAAGGAACCGAGACGATGCAGTCACTGATCGTCGGCCGGGATATCACCGGCATCGGGGCGTTCGCGTAGGCGCGCAGGTCGGCGTTGGCCGGTCGCATTGTTCGCGCTTCGTGTCCCTTCGCTAAAGACACATAAAGCGACGAGAGTTCCGGCCGAGTCACTCGTTCGTTAGAGGGGAGTCACGCAGGTCGGCTCGGTTCCCGCGCGTCCGGGGACCGGTCCGGCGTCCACGCCAACTCCAGGAACTGATGAGCGAAGCCACGACAGAGACGGCGTCGCCCCGGCGTGCCGCCTCGAAGAAACTCCTCGTGAAGGTGCCCGAGATCACCCTGATCTTCTGGGTCCTGAAGCTGTTGACCACCGGTATGGGGGAGGCGATGTCCGATTTCCTCTGGACATCGGTTCTGCTGTTCGGAGCGATCATCGCCATACCGGCAATCGCCTGGTCCCGCCGGCTGATGAACCCGATCCTCGCCTTCTGGTTTGCCTACATCGTGACCCGTCCGCTCGGTGCCTCGTTCGCCGACGGCTTCAGCAAGCCGACCAACGGGGGTCTGAACCTCGGCGACGGAACAGTCAGCGCGATCGCGCTCGTCATATTCATCGCACTGGTCGCGTACGTCTGCCCGCGCGAGCGCCGCGGCCGGACGTCGGTCCCCGCACGGCCACGCCACCACGCTCCGCACCTCGAGCTGGACATCATCGAGCCTCAACCTGTACCTGCTGACTGAACCCGCCGCCTGATGGACCCGGCCCGCCGGCGAAGGACGGCGGATCGGGGCCATGGCGTCCGCGGTGCATCCGCGCAGCGGGCCCTTGTGGGTGTAATCTCCGATGGATCGTGCGGCGACGGGATGGGCAGCGTCGTCGTGCGCACCGGCAAGGTCGGAACGGATGGAGTGCTCACCCGGCGAGGACGGGCAGCCTGAACCGCCTCATCCGCCCGCCGGCCTGTCCCGGGGCACGGCCTTGGCGGCCGCGGTGCAGCCGGCCGCCTCGTCGTCCGGCACCTCGCACGCCTCGCGCCGCGGGCACGGCACAGGCCGGCCCGCTGAACGCGAGAGTCCCGGCGGCGTGACCACCGTCAGCCGGAGCGATCGGGCCAAGTCTGGGGCGCGTTCCATCGAGTCGCGCGGGGGCACGGGCGCCGGCGGTACGGCAAGTTCGACGCCGTCCGGCGGACGCGGACGACGCGGTCTGGACGCCTGGCGTCGGCCGTGGCGCCCACCAAGTCCAGCGGACCGATCGCTCGGTTGGTCAAGGTGCTGCCCGCCGCGGTGCTGACTGCGCTGCTCGCGTTCGCCGTGGTGGCGGCCGCGATGGCGCTGAACGCCTACCTGCAGCGCAGGCGCGCGCGGTCACTGGCCGGCCAGCGGGCCGCGCTGCTCTCGGACGTCGGCGTGTTGCAGGCCGCACTCCTGCCCGCGGTCCCGGCAAGCCCGGGTGAGCTCGACGTGTCGGTGGCGTACCGGCCGGCGCAGGGACTCGCCGCGGGGGGCGACTTCTTCGACGTGTTCACGCTTTCCCCCGAGCGGACCGGGATCATCATCGGCGACGTGTCCGGGCACGGACGTGAGTCGGTGATCCACGCGGCGCTCGTCCGTTACACGTTGCGGACGTTGATGGGGGAGGGCCACCCGTTCCCCGAGGTGCTCGCGCGCGCAGACCGATACCTCACCGGCGAGCTCGGCGACGGGTTTGCCCCCCGTGATCATCTGCTCCTACGAGCACGCGACCGGGGAGTTCACCTGGGCGAAGTCCGGGCACGAGCCGCCGATCATGGCCGGTCAGCCCGACCGCGACGAGGAGCCGGCGACTCCGCTCGGGTTCGGGTTGGGTGATACGTGGCCGCAGTTCTCGCGTTTCCTGGAGTCCGGCGAGCGCGTCTGCCTGTTCACCGACGGTCTCATCGAAGCGCGCCGTCACGGCGAGCAGCTCGGACGCGCGCACCTGCGCTCGCTCGTCGAGCAGAACCTGACCGCGCAGGCGCTTGTACAGCGGATCGAGACGGACGCCGACGAGTGCAGCGACGACCTCGCCGCCGTGGTCATCACGCGAGCCGTGCTCGTCGACGACATCGTCGCCGATCCCACCGACGACCGGGAAGCGGCGACCGTCTAGCCGCCCCCGCGCTCGCTCGCGGGCATGCCTGAGTCGACAGCCGGGCGTGGATCCCGGCACCGCGACGAGCTACGCGGCTCGCACATGCGTAGCTCGTCACGGCTCAGGGGACGTGGCCGTCGTGACGAGTTCGGCATGGGGGCGACGCCGCGCGCCTGGCGCCCATGTGCAGGTCGGGTTAGGAGGCTTCGAGCGCCTGCCGCAGGTCGGCGACCAGGTCGGCCGGGTCCTCGACGCCGCAGCTGAGTCTGACCAGATCGGCCGGCACGGCTGCCGCCGAGTCCTCGACCGACTGATGGGTCATGGCCTGGGGCACCTCGATCAGCGACTCGACGCCGCCGAGCGACTCGGCGAGCGTGAACAGGCGGGTTCGCGCCGCGAGCTCGGTCGCGCGCGGGTGGCGGAAGCTGACCATGCCGCTGAAGCCCGGCCAACGTACGTCGCGGGCCTCGGGCGTCCCCCGCAGCAGCTCGACGACGGCGGCGGCGCTGCGCGCGTGCGCCTCCATGCGCAGGTGGAGCGTCCGCAGCCCGCGGTGCACGAGGAAGCAGTCGAACGGTCCGGGTACCGCCCCCACCGAGTTCTGGACGAACCGCAGGCGCTCGTGCCACTCCTCGCTGCGCGTGATCACGGCGCCACCGACCACATCGGAGTGTCCGCCCAAGTATTTGGTGGTGGAGTGCACGACGAAGTCGGCCCCAAGCTCGAGGGGGCGCTGGTTGGCGGGCGTCGCGAAGGTGTTGTCGACGGCGATCAGCGCGCTGCGCCGCCGGGCGATGACACCCGGAATGTCGATCACGTCCAGCTTGGGGTTGGTCGGGCTCTCGACCCAGATGAGCCGGGTGTCGTCGCGCACCGCTCGCTCGAGCGCGCCAAGGTCGGTTTGATCGACCAGGTCGTAGGTCAGGCCCCACTGGGTCATGACCTTGTCGACGAGCCGGTACGTTCCGCCGTACAGGTCTCCGGGCAGCACGACGTGCGCGCCCGCCTGGCAGGAGGCGGTGATGAGGGCATGTTCCGCGGCCAGGCCCGAGGCGAACGTCGCGGCCAGGCCACCCTCGAGGTCGCCGAGCGCCTGCTCGAGCGCGGTGCGGGTCGGGTTCGCCGTCCGCGCGTAGTCGTAGTCGCCGACGAACTCGCCGGGGCGAGGCTGGGCATAGGTCGAGGTCTGGTGGATGGCGGGGATGACGGATCCGAAGCTCGGATCGGGCGTCAGCCCGGCGTGGACCGCGCGGGTCGCGAAGGCGTCCCGCCGGCCGTCCTCTTCGGACGTGGTCACGAGGCCAATGCTTCCAGGAGATCGGTCCGGGTGACGAGCCCCTCGGCCCGGCCGTCGCGCGTGACCAATAGCGCCTGCTGATCGCCGACCAGCAGCTCGACCGCCTCGCGTACCGGATCGTCGATCGACACGGCCGGGAAGGGCGGCTCCATCACCTCAACGATCTCAGCGTCGAGCACGCTCGGGTTCTCGGCGGCTCGCTTGAGCAGCCCACGCTCGCCGATCGCGCCGACCACGGTGGCGGGATCGTGAGCGCTGACCACCGGGAGCTGCGAGACCCGGTGCTCGTGCAGGAGCGCCACCGCCTCCCGCACCTGGAAGTGGGTCTGGACGGTGACGAGCGGCGGGATTTCGCCCGCCTCGCGCTTGCGTGCGAGCACGTCGCCCACGACGAGCTTGGTGTCGCGGTCGAGGAAGCCGTACTGTCGCATCCAGGGGTCGGAGTAGATCTTGGACAGGTAGGAGCGACCGCCGTCGGGGAGGACCACGACGATCAGCGCGTCCGCATCCTCGATCTCGCCGGCGACTTGCAGGGCCGCGTGTAGCGCGAGGCCACCCGATCCCCCGGCCAGGATCCCCTCGAGCTGAGCGAGCTGGCGCGTCGTCAGGAACGCGTCTTTGTCGGACACCGTGATCCAGTGGTCTATGACGGAGCGATCGAACGTCTCGGGCCAGAAGTCCTCGCCGACGCCCTCGACGAGGTACGGGCGAACGTTGTCGGGGCCGCCGGAATAGATCGACCCCTCGGGATCGGCGCCGATCACCACGAGCTCCGGGTTTCGCTCGCGCAAGTAGCCAGCGGTGCCGGTGACAGTGCCGCCGGTGCCGACGCCGGCGACCAGGTGGGTGATCTGACCGGCGGTCTGCTCCCAGATCTCGGGGCCGGTCGACTCGTAGTGGGCCTGCGGGTTGGCCTGATTGAAGTACTGGTTGGGCTGGAACGCGCCCGCGATCTCGGCGGACAGCCGGTCGGCCACGCGGTAGTACGACTGGGGCGATTCGGGGGGGACGTCGGTGGGCGCCAACACGACGTCCGCCCCGTAGGCGCGCAGGAGGTCGATCTTCTCCCGCGACATCTTGTCCGGCATCACGGCGATCACTCGGTACCCCTTGAGGCGAGCGGCGATCGCCAGCCCGGTGCCGGTGTTGCCGGAGGTCGGCTCGACGATCGTGCCGCCGGGCTCCAGGAGTCCATCACGCTCGGCTGCCTCGATCAGGGCGACCGCCACCCGGTCCTTGATCGAGCCTCCCGGGTTGAAGGCCTCGAGCTTGGCGGCGAGGCGCGGCTTTAGACCGGCGCCGATGCGAGACAGGCGAACGAGCGGCGTATCGCCGATCGTGTCGAGGATCGAGTCCTTCAGGAGCGATTCCGTGGCGGTAGAGGTCATGACACCCAGTCTGATGATCCTGCGGCACTTTCACAAGCAGCCGAAGATCCTACGGATTTCGTCCTTTGAATCAGATATTATTCGACCGCACGCCGCATGGCCCGCTTCGCCTCGAATCATCCACAGGCGCCTGTCGACGACATTGATCGCGCGATGCTCGAGCTGCTCGCTCGGGACGCCCGGATCACGAACCAGCGTCTGGCGGAGCGGGTGGGAGTCGCGCCGTCGACCGCACTCGCGCGGTTACGCTCGCTGCGCGAGCGCGGGGTGATTCGCGGGTTTCACGCCGAGGTCGACCTCGCGGCGCTCGGCCGCCCCCTCCAGGCGCTGATCGCCGTTCGGCTCGCGGTCCATGCACGCGACCAGATCGACGACTTCACGAATGCCGTCCGCGCGCTCCCCGGCGTGCTGATGGTGTTCCACCTCACGGGGGTGACCGACTACCTAGTGTGGGTGGCGGCGTCCGACGCCCAGGACCTGCGGGAGTTCGTCGTCGACCACCTCGCCACGCATCCGTCGGTGGCGCACGCCGAGACGTCGCTGATCTACGAGCACCAGCGTGGCCCCGGAGTCTGGGGCGCCGCAGACCCAGCATGACCGCCACGCACGCGAAACGACTGGCCGGCCTGGGCACGACGATCTTCACCGAGATGACGGCGCTCGCGGTGCGTACCGGGGCGATCAACCTCGGTCAAGGCTTTCCGGACACCGACGGTCCGCGGGCCGTGATCGAGGCTGCGGTCGCCGCGCTGCACGCCGGCGAGAACCAATACGCACCGCTTCCGGGGGTACCGGCGCTCCGCGAGGCGGTGCGCGACCATCAGCGCGACTGGTACGGGCTCGAGCCGGAGGATGTGCTGATCACGTTCGGCGCGACCGAGGCGATCGCGGCGGCGCTGCTGGGGCTGTGCGATCCGGGCGACGAGGTCGTCGTCCTCGAGCCGTATTACGACTCGTACTCCGCGTGCATCGAGTTCGCCGCTGCGACGCGGCGGCCGGTGACGCTGCGCCCCCCGGACTTCGAGGTGAGCACCGAGGCCTTACATGGTGCGATCGGACCGCGCGCCCGGCTGGTGCTGCTGAACTCGCCGCATAACCCGACGGGACGGGTGCTCAGCCGAACCGAGCTCGAGCTGATCGCGGCGGCGTGCCTCGAGCGCGACCTGATCTGCGTCACCGACGAGGTATACGAGCACCTGGTTTACGCCGGCGAGCACACGCCCATCGCCACGCTCCCCGGGATGGCGGAGCGAACGCTGACGATCTCGAGCATCGGCAAGTCGTTCTCATTCACCGGGTGGAAGATCGGATGGTGCTCTGGACCGGCGCCGCTGGTGGCCGCGACGCGGATGGTCAAGCAGTATCTGACGTTCGCCGGCGGGACGCCTCTGCAGCACGCGGCGGCTGTGGCGCTCCGCCTCCCGCGGACCGAGATCACGGCGCTCGCGGGCGATCTAGAGGTCAAGCGCGACCAGCTGTGCGCCGGTTTGGAGGCGGCTGGGCTGCGCCCGTATGTCCCGGCGGGAACGTACTTCGTCAACGCCGACGTCGGGATGGATGCGACCGAGTTCTGCCGAGAGCTGCCGGACCGCTGCGGGGTCGTCGCGATCCCGACCGGCGTCTTCTACGACGACAAGGAGCCCGCTCGCACGCTTGTCCGGTTCGCGTTCTGCAAGCGGGCGGAGGTGATCGCCGACGCGGCCGAGCGCCTCGCCTCGCTTGCGTAAGCCTTACGGCTTCGGGTTAACGTGCTGGAACCCGAAGCGGCCCTTGATGCACAGGTTGCCGCGGGTGATGTCGTGGTCGGCCGGCGAGGTCACCTTGACGATCTGGTTGTCCTGCACGTGGAGGGTCAGGTTGCAGCCCACGCCGCAGTAGGGACAGATCGTCTCGGTCTGGGTCTGCCGTGACTCGTCCCACGCCGCCGCGTCGCGCAGATCGTGCTCCGACTTGAACATCAGGGCTCCGGTCGGGCACACCGCGATGCAGTTGCCGCAGTACACGCAGGCCGAGTCGGGCAGCGGGTTGGCGTACTCGGTGGAGATGCGCGCGTCAAAGCCGCGCCCGGCGACCGTGATCGCAAACGTGTTCTGGTACTGCTCGCCGCACGCGTCGACGCACTTGTAACAGAGGATGCACTTGGAGTAATCGCGCACGTACAGGTCGTTATCGACCTTGGTCGGGGCGTGAACGGTGGCGGCCGTCTGGCCATCCGGGCGATCGTGGTGGCCGGTGTGCTTGTGGTCCCGGTGCGAATCGGGCGCGGCCGGCGCTCCGTAGCGCTCGGGCTGGCCGTGGTAGCGCTGCAGGTAGTCCTGAGCTGCCGGCGTGACCGACAGGTCGACCGACGAGGCGAGGAACTCGATCACCATCTTGCGGCTGTGCCGCACGCGGTCGGAGTTGGTGCGGACGACCATGTCGGGCTCGACCTTGCGCGAGCAGGCGGGCACCAGCGTGCGGGCGCCTTCCAGCTCGACCACGCAGATCCGGCACGCGTTGGCGGGCATCAGCGTCTCGCCGTAGCAGAGCGTGGGCGTGTCGATCCCGATCTTGCGGCAGGCGTCGAGGATCGTCGAGCCCTCCGGCACCTCGACCGGCTGGTCGTCGATCGTGACCGTGATGTGCCGTGCCGCCGGCTGCGGCGGAGCCATGGGCAGCTGGATCGGGTTCACGCGGTCGCTCCTCCGTTGCCGTTGCTCGCAAATATCCCCAGCCGTGCGATCGCCGACTCGACAGCGGACGACGCCGTCTGGCCCAGCCCGCAGATCGAGGCGTCGCGCATGGCCTGGCCGATCTCGGCGATCAGGTGCAGCTCGTCCTGGACACTTCCGCGCGTGCGCCCCGAGATCAGCCGGGCGAGCGCCTCCTCCTGGCGCACGGTGCCGACTCGGCAGGGCACGCACTGCCCGCAGCTCTCGTCGCGCATGAACCCGGCGATCGTCATCAGTAGCTCGGGAAGGTCGGCTTTCTCGTCGAGCACGAGCACCACGCCGGATCCCAGCGTCGTGTGGACCTCGCGCGCGCCCTCGAAGGTGAGCTTCAGGTCGAGGTAATCAGCCGTCACGAAGCTGCCGGCGGCGCCGCCCAGGAGGACCGCGCGGAGGGTGGAGCCGGGGGTCAATCCGCCGGCGAGCTCCAGCAAGTCGCGCAGCGTCGTGCCGAACGGCACCTCGTAGGTGGCGGGAGCGACCACGGCTCCGGAGACGGAGAACAACTTCGGTCCGGTCGAGCGCTCTGTGCCGATCGCGGCGAAGGCGGGACCGCCCTCGAGGAGGATCGGCAGCACGTTGACGAGCGTCTCGACGTTGTTGACCACCGTGGGCTGGCCGAACAGTCCGCGCTCGACCGGGAACGGAGGCTTGTTGCGCGGCTCGCCGCGGTAGCCCTCGATCGAGCCGAAGATCGCGGTCTCCTCGCCGCAGATGTACGCGCCGGCGCCCTTGCGCACCTCGATGTCGAAGCGAAGCTGGCCTCGTCCAAGGATGTCGTCGCCCAGCAGCGATTTCTCGCGAGCCTCTTCGAGCGCGTTTTCCAGGCGGCGCTGGGCGAGCGGATACTCGCCGCGCAGGTAGATATAGCCATACTCACATCCGGTGGCGTACGCGGCGATCGTCATCGCCTCGATCAGCGAGAACGGATCGCCCTCCATGATCACGCGGTCCTTGAACGTCCCGGGCTCCGACTCGTCGGCGTTGCAGATCAGGTAATGGGGACGCCGCGGCTGGCGCGCCACCGCGTCCCACTTGCGTCCGGTCGGGAAGGCGGCGCCGCCGCGGCCCATCAGCTTGGAGTCGAGCACTTCGCGGATGACGCCGTCCGGACCGAGGTCGAACGCGCGCCGGAGTGCTTCGTAGCCGCCGTGGGCGCGATAGTCCTCGAGGCTGTCCGGGTCGATGGCGCCGATCCGCCGCATCAGGCGAAGGCCGCGCTGCCCAAGTTGAGGCGGTACGGAGGATCGCGGCGGCGTCGGGGTGGCTCCGTTCACGATTTCGAGCAGGCCGTCGGCGTCGACGCCGGTGAGCTCTCGTTCCGTCGGGTTCTGTCCGGACTCGACCAGGAAGGCGGCCGGCGCCCGGTCGCACTGGCCCAGGCACGGACTGGGCAGCCAGGTCGTGCCGCCGTGGTCGGTTCCCTGCGGCCCGATCTGCTCGGTCAGGGTGTCGATCAGCCGCTGCGAGCCTGCGCAGCGGCAGACCAGGTCGTTGCACACGTGCACGACCCGCGGCGGGCGCGGCTCCACCGAGAACAGCGCGTAGAACGTGGCCACGCCGTAGACGTCGGCCGGGGGGATCGTGAGGCGCTGTGCGATGTAGTTGAGTGCGCCCGGGCTGATCCACCCGGCCTGCTCGTGGAGCGCGTGCAGGGTGGGGAGGAGCTGCTGGCGCTGAGCCCGGGCGGCGTGACCACCGTGGGCGGAGTGGCCATTCTCGACGCGATCGGCGCCGGCCCACGTCGAAACGGGCGGTCCGAGGAACGCGTCGATGGCGGCGCGCTCGTCGGTGGTCGGCTCGGCGTCGAGGAGACGGAGATCCACGTCGCTTGGCTAGTGGTCGGCTTCCTGGCCGGCCACTCCCGCCGTCTCCTTGGCGGCTCCGTTCAGCTTCTCCACGCGGACGGCCGTGGCTTTGAATTCCGCGGTCCCCGACTTGGGATCCGTGGCGTCGATCGTCAACAGGTTGACGTCGACCTGGTCCGGGAAGTGGAACGTCATGAAGGCCAGCCCGGGGCGTAGGTTGGTGTCCAGGCGCACCGGCGCGTCGACCGAGCCGCGCCGGGAGCTGATCCTGACGATCTCGCCGGGCTCGACTTCCAGCTTCGCCGCGTCCTCGGGGTGGAGGTCGAGCGTCTCGCCCTTGCGAAGCGGCGAGCTGTAGAGGCTGGACTGCACTCCCGTGTTGTACGAGTCCAGGCGTCGGCCGGTGGTGAGCCGCATCGGGAACTCGTCGTTCAGCTCGTCGATCGGGGGCACCCAGGTGGTAACCGAGAACGGCGCCTTCGGTCCTTGCGCCGGTGGGTCCTCCCACAGCCGGTTGTGCAGGAACATCGAGCCAGGGTGATCCTCGCTCGGGCACGGCCACTGGATGCCGCCCATCTTCTCGAGCCGTTCGTAGCTCATGCCCGTATGCATGGGGCTGAGCGAACGTAGCTCGTCCCAGACCTGCTCGAGCGTGGGACGGCCCCAGTCGTGTCCGAGCCGGCGGGCGAGCGCGCAGATGATCCAGTGGTCGTCGCGTGCCTGCCCAGGCGGATCGAGCGCCTTGCGCATCCGCTGCACGCGCCGCTCGCTGTTGGTCACGGTGCCACCCTCGACCTCGCACCACGAGGCGGTCGCGGGCAGGATGACGTCAGCCAGCTCGGCGGTCCGGGTCATGAGGATGTCCTGGACGATTAGGAAGTCGAGCCCCTCGAGTAGCTCCTGCGCATGCTTGGAGTCGGCCTCGGACTGGGCCGGGTTCTCGCCGAACACGTACAGGGTCTTGAGCTCGCCACGCTCCATCCCTTCGAACATCTGCGAGAGGTGCCAGCCGTACTTGGGGACGATCGGGGTGCCCCAGGCCTGTTCGAATCGTGCGCGCGCTTGGTCATCCTTCTCGATGTCCTGGAAGCCCGTGAGCTTGTTGGGGATCGCTCCCATATCGCCGCCGCCCTGGACGTTGTTCTGGCCGCGGAGCGGGTTCAGGCCCGACCCATAGCGCCCTATGTGCCCGGTCAGCAGCGCCAGGTTGATTAGCGACAGCACGTTGTCGACGGCGGTGACGTGCTCGGTGATCCCGAGCGTCCAGCACAGGATCGCCCGGTCGGCGCGCGCGTAGGCATGGGCGAGCTCGCGGATCGTCTCGGCCGGCACGCCCGTGACCCGCTCCCCCTCTTCGAGGGTCCACGGCTCGACCGCGGCCTTGAACTCTTCGTAGCCGGTGGTGGCGTGCTCGATGAACACGTCATTGGTGAGGCCGGCGTGGATGATCTCGCGAGCGATCGTGTTGGCCAGGGCGATGTCCGTGCCGACGTCGAGCCCGAGCCAGGTGTCGGCCCACTGCGCGCTGCTCGAGCGGCGCGGGTCGACCCCGTACAGGCGCGCGCCTCGGTTGACCGCTTTGAGGACGTGATGGAAGAAGATCGGATGGGTTTCGCGCGCGTTCGATCCCCACAGGATCAACAGATCCGTTTCCTCGACCTCTTTATAGGACGACGTTCCGCCGCCCGCACCGAACACCGTCGCCAGACCGACGACGCTGGGAGCGTGTCAAGTGCGGTTGCACGAGTCGATGTTGTTCGACCCCATCACGGAGCGCACGAACTTCTGCGCCAGGAAGTTGGCCTCGTTCGAGGCCTTCGAGCAGCTGAACATGCCGAACGAGCGCGTCGTGTCCGTGGCCTTGGCGCGGGCAAGCCCGGCTGCCGCCCCGTCGAGCGCCTCGTCCCAGCTAGCCGGACGAAGCGTCCCGTTCTCGCGCACCATCGGCTCGGTGAGCCGGCCGCGTGTCTTTGGCATCCAATCACCTCCTCTCATCGGTCCGTGCCACGAGGGCTGTTGGACACATAGGTTCAAGGGTAGAGAATCGGGTCGACGAGGACAATGGGCGCGTCCGACTGCGGACCGTGTGGGTTCCGGTTAACCACGCACTCGCCGACCGCCTCAGCGTGAATTCAGATTCACCCGGCTCCGGCACGGTTAGCTCCACACTCGCGCGGCGAAGAGCGGCGAGTGCGGGGTTAACCGGAATCGCGCGGGGGAAGTTCATGGGCGGTGGCGCTCGAGCAGCTCGCCGGCGCGGGCCAGCTCGACCTCGCCGAGTGAGGCGGGTGATAGCGCGTAACTCGTCGCGTATATGTCGAGGAGGGCCCGCCGCACGTCGTCGAGGCCCACGCCGGGCGCCTCGTGTGCGACTGCGCCCGTCGTATCCGGGTCCCAGTCCAGCCCAAGCGCGGCGTACGTCTCGATCAGCACTTCACGGATCGCGGTGGCCGACTCGACGACGACGACACTCGAATGCAGCCAGGCTCCCCGGATGACGCGCTCGGCGGCGCCGATCAGCTTCACGCGCCCGCGGGCGTTGACGCTGAACTCACCCGGGCAGTACTCGCCCCGCACCTCGCCGACGCGTGCGTCGACACCCAGCTCGCGCAAGGCTCCCGCCTGCCGGCGGGCGTCGGCGGCGAACCGCTCGCGGATCCCGCCGCTTGACTCGCCGGCGGTCATCACCTCGTCGAAGATCAGGCAGCCCTCGTCGTACGCGGCGGCGCGGCCCCCGGCGCCGCGGATCACGGGCGCGAAGCCGTGCCGGCGGGCGACGGCGACGGCGGCGGCGAACCCGTCCAGGAACCGGTCGCGGCGACCGAAGGCGACGGTGGCGTGCGGCCGGTAGCAGCGGACGACCGGACGGCGGCGGCCGTCGGCGACCAGGTCGAGGAGCGCGTGGGCCATCGCCACGTCGAGGAGCGGATCCGGTCCGGCGGAACCCTCGACGAGGTCGACGTCCACCGGGTGCCCTACACGTCGAGGAGGCGCTGCACGGTGGCGGCATCGACGTCGAGTGCGGTGACGTTCTCCGCGATCTGCGACGGCGTGGTGGCGCCGAACAGGACGCTCGCCACCGTGGGATTGGCGAGCGCGAACGCGATCGCCAGCGCAGCGGGGCTGAGGCTGAGCTCCCGCGCCAGCCCGTGCAGCTTGCGCCCGCGCTCGCGGGCGGTGGTAAGCCGTGGCGCGTCGAGCTCGCCCGTGGCGCGGCCGGTCCCGCCGGCGTCGTACTTGCCGGTGAGGACGCCACCCGCCATCACGAACGAGGCGACGACGCCGGCGCCCGAGGCCTCGAGCGCCTCCGTCATCTCGGCGCTCTCGACCCAGTCGCGCTGGACGAGGCTGTAGGGCAGCTGGACGGCGCATGGCATCGGGACGCCCTGCTTGTCGGCTGCGCGCACAGCCTCCGCGAACGGTCCGGCCTGCCAGTTGACGATGGCCCAGGCGCGGGCCTTACCTGAGTCGATCAACTCGCCCATGGTCGCCACCAGGTCCGCAATCGGCAGACCATCGGGGGGAGGGTTGGCGTAGATCAGGTCCACGTACTCGAAGCGCATCCGAGCCAGCGATCCGTCGAGCTCCGCGGCCGCGCTCTGCTCGGGCCAGAACTCCCACCACAGCTTGTTGGCCACGACCGTTCGGGCGCGATCCCACCCGGCAGCCCGGAACAGCTCGCCGAACAGCATCTCGGAATAGCCGGTCGGGATCGGCGCCCGGCCTGTCTCGTCGTCGTAGCGGGCATCGTCGAGGAAGTCGATGCCGTGCTCGAGCGCGGCGCGCATCACCGCGAGGCTGGCCTCGCGCGAGATGCGCTCGAACGTACGCCACGACCCGAGCGACAGGCGCGAGACCTCGAGCTCGGAACGCCCGAGCCGTCGGCTGGGCATACCCGCGTCAGGGGGCAAGCCGCTGCACCGTCCAACCCCTTTCCGGGTCGCGCGTGTATAGGAGGCGATCGTGCATGCGGCTCGTCCGGTGCTGCCAGAACTCGAATTGTTCGGGCTTGCACCGGTAGCCGCCCCAGTTCTCGCCGAGCGGCTCCTGGCCGGGGCGGTGGCGTTCGGCGAGCTCGCCGGCTCGTTCCTCGAGCCACTCCCGGCTGGGGACCGGGCGGCTTTGGGGAGACGCGAGCGCGCTCAGCTGGCTCCCGCGCGGGCGCGTGCGCGCGTAGGCGAGGGAATCCTCGCGCGTGGTGCGCTCCACCGGACCCTCGACCCTAACCACGCGCCCCAGCGCTTCCCAATGGAACATCAGCGCCGCGCGGGGATTGGCGCTCAGCTCGGTGCCCTTGCGGCTCTCGTAGTTCGTGTAGAAGACGAACCCGTCGCGGTCGACCCGCTTGACCAACACCATCCGGACCGAGGGTGCTCCGCCGGGGGTGGCGGTGGCCACGGCGGCCGCTTCAGGCTGGAAGGCGCCGGCCTGGCGGGCCTCCTCGAACCACCGCTCGAACTGGCGGAACGGATCCGGGTCGACGTCCTCCTCGTTTAGCGGCGTATCGACGTCGTTCACGGAAGCCAGGCGTCCGATCCGAGCCCCATCGCGCGGGCCTCGTCGACCGAGACGACCTGCCGGCCCATTGGCAGCAGCGACACCGGGATCAGCTTGAAGTTGGCCAGGCCGAGCGGGATCCCGATGATCGTCAGGCACTCCGCGATCCCGGTGACCAGGTGACCGAGCGCAAGCCACCACCCGCACAGCAACAGCCAGATGACGTTCCCGATGCCGGAGGCGACGCCCGCACCGGGACGCTTGACGATGGTCCGGCCGAACGGCCAGAGCGCGAAGCCGGCGATCCGCAACGCGGCCACTCCGAACGGGATCGTGATGATCAGGACGAAGCAGATCAGCGCGGCGAAGGTGTAGAGGATTGCCAGCCACACCCCCGCGAAGATGAACCAGATGATGTTCAGGAGCAGTCGCATGGACTGCCCAGACTAACGCCCGCTGATCGGCTCAGCTAGAAACCGAATAGACGATCTCGACCGAGCCGCCCGGCAGGGCGCGTTCGCTCTCGAACGTGAGCGACGTGCCGGGGTCGAGCGACGGCGTCAACCGCAGGCCGGCGCCGAGCATGAGCGGTAGCACCACGAGCTCGAGCCGATCGAGTGCGCCGAGTGCCCGGAAGGTCTCGATGGTGCGCGGGCCGCCGATCAGGTGGACGTCCCCGCCGCGATTGGCCCCTCGGAGCCGGGTCAGCGGGCGTGCCGGATCGGCTTCGGTGACCACGTGGACCGGCGTGCCCGGCGGACGGCGCGAGGCGAGCACGAACACGTCGAGGTTCGGCCAAGGCCAGCGCGGGGCGCCGAGCGCCGGCTCGAACGTGATCCGCCCCATGAGCGCGGCCTCCTTGCCCTCCAGGAACTCCTGCATGCCGTGGCTCTCGCCCGCGACGAAGGTCGGGTCGGCCAGCTGCGCCGGCCAACCGTCCGGCGTCGTCACGTAGCCGTCGGCGCTGATGCATAGCCGCGAGACGATCTGCATCGGAGGATTCTCGCTCAGGCCGCCAGCAGGCTTTCGAACCGACCCCGCTGCGCGTAGGCGTATGGGTGGGTGAAGGCCTCTCGCGCGTCGGACCCAGGGACGTCGAGTACGAAGATCTCGCCGGAGCGCTCGTCCTCGACGGCCACGGACACCTGATCGGTGCGCACGTTCCACAGCAGCCTCACGTCGACGCCGTCGTCGTGCCGATGGTCGAGTTCCCGGATTGCCAGTGTCGTCGCGGTGGTCATCGTTCTTCCCTTCTCGCGTGATCTCGTCGGTCGTCGCTTAAGACAGCGTGCGGGGCTCGGAGTCATCGGTGGCGCGCATATTTAGTCTTGGTTGCTCGATGCCCGAGCCGCCGAAGATCGTCAGCGTCGACCAGCTCGAGTCGATTCCGGGCCCCGGAAGCCTGACCTGGCATCCCGTCAGGCTGACGCTGGGCGTGCGCGCGTTCGGCCTCGCACCGCCACGCCGTGGCCGCTGAACCAGGAACCACCGTGCTCGCTTCGGCGGGCCCGCGACGTTCGAGCCGTCCGCGTGGGAATGGGCCTTCCGAGCCGGGCCGCTGGTTCGCTCCGACCCCGCACGCGCGCGCGAGATCCTCGCCGAAGGTCTGGCGACTCACCCTGAGTCCGGATCGCTGCACTACAGCGTGGCCTGCCTCGAGGCGTGGGGCGGCAATCGCGAGGCCGCACTCGCGAGCCTGCATCGGGCGCTCGAGCTCCGGCCCGATCTGGCGAAATGGGCCCGCGACGACGCGGACCTCGAGAGCCTTCGAGACGACCCCGAGTACCGAGCACTGGTGGAACTTTAGCCCTGCTACTGGTACGTTTGGCCGGCATGAAACGGCTGTTTGCCCTACTCGTGGTGGTGCCGGCAGCGACGCTCGCGGCGGCGCCGCTCGCGGGCACCGCCGCCGCAGGGGTGTCGAAGCCGGTGATCCGGACCGAGGAGGTCGGCTACTTCGGCAGCGCCACCGTGACGAACCAGGTCAGCGTGTTCGTCTACTCCAACCTGGGGCCGCGCGCCGGCAATCACGTAACGGTCTGCCTCGGCGGGAAGTGCGAGGCGGCCCGGGGGCACAATGCCCGGCTCGCGTGGTACTCGGCCTCGTTCACGACGCGCGCGCTCCGGATGGGGAACCCGGTCCGCTTCACCGCGACCGCGTCGGACGCGGCCGGCCACAGCACGGTGCACGTCACCAAGCCGCTGCTGTGCATGCACAACAACGGCAGCTCGCCTCAGGCTTGAGCCGATTGCGATAGCGGCTATGCCGTCGCCGGTGGCGGCTATCGCCGGTGGCGCTACCGTTGCGTCGGGTGCGGATCGCGACCTGGAACGTCAACTCGCTCAAGCAGCGCTTGCCGCGGCTCTTGCCCTGGCTGGATCAACGCCGGCCCGATGTGGTGTGCCTGCAAGAGACCAAGCTCGCCGACGAGGCGTTCGCCGAGTTGCTGGGCGACGAGCTGTCGGGGCGCGGCTACGAGGTCGCCGTCCACGGCGAGGCGGCCTGGAACGGGGTGGCGATCCTGTCCCGGGTGGGACTCGACGGCGTGGTCCGCGGCATCGACGGCGCGCCCGGGTTCCCGAACCCGGAGGCGCGTGCGGTGGCGGCGACCTGCGGCGGGATCCGAGTCACGTCCGTGTACGTCCCCAACGGGCGCACCCCCAACTCCGAGCACTACGAGTACAAGCTGGCCTGGCTGCGGTCGCTGCGTGACGCGGTCGCCGCCGGGCCCGAGGCGCAGATCGTCACCGGGGATATGAATATCGCGCCGGCGGATGAGGACGTGTTCGATCCCGATGCCTATATCGGCCAGACCCACGTCACCGAGCCCGAGCGCGCCGCGCTGGGCGAGATCGAGGCGCTCGGCCTGCACGACGTTGTCCGCGACCGCTGGCCCGGCAAGCGAGTGTTCACGTATTGGGACTACCGAGCCGGGATGTTCCACCAGGACCTGGGGATGCGGATCGACCTGGTGCTGGCCAGCGAGCCCGTGGCCGAGCGGGTCAAGGCGGCCTGGGTCGACCGCCAGGCGCGCAAGGGGACCGGGCCGAGCGACCACGCCCCGGTGATGGTCGACCTGGACGAGGCGCCCGACGGGGACATCGGCCCAGTGGTGCCGCCGCCGTCGAACCCGGTGACCAAGCGGGGGGCTAAGAAGCTGCCGCAGGCGGCGCCCTAACTACGGCGCCGCCATCAGGCGCCGCCGACCATCCCGATCTTCACACTCACGACCGGGGGCGGTCGCGGTCGCGCGAGGGCTGGACCCGCTTCGGCTCACCCGGCATCTTCGGGTAATCGGGCGGGTAAGGCATGTCGCCAAGCCCGTTGGCTAGGTCCCTCTCGTACAACTCGAGCAGCGGCTGCAGGGAATGCGAAACCTCGTTGATCGCCGCGTGCCGGTCGCCGAGCTGGGCGAAGCGCTTCGGCATCGTCGCCACCGTGAAGTCCTCGGGCTGTACGTCGGGAAGCTCGTCCCACTCGAGGGGCGCGGATACCGGCGCGCCCGGCTTGGGCCGGATGCTGTAGGCCGAGGCGATCGTGCGGTCGCGGGCATTCTGGTTGTAGTCGATGAAGATGCGCTCGCCCCGCTCCTCCTTCCACCAGCTGGTCGTGACCCGATCCGGGTGGCGCCGCGCGAGCTCGCGGCCGAAGGCGATCGCCCCGTGGCGAACGTCGGTGAAGGTCCAGCGCGGCTCGATCCGGACGTAGATATGGATGCCGCGGCCGCCCGAGGTCTTGGGAAAGCCGCGGTAGCCAAGCTCCTCGAGTAGCGTGCGCGCATCGGCTGCGACCCGCGCGGCGTCTTCGAAGTCGGTTCCGGGCTGCGGGTCGAGGTCGAGGCGGAGCTCGTCGGGGTGATCGACGTTTGCGCTGCGGACCGGCCAGGGGTGGAAGGTGATCGTGCCCATCTGGGCCGCCCACCCTACGACCGCGACCTCCGTGGGACAGACCTCGTCGGCGCGGCGCCCGGACGGGAACGTGATCTGCGCCGTCTCCACATACTCGGGAGCGCCCTTGGGGACCCGTTTCTGGTAGAAGGCGTCGCCGACCCGGCCCTCGCGCGTCGACAGGACCATGCCGGGGTACACGCCCTTTGGCCAGCGCTCGAGCGTGGTCGGCCGGCGGTTCAGCGCCCGCATGATGCCCTCGCCGACCGCCAGGTAGTAGTTGACGATGTCGAACTTGGTGAAGGCGGCGGTCCGCTCGGTCGGCGGAAAGATCACGCGGTCGGGGTTGGAGACGCGCACGTCGCGCCCGCCGGCGTCGACGATCGTCTCCGGGAGGGTGGGCATCATCGGAAGTTCTACCGGTCGGCGGTCTTCTTTAGAGATCGGCGTCAGTGACGCGGCGACCTAGATCATCCTGGCGCGGCTGATCGCCGCTGAGATCGACAGCTCGCGGCTGAGCGCATGGCGGTGGTACGCGCGGCCGCGGTCAGCTGGCTGTGCTCCATCCATGGCTTTCCATGACGCGAATTGAACCGCGCCGTCAGGGCCTAATGCGCCGACCCGCGTGTTCACACGGAGGCCACACCCGGAGGGCCGGGATCCCTCGCGCGACCGTGGGATGGTCGCAGACGCAGCTGGGTCAGGCGGAAACGGTTCGCGCCGCGGTGATCACCACCGCGTCATAGCGCATCGTGAAGCTGCCGCCGAGTGCGTCGATCGCGGCGCCCGTCCCGGTCAGCAGCGCTTCCAGCTGCTCGATCGGCAATCGGTTGTGGCCGCCGGCTGTCGGCAGCTGATCGAGCCACTCGTCGCGGGTGTAAGAGCGCTCCCAGGCGAACCGCAACCGTTCCGGGACCGTAAACGCCCGGGTAGCGCGTATCCCCTCCGCCGGCCTGGTGAAGAAGCTCGAGCTCTCGTCGGGAACGGGCGCCTGCCAGGGCCGGTATGGCAGGTCGGGCATAACGCGGCGGTAGACGGCGGCGAACGCGTCCGCCACCTCGGGCGACGGCTGGAACATGTTCCAGAACAGGGCCAGCCGACCCCCCGCGCGAAGCACCTCGGCGGCCTTGGCAGCCCCGGCCTCTGGGTCCACCCAGTGCCAAGTCTGCCCCGCGATGACGGCGTCGAACGTCCGGCCGGCCGATTCCCAAGCTTCGAACCTGGACACCTCGACTTCGAGTCCAATGCTGCGCGCGAACTCGGCCATCCGTGGGTCCACCTCCACCCCGAGCACGCGGCACCCGGCCGCCTCGAACTGTCGTGCGGCAATGCCCGTGCCGGAGCCGACGTCGAGGACGTCGCGCCCGGGACTGGCGTCGACTATCGCCTGCACCATGGCTTCGGGATAGCGCGGTCGGGTCCGGTGGTAGCGCCCTGGGTCCAAGCCGAACGACTCCGCCAGCTGCCGGTGACGATGCGGCTCGCGTTGCACGTCAGGCACTGATCCCGGCGGTATAGTGGGCATCTGCCCACTCTAGTGGGCGAGTGCCCACTCGTCAACGAGAGCGCCGTTCGAGGCGGCGTAGGACATTCACGTGCCGACAGGCGTAGCCATCCGAGACGTACGCGAGCAGCTGTTCGACGCGGCCGAGCGTGTCCTGCTCCGCGACGGGCCGAGCGGGCTGACCAGCCGGGCCGTCACCACTGAGGCCGGCTGCGCCAAGGGCGTCTTACACCGCCACTTCAAGGACTTCGACACCTTCCTCGCCGAGCTTGTGCTCGACCGCATCGCTCGGGTCGACGAGCAGGGCGAAGCGCTGCGCCGGTCCGCTGGGACCGGCACCGTCGTTGACAACCTAACCTGCGCGCTGAGGACCCTGTTCCAGTCAGTGGCCCGGGAGATCCTCGGTCTCGTCACCTCGCGGCACGAGCTGCTCGCACAGCTGCGCCGCACCACCCCGGCCGGTATCCCGGTTCTCACCGAGGCGACCGCGATGCTCGCCTCCTATCTGACGATTGAGCGCGAGCTCGGTCGCGTCGCGGCGGACGCCGACGTCGATGCGCTGGCGCCGATACTCGTCGGCACCGGGCACTTGCTGTTCGCCGGCGGCCAGAACACGCCGCCTGAGCCCGAAACTCTCTCGAAGATGGTGGCTGCGGCGGTTTCCGGGGTCACTTGAGGGACTTAGATAACACAAATTTGTGTTATCTCAGCTGTGTGTGCTATAACTGTCGTATGCCACGCGACGAGGAGATCACATTCGCCGACCACGCCGGTCGGTTCTACGCCCGCCGGTACGGGTTTCCGCCCATGGTCGGACGGGTGCTCGGCTATCTGTTGGTCTGCGAACCGCCAGAGCAGTCGATCGCCGAGCTGAGCGAGGCGCTGTTGGCCAGCCGGAGCGCGATTACCGGCGCACTGGACGTGTTGGAGCGGCTGCACACCGTTCAGCGCTCACGCGCGGCGGGGGAGCGAATGGACCGCGTGCGCCTCGACTTCTCGTCGGCCCAATCGCGGGGGTTCGACGTCACCGAGTACCAGGAACTTGGTGATCTCGCCCGAGAGGGCCTCGAGGTGCTCAAGGACGCACCGGCAGAGCGCCGGGCTCCCGCGCTGCAGATGGCGGCGCTCGCTGACTTCTGCGCGGAGCGAATCCGCGCGCTGGAGAAGGAATGGGAGACGTACCGCGACGAGCTGCGCGCGCGGGGCGAGCTTCCCGGATAGGAGCCCTTGGATGTCCATGCCCGCTTTGCCTTCCGAACTAGAGAACGGAGCGACGAAAACCGTCTCGCCCCCTGCCGCGATCATCGCCGACGGCCTGTACAAGTCCTTTGACGGCAACGTCGTCCTGGACGGAGTCGACTTGACCGTCGCTCCGGGCACGGTGTTTGCCCTGCTCGGGCCGAACGGTGCCGGCAAGACGACGATGGTGAACATCTTCGCCACCCTGCTTGAGGCCGATGCCGGGCAGGTACGGATCGCCGGCCACGACCTGGCCCGCGACCCCGAGGGTGTCCGGAGCGCGATCGGCGTCACCGGCCAGTTCTCAGCGGTGGACGACCTGCTGACCGGCGAGGAGAACCTGCGCCTGATCTCCGACCTGCGCCACCTGGACCGCGATCACGGCCGGCGTCGCGTGAACGAGCTGCTCGAGCACTTCGAGTTGAGCGACGCGGCCCGAAGGCCCGTGTCGACGTATTCGGGCGGGATGAAGCGCCGGCTCGACCTGGCGATGACCCTGCTCGGCGATCCCCAGCTCATCTTTCTGGACGAGCCGACCACTGGGCTTGATCCGCGCAGCCGCCGTGGCATGTGGGATGTGATCGGCGAACTCGTCAGCGCCGGGGTCACCATCTTCCTCACCACCCAGTATCTCGAGGAGGCGGATCGCCTGGCCGACCGCGTCGCCGTGCTCGACCACGGCCGGATCGTCGCCGAGGGCAGCCCCGATGAGCTCAAGCGGCGCGTGCCGGGCGGCCACATCAGCCTGCACTTCGCCGACCCCCAGACGACGCTGTCGGCCGCCGACGCCCTGGGCTCCGAGACCGACAACCCCGAAAGCGCGACGCTGCAGGTCCCCGGCGACGGGTCGCCGGCCTCGCTGCGCGTCCTGCTGGATCGCTTGGGAGCAGCCGGGATCGAACCCGACCGCCTGTCGATTCACGACGCCGACCTCGACGACGTATTCCTCGCCCTAACGGGCCATCCCACCTCCGAAGCCGAAACCGAGACATGACACACCTCGCCTACACGCTCGCCGACTCGCGCACGATGCTCCGCCGTCAGCTCAAGCACCTTCTGCGCTACCCGTCGATGACCGTGCTCCTACTGGGCATGCCAGTCATCTTCCTGCTGCTGTTCGTCTACGTGTTCGGCGGCCAGCTCGGTGCCGGCCTGGTCCACGTGCCCGGTGTCGGGCACGGCGGCCGCGACGCCTATCTGAACTTCGTCGTGCCCGGGATCCTGCTGTTGACTTTGGGGGCCGCCGCCAACGGCACCTCGATCCTGGTGGCGATGGACATGACGGGCGGGATCGTCGCCCGGTTTCGCACCATGTCGATCGCCCGCGGCTCGGTGCTGGCCGGTCACGTCCTCGGGAGCGTGATCCAGGCCCTCCTCGGCATCGTTGTCGTTACGGGCATCGCGCTCGCGCTTGGCTTCCGGCCCACCGGCGGCCCCCTCGCGTGGCTGGGCGCCCTCGCCATCCTGGCGCTGTTCGCGAACGCGATGGCCTGGGTGGCGACCGCGCTCGGCCTGGTCGCCGGGAGCGTCGAGACCGCCAGCAACACCCCGATGTTCCTCACGCTGCTGCCGTTCCTGAGTAGCGGCTTCGTCACCATCGCCTCCATGCCACCCGGGCTGCGTCAGTTTGCCCGCTACCAGCCGTTCACGCCCGTCACCGATGCCGTGCGCGGCCTCCTATTCGGCGGGACAGTCGGGACGAACGTCGTCTGGGCCGCCGTGTGGAGCGTCGGGATCACCGTCGCGTGCTACCTGTGGGCGATACGCCTCTACAACCGGCAGCCCGCTAAGTGAGCCTCGAGCCGCGATTCACCACGAACTCGCGCAATAGCGCCACTCGATCATCGCGTCGGCGCTGCCATGACCTGGATCGCTGCCAGCAAAGCGGGACCGTGGTAGAAGCTGTGCGGCATCACGATGACGTTATGGACCGCCGCGATCTGTAAGACCTTGCACAGTTCGGTGACGCCTCCCATCTTCGCCGGGCTCGGCTGTACGAAGTCCACGGAACCGGCGCGCAGCTGGCGATCGAAGTCCATGAGCGTGGCGACGTTCTCTCCCGCGGCGATTGGGATGCCTTCTGTGCTGCGTAGCGCGGCGAGGCCCTCGTAGTTCTCCGGTGGCCACACCGGCTCTTCCAACCACTTCAGGCGGAACTCTCCGAGTTCCTCCGCAAGCGCCCGGGCTTGGTTGACGGTCCAGCCACAGTTCACGTCGACCATGATTTCCACTTCGGGCCCTGCCTCTTCACGGGCGGCGCGAATCGCCGGAAGCTCGGTTTCGTGGAGCTTCAGGCTCGTGAATCCGGCATCGAGCGCCGCGATCAGGTCATCGATCGTCCCTTGTGTGACCGCGGCCGCTCAGAGTCCGAGGGCCACACCCCACCCGTCGTGTCCCTGATCGGTCCTCACCTTCGAGCAGCGAGTTCACTGCGGGCACGGCCGCCGGACCCCACACGGACGCCGGGGATGCCTGACCTGGCTGAAAGCGATCCTCACCAGAAGCATCTCGATCCCGGGGATGATCATTAGTTGTTGGCTCGGTCGGCTCGCCGACGACGACGGCGAGACGGGCCGACGGCGGGAACGCCGGGTACGGCTTCGAGTCGATGTCGTCAGGTAGGACCGACCTGAAGCCGACCGCGTCTGCTTGGTGGGTCTGCGCCATCGCTGAACCTCATCGTTCGGTGAGTATCCGAGTAAGCGAGCTCGCGGCGAACCTATTGGTCCGCTGTGGCCTGCGCACCTATGGAGGCGGTCGCATAAACCGGCGAGTGGGCGATTCGTCGTGTCGAGGTCACAACGCACCGGGGAGCGTCACGGAGGCGCCGTCCGAACTTTGGCGATCCAGCTGACAAATGCGGGGGTAAATCGCCAAAGTTCGCTTGTTCAAGCGTGCCGGTCAGCCGCAGCGAGTCGCGACATTGTGCGCCAACCACAACGACCATCACTTATGCGACAGCGTCATGAGCTTCACGACCGGCCGGCTGTCTAAGCGTGGCGCAATGAGCGACTGGCTCAAAAGCCGCCGGTTGCGCTCTCGCGGGTGGATTCGACGATGCACGTGCCCGGCGTGCCGGCGGTGATCGTCGATGCGCCTTCCCAGAAGCCGGGGAGGTATTGGTTGGTGATGAATTGGTGCCGGGCGCGGGAGTTGAGGGTGAGGTTGAGGTGGTCGGAGGGAACCTGCAGGCGCCACCGTAGGGGGTAGGTACCGGTGGCGCCTACGGGCTGGATCGTGGGTGGCAGGGGTGTGACGGTGAAGTTGTGGGGGTGGGTGGGCGGACCATGGCGGGGGACGTAGGTGCCGTCTTGCACGCCGGTGGGTTGACCGGTAGGGGTGATGAACTGGTAGAGCATCAGGTCGCTGCCGTTGGTGAATTGGCAGGCGAACCAGTTCCAGTGCCAGGATGCGCTGTTGGTGGCGAAGTTGCCCCATTGGTGGTCAAACCAGCCCTGGCCGTCGATCGCCGTCCGGTGGCGGCCGAGCACAAGCGTGCCCTGGGCGGCGAGCCGCGGGCCCGAGTAGTAGGCCGAGCTCGCTCCCGGGCCCTCCGGAACGATCCCATCGGTGCCGTTGAGCACGTAGGGCTGGATCGGGGTCAAGCTGAGCTGCAGCTGTCCGGTCCCAGGGACGGACGCGTCCACCGCCCAGCGCCCGAGCGGTCCCGTCGGCCGCCACCCGAGCGTGAAGCCCTGGACCTGGAAGCGAGTCTGGCCAGGCCGCAGCGCGCCGGAGGCGACATAGTCCCGGGAGAGCACGATCCGGTCGGCCCGCAGATCGACCACGTTGACCTTCGCCAGCCTGTACCCCAAACCGGCCCACACGGTGGCGAACCAGAAGAAATCCCGGCCACGGGGACCGGCCACAGTCCCGGCCGTGTACCACCACTCGACCTGGAACGCCGGATGAGCGCCGTGGTCACGCGGCAGCACGACCGGCTTCAGAACCGGCGGCGACGCCGCGCTCGTCGCCGCGGCGCCGGCGAACATGGCCGGCGCCACGATCGCCGCCACCAGGCAGGCACGTCTCATTGCCAGGCGCATCGTCCGTGATGATGAAGGATGCGACGACGCATCGCGATGGCGCATAACAACCCCTTGCCGAGGGGCGGATAGCGTCGGTTTAAGATGGCTGGTCGGTCATGTCCAGCGGTGCTCCTATACCGGGTGGGACGCCTGCGCTGCGAGGGCGTCGTAACGCGTGCGCCTCGACGGCGACCCGCCTGGAGCAGCCGCGGGGATCGACACCACCGAGCGCGGCGAGGGCACCGTGACCGAACCCCGTCTGTACCAGCTCATTCGCCAGCGCCCTCCCGTCGTTGACCGAACGTTCGAGATCACGTTCCACGACCCCGGCGTCCACGCGTACGGGTTCAGGTTCAGCTGGCTGCCAACCATCCAGGAAGAGAGCGGCGTCAGTGTCAACGCGTGACGTCCGATCCAAGAGTTCCGAAATGAACGCTCCGGTCGCGATCATCACCGGCGCCTCCCAAGGCATCGGCGCCGGCCTCGTAGCCGGGTACCGTCGCGCCGGATATGCCGTCGTCGGCGTCGCGCGCTCGTTCCCATCCTCGGACGACGACGACTTCGTAGCGGTTGCGGGCGACATCAGTGACCCCGAAACCGCGCGACGCGCGATCGGAGAGGCGCGCGATCGGTTCGGGCGGGTCGACACGCTGATCAACAACGCCGGTATCTACATCGGCAAGCCGTTCACGGAGTACACCGTCGAGGACTACGCCGCGATCACCGCCGTCAATCTGACTGGTTTCTTCCACATCACCCAGCTGGCGATCGAACAGATGGTTGAGCAGGGCCGCGGACACGTTGTCAACATCTCCACCTCCCTGGTCGACCACGCGGACAGCAAGCGGCCCGCCGCGCTGCCCGCCCTGACCAAAGGAGGGCTCGTGGCCGCCAGTCGTTCGCTGGCGATCGAATATGCCTCGCGTGGTGTCCGCGTGAACGCCGTCTCGCTCGGCGTCATCAAGACACCCGCTCACGATCCTGCGTCCTACAAGGGGTTGGAGGCGCTTCACCCGCTGGGGCGCGTTGGGGAGGTCAGCGACGTGGTCGATGCAATCCTCTACCTCGAGCGAGCACCGTTCGTCACCGGCGAGACACTACACGTCGACGGCGGCCAGGCCGCCGGGGGCTAGCGCACACCGCTGCCATCAGCCCTGCTCACGAAGCGAGAGGATTAGCACACATGCGCTCCGAGAAGGTCCTCGACGGTACGGGTGCCCTGGTCACCGGGGCGTCCAGCGGCATCGGTGCCGCGACCGCCATCGCGCTCGCGCGGAGCGGCGCCCGGGTCGCGCTTGTCGCGCGCCGCGCTGACAGACTCGACGCGCTCGGTTCGGAGATCCGCGACGGCGGCGGGACGGCGCTCGCGATCCCGACCGACGTCACCGAGCCCCGCCAGGCCGCCGAGGCCGTTGAGCGCACTGTGGCCGAGTTCGGTCGCCTTGACACCGTGATCAACAGCGCTGGGATCATGCTTCTCGGACCGGCGCTGGAAAGCAAACGCGACGAATGGGAACGGATGGTCGCCCTCAACGTGCTCGGATCGCTCTACGTGACGCATGCCGCGCTGAAGCACCTCGTGAGCGCCGCACAGCACTCGCCTCGCGGGGTGGCGGACCTTATTACGATCAGCTCCACGGCGGGACGGGTGGCGCGCCCCGGCGGCGCCGTCTACGCGCTGACCAAGTTCGGCATGGCGGCGTTCTCTGAGTCGCTGCGTCAAGAGCTCATCCCACATCGAGTGCGCGTCAGCGTCATCGAGCCGGGCACGGTCGATACCGAGCTCGTCTCCCACGTCCGCGATGACATCCGTCAGGCGGCCCAGCGCCAGGTCGAGTCGATCGTCCCGCTGCGCCCCGAAGACATCGCCGAGACGATCCTCCACGTCGTTACCCGCGATCGGCGCGTGGCCGTTAACGAGATCTCATCCGGGCCGCCGAACAGAGCTGGTGAGATGAGCCCGCAACGCAGTATCCAGCTCGTGGTAGGTCCGACCGCGATACTCGAGTACGGAGGCCTCCAGGCTGGCCGATCCGGCACTCGCCCCCCTCGGTGAGTGCGGAGCTGTTATCTCCACTGGACGCTCTGGTCGGATCGCCTCAGCCCTCCACTGCTCGTAGCACCCGTGGATATCGGCGACCCGGAGGTTCATGAAGCTAGACACCGTGTTCCCGGGCTCGTAGTTGACGACCGAGATGTCGGGCTTGTCGGGGGTCGGCGGGCCGCCCGGGTTCATGATCAGCCACGAATTGGCGAGCTTGATGATGCACGGGTTCGCCTCGAGCACGACCTGACCGCCGAGGACCTCGGAGTAGAACGCGCGCGACCGAGCAACGCTTCGTACAGTGATGAACTGGGTGACCAGGAAGCCCTCGCTGGGGGCCGGCAGGTTCTCGAAGTCGATGTAGGGCGTGGGCTCGGTCACGGTCGGCGCTCCTCGGCGTTGTGGGACAGTGGCAATACCTGACCCAGCGGCTAGACCCCGGCAGATCTCTCTCGCCGCGACGCACCTGGCACGTACGCAAGCCAGGTGGCCAGCGCGGACACGGCGGCAAGAGCTAGGGGGAGGAAGAGAGCGGCTTTCAGCAGAAGTGCGCCGACGACGGCGCCGGCGAGCATCGCCACAACGGCGGTGGTTCGCCTGAGCGAGCCTTTTCCAGTGCCGCCTGCGGCGACGGAATCGGCCGCCAGGCCGGTGAGGGTCAGCGTCAGGACGGTGGTCGTCATGTCCGCGATGCCGATGCGACGCACCACGGCATTCCGAACGCCCATCGCCAGGGCCATCAGCACGATCAGGGCGTAAGCGGCGGGGTCGCCGGGATGCACCGTGGTCACCGCCGCGAGAACGGTCGCGGCGGCGAGCAGCGTTACTTCGACCCCGAGCGCACGGGCCACCAGCGCGCTATGGCGGTCCGCAAGGTGCTTTACGAGCGTGCCTCCGGCGCCGGCTCCGACCAGGAAAGAGACCAGTGAGACGATCGGTGCGACGACGGGCAAGCCGCCGCTGCCCGCGATGCCGAAGCCGAGCAGGACGATGTTGCCGGTCATGTTGGCCGTGAACACATGACCGAGTCCGAGATAGGCGACGGCGTCGACAAGACCGGTCGTGAAGGTGAGGACGACAAGCGCCCGGGTGAGGGGATGCCGCACGCTGGCCGCATCCCGCCTGAGCGCCTGCTCGTCGAAGTGCGAGACGTTTGCGGCACTGACTGCGTCCATCGCTTGCCTCTCTTCTGGGATGTCCGCTGTAACAGCTGTCCTTAGTCGTGCAGACGGAACGGCAGCGTCGTTACCGCCACGTCCGTCCTGGCCCGGAGCGCGTCCGCCAGGAGCCGCCCGCGCTGGTTATGGAGGATCTCATGGCGCGGCTTGCGTGGCACGGTTTCCTGGATCAGAGGTTGCACACATAGAAGACTGCACCCGTGCCAAACGCGCCCGCCGTCAATTGCGCGAGGATCGTCACGTTCTCGCGCGGCACCACTCGATGGGCGTGGATCAGCACCCGCGAGCACGGGGCCCGAGGATGAGCCGATCACCGCCACAGGCTTCGAATGAAATGGCCCGACCACGATTACCGCGAGCACGCTGATCACGAACAATGCAGCCGGCACCATCAGGAGCCTGGCATATGCGCCGATCCCGAATAGGTTGACCGTCGGCAGGATGACAAGCGACAAGAGCGCGACGGGCAGCAAGTGATGTGCCAGCGGGGGGAGGAAGCTTCCCAGGCTCGCGGCGCCCGCCGCGAGGCTCACCGCGAACCGTGAGCACGTAGTCGATGACGAGCGAGGCCGCTCCGAGCAGTGAGGCCCTTCGGCCAAGGTTGTCCTTGGCGCCCAGCCAGCAGCAGAATCACGATCATCGCCTCGGGTCCGTGGGTGACACTTGTCAGCGCATCGAGGCTCGACGCCGCCAGCCCGCTGACCACGCCAAGCTCGAGTCCCGGATCCGAATGCTTTCCAACCCGGGGGCGCGGACGCTCGAACACGCCGCCGAATGGAGGTCGAGGATCGGTTCGGAGGCGTGACCGCGACACATGTGGCTCGGTCATCGCCGTCACGCACATCAGGTTGGCGCGGACGCCGGGCCATCGCCCCGTCCCATCCCTGGTCGTGACCCCTGGTCCGCGAGCAGCACGCTGATCCGAGAGGGAGGCCAGGGCGCTGACCAGGGTCCGTACGGGCGCGAAGTGCGGCCGAACTCGCGACCCTAGCCGCTAGCCCGGAGATGCCCGGACGCCACCAGTAGAGGAGTAGCACCATGAGCTTTGATGCCCCCGAGCCTGGCTCGGCCCAGCTCGGTCCCTACCCGACCCGGCTGGCAGGCGCCTCTTCTGTCGCGACCCGCGATGGCGCCAGGGCCGTTTTCGGCCAGGTCATGGGACTCGTCGCGCTGACCCTCGGTTGCCTGGCGTTCGGCGCTTACCTCGACCGCAATCTCACCGGTGGAGCCGGGATCGCGTTCTTCGTCGGCGCATTCGCATGCATCTTCGGGCTCAACGTCGCCTCAAGACGCGGGCGCGAGCAACTCGCAACCGGACTTCTGTTCGGCCTCGGGCTGCTACTCGGGCTCGCCGTCGGCCCGATCATCAACGTCTACGCGCAGGCGGACCCGGCCGCGCTGTGGCAGGCCGCCGGTGCGACCGGTGCGTTCGTCGCGGCGCTCGGCGCGGTCGGCTACGCAACGCGGCGCGATCTATCGGCCTGGGCGCGGATGCTGTTCTGGGCGCTGCTCGCGCTACTCGCGTTCGGAGTGATCGCGATCTTCATCTCGATCCCGCACGCAAACCTGGTCTACGCCATCGCCGGACTGGTGATCTTCGGCGGATACACGCTCTTCGACTTCAACCGGCTCCGGCGGGCCGGTCTCGGGAGCGCCGTCCCGATCGCGGCGAGCATCTTCCTGGACATCTTCAACGTGTTCCTGTTCTTCCTGCAGCTGTTCGGCAACGAGGGCCAATAGCGGTGCGGGCGGGGCCGTCTCAGCGCGCGGTCTCGCTGAAGTCGGTGGCGATCTGGCGTGCGAACTGTCAGATCGCTGGTCGGAGCCGTCGAGAAGTACGCGATGACCAGGTCCTTCGCAGACGAGACGTACAGTCCCTGCCCGAAGACGCCAGCTTTGTAAATATCACCATCGGGCCAGATGGCGTCCCATTGCCACGTGTTGAAGCTTGGTGGATCCTTGGGAAAGGCCTCGAAGGTTTCGCGGTGGCCGTACTCGCCCCCGAGATATATCTCCCTTTCGTCCAGCCGTCTGGATCTGGCGGACATAGCCATCGGGGACGATCTGCTGGCGCGCAGCGGATGGCCAGCTGGGCGTGTAGAGCATCCCGTAGCGAGCGACGTCGCGCAGCCGTGCGTTGAGGTAGCCGTACGCCTGAGCGATCCCGTCTGGCGATACCCCCACCAGCATGTCGCCCTCGACGGTCATCTTCGACCACACTCGCTCGCGCAGGAGCTCGTGCCAGCGCCGATTCGTCAGCGCCTCGGTCATGAGCACGAGCAGGATCGTGTTGCAGGACGAGTACTCGAATGCCTCGCCGGGAGGACGGAGGCGCTTCGCCGAGGCGATCACGTCCAACTGGCGCTCGACAACACCGGACGCGTCGGGCACACCGAGCCCAGCGTTGTTGAACCGCGAGATCGTGGAGTTGGGGTCGAGCCGCGTGTCCTGGTTCTCGACGATGTCCATCCCTGACGCCATATCCAGCAGGTCCTGAACGCGGGTTCCGGACCATTCGGTGTCGCGGAGGCGAGCGACATACGAGTCGATCGGCGCGTCGACGTCGACCTTTCCCTCGTCGGCGAGCATGCGGACGAGGAGCGAGACCGTCGTCTTGGATATCGACATCCACACGTGGTCATCGAAGTCGCGCATGCCCGGATACGCCTCGAAGGCAATCTTCCCCCGACGCACGACGATCATTCCCTGGGCTCTCGACTCCGGATGGACTAGGTACTCGTTCAGACTCAGGTCGCCGACCGGGACGCTCATCCGCGTCTCGCCAATGGCTGGATTCCATGCCTGCTCGAGCGGGACCGCCGGCGCGCTGCGCGCGACGCACGTCAACGGATATGCCTGGCCGAAATTCAAGAAGACGAAGACCGATACCTCTTCGGCCTTGAACATCTCGCGGAAGCTGAACCGCGCCATCCGGTCCGTCGCCTCCTCAGGCGTGAACCCGTTCACAGATGCAGAGACGGGAATCAATGCATCGCTGAGGGTGCCTAGATCTGGGGTCATGTTGCTGGGCCCTTACGGGTGATCAATGTCGCGCATCACCAGGCTCCTCGCGCCTGTGGAATCCCTGGTTCTGCGCCCTGGTCGGCGAGGGGCAAGGCGTGGCTTCGCACATGACTCAGCTCAC
>DASPPG010000182.1:0-2110 GCA_035625625.1 Solirubrobacteraceae bacterium
CGGCCATCGGCGCGAGCGACAGCTGGAGGAGCAGTTTCTCGCGAGCTCGGCTAGCGTCGAGGGCGTCTGGCTGCTTGAGAACCTAATGATCTACCGGCGCTAGAACGCGCCGACGTCGCACGCCCTAGGAGGCTGGTGTCGAACGGGGCTGGGTGAACGCTCGGGTGGCGGGTGAGCTTCGCGTGGCGGGTTCCGATCGCCGGGGTTTCTCGGCGTGATCGACCGGGAGCGGGCGTCCAGGCTTGCGTCGGGGGGCCGGTTCGTCGAGCGCGGGGGGCGTCCCGCCCGGGGTGGAGCGCTCAGCTGGTGCTGAGCGCCCATCCGCCTGGTTGGCGGGTGAGTCCGAGCACGGCGAGGCGGGCGAGGTTCACGGCGGCGGCGAGGAGTCCGAAGTCGGCGGCGACCTTCGTTGAGCCGCGCACGCGGGCGTGTCGACCGCCGTGGGAGCGGCGGGTGAGATGCCGGATCTTGCGCTCCACGGTCGGGCGGTTCTGGGTGTAGGCCTGCTTCCAGTCAGGATCGGCCTGCCGGGCGCGGGCGGCGGCAAGCTGCCGTTCGTGCTCACCGAGGTGGATCGTGCGCCCTGAGCGCGATGTGGTGCACCGGGCTCGCAGCGGGCAACCAGCACACACCTTCCCGAACTTCGCGAGCTGCCCGCCCTTGACCGGCCGGACCGCGACCGTGTGACCGGCCGGGCAGAGGACCGTGCCAGTGTCGAGATCGATCGTGAACTCTGCCTTGGAGAACCGACCGCCCGGCGCCCTCGGCGGCTGGGTCTTGCAGTACGCCTCGACACCCGAGCGGTCGAACTCCTCAAGCAGCGCCCCCGTTCCATACGCGCTGTCGCCGTAGACCTCCAGCGGCTCAACAGCGATCATCGCCTCGGTGTCCTCGGTGTCCTCGGTGTCCTCGGTGTCCTCGGCCGGGGCGGGGAGATCGTCCTCCAACAGCTCGTCGACTGCGGCACCGTCCGCTGCGTTCCCGGCAGTCACGGTCGTGGCGAGAATGATCTCGCTGTCGGCGTCGATCGAGATGTGCCCCTTGTAGCCGTCGAACCCGTGCGCAGCGGTCTTATGCCCATGCCGCGCATCAGGGTCAACTGTCGAGATCACGCGATCCTTGGCGACCCGCCTCGCGATCCGGAACACTCCGTCCTGGCCCTGCTCGAGGTCCTGGCCCACGACTGTCGCCAACAATTCAGCGGCCTGCTTGAGCGCCGGCTCGAGCTCGCGCCCGTCCAACACGGCCAGGACCGCCCGCGCATCCTTCGCGAGCGCATCGACGAGCTCCTCACGCGCCTGCCGGTCCTCCCAATCACACGCCGGCTTGCCCGCCGACAGGTAGTCATCATCACGCGACAGCACAGCCCGCACTTCCCGCTCCTCCCAGGACACACAGGCCCTCAGCACTCCGCGGATCGCGGAGCGGATCAACGTCACCGTGTCCATCGTCGCGACCGCGTCATAGAGCGCGGTGGAGTCCAGCACCCGACGGCGGCCGACCAGCCCCGCCTCCCTCGCCGCCGCCAGCGTGACCTCGAACACCCGATCCGGATCATCTGAGGCCGCCAACCGAGCGCGCATATCGACCAGCACCGTGTGCACGAACGACGGATAGTCGAAATCAAGGCCGCCCGCCGCGTACTTCCACCGCAGGTCATACGCGAACCGATCCACCGCCTCGCGATCCGAGCACCCCTCGATCCGCTGCAACACCATCACCACCGCGACGATCATCGGCGGCACCGACCGACGGCCGACGTCGGTGAACAGGTCGGCGAACATCTCATCCGGAAACAGCTCAAAGCACTGCCGGTGCAACAGGCCATAGATCGAGTCGGCCGGCACCCGCGACTCGCAGAAGCTCGTCGTGCTGGACAACAGATCCGCCTGGCGAGGAGTCAGTCCAAGGCTCATACCCTCAAGCATCGCTTGAGGGTCGGACGGACCCGCCCGAAAAACACCAGCCTCCTAGATCTGGGGTCATGTTGCTGGGCCCTTACGGGTGATCAATGTCGCGCATCACCAGGCTCCTCGCGCCTGTGGAATCCCTGGTTCTGCGCCCTGGTCGGCGAGGGGCAAGGCGTGGCTTCGCACATGACTCAGCTCAC
>DASPPG010000183.1:0-2326 GCA_035625625.1 Solirubrobacteraceae bacterium
CAGCTCGTCCGCCTCGCCGATACTGACTTGCCGACGGTGGCATCCCACACGAGACGCGGTCTTGGCGAGAACCAGGGCTGGCTCGTCGAGCCTGGAGGCACCTCTTGTGCCATCGACGCGCAACTCTGTTAGTGGCCAACGCTGCGTGACCCGATTCCGATCGGGCGCGTCGAGTCGCTTCGCCGAAGGCGTCCAGAGGCCGAATCAGCTATGCAGCACGAGCGCTGAGATGCGACGGCCAGCCGACCCGTCAGTCACGAGATAGGTCGCGGTGGACCGGCTGATCTCAGCGCCGTCAGCACGCCGGCGCGAAAACTGGCTCCTCGACGTTCTGAGTGGGTTCGTCCGGTCCGGTTGATTGTCTGCCGGCTCCTGTTCCTCGATGATTGGAGCCCAGTATGCCCGACGTGGATCTGTTTCAGCGCGCCCTCGGTCTGGCGGAGCCGTGGCAGGTGGTGGATGTGAAGTTCGACGCCGCACAGCGACGCCTGGATCTGCGGATCGATTTTCCCAAGGGCTCGAAGTTCGCGTGCCCTGAGTGCGGGCGGGAGGGCTGTCCGGTGCATGACACCGAGAGCCACACGTGGCGCCATTTGAACTTTTTCCAGCACGAGGCGTATCTGCACGCGCGCGTGCCGCGGGTCGACTGCCCCGAGCATGCCACCAAGCAGGTCCAGGTGCCGTGGGCGCGGGGGCGCTCTGACTTCACGCTGTTGTTTGAGGCGCTGGTGATGGCGATGGTCAAGCAGATGCCGGTCGCTCCGCTCGCCGCGCTGCTGGGCGAGACCGATCAGAAGATCTGGCGGGTCGTGCACCACTACGTCGATGAGGCGGTCGAGGCGCAGAACCTCGAGGGGATGACCGCGGCCGGGATCGACGACACCAGCTTTCAGCGGGGCCAGAGCTACGTGACGGCGTTCGCTGATCTGCGCGAGCAGGAGCGGCGCGTGGTGTTCGTGACCGAAGGCCGCGACCACGAAACGGTCGAGCAATTCGCGGGGTTTCTGGGCGACCACGGCGGCGACGCCGAGGCGATCGGCGAGGTCTGCCAGGACATGTCGGAGGCCTACCAGAAGGGGGTGCGCGAGCACCTGCCCAACGCCGAGGTCACCTTCGACCGCTACCACGTCAAGCAGAAGCTCTCAGAGGCGATCGACGAGGTCCGCCGCGCGGAGTCAAAGCACCACAAGCAGCTGCTGAAGAACACGCGTTATCTGTGGCTCAAGCGGCCGGCGAACCTGTCAGCCAAGCAGCAGGACTGGCTCGATGAGCTGCTCCAGCAGCCGCTGCAGACCGCGCGCGCTTACGAGTGGTCGCTGAAGTTCGACGACTTCTACGCACTCGCCGATCCTGATCAGGCCGAGGAGTACCTGCGGCGCTGGATCGAGGATGTCAGGGAGACCGAGATTCAGCCGCTTCACAAGTTCTGCGAGACGCTTGAGGCGCACTGGGAGGGGGTGATCCGCTGGCACCACACCCAGGTGTCAAACGGGCTGCTGGAGGGGCTCAACTCGCTCATCCAGACGGCCAAGCGACGAGCCCGCGGGTACCGCACACCGCGCACCTACAAGACGATGATTTACCTCGTCGCCGGCAAGCTCAATCCCGGGCCTCAGCTCGCGTGCACATGACACGGTGACGAATCCCCATTACCCACTCAGAACGTCGAGGAGCCCCCAAATCGCGCTCGGCACCAACATAAAGCTGCTCTCTCGACGCCTCGGACACGCAAGCTCAACGATCACGCTCGCGATCTACGGCTGGCTCTACGACTCGCAGGCAGACGCCGAGGCCGACACCTACGACATCGACGAGCTCTGAAGCCGCTCGACGCGATGAGAGCGAGGTGAGCGGGCACGCCTGGGCATCCAGTGCTGACAGCGGTCTTCGTCCTGGAGCCGTAGCGGGTCAACCGGGCAACACGCGTGCGATGCCGTAGCGCACCGGCAAGGCAACGTTCGGGGCGTGTGCGCGAGGAGCTTTGAGCGGCGCCTGCTTCGGCGCCCCTGGCTACTTGGGCTTCTGTTCAAGTAAGGGCTCTACCTAAAATGCCTGCTAATGTACGGAAAACGGGAAAACGGCGGTGCCCGGCTGCCAGCCGAAATCGCCTAATGGCGATTTTTCTGTTTTTCGAGCCGAAAGCGGCTCCCACTACCGGGACGAGCCGCGCGAGCGCCGTCCCGCAAACGTCCTCACGCGGCGCCGGCCGCTTGGTGGCGGGAACGCGAAGGGTGGCTGGCTCATCTGTCAGCGGACCTGCTTCGAGGCTATACGCAGCAGCGTGGACCGGCGGCCGTCACCTGGTGGTCGCGCTGGCCGATCAGTC
>DASPPG010000184.1:0-29403 GCA_035625625.1 Solirubrobacteraceae bacterium
GGAAGTCGTCGTGGCCGAGGACGCTGATGAGCAGCGTCCGGTTGGTCTCGACACCCTCGACGTCGAGGTCCTCGAGCGCCTCGAGCAGCACGTCGATGGCGGCGTCGCGTCCCTCGGCGTGCCCGATCAGCTTGGCCATCAGCGAGTCGTAGAACGGCGGTATCGACGCCCCCGGGTAGAGGTGGCTGTCGACGCGCAGCTGGAGCAGGTCGGGCACCGAGAACAGCGACAGCGTGCCCGGGGTCGGCGCGAAGCCGTGCGCCACGTCCTCGGCGTTGAGGCGGCATTCGATCGCGTGGCCGTCGAACAGCACCTCGTCCTGGCTGAACCCAAGCGGCTGGCCGTCGGCGATGTGAAACTGAAGCGAGACCAGGTCGCGCCCCGTCACCGCCTCGGTGACCGGGTGCTCGACCTGGATCCGGCAGTTGATCTCGAGGAAGAAGTACTCGCCGGTGTCGGCGTCGACGACGAACTCGACCGTCCCGAGGTTGCGGTAGGAGATGGCGCGGGCGAACGCGACCGCCGCGACCGTGAGAGCATTGCGGGTCGCGGGATCGAGCATCGGCGCGGGCGCCTCCTCGATCACCTTCTGGTAGCGGCGCTGGACCGAGCAATCGCGCTCGCCGAGGTGAACGACGGCGCCGAGCTCGTCGGCGGCGATCTGAACCTCGACGTGCCGCGCCGCGACGATGAAGCGCTCGAGGTAGACGCGGTCGTCCCCGAAGGCCGCGCCGGCCTCGCTCCGCGCCAGGCTGAGCAGGCCGTCGAGCTCGTCCGGATCGCGGGCGAGCTTGATGCCCCGGCCGCCGCCGCCGCCGGCCGCCTTGACCAGCAGCGGGTAGCCGATCTCGTCCGCGACCTCGTGCGCCATCGCGCCGGGCCCCACCTCCTCACCCGGCAGGACCGGCACCCCGGCCCGCGCCGCCTCCGCCCGAGCCCGGAGCTTGTCGCCGCTCAGCTCGATCAGCTCCGGCGACGGACCCACGAAGACAAGACCATGCTCGCGCGCGCGCGCGGCGAGCTTGGGGCTCTCGGACAGGAACCCGTACCCGGGGTGGATCGCGTCGCAGTCGGTGCCGAGGGCCGCCTGCACGACCAGGTCGTCGCGCAGGTAGCTCTGCGCCGCCGGCGCCGGTCCGATGCAGACCGTTCGATCCGCCTCGCGCGCCGCCAGACCGTCGCGGTCGGCCTCGGAGGTGCCGACCACGGTCTCGAGCCCGAGGTCTCGGCAGGCGTTCACGATCCGCAGCGCGATCTCGCCGCGGTTGGCCACGAACACGCGCCTGATCCGCTTCATGCCGGCTCGACGCGGAACAGTGGCTGACCGTACTCGACCAGCTCGGCGTTGTCGGCGATGACCGCTGCGATCGTGCCCGACACGCCGGCGGGGACCGAGTTCATCATCTTCATCACCTCGATGATGCACACGATCGTGTCGGGCTCGATCCGACTGCCGACGTCGACGAACGGCGGCTTGCCCGGGGACTCGGCCCGGTAGAACGTTCCGAGCATCGGGGCGGGGATCGTGACGAGGCCATCGCTGTCGCCGTCCTGGGCTGGTGGGGGTGCGGAGGCCTCCGAGTCGCCCGGCGGACGCCCCTCCACCGCACTGTCCGACACGGATCGAACCCGAGGGCGGCCGGACGCCTCGGCATCCCCCCCACCCTTGCGGACGTAGAGCGAGAAGCCCTCGGTCTCGATGTGTAGTTCAGCCAGCTGTGACTCGTCGATGATCCGCAGGATTTCCCGCACGTCTTCGTCGCTCAACGGCATGCGGTCAGCTGCCCTTGGAGCCGGCGCCGAAGGTGCTCATGATCAGCGACATCGCCGACTGCGGCTTCGGCTTGTCCCGCCTTTTGGCGAGGCCGGTGACCGGACGCGCTTGGACGACGAACAGTTCGCCGCCGCCGCGGGCGATCGCCCACTCGATGTCCTGATGGCTGCCGAAGTGTCGCTCGACCCGCTTGCCGACCTCGACCAGCCGCAACAACCCCAGCTGATCGAGGCAGGCGCGTTCGGAGCGCTCCGCCGGGACGTCGACCCGGACGGCGCCGCCGCCACTCGGGTCCGGCACGTACTCGACGTCCTTGAGGTGGACGTGCTCGCGCACCACTTCCCCGGTGACCTTGCTGACGAGATAGTCGTCGGGGGTGACCTCGCCGCCGACCACCGCCAGCCCGAGGCCCCAGCTCGCGTTGATCGCCACCATGCTTGGATCGCCGCTCACCGGGTTGCACGTGAACATCACCCCGGACACCTCGGCGTCGACCATCAGCTGCACGGTAACGCCCATCGTCGGAGGCTCCTCGGCCTGATCGAGGCGCGCCCGGTAGCTGATCGCCGGCGGGCTGTAGAGGCTCACCCAGCAGTCGCGGACGGCGTCACAGACGTGCTGCACGCCGCGCACCCACAGATACGTCTCCTGCTGGCCGGCGAAGGTCGCGTCCGCGCTGTCCTCGCCGACCGCGCTCGAGCGCACCGCCACCGGTGGCGAATCGACGCCGGCGGCGGCACCGATCTGCGCGTAGTGCTGCTCCACCTCGGCACGGACGGCGTCCGGCACGGGCGCGAAGCGCATCGCTTCGCTGATCGCGTGCGAGGCCCGGCCGATCGCGTCCACATCTCGAGCCGATACCCCGGCCACCGCGCTCGAGATGCGACGCTCGAGGCCCGCGTCGGCCACGAATTCCTGGAAGGCAGTGGACGAGATCGCGAACCCCGGCGGGACCGGGATGTCCGCTGCCAGCAGTTCCCCCAGGTTGGCGCTCTTACCCCCGAAGCTCGGCTCGTCGCTGCGGGAGAGTTGCTGCAGCGGCCGGGTGTAGCCGCTCACAGCAGCGTGACCGTTCCCTCGGAGCCGTCGACCCGGATCGTCTGACCAGTGCGGATCGCGGCGGTGGCGCGACCGGTTCCGACCACGGCGGGCAGGCCGTACTCGCGCGCGACGATCGCCGCGTGGGACATCACGCCGCCGACGTCGGTCACGGTCGCGGTGATCTTCGAGAAGATCGGCGCCCAGGCCGGGGAAGTGCTTCCGCACACGAGGATCTCGCCGTCGCGGACGTCGCCGATCTGGTCGACCGAGCGGACCACGCGCGCTTCGCCTTCGACGACGCCGGGCGAGGCCGCGGCGCCGGTCAGCACCGCGCCGCCCTCCTGCTGGCGCGCCCATTCCTGCACGCGCTCGGTCGTCACGCCCCACAGCATGATCGTCATCGGGTCGGTGACGGCCTCGGGGGTGACGCCGATCGCCGGTGGTGGGGTCCAGTCGGCGAGCTTCTTGAGGATCTCCTTGCGGCGGGCGACGATCGGCGGCCAGTGCTTGGGACCGAGCGGAACGCCCCCCGTGGCCCACGTCAGCACCAGCTCGTCGAGCGCGCCCGCCACCTCGTAACGAGACAGCTGGAACACGTCCTCGCCGTCCTCGAGGAAGCCACTACGCGCCAGCAGCGCGCCGAACTCCCGGATCTTGTTCCACCACCGCGTGAGGAACCAGTAATCGCAGTAGAACTTGTGCTCCTCGACGTACGGGAACACCATCCGCGAGAGGTTGAGGAGGTCGTTGAAGCTCTGGCGGGAGTCCTCGTCGAGCAGCGCCGCGTACTCCTCGGCCAGCCGGTCGCGCTCGCGCACGATCTCCTCGGTGGGGCGGTCGATCTGCTCACCGGCCTTGAGCGCGCTGACGTGCCCGATCAGCGACGCGTACGGAATGCTCGGGTCGTCCAGCCAGCTGCGGTAGTAGTGGTAGAGGCCGTCGCCCGTGGCCATATTGAAATAGGGGTCCTTGACCTTCTCGAGCTCCGCGAGCCAGCTCCGGCCGGCGTCGCTCTCGGCCAGCTCGGCGTCGATCTCCTGTGGCGTGCGGCCCTGGGCGAAGCTCGCGTCGACGCCAGTCTCGATCGCCAGCCGCGCCAGCCGGCGAAGCTCGGCATCGGGGCGGAACAGGATCACGTCGATGCCGGCGACCATCTGCGCGACGTGCTGGTCGGGGATGTCCGGGAGTTGGCCCTTGCAGAACTCGGCGAACGTCCCATAGGCGCCGTAGCCGAGCAGCAGGAACTCGAAGTGGTGCTGCCACATCAGGTCGCCGAGCCGGAGCGCGCGGCCGTAGGCGTTGAGGAGCTCGTAGAAGGCGGTGTTGCGATTTTCTCCGAAGGCGACCTCGTCGGGCTCGTACTCGGGCAGGTCGGGGACCTCGAGCTCGCCCAGCTCGCGGATCAGCGCCTCCATCTTGGCCCGCCACTTGCCGTAGAGCTCCGGCCAGTTCTGGAAGTAGTAGCCAGCGCGCTGCTGGAAGAACTCGGCTCGCTCGGCGATCTTCGCCGGGTCGGTGACCGGGTTGCCCGAGATGTAGATGTAGCCGTTGACGCAGCGGTAGTCGATCCCCATCGCCGGCGGCACCGCGAACACGCGGTTCTGCCACGCCCCGACCGCCTGATACGGAGAGTCGATGCAGATCACGTCGAACGCGGGCATCGGCACCGGGAAGTGCATCGAGTTCCAGAACCAGAACCGGTTCTCGTCGGTCTCGCGCCGGCGTTCGTCAAACAGCGCGTAGTAGGGGTACATCTCCTCCCAGCCCTCGCACCCGGGGGGAGTCTCGATCTCGTACGGGCTCGGGAATGCCCCGGCCTTCGGCGCTGTTGTAGCCATCCGTTCCCTCTCGCCTTCCTCGTCGCTCTCGGCCTGGCGAGAGTCTAACCCTGCGTAGTTGCCGTCCAGCGAACGGTTGTGCGCTTGGCGTCGCAGCACTTAGGATCCCGCCACGATGGCGAGGATCGTGCTTGTTCATGGCGCGTTCGGACGGGCGGCCAATTGGGACCGGGTGGCGCCGGGACTGCGGGCGGCCGGGCACGAGGTCGAGGCGATCGACCTCCCAGGCCAGGGCGACGACCCCACCCCGGTGGCCGAGGTGACGCTTGACAGGTACGCGGCGCGCGTGTGTGAGGCGCTCGCATCCGGGCCTCGCGCCGTCCTCGTCGGTCACAGCATGGGCGGGGTGGTGATCACCCAGGCGGCGGCGCGGTGTCCGGAGCGGATCGAGCGGGCGCGCGAGGGCCTCATGCACTGCTGCGACGACGAGGCGGCGGCGTGGGCTGCGTCGCTGCGGGGCACGCAACCGGTGGCCCCGTTCACCCACCCGGTGCAGATAGATGGCGGCGAGGCGTTCGCCGGGCTACCGCGGGCGTACGTCATGTGCCTGCAGGACCGCGCGATCAAGCCGGCGCTCCAGCGGCTGATGCTCAAACGAGCCGGGTGCGATCCGGTGATCGAGATCGACACCGACCACTCCGTGTGGGCCTCGCGCCCCAACGAACTGGTCGCCGCCCTCGACCGGTTGGCAGCGTAAGGCGTCGCCGATCAAACCATGAAGCGCCGCCGGCAATCCGACTCAGCCGGAGCTCAGGCCGCCCGTCCAGCGATGCGCTGGGCCAGCTCGCGGCCGACCAGCAGCGCAAGGTGAACGTCGACGATGGCGTCGGTCAGCTCGGGCAGCGTCTCGGGATCGTGCTCGAGCACGTGGGCGGTGACGAGCTCGTTGACCGCCCCGACCGCGGCGCGGAACGTATACGGCGCGAGCTCGGGGATCTCCGGGATGTCGGCGCGAGCGCGCTGGTGGATCGCCGCCAGCTGCGCGGCGAAGCGCTCCTGCACGACGTCGCGACGGGCCAGCGCCTGCGGGCTGGCTCCGAGGACCTCGATCAGCAGGGCCCGGGCGAACCCCGGGCTTGCCGCCATCGTCTCCAGGTACACCTCGACCGCACGGCGGGCGGCGGCCAACCAGTCGGGTGCCGGCCCCGCCACCGCGTCATCGATCGCCGCCAGGAGATGGTCGACGCCGGCGTCGTAGGCGGCCAGGAAGCATTCCTCCTTGTTCGCGAACTGCTCGTAGAAGGTCTTGCGCGACACGCCGGCGCGCTCGATCACATCGGCCACGGCCACCCGCGCGAATCCCTTCTCGGCCATGGCCTGGACCATCGCTTCGAGCATGCGCGCACGCTGGGCCGCGCGGACCACCGGCCGGGGCGCCGCGTGGCGGCCTCGGGGCAGTACCGTCCGCACGGGCGATTCGGGTTGGACGCTCATGGGAACATCAGTGTACATTGGAGAACACTATTGTTTCTTCGACAACCGGGGAGATGGCATGAGCACCGCTGATCGACGCGACTTCCGAGTGGCGATCCTGGGCGCCGGGTTCGGCGGCCTCGGGATGGCGATCCGGCTCAAGCGAGCCGGGTTCGGCGACTTCGTGGTGTTCGAGCGCGACGAAGACGTTGGCGGTACCTGGTGGGCCAACACCTATCCCGGCTGCCAGTGCGACATCCCGTCCCACCTGTACAGCTACTCGTTCGCGCTGAACCCCAACTGGACGCGGACGTACCCGCTCCAGCCCGAGATCCAGGAGTACCTGCGCGAGTGCGCCGACCGCTACGGCGTGCGGGCGCACCTGCGCTTGGGCTGCGCGGTCGAGAGCGCCGAGTGGGATGAGGAGGTGGGCGTCTGGCGACTCGAGACGAGCGACGGACCGTTCTCGGCCCGCCTGGTCGTCGCCGCGCCTGGCCCGCTCAGCGAGCCGTCGATACCCGACGTGCCGGGAATCGAGGACTTCCGCGGGGTCACCTTCCACACCGGGCGCTGGAATCACGAGCACGACCTGACCGGCCGTAAGGTGGCGGTCGTCGGGACCGGCGCGAGCGCGATCCAGACCGTTCCGCAGATCCAGCCGATCGCCGACCAGATCACCGTCTTCCAGCGCACGCCACCGTGGGTGGTGCCGCACCGCGATCGGCCGATCACCGACTTCGAGCGCCGGCTCTACCAGGGTCTGCCGGTCGCGCAGCGGGCGGTGCGAACGGCCGTCTACTGCGGCCGCGAGATGCTCGTGACGGGGCTCGTCTACCGCCCGAAGCTGATGAACGTCGTCCAGCGAGCGGCCGAGGCGCACCTGGCCAAGCAGGTGCCGGACCCGGTGCTTCGCGCCAAGCTGACCCCCGACTACGTGCTCGGCTGCAAGCGCATCCTGCCCTCCAACGAGTGGTACCCCGCCATCACCAAGCCCAATGTTGACGTCGTGCCGAGCGCCGTGACCGAGATCCGTCCCGGCGGGGTGGTCGGTGCCGACGGTGCGGAGCACGAGGCCGACACGCTGATCTTCGCCACCGGCTTCCACGTGACCGATGCACCCTTCGCGCAGTTCATCACCGGACGCGACGGGGTGACGCTCGCCGACCTCTGGCAGGGCAGCCCGCAGGCCTACCGCGGCACGGCGGTGCCGGGCTTCCCCAACCTGTTCTGGCTGATCGGCGCGAACACCGGGCTCGGCCACAACTCGATGGTGTTCATGATCGAGGCGCACCTCAACTACGTGCTCGGCGCGCTGGGGACGATGGAACGCCGCGGCGCGACGCGGATCGAGGTCCGTCCCGAGGTCTACGACGCCTACAACGCCGAGCTGCAGGCGCGCCTCGCGCCGACGGTGTGGAACACGGGGGGATGCTCGAGCTGGTACCTGGACCGCAACGGGCGCAACAGCACGATCTGGCCAGACTTCACGTGGCGCTTCTGGCAACAGACCCGGCGGTTCGACGAGGCGGCCTACGTGGTGGCGGACGGGTCCGGACGGGCGCTCGCCGGCCTCGCGGCGACGGCCCGCTCGGCATCCGAGCCTCGCTGACGGGCCTGCCGCGAGGTCATCCGGAGGACGCTGCGCGCCCGCTGGTGGGCGGGACTGTTTCAGGAGTCGCAGGTGGTACCAGAGATCCTTGGTGCGTTTGCGCCATCCGTGGAGGCGCCCCGCGGTCCCGGCATCCGCATCACCTGCGTGCTCGAACGCGCGGCGGCCGCGGCGGTAACCGCGCCCGAGGCCCGGCGCGAGCGCCTTCGAGCCACCGCGCGACAGCGGCCAGTCGTCGATCCGGGAGTGGCCGGCGCGCAGCTCGTCCGCCACCGCCTCGGTCTGGAGTCGGTAAGGCACGTGATTTTGCTCCTCGGTGGCTTCCCTGTCCTATCGCGCCACCCGGCGGCGGTGGCGATGAAGCGAGCAGGCTCGCGAAATCGCCTCCGATAATCTTCAGTAATTGAATTGACTTTTGGTAGTTTGCCGGCAACCCCGCCATCGAAGGAGAATGATGAGCTCGACCGACGAATTGCTCGCGAACAACGAGGCGTACGCCGCGTCATTCGACAAAGGCGACTTACCGCTGCCGCCGGCCACCAAGGTGGCAGTGGTGGCGTGCATGGACGCCCGGCTCAACGTCTACGGCGCGCTCGGCCTGGAGGAAGGCGACGCCCACGTGATCCGCAACGCCGGCGGTGTGGTAACTGACGACGCGATTCGCTCCCTGGCCATCTCGCAGCGCCTGCTCGGAACCGAGGAGATCATCCTCATCCATCACACGGACTGCGGAATGCTGACGTTCAGCGACGACGAGTTCCGCCAGTCGATCGAGCGGGACAGCGGGATCAGACCCGCGTGGGCGGCCGAGGCGTTCGAGGACCTCGAAGGGGACGTGCGCCAGTCGATCGCGCGGATCAAGGCCTCGCCGTTCATTCCCCACAAGGACGCGGTCCGCGGCTTCGTCTACGAGGTCGAGAGCGGTCGCCTGCGCGAGGTGACCTGAACTTCCGCGCCGGCGAGGTCCGGCGGTAGGCCCGCGCGCGCGTCGGTGACCCGTGGCCGGTCGAGTCGGCGGCGGATCGCCTCGGACGTCGTCTTCAGCTCCTCCAGCGTCTGCACAGCGCCGTTGCGCGAGTCCGACAGCAGGGCCAGCAGCAGCCGCTCGACGCCGAGCGAGTCCTCGCCGCGCTCGCGCGCCTCACGACGGCGACCGCCGGCTGGCCGAGACGCTTGGCCTCCTCGCGCGCGAACTGGATGCATTGCCGGGCCGCTTCGCTCGCCTGGATTCTCTGATCGGCGCCGGTCTCGCCGCCGGGCTCGAATAGGTGGCGGTACTTGCGGTGGGCGGCCTGCTTGCTGATCCCCGACGGCGCGAGCGATCAGGCTCCACGAGGCGCGGGACTGCAGGGCGCGACGCACGATCTCGGGCTCGGTGGCATCGAGCTCGCGCCGTAGCGCGGTGAGTGCCCGTAGTGCCGTCTCCGGATCGTCGATCTGAACGGTCTCGCGCGCGCAAGCCGCTCGATCGTCGCCGGAGGCGAGCCCATGGGCAAGGCCATGGCCCGGGAACTACCCGCGCAGCACTCCGGCAATCGCGATCGACGGCGCCGGACTAGACCGAAGTTCCCCTCATCGGACTAGAGCAATTGCGGTTAAGTCGACACTCGGCCATCACCGGGGCGCGAGTGCGGAGATAACCGTGCCATAGCCGGATGAACCCGAATTCACCGTGGCTCGGGCGGCGAGTGAGGGGTTAACCGGAATCGCCCGCCCGGGAGCGCTGATCGGCAAGAACGGCTGCACGGGATGACTGGACTCGGTCCGGCGTGCGGCGGTACCGTCGATCTCACACGAGAGGAGCGACGATGGCCGAGACCCCCCTGATGGCTACGTACTGGACCGTGAGCGGTCCCGTCGAGGTCCATACCGGCCGCGAGTGGAGCCTGTTCAGCTGGAGCGACCGGTGCGCGGAGGCGACCAAGGTGGGCTTTCGCGGACTGGGGCTCTGGCACGCCGACGTGTCGCACCAATTGGAGTCGACGACCCTCCAGGAGATGGCGAACGTCTTCCGCGACGCCGGCCTCGAGTACCTCGAGGTCGAGTTCCTGTGGGACTTCTTCGTCCCGGAGGGCGAACTCAAGCGCGCCGACTCGGACCGTCTGCGCAAGCAGCTCTTCGAGACCGCTGCCGCGTTCGACGCCCACCACATCAAGGTCGGCAACATCCCCGAGACGCCCTGCGAGCTCGACCAGCTGATCGAGGAGTACGCGGCGCTGTGCCACGACGCCGCGCAACACACCAACGCGCGCATCTCCTACGAGATCATCCCGTTCGACCCGATCTTCACCAGCCTCGACGAGGGCATCCGGCTCGTTACCGAGGCGGGCCGCAAGAACGGCGGGCTGGCCATCGACACCTGGCACATGGGCAAGCTGCGCATCCCGCCCGAAGACCTGAGACGCATCCCCGGCGAGTACCTGGCCTGGGTGGAGCTGTCGGACGGGCCGGTCGAGTTCATGGACGACCCGATCGACGAGGTGATCAACCACCGGCGTCTGCCCGGGGAGGGCGAGTTCGACATCCCCGGCTACATCGAGTCGTGCCGGGCTATCGGCTACGAGGGCCCGTGGGGCGTCGAGATCCTCTCCGAGGAGCTGCGCAACCTGCCCATGGACGAGGAGTTCAAGCGGGCCTACGAGACGACCGTCGCGCAGTTCGGCGCCGGCGTGACCTGACAAGGAGAGACATGAAACAGCTGGACAACGACCGGCTCGTCTGGATGTTCACCCAGATGCTGCGGATCCGCGAGTTCGAGGAACGGGTCAAGCGGACGTTCGAGGAGCACCCGGGCGTCATCCGGGGACACACCCATCTCGCCGACGGGGCGGAGGCCTCGATCGTGGGCTCGCTGGCGACGCTCCAGCCCGGCGACCAGCTGATCGCCACCTATCGCTGCCACGGCTACCCGATAACGCTCGGCACCGACACCAAGGCGATCATGGCCGAGATCTACGGCCGCAAGGACGGGCTGTGCGGCGGCTACGGCGGCTCGATGCACCTGGTCGACCCCGGCCGCGGCTTCCTCGGCACGAGCGGCATCGTCGGCCAGGGCATTCCGCAGGCCACCGGCGCGGCGTGGGCCGCCCAGATCCGCAAGCAGAACCAAATCGTCCTCGGCTTCTTTGGCGACGGCGCCTCCAAGCAGGGCGCCTTCCACGAGTCACTCAACCTTGCGTCGCTGTGGAAGCTGCCGGTCGTCTACGTGATGGAGAACAACAACTACAACGTGGCCACGCGCTCCGAGCAGGAGGACGCCAACGCGGCCGCCGGCGAGCCGCTGTCGGTCAAGGCGAAGGCCTACAGCATGCCCGGGGTCACCGTGGACGGCGGCGACCCGGTCGCGGTGTACGAGGCGGTGGGCGCGGCCGCGGACCGGGCCCGCGCCGGCGATGGCCCGACCCTGGTCGAGTCCAAGGTCTACCGCCTATCGGCGCACGGAAACATCATCGCGCCGCCCGGCGTTCCCCTGCACTACCCCGAGCACGAGGCGATCACGGTATTCGGCAACCGCGAGGAGTACGAGGCGGCGCTCCGCGGCGACCCCGTTCCCCGCTTCCGGGCACGCCTGATTGAGCAGGGCGTGCTCGACCCCGCGCGCGCGGACGAGATTGCGCAGGAAGTTCGGGACGAGATGGATACCGCGGTGAACTTCGCGCTCGAGGACCCCTACCCGGACCCCGCAGCCGCCGCCCGCACCGACTACGTGTACGCCTAGGAGAGAAGTCATGGCACGAGAGATTCCCTACATCGCGGCGGTCGAGGAGGCCATCTTCGAGGAGATGGGCCGCGACGACACCGTCCTGTTCTACGGCCAGGACGTGGCCCCCAGCGACGACCACCGGTTCGTGCAGGCGTACGGGCGCGACCGGGTCCGGGTCTCGCCGATCTCCGAGACGGCCGAGATCGGCATGGCCGTCGGCCTCGGGCTCGCCGGCTACCGGCCCGTGGTCGAACTGCTGATGGCCGAGTTCATGCTGGTGGCGATGAACCAGGTGGTCAACGAGGCGCCGCGCCTGCGCTACATGAGCGGCGGCCAGGTCAAGGTCCCGGTGGTGTTCAAGGCCGGCTACGGATTCACCGCCGGCTGGGCCGGCCAGCACACCGGCTCGATCTACGGCGCGTTCATGGGCTTCCCCGGGCTGAAGATCGCGCTGCCCTCGACGCCGGCCGACGCCAAGGGGCTGATGACGACCGCGATCCGGGACGACAACCCGGTCTGCTACCTCATCAACTACCTGCTCGTGCTCGAGCACGGCGACGTGCCCGAGGGGGAGTACTCCGTGCCGTTCGGGCAAGCCGCGGTGCGTCGCGAAGGCGGAGACGTCACGATCGTGGCCACGGGGTGGACCGTCGGCCGGGCGCTCGCCGCCGCCGATGCGCTCGCACAAGAAGGGATCCAGGCCGAGGTCATCGACCCCCGCACGCTCAACCCGCTCGACACGGCAAGCATCCTGTCCTCGGTCGAGAAGACCGGCCGGCTCGTGGTCGTGGACCAGGGAACGCGGCACGGTGGCGCCTCGGCGGTGATCGCGGCCGAAGTCGCGGAGCATGGGTTCGGAACGCTGAAAGCGCCGATCGCGCAGGTGACCGCGCTCGACGTGACTGTGCCCTACAGCGAGCCCATGGAGGCCTACGTCCTGCCCAACGAGGAGAAGATCGCCGGGACCGTCCGCCAGGTGCTGGGCGAGGCGCCCGTCGCGGCGTAACTGTGTCGCGTGGGACAAGGATGAGGATTCTTCGGCGGTTGCCGCCTTGATCGACGGTGAGGCCGCGGGCCGGCTCCTACGCACGATGTGGCGGATCCGGCTGTTCGAGGAGCGCGTCGCCCAGCTAAAGCGCACGCTCGTCGTCCACGGCCTGATCCACCTGAGCATCGGCGGCGAAGGGGTGGCGGCGGCGGTGTGCGGCCAGCTGCGCGACGACGACGCGGTCTACAGCGGTCATCGCGCCCACGGCCACGCGATCGCCAAGGGCGCGCCGGTCGACCGGGTTATGGCCGAGCTGATGGGCCGCGTCGATGGGCTGTGCAAGGGCGTCGGCGGCTCGATGCATCTCGTCGACGCCGAGCACGGCTTCATGGGCGCCACCGGCGTGGTCGGCGGCAACCTGCCGATGGCGCTCGGAACAGCGCTCGCACGCCACCTCAAAGGCACCGATCAGGTGAGCGTCGTCTTCTTCGGCGACGGCGCCGTGCAGGCCGGGCACTTCAACGAGACGATCAATCTGGCCGCGCTGTGGCGGCTACCCGTGATCTTCGTGTGCGAGAACAACGGCTTCGCGGAGTTCACCTCCCGGGAGGAGCACTCGACGATCGAGCGGGTCAGCGACGTGGTGGCGCCTTACGGCTTCGCGCGCGAGACGGTGAACGGCTCCGACGTGCCGGCTGTCTACGAGGCGTTCGGTCGGTTCCTGAGCGAGGCACGAGCCGGCGGGGGGCCGTTCCTGCTCGAGTGCCTGACGTATCGACGGCGCGGGCATTACGAGGGCGACCAGCAGAGGTACCGCGATCCGGCAGCCGAGCAGGAGTGGTCCGAGCGAGACCCGATTGCGCGGTTGACCGAGCACTGCTTCGATGACGATGTAGCGGCCGAGATCGAGCGTGAGGCCGCCACGGAGATCGAAGCGGCGGTTCGGTTCGCTCGTGACAGTCCGTTCGCCGATCCGGGCATCGTGGCCGAGTTGGTCTACGCGAAATGACCGAAGCCACGTTCGTCGAGGCGGTCAACCGCACGCTCGCCCACGCCATGCGTGAGGACGAGCGGGTGATCGTGCTCGGCGAGGACGTGACCGAGGGGGGCCCCTACCTGGTCACCGCCCGGCTGGCCGAGGAGTTCGGGCGCGAACGGGTGCGCAACACGCCGATCAGCGAGGGCGCGGTCTGCGGGGTCGCGGTTGGCGCCGCGCAGTCGGGGCTGAGACCCGTCGTCGAGATCATGTTCATCGACTTCATCACGCTCGCGCTCGACCAGCTCGTCAACCAGGCGGCCAAGGCGCACTTCATGTCGGGCGGGCAGCTGTCGGTGCCGCTGGTGCTGCGCACGCAGGGCGGCTCGGGGCAACGCAACGGCGCCCAGCACTCGCAGAGTCTCGAGGCGTGGCTCACGCACGTCCCCGGGCTGAAGGTGGTCATGCCGAGCGGCGCGGGCGACGCGGCCGGGCTACTGATGAGCGCGATCGCCGACCCGAACCCGGTGGTGTTCGTCGAGAACAAGTCGCTCTACTTCCGCAAGGAGCGGGTCCCCGATCCACCTGAGCCGATCCCGCTGGGCCAGGCACGTACGTTGCGCAAAGGGCACGACGTCACGATCGTCGCGCTCTCCCGTCTCGTCGAGGACGCGATGCAAGCCGCCGAACGCCTGGCGAACGACACTGGGATCGAGGCCGAGGTGATCGACCCGCGCACGCTCGTCCCGCTTGACCTCGAGACGCTCGCGCAGTCGGTCAGGCGCACCGGACGCGCCGTGGTCGCCCACGAGGCGGTGACCGCTGGCGGATTCGGGGCCGAGCTCGCCGCCCAGCTCCAGGCGGCCGCGTTCGACTACCTCGAGGCGCCGATCCAGCGGGTGGGCGCGCCGTACACCCCCGTGCCGGTCAGTCCCCCGCTCGAGGACGCCTACCGACCTGGAGCTGAACAGATCATCACCGCGGTGAACATCGCCTTGCACTGGGGCGAGTACGACGTCGAGCCGTGGGAACACGGCGCGATCGCCTAGGCTGAATCGAGTTCGCCGTCAAGCGCCAGCAGTGAGGCACCGGGCACCTGCTCGAGCAGGCCGCGCCGGCTCAGCACGATCTCCAGATTGGTGAGCGACAGGCGGGCGTGCTCCCGGGCCACGTTATCCGCGCGCGACCCCTCCCGGTTGGAGATCGCGTCGACGAGCCACAGGTGCTGGCGGTGGGCGACGATCAGGATCTCGCGCGACTCGGGGAGCTGGGCGTGCTGGAGAACGAGCGCATTGGGGGTAGCGAATGGCAGCGACAGGACGGTGTCGAGCGTCCGCTCGAGCAGCGGGCTGTGCGCCATCTTGATCAGCCGTTTATGGAACTCGCCGTTGAGCGCGACGTAGCGCTCGAACGATTCGTAGTCGGCACGGTGCACGAGCGGCGCGATCTGGTCGTTGATCGCTCGCAGGGCGCGGAGGTCGCGGCGACTGGCCCCCTGCTCGGCGGCGAAGCGGCAGGCCGTTCCCTCCAGCACCCCGCGGATCTCGATCGCCTGCCTCATGTCGGCCTGGGTGAACTCGCGGACGACGTACCCGCCGGCGGGCAGCAGGCGCAGCAGGCCCTCGTGCTCGAGCGAGGCGAGCGCCAGCCGAAGCGGCGTTCGCGAGACTCCGAGCCGCTCGACGAGCGGCAGCTCGGACATTCGCTCCCCGGGCTTGAACTCGCCGCTTAGGATCTGCTCGCGCAGGGCGAACAGCGCACGCATCATCTGCGTTCGGTTGGCCTGATTCACCATCGGCGGGGGAGTATCGCGGGCGGATTTCCTGTATGCAAGCGGCCCAGATCCGAGCGCTGCAATCGTTCTTTTTGGTCATGTTAGGCGTTACGAGGTCGTTGTTGCATACAGAAATGCTTGACAATAAGATCATCGCCTCGCCCAGCCGGGGCGGGTCGACCGAATCATCAGAGGAGGAGGACAAGGGTGAGGATGAACCACCATGCGCTGCGCCTGCGCACGTGCGTTGCGCTGGCCGTGCTCGTCGGTGCGTTGCTACTGGCCGCGTGCGGCAGCAGCAGTAGCAGCACGACTTCGAGCGCCTCGAGCGCCGCATCGAGCGCGTCGAGCTCGAGCACCACGGCAAGCGCGGCCGCGAGCTCGACGAGCACTTCTTCGTGCGGGCCGAAGGCCGGCGTGAAGGCAACTGGAACGCCGATCAACATCGGCACGATCGACACCAAGCAGCCGGGCACCGACTTCAGCGACGGCCCGAACATGATCAACGCGTACTTCGCGTGCGTGGACAACAACGGTGGCGTCAATGGCCATCCGTTGAAGCTGTTCGTCATCTACGACCAGACGCAGCCCTCGCAGATCACGGCGGCCGCACACAAACTGATCCAACAAGATCACGTGGTCGGAATCGTCGGCGTGTTCGACCTGCTCGAGTGCACGCTCGACCAGAGCTACTGGCAGTCGCTCGGGATCTACGAGATGGGCGCCGGGATCGCCCCGGAGTGCTGGTCGACTCCGCACAGCGCCGCCGTGAACATGGGCCCGCGCTATAGCTCGGACGGTGCGGTCCAGTACGGACTCACCAAGCACCCGTCGAAGATCGTGTTCGTCCAGTCCAACGTGCCGGGCACGGGGTACATCGCCGCGGGACCCGCGGCGCTGGCCAAGGCGGCGGGCGTCCCGATCACGGAGCTCACCGAGAACGTCCCGATCCAGGACGCGGACTCGGTGGCGCTGAACCTCGTCGACGACGCGGGCTCGAACGGGTGGGTGGTGCTGAACTTCACCCCGCCCGAGGCTCTGGTGATCCTTCAGGCCGCCCAGAAGCTCGGCCTCGAGGACCGGGTCAAGGGCTGGGGCTGCTCGACGCCGTGCAACACCGACTTCCTGGCCAAGGCGCTGGGACCGAAGTGGAACGACAAGCTGTTCGTCAACGCCGAGCTGACCGATCCTGACGATCACAACGGCCCGGAGATGCAGCTCTACAAGGCGATCCTAGCCCAGTACGGTCAGGCGGTGGCCGGCGGCATCGGCTCGTTCAGCCAGATGGGGTTCGTGCTGGCCGAATTCGCGACCAAGGCGCTCGACGGGGTCAAGGGGCCGTACACCATGGCGAGCGTCAACGCGGCGTTCAAGGCCATCAAGGACTACAAGACCGAGATGTTGTGTCAGCCGTGGACGTACGGGCCATATCCGCTGCACATCCCCAACAACGCCGACTTCACCACGACGCCGGACAACGGGAAGATGGTGACGGCCCAGGGGTGCTTTGACGTCTCCTCCGCGGATCCCCAGATTGCGGCCTACCGCCAGGTCGCGGGCACGGCGCCATCGACGGAGCCGCCGGTGGGTTAGGGACGACCTCGACGAATCGGAGCGCCCGGGAAATGGGCTCCCCGCCCACCAGGGCCCGGGCGCTCCGATCGCACGCTAGCGCCTTGACCGGCTCAGACCGGCTCGAGCGGGACGGCCTGAATATGGCTCCGCTCGGGAACGGCGAGCAGGGAAGCGCCCGGCATCCGCTCGAGCACCTCTGGATGATCCAGCACAACCTCGAGATTGGTCCGCGCCAGCAGCGCGTGTTCACGGCCGAGGCCCTCGGCGCGGGTTCCCTGCCCGCGCTCGATTGCGTCCAGCAGCCCGAGGTGGTGGCGATGAGCCAGCATCAGGATCTCGCGGGACTCGGGCAGCACTGCTTGGGCCATCACGAACGCGCTGGGACCGGCGAACGGCAGCTTGATGATGCCGTCAAGCGCGCGTTCGAGCATCGGGCTGGCGGCCATCCGGAGGATGCCGGCGTGGAAGCGCTCGTTCATATCGACGAACTGCTCGAAGGACTCGTAGTCGGCTCGGTGTACCGCGTCCGAGATCGTGTCGCAAACTGCTCGAAGCTCGGCCACGTCGGCGGGCGAGGCTCCGCGCTCCGCGGCGAGGCGGGCCGCGGTGCCCTCAAGGACGCCGCGGAGCTCGATTGCGTCGCTGATGTCGGACTCGGTGAACTCGCGCACCACGTAGCCTCGGGACTCAAGCCCGCGCAGCAGGCCCTCGTGCTCGAGCGCCGCCAGCGCCAGTCGCAGCGGGGTGCGGGACACCCCCAGTCGCTGGACCAGCCGCAGCTCGGACATTCGCTCCCCGGGTGCGAACTCGCCGCGTAGGATCAGCTCGCGCAGTCGCAGCACCGCTCGCTTCATCTGGGTCCTGCTGGGTGGATCGGACACCTCTCACCTCACTCCGCATACCGTCGACGCGGTGGCGGCAGTGTAATGCGGCGGAGCCTGGATTGCATGCAAAATCGACAATCCAGCCCGGCGAACCCGGCATAGTTCAGGTCGTGTTAGGAGCTATTGCATACAGTTTGACCACCGATTACTATCGCCCGGCTCGCCAACCCTGGGGCGAGTTCAAACGCGATCCTCGAGGAGGAGGAGATCGGTGAGGATGTTCCACCACGTACCTCGCGTGCGGCTGGGGCTGCCTATCGTGGCGGTCCTGGGAGTGCTCTCCATAGCCGCCTGCGGCAGCAGCAGTAAAACCACCAGCTCGAGCGCAAGCTCCACAGCGGCGGCATCGTCCAGCGCTACCACCAGCAGCAGCTCGTCGAGTGCGTCGACGAGCACCTCGTCGTGCGGTCCGAAGCCCGGCACCGCCGCCACCGGCACGCCGATCACGCTCGGTGCCATCAACACCAAAGAGCCCGGCACGGACTTCACCGACATCGAGAACATGGAAGGCGCGTACTTCGCGTGCGTGAACGCCAACGGCGGCGTCAACGGCCACCCGATCAACCTAATCAAGCTGACCGAGGCCACGCAGCCGGCGCAGATCGCGGCGGACGCGAGCAAGCTCGTGCAGACCGATCACGTTGACGGGGTCTCTGGAACCTCGAGCATCCTCGAGTGCACGATCAACTCCGCTTACTGGCAGAAGCTCCACTACTACGTGATCGCCGCCGGGATTGCGCCTGAGTGCTATTCGACGCCGAACTACGCCGACGTGAACATGGGGCCGCGCTACAGCTCCGACGGAGCGGTTCAGTACGTGCTCACGCTGCACCCGAGCAAGATCGTGTTCGACCAGTCGAACGTGCCCGGGACGGGCTACATCGCCGCCGGCCCGGCGGCGCTGGCCGCGAACGCGCACGTGCCGATCACCCAGCTGACCGAGAACGTGCCGATCAACGACGCCGACTCGGTAGCGCTTAAGGAGGTCGACGACGCCGGCCCGAACGGCGCCGTGGTGCTGAACTTCACCCCGCCCGAGGCGCTGGTGATCCTGCAGGCGGCGCAGAAGCTCGGCCTCGAGGACCGGGTCAAGGCCTGGGCGTGCTCGACCCCGTGCAACACCGACTTCCTGGCCACCTCGCTGGGCTCGAAGTGGGACGGCAAGTTCTTCGTGAACGCCGAGCTCGCTGACCCCGACGCCACCAACACGCCGACGATGAACCTGTACAAGGCGATCCTCAAGCAGTACGGGACGGACGTGTCCGGCGGGATCGGCAGCTTCAGCGAGATGGGATTCACGATGGGCGAAATCGCTGTGCACGCGCTGGATTCGATCACGGGTCCCTACACGACCGCGAGTGTCAACGCGGCGTTCAAGGGCGTGAAGGACTTTGACACCGGCATGTTGTGCCAGCCCTGGACGTTTGGGGACTATCCACTGCACATCGCAAACAACATGGACTACACGGTCACGCCGGACAACGGCAAGATGGTGCTCAAGCAGGGCTGCACGCTGATTTCCGCTGTCGATCCGCAGATCGCGGCGTACCGCAGCGCAGCCGGTACGGCGCCGCTGGCACCGGGACAGCCGAGTGGGTCATAGGTGAGGCACTCGGAGTGAGGAAGTAGGATCCACAGGCGATCGGCGCGATCGGTGTAGCTGACATGCTCTTCACCTACGGCATTCTGGGTCTGCCGAGCTGGCAGGACTTTCAGCCGTTTCTCGTCACCGGGTTATCGCTGGGCGGCGTGTACGCCCTGTCCGGTGTCGGGATGGTGGTTCTGTACCGGGCCACCGGGGTGTTGAACCTCGCGTTCGGAGCAGTCGGCGCCATGGGCGCGCTGATCGCCTGGTCGCTCATCAACCACTCGGGCTGGAACGTCTGGCTGGCGTCCACGGCCTGCGTGGTGTTCGGAGGCGTGCTGACGCTGCTCTATGGGATGGTGTTCGGCCCGGCCTTGGCCAAGCGTGACCCGCTGGTCAAGGCCACCGCCACCCTCGGCCTGACGCTCATCCTGCTCGGGGTGATGGATCTGTTGTGGACCTCGAGCGGAGGCGCGTCGCGCTCGATCACGCTGCCGACCGACAACAACACGTTCATGATCAGCGGCATCCAGGTCGAGTACACGAACGTGATCGCGCTCGCGCTGGGACTGGCGATCACCGTGGCCACCTCGGCGTTCCTGCGCTACACCAAGCTCGGGACCGCGATGCGCGCGATGGCCAACGATCGGGAGATCACGGCCACGCTGGGCGTCCCGGTGAGGCGGGTCGAGGCCGCGGCCTGGTTCGGCTGCGGTCTCTTGTCCGGACTCGCCGGCATCTTGCTCGCTGATTTGGTGGCGCTCGACGCCACCACGCTCACGTTCCTGGTGATCTCGTCGCTGGCCGCCGCGCTGATCGCTCAGCTGCGGTCGATCCCGATCACGTTCATCGCGGCGCTCGTGGTCGGTACGGTGGACGCGCTGATCACACCGATCAACTCGATCACCAACTACCGCGACATGACCCCGTTCGTGCTCGCGGCTGCGGCACTGCTGATCTTCAACCGCAAGCGTGTGATCTCGGTCGGGAGGCAGGGCATCTAGGCATGGACGCCACCGGGGTTGAGAGCCCAGCCCAGGACGCGGCAGCCGTAGAGGGACCTGCCCAGCCGGCAACCCCGCGTCGTCCGCTGGAGCCCCGGTCGTTCATCCGCCCCGTCGTGATCGCGGCGCTGTTCCTGTTCGTGCTGCTCGCGCTGCCGTCGCTGTTCAGCACCTACTACATCGATGCCAGCACCCAGACGGCGATCTACGCGATCGTGGCGCTGGGGCTGGGCGTGCTGGTGGGACGCGTGGGCATGGTCTCGCTCGGCCAGGCCGCCGTCCTGGCGATCGGGGCCTGGGTCGCCGCCCGGCTGCTGTTCGCCACCGGGCTCCCGTTCCCGGTCGTGCTGCTGGCCTCCGGCCTGATCACGATGGTGCTGGGCACCTTGGTCGGGCTGCCGGCGCTGCGGTTGAGCGGCCTGTACCTGGCGCTGATCACGCTGATGCTCGCCGGCGCGATCACGGTCGTCCTCGCCACCACGAACTTCCCCAACGGCGGGCACGGCTTCCTCGGCTACAACGGCGCCTCGGTCCACATCCCGCCGATTCGCCGTCCCAGCATCGCCCAGGGCGACTCCGCCTTCTTCCGCTACTCGGTGGTCGTCGGCGCGCTCATGTTCCTGCTCACCCTGTTCCATCTGCGTGCCAAGCCGGGGCGGGCGTGGGCGGCGATCCGCCAGAGTGAGTCGGCGGCGCTCGCGGCCGGAATCAACACCACGTTCTACAAGCTGTGGGCGTTCGCGTTGGCGTCGTTCGTCACCGGCGTCGCGGGCGGTCTGTTGGCGGGCTCGCAGCACTACCTCTACTCGATCGACTTCCAGACGCAGGACTCGATCACGCTGCTCGCCGTCGTCCTGATGGGCGGCGCGTACAGCCTTTGGGGGGCGATCGTGGCCGGCTTCCTGCTGCAATTCCTGCCCCAGCTGTTCACGAGCTGGGGCATCTCGCCCGACTGGCTGACAATCCTGTTCGGCGTCGGCGTGCTCCAGGTGCTGACCACCGCGCCGCGCGGGATCGTCGACCAGCTTCCCAAGGACCTGGCCCGGCTCGGCCGCCTGCTGGCCCGCCTCGTGCGCCGCCCCACGCCCTCGACGAGCGGTGAGACGTGATCGAGGTCTCCGACATGACCGTCCGCTTCGGCGGGGTGACGCCGCTGGACAAGATGAGCGTCAGCTTCGAGAAGGGAACCTGCGGGCTGATCGGCCCCAACGGCGCCGGCAAGACCACGTTCTTCAACGTGCTGAGCGGCTTCGTGAAGCCGGTGTCCGGAAGCGTGACCGCGTTCGGAGAGGATCTGTTGCGCATGGTCCACTTCCGGCGCGCCCGGTGGGGAGTGCGCCGGACCTTCCAGACCGAGCAGGCAATCGAAGAGCTGTCGGTGTTCGACAACGTGGCGATGATCCACGAGCACTCCAAGCTTGGCGGCGGCTCGCGCCGTCAGGAGGTCATCGACGCGATCCGGTTCGTCGGGCTCGACGTCGATCCGGACACGAGGGTGGGCGGCCTCGGCGCCGGCCAACGTCGCATGGTCGAGGTGGCGCGTGCGGTCGTCGGCCGGCCGCGGCTCGTGCTCCTGGACGAGCCGGCGGCGGGGCTGCCCGACGAGGAAACCCAGCACCTGGGAGATGTGATCCGCCGGATCCCCGAGCAGACCGACGGGATGACGATCCTCGTCGACCACGACATGAGCCTGGTCTCGGCCTGCTGCGAGGTCACCGCGGTGCTCGATTTCGGCAGGCTGCTCGCCTCCGGTCCGACCGCCGAGGTGCTCCGGGACGAGCGCGTAATCCGCGCCTATCTCGGGACGGAGGAGACCGGATGAGTGCGACCGGGACCGCAGACGGGCTGAGCCTCCAGGGCATGACGGTCCCCCGCGGCGGACGCGACGTGGTGCGCGACGTCACGATCGACATCCCGCCCGGCGAGATCACCACGCTGCTCGGCCCCAACGGCGCCGGCAAGTCGAGCCTCGTCCTGGCGGTGGGCGGCGTGATCCGGCCGCGCAAGGGCTCGGTGATGCTCGACGGCCGTGACTGGGCCGGGCGGCGGCCCGAGCGGATCCGGCATGCCGGCGTGGCGATCGTGCCGGAGGGACGTCGCCTGTTGCCCGAGCTCACGGTCGAAGAAAACATCCGGGTGGCCATGTACGCGCTGCCGCGAGCCCAGGCGCAGGCCGGACGGGCGCGCGCCCTCGAGCTGTTCCCCGAGTTGCAGCGGCTGCTCGGCTCGATCGCGCGGTCGCTCTCCGGCGGAGAACAGCAGATGGTCGTCCTCGCCCAGGCGCTCGTCTCACAACCCCGTTACGTGCTGATCGACGAGTTGTCGCTGGGGCTCGCACCGGTCGTCGTCAACCGGCTGATCCCGACCATCCGCGCAGTCGCAGAGTCCGGGATCGGCGTGCTGCTGATCGAGCAGTTCGCCACGGTCGCCCTCGGTCTCGCCACCCGCGCGTACGTGATGGAAGGCGGTCGGCTCCAGTATTCGGGGTCGGCGAACGAGCTCAAGGAGAACCCGTCGTTGCTGCACTCGGCGTACCTGCTGCGCGGACGCAACGGTGCCGGTGGCGAGAAGGCGGCCGTCGGGGCGCAAGCTCCAGAGCAGGGGACCAAGCCGCAGACCCCCGCTGCATGACCATCGTCGGCCTGGAGCACGTGCTCGTGCTCTCCGACGACATCGATCGCACGCGAGACTTCTACTGCGACGTGGTCGGCCTCTCGGTCGGAGATCGCCCTCCGCTCGAGTTCCCGGGTTACTGGCTGTACGCCGACACCACCCCGTGCCTGCATATCGCCGAACGCCGGGCCTACGCCGCCCACGCCGTGGGCCTTGGGCTGGCGGTATCCGAGAGCGGACCGGGCGCCGGACCGGTCGACCACATCGCGTTCAGCGCGCTTGACTATCACGCGTTGACCGCGCGGCTTGCCGAGCATGGCGTCCCGGCGGTCACCAACGTCGTCCCCGGTGGCCCGCGTCAGGTGTTCGTCGACGATCCCAACGGGGTACGCGTTGAGATCAACGTGAGCAAGGCGTCCAACGTGAGCAAGGCGTCGCCGTCAGACGCCGCCGAGAATTTCCCGGTGAGTCCTGAGTCGTAAGCGAGGTATAGATATGGCAACGACGACCGAAGCGATTGCCGGGCGGCGGACCACGCCGCCGTTCCGGGCCGATCACGTGGGCAGCCTGCTCCGTCCGCCAGCGCTGCTGAAGGCGCGTGCGGAGTTCGAGGCCGGGCGGATGTCCGTGGACGATCTCCGCCTTGCCGAAGACGATGCGATCCGCGACGCGGTGACGCTGCAGCGCGAGGTCGGGTTGCAGTCGGCCACCGACGGAGAGTTTCGCCGTGCCACGTGGCACATGGATTTCATCTACCAGCTGGGCGGGATCGAGCACGCGCCGGGCAACATGAAGGTGCAGTTCCAAAACGAGCGGGGCACCGTGGAGTGGACGCCGGCGGCGCTGCATGTGTCAGAGAAGGTCCACCTCGACCGCACGATCTTCGCCGATGCGTTCGAGTTCCTGCGGGGCGTGGTCGAGCCCGGCCAGACCCCCAAGCTGACGATCCCCTCGCCAAACATGGTCCACTACCGGGGCGGCCGGGCGGCCGTCGACGAGCGCATCTACCCTGACATGGAGGGGTTCTGGGAGGACCTCTGTGCGGCCTACGTCGACGAGCTGCGCGCGCTCGGCGCGCTCGGTTGCACTTACCTCCAGTTCGATGACACCTCGCTGGCCTACTTGAACGACCCGCGCCAGCGGGAGCAGATCAAGCAGCGGGGACTGGGGACGGGCGACGTCGAGCACCTGCACGAGCGGTACGTCTCCAACATCAACCGCGCGCTCGAGGGGCGACCCGAGGGCATGGCCGTGACCACGCACCTGTGTCGCGGGAACTTCCGCTCCTCGTGGGCCGCCGAGGGCGGCTACGACTTTGTGGCCGAGGCGCTGTTCGGCGGTCTCGGGGTCGACGGCTTCTTCCTCGAGTACGACGATCCGCGCTCGGGCGGGTTCGAGCCGCTTCGGTTCGTCCCGAAGGGCAAGTACGTCGTGCTCGGCCTGGTCACGACCAAGCACGGCGAGCTCGAGTCCAAGGACCTGCTGAAGCGGCGGATCGAGGAGGCGGCGCGGTACGTGCCGATTGAGCAGCTGTGCCTCTCGCCGCAGTGCGGCTTCTCCTCGACGGTCGAGGGCAACGAGCTGAGCATCGACGAGCAGCGAGCGAAGCTCGAGCTCGTGGTCGAGACGGCCGCCGAGGTGTGGGGATGACCTCCGGCGAACGGGGCTCGGCCTAATGCGCGCTGCGGTCACACAGAGCGTCGGGGAGATGGCGGTGGTCGACCGCCCCGCGCCGGATCAATTGGGCCCCACCCACCCCGCTCACGTAACCGTGGCGCCCGAGGCGGTCGGGATCTGCGGCTCCGACTACCACTTCTTCGCCGGCGAGCTGTCCGACGCCGCCGGCGGCTCGCAGTTCCCGCGCGTCCAGGGACACGAGGTCGGCGCCACCGTGGTGGCGATTGGACCGGGGGCCCGGGGCGAGCTGCGCGTTGGACAGCGAGTGGCACTTTGGCCGCTGCGGGCCTGCGGGCGTTGCTATCCGTGCAGCGTCGGACGGCCCAACACGTGCGACAACTTCGAGCTGATCGGGATCCACGTGGACGGCGGACTCCAGGAGCGGCTGTCGTTGCCGGATTCGCAGGTGTACCCGATCGCGGTCGAGGACCCGGCCCTGGCCGCGCTCGCCGAGCCGGTGTCGATCGCGGTCCGGGCGGTCAGCCGGGCGCGCATTCGGGCCGGCGAGCGGGTGGTGGTGCTCGGCGCCGGCCCGATCGGGCAGTGCATCTGCGTCGTGGCCCGGGAGCGCGGCGCCGAGGTGCTGATGGTCGATCTGCAGGAGAGCCGCCTGGGGCTGAGCCGCTCGATGGGAGCCGAGACCCTGGTCTGGACAGGCCCGACCGAGGTCGTGTCTGCCGCACGTCGCTGGGCCGGACCGGCCGGACCGCCGGTGGCGATCGACGCGACCGGCGCGCCGGCGGCGGTGCGCGCGATGGTCGACATGGTCGCCTCGGCCGGACGGGCGGTGCAGGTCGGCATGTCGGCCGACGAGGTGACGCTCCGGATCGGCAGCCTGACCGAGAAGGAACTCGACCTCCTCGGCGTGAGCGTCTGCACCGGCGAGGAGTTCGGCGAGGCGGTGGCGGTGGTCGAGCGCAACGCCGACGTGCTGGCGCGCCTGATCAGCCACCGGTTCCCGCTCGAGCGCGCGCCCGAGGCGCTGCGGTTCGCGATGGACAACCCCACCGAGGTGATGAAGGTCGTCATCGGCGCGGTCTAGCGCCAGCGCAGGTGCGCTGACTCGCGCCAACGCCCCAATCTTGCGGGCCGTAAGAGTTCGGTTAGCGCACCGTTAGTCTCTACACCAACGGGGTTAAGGCCGTCCAGAGTGGGGGCCGATACACGGGTGTCGACCGTATGCTCGGCGTAAAGCGCCTTGCAAACGGGAGGGAGCCCCTGATGCTAGGTTTGACGCGTTCGGATGAGGACGATCACCGCCGCTCAAGGCGGCGCTTCACCGATCGCGCCAGCGCGGGCCTTCGCTTCCTCCGCACCGCGCGAATCCCCCGCCACGCGCGCCGCCACACGGCCGGCGTGGTCTCGGGAGCGGCCCTGCTGGCAGTTCTCGCCGCGATCCTCGTCCCGCTGGCACTCCCCGACCGCACCGTCTCGAGAGCGGCCGCCCGCCCCCACCAGAGGCCGGTGGACACGGGCAGCTCGACGTCCGCTCCGGGCACGGCGCCGGCCGGCGCTCTCGGCCCGGCGCAGCCGCAGGCGACTGTGACGGTCGCCACGGACGCCCCCAGTACACCTGTCCCGGGCTCATGGTTCGGCATCTCGACCGAGTACTGGGCGCTGCCGCTATTCGAGCAGGACACCCCGGTGTTCGATCGCGTCATGGCGCTCCTGCACGTGCAGGGAGATGGGCCGCTCGTCCTGCGAATCGGCGGCGATTCCGCGGATCACTCCTTCTGGGACCCCAAGGCTAAGGACATGCCGTCATGGGCCTTCGCCCTCACCCCGTCGTTCGTGTCCCGCCTGCGCGCCCTGGTCCTCCGGGATCACCTCAAGCTGATCATCGACCTCAACCTGGTCACGGACACGCCGCTGACGGCGGCCGCTTGGGCCCGGGTGGCCGAGACGTCCCTGCCGAAGGGCAGCATCGTCGGCTTTGAGATCGGGAACGAGCCCGACCTCTACTCCCGCCGCTACTGGGTGACGACGATCACCCGCTCGCCGTTCCGGACCGGCCCGCTCCCGTTTGCCCTCACGCCGACCACGTACGTGTCGGATTTCGCCGCCTACGCGAGCGCGATCGGCGAGAACGCTTCCGACATCCCCTTGATCGGCCCCGCCGTGGCGCACCCCCGCCTGAGCGCCGACTACATCACGACGCTGATTCAGGACGAGCGCCCCGAGCTCGGAGCGATCACCGGCCATCTCTACCCCTACTCCGCATGCACCAAGCACCCGCGCTCGCCGAGCTATCCGACCGTCCCGCGGCTGCTCAGCCCGCAGGCCTCGGCTGACGCGGCGCACGACGTCGCGAGCGCGGTGGCGATCGCTCACGACGCCGGACTGAAGTTCCGCCTGACCGAGCTCAATTCCGTGACCTGCGGCGGGAAGCGCGGCGTGAGCAACACGTTCGCCACCGCGCTGTGGGCGCCCGACACACTGTTCACGCTGCTGCGCGCCGGAGTCGACGGGGCCAACCTGCACGTCAGAGCGGACGCCATCAACGCACCGTTCGTGATCAATCGCGGCGGGCTCTTCGCGCGGCCCCTGCTCTACGGCCTGTTGCTGTTCAACCGCACGCTGGGACCGCGGGCCCGCCTCGTCCGCCTGCACCAGTCCGCCGGCAGTTCGCTGGACCTGAGCGCTTGGGCGGTGAGGGTGCGCGGCGGAATGCTCCACGTGCTTCTGATCGACAAGGGTCGCCGGAGCGTGCGAGTGGACCTGCACCTGCCCGCCAGCGGACCGGCCACCGTTCAGCGGCTGCTGGCGCCCTCGGCGTACTCCCGCTCGGGGGTCACGCTCGACGGGCAGCACCTGAACGCCGCCGCCCAGTGGGTCGGCACGCCTCGGACCGAGACGGTCACCCTCGGCCCCCGGGGCGGCTACGTGGTCACGCTTCCGGAGCGGAGCGCCGCGCTCGTGGGCGTAAGCGTCCTTCAGCGGGCCCGCGCGCGTGCGCTCTCAAAAGACCACGGTGGTGTTGCCGTGTCGAAGCACGCGGTCCTCACAGTGCGCCTGCACCGCTCGCGCGAGCACTGACCGCTCGACCTCGGCCCCAAGCTGAGCCAGGGCGTCGGCGTCGTCGCGGTGGGTGACCCGCATCACGTCCTGTTCGATGATCGGGCCGGCGTCGAGCTCTTCTGTCACGTAGTGCGCGGTGGCGCCGACCAGCTTGACGCCCCGCTCCTTGGCGCGCTGGTAGGGGTTCGCGCCGGCGAAGGCCGGGAGGAACGAGTGGTGGATGTTGATCACGGGCACGCCCACCCGATCGAGGAACTCCGGCGAGAGAACCTGCATGTAGCGGGCCAGCACCACCAGGTCGCAGGAGCCGTCGAGCAACTCGAGCTGCCTGGCTTCGGCCTCTGGCTTGCCGTCCTTCTCGACCGGAATGTGGTGGTAGGGCACGTTGAACAGCTCGACGTCCTCGCGCAGGTCGGGGTGGTTGGAGATCACCATCACGATCTCCGCTTCGAGTTGGCCGCGCCGCCACCGCCACAGTAGGTCGAGCAGGCAGTGGTCGTAGCGGGACACCATGATCGAGATGCGCTTGGGCCTGGCCGCGTCCCACAGCCGCCAGGTCATGCCGAACGGCTCGGCCACCTTCAGCCCGAAACGCTCGCCGAGCCCCTCGCGTTTCTCGGGGGCGAGCGCGAATTCCATGCGCAGGAAGAACGTTCCCCCCTCGGGGTCGGTCGAGTACTGGTCGGAGCGGACGATGTTGGCGCCGGCCTCAAACAGGAAGCGCGCGACGCCGGCCACGATGCCGGGCCGGTCCGGGCAGGAGATCAGTAGCCGGAACAGGCCGGGTCGGACCCCGTCGGCAGTCACGAAGTCTGGAGCACCGCGACGTGCTCGAACTGCGTGATGCGCTGCAGCTCTTCCACGCGGGCGTCGACCTCGGCCGCAGTCAGCCGCTCCATCCGCTCGGTCCCGAACTCCTCGACGTTGTACGAGGCCAGCGCGGTGCCGTAGGCCATCGCCTGGCGCAGCACCGGCTCGCTCAGCTCGTTGTGGTCGAGATGCCGGGCCAGATAGCCCATGAATCCGCCCGCGAACGTGTCGCCCGCACCGGTCGGGTCGACCACCCGCTCGAGCGGATAGGCGGGAATGGCGAAATATTGGCCGTCCGTGAGCAGCGCCGAGCCGTACTCGCCCTGCTTGGCCACGACGACCGACGGGCCCATCGCGAGCACCTCGCGGGCCGCCGCCACGATGCTCGGCTTCTCGGTCAGCTGGCGCAGCTCGGCATCGTTGAAGATCACGCAGTCAACGCGTCCGATCACGTCGACGAGCGCCTCGCGCGCGATGTCGATCCACAGGTTCATCGAGTCCATGGCCACGAACTTCGGTTCGCGGCACTGCTCGAGCACGTCGGCCTGCAGCTCGGGCTGAATGTTGGCCAGGAAGAGCACGTCGCAGGCGCGGGAGGCGGCTGACAGCCGGGGCCGAAAGTCCTCGAACACGCCGAGCTGCGTGTCCAGGGTCTCGCGCGAGTTCAGGTCCCACCCGTACTCGCCGGCCCAGAAGAACGTCCTGCCGTCCGGGACCCGCTCGACGTCGGCGACGTCCGTGCCTCGAGTGGCGAGGACGGCAAGCTCCTCGTCGCCGAAGTCGGGGCCCACGCGTCCGACCACCTGGATCTGGTCGAAGAATGAGGCGGCCAGCGCGAAGTGGGTGGCGGCGCCGCCCAGCATGCGCTCGCGCGCGCCGAACGGCGTCTTGACCGCGTCGAAAGCGACCGAGCCGACGACCGTGATGCTCACGCGCGGAGCACCTGGGCGGCGGCGTCGAGGCCGGCGGCCTCGCGCAAGGCGGCCGCCTTGTCGGTCCGCTCCCACGTGAAGTCGTGATCCTCGCGGCCGAAGTGGCCGTACGCCGCGGTCTTCTGATAGATCGGCCGGTGCAGCCGCAGGTACTGCCGGAACGCCCCTGGACGGAGATCGAAGTGCTCG
>DASPPG010000185.1:0-7304 GCA_035625625.1 Solirubrobacteraceae bacterium
CCGACCAGGCCCAGGGATCCATCCCCACCTCGCGACGCCGGTCTCCCTTTCCATGGCGAATGAGCAGGCTGCCTCTGCGCTCGTTCAGATCGGTCTCGGTGAGCGTGAGCGCCTCGTGGATGCGAAGACCGGCGCGCCACAGGACAACGATCAGGCCTCGCATCCGCCAGCCGTGACGGCCGTCTCCGGCCTGGCGCATGACCGCGACGATCTCGTCGATCGTGGGCGGATCGGCCGGGTAGCGGCGCCCCTTGTTCGGTGGGATCCGTCCGGCGTGATGGCCGGGCATCGTCGCGGGAGAGCGGGGGCGGCCAGCAATTGGCGAGCAGGCATGGCTCCCTCCTTCATGCCGATCGGCGTGTTATGCCGAGTCGGCGACGTGGCGCGAACGTTTCGCCTGCTCTGGCCAGGTTCGGAGGATTGGGTGCTCGGCATAATCAGAGGCTGTCGAGGAAGGCAAGCAGCGTGTCGCTGGGTCGGTAGCGGCCGGGTTTGGTGGCGATCGGGGCGGTGCGGGCGATCGCTTGTTCCTTGAGGGCGGGGTCGGCATGCTCGTAGATGCTGGTGGTCTTGGTGCTTTCGTGGCCGAGCCACAGGGCGATCGTCGCGAGGTCGGCGCCGCCGGCGCGAAGGAGCATCGCATTGGTGTGGCGGAGTGCGTGTGGGGTCACGTGCTTGCTGTTCAGCGAGTCACGGGTGCGTGCCGCAGCGGCGGCGTGTTTGGCGACGAGCTGCTCGACGGCGTCGGGGCTGAGGGGCTGCCCTTGTCGGGTTGGGAACAGGGGGTCGTCCGGTTGTCCGTGGCGTTCTGTGAGCCACTGGCGCAGGACCGCGACGGTCTCGGGTCTGGGTGTGACCGCGCGCTGTTTGCGTCCCTTCCCGCGGGCGAGCACGTGCGCACCGGTGGCGAGGCTGACGTCGCGGACGCGCAGGCCGATGAGCTCGGCCACTCGGAGCCCGGTCTGGATCGCGACCAGCAGGAGTGCGTGGTCGCGGCGGCCGTGCCAGCTGTTCCGGTCAGGCGCGGCGAGGAGCGCCCCGATCTCGTTCAGGTCGAGGTAGTTGACGTTGTTGCGCTCGTAGCGTTTGGCGGGGATCGCGATGACCCGTCCGATCGTTTGGAGGTGCTCGGGGTGCCTGAGCGCGGCGTACCGGTAGAGGGAGTGGATCGCTGCCAGCCGGTTGTTGCGCGTCCTCGGGCTGTTGCCGCGGTCTCGTTCGAGGTGGTTGAGGAACGCGCCGATCAGCGGCGCGTCGAGGTCGTCGATGTCCAGCTCACAGGGCGGCTTGCCGACGTGTTCGGACGCGAACGCGAGCAGCAGCCGGAACGTGTCACGGTATGAGCCGATGGTGTGCGGGCTGGCGTTGAGTTGGGCGAGCCGCACGGCGAAGAACGCCTATCCGGATATCCGGATAGGCGTTCCTATCCGAACCCGCAGACTATGTGGAGCTCGGTCCGTGACTCACGGATGTGCGCGGGAGTCGGGGGACGTGGTTCGCATAGCAATTGGGTCATCCGAGTCCTTCGAGGAAATCGAGGAGGCGTCGGGTGGCCGGTAGCGGCCGGGTTTGCTGTCGAGCGGTTTGGTTTTGGCGAGTGCTTGTTCCTTGATCGCCAGGTCGGCGTGGAGGTACTTGTGCGTGGTCTCGACCTGTTCGTGGCCGAGCCAGAGGGCGATCACTGAGGTGTCGATGCCGGCGTGCAACAGTCGCATCGCGGCGGTGTGGCGCAGCACGTGCGGCGTGACGTTCTTCTCGCGCAGCGAGGGGCAGCGGTCGGCGGCCTGCGCGGAGTACTTGCTAAGCCGGCGCGCGAGCGCGTCGCGGGTGAGGGGTCGGCCGGTGCGTGTCGGGAACAGCGGCGCGGTGTCGCTGCCGGCGCGTTCTGTGGTCCAGGCGTTCAGGACAGCGAGCGTGTCTTTGGTCGGCGGGGTGATCCTTCGTTTCCGTCCTTTCCCGAGGGTCGTCACGTGAGCGCCGATCCCGGAGTGGATGTCGGCGGAGGTGAGCGCGATCATCTCCGAGGCGCGCAGCCCGGTCTGCGCGGCGAGCAGTAGCAGTGCGTGGTCGCGCCGGCCGGTCCAGGTTGAGCGGTCGGGGGTATCAAGCAGCGCGTCAAGTTCGGGCGCGGTGAGGTAGGTGACGAGCGTGCGGTCGTGGCGCTTGGGTGGGATCGCGAGTACGCGCTCAATCAGCGCTGCGTGCTCGGGTAACCGCAGCGCGCAGTAGCGAAACAGCGATCGGATCGCGGTGAGTCGGAGGTTGCGGGTGCGGGCGCTGCAGTCGCGCTCACGTTCGAGATGATCGAGAAACGCTCCGAACAGCGCGGCGTCGAGATCCTCAAGCGTGAGCTTCGTTGGCTGTTTGCCGGTGCGCTGGCTGGCGAAGCTGAGCAGCAGCCGCAGCGTGTCTCGGTATGACCCGATCGTGTGCGGGCTGGCGTTCCGCTCGCGCAGCAGACGGTCACTGAAGAACCCCTGGATCGCGGTCGAGAGTGTGATCATCGCGTCCCTCTGATCGATCGCTCGAGCTGTTCGGCGGCGAGCGCCATCAGCTCCGGTGAGGCGTCCAGGTACCAGTAGGTCATCGACGGCTCCAGGTGTCCGAGGTAGGCGAGAGAAGCGCGAGCCGGCTGCCGACATCAGCTCCGCACCGGTAGGCGTCCAGCAGCGTCCTGACGGCAAAGGAGTGGCGGGCGTCGTGCATTCTGGGACGGCACGCGGCCGAGCGGGACTTGAGCCCCGCGTGGGCTCGCATCCTCCCGAACGCATGCTAGACGTTGGAGGCGACCAGCCTGGTGCCCGCTTCGGAGACCAGCAGCGCGCACGCACCAGAAGGTGACGGCGGACGGTCGCGACGGCGCAGGTAGCGGCACAGCGCGTCGACCGCGGTCGGGTGAAGCGGCAGCTCACGCGTCTTGCCGTACTTGCCGTGAACCGTCAGCACACCGTGCCCGACGTCGAGGTCGTCGCGGTCGAGGCCGAGCGCCTCACCGAGCCGCATCCCGGTCACGACCAGCAGACCGACCAGGGTCTGCATCGTCGCGGTCCGGTGCGCGGTCCCCAAGATCTCGGCGGCGTCGATCAACGCGGCGATCTGCTCGTCGGTATAGAGGAACGGGACCGCACGCTGCGAGCGGCCGGTCACCGCCCCGGCCGGCGGAACCTGCACCTCGGGGTCGGCGGAATGCAGGTAGCGCGCGAACCGGCGCACGGTCTGGAATCTGTGCGCGTGCCAGCACGGCTGCCCGCCCGGCAGGATCGCCCACGCGATCGCGCGATCGATCGTGACCCGTTCCTCGCCACGGGCTTCGAGATACACGATGAACTGCAAGAGCAGTCGCTCGGCGGTGTCGAGCTTGTAACCCAAGGCACGGCGGACCGCGAGGTACTCGGCCAACGCATCGCGCAGCGAGCTCATCTCGACGTCCTCGCCGGCCAGGGCCTGACGAGCTGGCGCAGCCCATCGCGATCGACCTTCGCGTAGATCGCTGTCGTCGCCGCCGCGCGATGCCCCAGGACTTGTCCGATCTCCGGTAGCCCCACGCCCGCGCGGAGCACCGACGCGGCGGTGTGCCGCAGCCGATGCGCACCGACCTGCCCCAGCCCGGCCCGACGTGCCGCCTTGGTAACGACCATCGACACGCCGCAGCTGCTCAACGCGCGATACGGCGCCGGCATTCGCACGAACACCGCCCCGTCCAGCGTGCGCTGCGGCCGTCCGCCACGGAGATAGGAGACGATCGCCTCGCCGACATCGTGCGGCAGCGGCAGCCGCTCCGACCGGCCGCGCTTTCCGACCGCCGTGATCTCGCCGGTGTGCCAATCCTGCACCGTCCGTCGGTCACACGCGTCAAGCAGCCTTCGGACCTGCTCATCATCAAGCCGACCCGGCACGTCCGCCAGCCGCCACACCGCAACCGACGGCACCGCGTCAACAAGCGGCCGGGCCAGCTCACCCTCGAAGTACAGGAAGCACAGCAGCGCACGCAACGCGGCGACTAGCACCTCCGTCGTCCGACGCGCGCGACCCGCGCAGAACGTCACGACGAACCGCCGCACCGCCGCCGCGTCCAACCCAGTGAGATCAAGCCCGTCCTCGCCAAGCTCTCCACGAACGGCCGGACCCAGTGAACGTAGACACGCGACGAACCCGCGACCAGGCCCCGCTCGATCTCGAGATACCGTCGAAACCGGGCCAGAAACTCTTCCACCGGCCCGTCCGGCGCCGACGCGCTCGCCGCTGAGACCACACCGAGGCCTCGCAGATACGCCAGCTGCGAATCCAACGCCCGCGAGGACAACAAGCTCGAGTAGCCAGCCGCTCGCCGCGCGGCGAAGAACCGGTCCACCACCACCGGCGACAACGCCTCACGACCGAGGCCTTCCTCCGCGAGCCACCGGCTCACGTGCGCCATCAGGCACATCTGCTGATGCGCCGACCCTGGCGTGTACCCGGTCGCTTAACTCCACAACGAACCCCGCAGCGAACGGCGCAAGCGGACCGATCACCACAGTCCGCGACGGATCGCTCATCAGATCAACCTCCTGCTCGGTCACGATCGCCCAAATCGCGACCAACCTCGGCAACCAGGCCAAGACTATGTAGAGCTCACGTCCCTCAACATCGCTCTGTGCAGGACTTTTCTACTCCTCCTCCACATAGTCTGCGGGTTCGGATAGGAACGCCTGCAGGGTCGGGGCGAGGAGAGTCATGACACAGCCTCCGGCGGCCGCTCCAGCCGGGCCGAGATGAGCGCCATCAGCTCCGGCACGGCCTCCAGGTACCGGTAGGTCGAGGCCGGGTCGCTGTGTGAGAGGAACGTGGAGAGCTCGGGCATCCGCCGGTCGACGTTTTCGCCGGCGCGGTAGCAGTCAAGCAGTGTTCTGTCTGCGAACGTGTGCCTGAGATCGTGCGCGCGGGGACGCAGCCGCATCCCCTTGCCTTCCAGGCCGGCCTGGCGGATCAGCGCTGGGAAGGTTCTGTAGAACATGATGCTCGCCAGCCGCCCGCCGGGTGTTGCCGAGGAAGAACGCTGGCGTGACGGGGTCAGGCCAGCGCTGGTCGCGTAGCCTGGTGTACTCGCGTAGCGCCACCATCGTGGTCTGATGCAGCGGCACCTCGCGCTGCTTGTGCTTGCTTGCGCGCACGTGCAGCGCGCCGTCCTGGAGGTCGACGTCGTGGCGGTCGAGCGCGAGCGCCTCGCCGGCCCGCAGGCCGGTGGTGGCGATCAGTCCGATCGGCGTCTTGAACGCGGCTGCGTGAAACGCCGGGGTGAGCGTTTCGGTCGCGCGCATCGACACGGCGATCTCGGCCGGCGAGTAGATGTAGGGCGCGATCCGTGGGCGACGCGCCGGCAGTAGATCGGTGGGGGGAACCTCGGTTGAGGGGTCGATCGTCGCCAGGTGGCGCGCGAAGCCGCGCACGAATCCCAGCCGCCGCTTCCACCAGTGCGGGTGCGCGTCGACCGGCAGCGTGGCCCACATCACCGCCAGCTCGATCGTGATCTGCTGAGCGCCGGTCCGCTCCAGGAAGTCGACGAAGTCGTTGAGATGCCGCTCGACTGCTTTGAGCTCGAACCCGAGCCGCCGGCGGATCCGCAGATAGTCCTGGAGCGCTTGCCGCAGCGGTGTCATGCCGCACCGCCTTCGGGCCACGGCCGCGCGAGCCGCCGTAGCGTGGCGCGGTCGACCTTCGCGTAACGCGCGGTCGTGCGCTGGTCGCGGTGGCGAAGCACCTGTCCGATCTCCGCAAGCGACGCGCCGCCCCGCAGCATCCCCGTCGCCGACGTGTGCCGGAGCTGATGGGCCCCCACTCGCGGCACCCCGGCGCGCTGGCAAGCGGCGCGAACGATCGACAACACTCCGCTTGGCTGAAGCGGCCCTGCCGGTGCATGCACCCGCAAAAACAACGTCCGGTCATCGATCCGTGATCGCCGGCGTAGGTAGGACACGATCGCCTCGCCGACATCGACCGGCAGCGGCAACACATCCTGGCGCCCGCCCTTGCCGCGCACCAGAATCTCACCACCTCGCCAGTCGATGTCATCGAGCCTGAGCCCGGCAACCTCGCCGCGGCGCAACCCAAGCCGCAAGCGCAGCAGCAGGACCGCGTAGTCGCGCCGACCAACCGTCCGCCGTCGATCACAGCACGCAAGCAGCTTCGCGACCACCGCAGGCTCGAGCCCTCTTGGCAACGACCGGTCACGTAGGTCCGCAATCCCGGGCACCGCCCACTCGAGCGGCAGCTCGATCAGCCCCACCATCAGCAAGTAACGCAACAGGCACCGCACGGTTCACGACGCTACGCGGCGCATAGCCGCGCTCCAGCATCCACAGCCGATACCCCGCCGCGTACGGCGCCAGCGGCCCCGACACCACCGGTAGCCACAACCGTCGACTCATCACTGCCTCCTGTCGGATCGCAGGGAACGAAACCCAGCAACCCTTCACCGAGGCAGACGGTTATGCCGAAGAGCTCAACCGCCCAAGCGGCCCCATGCAGGAGAAAACCTCACCCCAAGACGCCGACTCGGCATAACACGCCGATCGGCATAAAGGAGGTTATGCCAACGTCGGCATAACCTCCTCTTGAGAGCAGACAGGTTTGCCGCCTGCTCTAGTCGCTCGCGCCCTCCGAGACCAGGGGCCCTCGCGAGCAAGACACTCGCGCATCCCCGGCCTGTTGCGGAAGCGAGGCGATTAGCCCTCCTCGTCGTCCATCTGGGAAGCCAGCCGGGCTGCCGGCACGGTGCCCGCTCGGCTGAGAGAGCGACAGCCAGCTGCGCTTGCTGATCGAGCGGCCGGCGGCTAGCAGTGGCGGCCGGTGGCCGCAATCGGTCCGCGCTTCCGCGTCGTTTGACCTCGCCGAGCGATCGCTCGAGCAGGTTCGTCGAGCGCCACCTGCGGCGGTGCCGGGGTGGCAGTCGCAGGTGCACGACGAGCGCGTCGAGGTCGTCGGCGAGGCACTTGGCCGCGGCGGTGAAGCCGCCCTTGTCGAGCTCGTCGATGAGCGCCTGGAGTCGTTGCTTGGCGTCGCTTGGGTTGATCGCGTCATCACGCGCCTGCCAGTAGGCGTGCTTGACGCGTTCGCGTTCGCGCTCGGGGAGCTTGGCGTCGAGGTTGTGGGCGCGGTGAACGCAGCGGCGTTGGCGGTCTGACGCGGGCCAGCATTGCTTGATCGCCTTGATCAACCCCGGCGCACCGTCAGCGACGATCAGCATCGGCGCGCCGAGGCCGCGGGCGATCAGATCCCGGCCGAGTGCCTGCCAGTCCTCGTAGGACTCGCGCATCCCCAACGTCACC
>DASPPG010000186.1:0-33750 GCA_035625625.1 Solirubrobacteraceae bacterium
CAGCCGCCCCTCGCCCGGCCCGGCACCCGCCCGCCATGCGCGCACCAGCGCCTCGCCGAGCAGCGCATCGAGCTGGCGCACATGCCCGAAGGTGAACGCGCGCAAGAACGTCCCCAGCGTGGAAGGCGCCGGCATCCAACCGCCGAGCAACCGTCGTGTCTTGCCCGCGCGCAGGATCTCGCAGTCATCGATGCTGTCCGCGCCCAGCACCATCGAGAACAACAGCGCCACCACCTTGCGCCCCGCGTTCGCGGCGCCAGGCCGATCCCTTCGCAGCCGCACCAGCCGCACCGCCATCGCCTCGATCCCCAACCGCTTGGCCAGCGTCGCGACGAGCGTCACCCCGGCGTCCGAGACGGCGCGCTCATCGTCAAATTCGACCCGCAGACCGTCCAGTCCGACCGGCTCGTCATCATGCACCTCGAAGGTGACCTCCTGTCCGCAGGCCCCGGCTGCCCCATACAGCCGCTAAAGCCCTGCACAGGAGGTCATTCTTCTCTCACGCCCGGACGGAACCGACCTACCGACTCGGTGGATCGAGGCTAAGTCAGGACTTCATCGAGAATTCCGGGACGGACCTGGACGGATTCGATCTCGCGGCGCTTCAGGCTGACCTCCAAACCCTGTAGCTTCGGTGTGGACTGTCGATACGACCCGGTATCGACAGTCCGCTCGTCGCTCGCTTGGCCATCAAGCCGGGTAACGAGCCCGCGATGAGCTGCGCGACTAACTGGCGCCGCTGGAGGTCGACGGGGCTCCCCCAGCGAGGTGACCCACGCTCCAGAGGCTCAGACCCGTTTCACGCGGACGGATCCCGACCGCCCATGACAACCGGGTCTCGCCGCCCGGTACGAGTTCGCGTACCACGGCCTCGGAGGTCAGGCAGCCGGCAGCCGATCATCCAGATAGGTAGCCGCAACGTGTGGCGGGACTGGACAGCAGCGACGTCGCTCAACGTATCCGAGCTCTGCCGGGGCCGTTCGCGATCGCGCCGCCGACCGGCGGAAACGCTCACGCCTCGGGGCGACTGAACGCGGCCCCTCAAGCGATCTCCGTTGGCATGAGCGAACGATCGGCCCTAGCCGTCACGAGTCGCTCGTGGCGGCCACAACCAGCATGTCGGCAGCTGCTCTGCCTGCCAGCGAGCCCAGCTCGCGCGGTGGGCCGAGCAGTTGCACTAGGCCCGCGAAGCGCAGCTCGTCCGAGGCGGTCCCCCGACGGCGGGGCGGTGAGTCTCATCGGCGCGGCTGATGAAGGGTGATTCCTCTCGTGCGTCGGCCGGCCCGGGCTATGCCCTTCCTCCGGTGACCCAGCAGACGTCGCGTCCGCCGACGCCAGACGATCTTGCGCACCGGGCAATCGTCCGCCGGGACTGGCCCAAGCGAGCGCCGGGAGGCAATGGGCGCTCAGCGCTGCGTCTTTAGTTGCGATCGCCGGCGCTGTGGTGCCTCCAGCCGTCGGCATACTCGGCATCGTGCAGCCGATAGAGCTCGTGAGCGTAGTGATCCAGCCGATCGGCCGCCGCCTCGGCCTCGTGATAGTCCTTGCCGTGGTCGCGGGCCGGCGTCTTCTCCTCTGCGCGCTTGCGGACGATATGAAGCTCCTCGCGGGCCAGCTCGACGATCTCTTCTAGAGTCTCCTCAAGGTCCACTTTCTTCCTTTCGCTCGCCTCGTTAGGTGGGCTACCAATGTGCGCCGATCTTCTCACGACGCAGAGATCCTCCCGCGGGCGGTTTGGTGGCGCCCGAAGGTAGGGTTCTGATTGTGGGCGTCTCAGTCAGACCGAGCGCTGTTTGGGTGCTCCCGGCGGAGCCCTCCGCGGTGACCCTGCTGCGACGCCGGGCGGCAGAGTTCGTATCCACGGCGGGCGCTTCGGAGGAGGTGACCGATGCCGTCGCGCTCGCCGTGTCCGAGACTGTGACGAACGCGGTCGTCCACGCCTACGACGGCCAAGAACGCGGGGACGTCCGGGTGAGCTGCCGCGCAGACGGCGATCGTTTCATCGTCGAAGTGGCCGATGCGGGTTCTGGCATCTGGCTGCGCGGGGACTCTCCTGGGATGGGGCACGGTCTGGCGATGGTGGGAGCCCTGGCGCACACGCTCGATATCGCCCCTGGCCCCGATGGGCGCGGCACAGCCGTGACGATGGCTTTCGGTGTGGTCCCGCCACCCGACGTGCCGCCGGGATTGGAGATGCTTTGCCCACTGGCTCTCGAGACCGTCGCCGACGTCTCGAACGTCGACCTCGTTCACGAGGGCGTGCTGCGGCGCGTTGCCGCAGAAGTCGCGAACGATCCCGCGCTGACGGCTTGGCTACGGGCCGCGGTGCCCCCGGCGAAGCCTGGGACAGCGACGTGGTCGGCGCTGCGCGAAGGCGGCGCGCGCCTCGTCGTCCACGACCCGACCGTCCCCCGCTCGCCGGGAGGTACCGGAGAGCGCCTCAATCTCATGTGGTGGGTCGCGGTCGCGCTCGAGAAGTCTGACGGAACGCCGGCCGCGCTCTGGGGACTCGGCGGCCGCGAGGGTGGACACCCGGTGCCGCGCGAGGAGGTCATCGGCATCTTCGCCGACGCCGCGCACCGCAACCTCGTGCAGCCCGCCGAGCGGGCTCTGCTGCGCGCTCGGCTGGCGATGACTTGCAGTTAGGGTTCTCCTCGGATCACCTTGGCTGCCTTCCGCCGCGCGCCGAAGCGGGAGCAGCTTTATCCTGGCCTCACGCGACGCTGCCGCTGTTCGTCCGCTCCTGCGGTCGCTGGCTGGGTCGGCTGGCGAGATTGTTGCGTCGTCCTCGGGTGCGGGCGCGATGCATTGCGCCACTGCGACGCTTAGCTTGGAGGCCAGAGCCGATGTAGTAGAGCCAAGCGTGGAGCTCGGAGACGTGGACGCTGGGGTGGTAGAGGGGGCTGTCGCCGTTGGCGAGCAGCTGATGGATTGCCTGTACGCGTGTCGGGTCGGGGTCGCGTGCTTGTTCGAGCAGCGCGGCGATCAGCGTTTATGACTCGGAGCAGGGACGCATTGCTCGGCATTTCGCTCGATCGCGCTTCTGGCAGATTTCGCCTCCGAGCTCTCCGGTAGAGATCTGCAACACGGGAAACGTGCACTGCGGCGTGTCTCGCGGCAGGCCGGGCGCCCTGGTCGGTTTGGCATTGGCCACGCCGAGAAGCTACGAGCGCGCCCGTCGGCGCGCATCGGCAGGAGTGCCCATCTTCCTGGGACTTTTACCTATGTTGTGCGAGTCAGTCCGAGTCGCACGGCTTCGTCGGCGGCTTCGCGACGGGTGCGGAGGTCGAGCTTATGGAGGATCGCACCGCCGGCCAGCGTGCGCTTGCTGGGATGGACGATTTACGGCACTGACGTGCGCAGGCGACGCGACGCTGCTCATTCGCGAGGCGGAGCGAAAGCCGGCGGTCGCGCGACGGCGACCGCCGCTCTGGCCCGTCAAGGGGCAGCGGCGCGGCGACGACCCGAGATCACCGCTGAAGGTCCGCCGTGTACGCGGTCAGATTCGCCTGCGGGTGCCCGGGAGCAGCGGGTCGTTTGGGCGTCCTCGGGGATGGGGGCTTCGGGCCTCGCGCTGGCGGAGGGCGCGCTGGGCGACCAGCGTCAGCGAGCGGCCGATGAGCAGCATGACGATGTTGACGCCAAGCACCGCCAGCGCGCCGAGTGCCTTCGCCGCGTCCCCGACGCCTGCCGCCACGCCGAGGTGGGCCGATGCCGGGTTTGTCGTGACCGAGATCGCGACCCCGACCGCGGAGCTGGCTCTGGTCTCGAGCGCGAGCATGCCCGCGACACCCGCGGCGAACGCGACGATCGGAGTCGAGATGTTGACGGTCGATAGCCCCTGGGGGAACGCGTTCTGTCCGGGTAACAGCTGCTTGGGCCCAAGCTGAAGCTGATGCAACAACGCGAAGGTCATGACGCCGCCGACCAGACAGGCGCAGCCCAAGCCCACGATGAGAGTCACGACCGCTCGTCCCGCGAGTGCCAGCGGCGCAGGACCAGTGCCGTCGCGGCGGCCCAGATCGGGAGCGTGCCGGGGCTGATCGCCATTGCACCGACGACCAGCGTGGTGTTCGCATAAATGACCCCGAAGGCGGCGATGATCCCGGCCGCGGCCATGAACACTAGGTACCGGGCGATCGGACGGCCGTTCGCGCCGGCCTGACTCAGGAGGTCGGCCCAGACGACACTCGCGAGCGGACGTGCGGCAACTGTGGGCCCGATGGAGTCCAGCCGCAGCAAGACGAGGTCCTCGGAAGGCATTCCCAGTTTCTTGACGCGCTCGAGCGCCTGATCGACTGCGTCGTCGACCAAGTCGGCGGTGACGAGCGCCTTTCCGGAGCTCCCGTCGCCGGTGAGGATCACGTGCCGCGAGCCCGGTATCCCCTCAAGCTCACCAGGAATGTCGGCGATCGCACGCGAGGCGCCGTACACGTGCAGCTGCAACACGACGCCGTGATACAGACTCGACCGAGTTGAGTCCTCATCCGAATCGGGCGGTGCGCGAGAGGTCGACCGCCATAGCGTTGCTTCTCGACCATGGCCGCCTCGCACACGACGACCGTCACGGCGAACGAGTTCGGTGAGCTGTTCCGCGCGCTCAGCAACTGGGGCCGCTGGGGGCCGGAGGACCAGCGAGGGGCGCTCAACCACCTCACGCCCGAGCGCGTCACCGCCGCGGCGGGACCAGTGCGGAATGGCGCCACCGTGACCGTGAGCCTCCCGTTGAACACCGGAGCCGCCGCGCACAACCCCAAGCCGGCCGATCACTATATGACCGAGCTGGGTCCGCCCGATACCGAGCCGCAATCGGTGCAGTTCCTGAAGGACTATGTCGGCGCCGACTATCACAACGACGGGCACAGTCACGTCGATGCGCTGTGCCACATCGCCTACGAAGGCCTGATGTACAACGGCAGGTCGGCCGGTGCCGTCACCAATGATGGAGCCGAGGTCAACACCATCCGGGTGCTCAAGGCGGGTCTGATCGGCCGGGGCGTCCTGCTTGACATCCCGCGGCTGCGCGGAATGCCTGGCTCGAACCGGGCGAGCACGTGCTCAGGGACGACCTCGAGGTCGCCGAGCTGGGTCCGTGGAACACGGCCGGGGCGAAGGCCGGGCTACATCCCACCGCGATGACATCTATCGGCGAGCGCTCCGTGGCTGCGCTGGGTCTGACGGGAACAGCGACACCGCTCCGAGCAGCACGGACGGCGTCGACTTCCCGATTCACGTGCTCGCGATCGCGGCGATGGGAATCCACCTGCTGGACTACCTCCAGTTTGAGGATCTCCGCACCGCCTGCGAGGAGACAGGGCGCTGGGAGTTCCTGTTCGCCGCCTCGCCACTGCGAATCGAAGGTGGGACCGGCTCCCCCATTAACCCGACGGCCGTCTTCTGACCCGTCACCGCGGCTTCAGCGCCTCGAAGACTCTCTCGCGGCTCGCGGTGGGCTTATGCGCCAACGAGTGAGCACGGGCCGTTTCACCTGGAATTGGGTGATGTCGTCGCTCGCTCGCGCGGAAAAGGTACTGATGGGACCGACGGACTGCCTCAGTGCAGCCACAGCGACGCGAGTCTTGAGGAGCTTTACGTGAGCAGTGCGACGGCGGCCGCCGCGGAAGGTCCGATCAGGTCCAAGATCCCTGGGAGGTTGGAGCGCCTCGGGAGCTCGGAGCGACTACGACCGGCGGACGTTTGTGATCGTCGCAGCACTGCCGAACGGCGCCACGGGCGCGGGGGTGCTGGCGTTCGGCTTGGGCGGTGGGTGCTCGGCCGCGTCTGCTTTGGCCGTGGGTGCTAGCTGGTCACCTACTTGTGCGAACACCCGGCATCACGGTAACGGCTCGAAGCGTGCGGTGAAATGCCGCAGCGCCGGTGGCTCCTCGACGATGCGATAGCCGTGCAGGTCCGCAGCATCGCGCGCCACCGCAGCGCATACCTCGATGACGTAATCGATGTGACTCTGCGTATAGGTCCGCCGTGGGATCGCCAACCGCACCAGCTCCATGGGGGCCGGGGTCTCGGATCCATCGGGATGACGACCGAACATGACGGATCCGATTTCGCAGCCGCGTACCCCCCCGAGCTCATACAAGGCGACCGCGAGCGCCTGCCCCGGGTATTGCAGCGGGATGATGTGCGGCAGCAGCGCACGGGCGTCGATGTACACAGCGTGACCGCCGGTGGGTCGCACGATGGGGATTCCCAGCTCCACCAAGGCATCCCCGAGATATGCGGTGGAGCGGATGCGGTAGCGGAGGTAGTCGTGATCGACCACTTCGTGCAGTCCTTGGGCGATGGCCTCGAGATCACGGCCGGCGAGTCCGCCGTAAGTGGGGAATCCCTCGGTGAGGATCAGCAGATTGCGGCATCGCTGCGCCAGATCTGCGTCGTTGAGTGCCAGCCAGCCGCCGATGTTGGCCAGGCCGTCCTTCTTGGCGCTCATGGTCATGCCGTCCGCCACCGAGGCCATCTCGCGGACGATGTCGCGCACGGCGCGCCCCGACTGCCCTTCCTCGCGCTCGCGGATGAACCATGCGTTCTCGGCGAACCGGCAGGCGTCGAGGAACATCGGGATGCCGCGGCGGTGGCAGATCTCGCTAGCGGCACGCAGGTTGGCGAGGGAAACGGGCTGTCCGCCCCCGGAGTTGTTGGTGACGGTAACCATCACCGCGGGGATCGCACTCGCACGGTGGCGCAGCAGCGCGTCAAGTCCGTCCAGGTCGATGTTTCCCTTGAAAGGATGCAAGGCTGTCGGATCGTGCGCCTCTCGGCACGGCAGGTCGATCGCCTCCGCGCCGTTGGCTTCGATGTTGGCTCGGGTGGTGTCGAAATGCGTGTTGTTGGGCACCACCTGTCCGGGTCCGCAGAGCGCGGTGAAGAGGATCTTCTCCGCCGCTCGTCCCTGATGGGTGGGGATGACGTGGGCGAAGGGGAACAGGTCCTGCACCGCCTCGAGGAAGCGATACCACGAAGGCGATCCCGCGTAGCTCTCATCGCCGCGCTGCAGTCCTGCCCACTGCTCGCCGGACATTGCACCGGTACCGGAGTCGGTGAGGAGGTCGATGAGCACGTCCCGCGAGTGCAGCGAGAAGAGGTTGTAGCCGGCCGCGGTCACGGCTCGGCGGCGCTGCTCGGGCGTGGTTATGACCAGCGGCTCGACGGCATGGATGCGGAAAGGCTCGATGATGGTGCGGAAGGCCATGCCGGGATGATGCCGCGTCAGGACGCCGTGCTGTCCGCTGCGCCCTCGTCTGGATCGCGACGATCGGAATCACGCGACACGAGCGGTGCGGCCACCGCGGTGCGCGGCCGCCTCTCTCGGCGAAGACGGCTTCGCGGGCGGCTTTCGAGGTTGTCCCAATAGGCAAGCAAGCGCAATCGTCGGCCGAGGAATTGCACTACCGAGATCAGGCCGCAACCAGCTGCGGCTGGCCGAACGCGAGCGCCTCGGCCGTGTCCGCGTAGATGCTTCGCCCGGCGAGCGACTCTTCGTCTTCGCAGAAGTCAACAGCCGCGTTGACCTCGATAACGACGGATCTATGCTCGGGCTTTGGTAGGAGGTCGACTCCCGCGAGCTCCGCACCGATCGCGCGAGCAGCATCAATCGCGAGCGCCGCCTCTTCCTCGGTCGGCGAATACGAGATGAACCGACCGCCGAGGGCCACATTTGTACGCCACTCGCCGGGCGCCGCCTCTCGCCGTCCGGCGCCGACGACCCTTCCCCTCGCGACGACAACCCGCGTGTCGTGGCCCAGTGGCGGTACCAGCTCCTGGATGAGCACACCATGACGGCGAAACCAGCTTCGCCGACCGATCGTCGCCAGGCTCTCTTCGACCTCGCCAGCGTCACGGCAGAGCATCACATCCTGCCCCCAGCTGCCGAACCGCGGCTTGAGGACGAACGGCGGCTCAAGCGCCCGCACCTCGTCAAGGCGCGTTCGGTGCACCGTGCGCGGATGGGCAATCCCGACAGCTGCGAACCGCCGCGCCGCCTCGAGCTTGTCGTGAGCCGCCAGCACCGCCTCTGGTCGATTCACCAGCCGCACGCCGCGCCGCTCCAGTGCAGCCATCTCCGCCAGCCCCGCCTCGACGCTGTCGAGCGTTGGCGTCACGTCCAGACGCACCACCGCGACATCACCCGGCCCAAGCAAGCGATAAGCGTCGCGCGGGCACAGCAACTTAGCCGGAATCCCCAGACGTCTCCACCCCTCCACCAGCGCGGCGTTCGTCGGCTGTGAGGTCCAAGCAACAACAGCAACCAATTCCTGGCCGGATGACACTCCTCCACTCTGCGCACTCCACACCCCTGACGCATCCGTATCAGTCGGCGTTCGTAATGTGGGTCAACCGAACCCGCCGACTACCGTCCCGGCCTCTCGCAAGCGACACCGCCTCGATCACGAGTCGCCACAGCTCAGGGTCCGGCCGCTGGCTGGCTACTGCTTCCGGATAGGAGCACCCGCCGGTGGTCGCTAGCGCCGATGACCGCCTTTATTCTCGCGACGGGGCAGGCTGACCGCTTGGCGTTGGGGGTCGCGGACCCACTGCGGTCCACCATCCGATGGATCTGCTCGGCTCGATCCTCGAGCACGCATTCGTGGGGGGGACACCTCAAAGCGAATCCTGCCCGGCGCGTAAGAAAGGCGAGGCGCCTCGAAGGCAAGAGGTGCAGGCGCTTTCGCCGGCGGCGATCGAGGTGATGCGTTCTGCGGTCGGTGAGCGGGACGCGACGTTGATCTCGGTTCTCGCGTACGCAGGTACGGCGGGCTGGGGCCAGGCGCGGATGCTCAGGATGGAAGCGAAGATCCATCGGGTCGAGGTCGTCCACAGTGGCCCTGAGCTCGTCGCCGCCTACGCACAGCTTCGCGCTGAATGCGAGGCCGCGGACTACGCGCTCGGCCACAAGGCGCACACGGGCGACCGATGGATCGCCGCCACTGCAATCCGCCTTGGGATCCCGCTCGTCTCGAACGACGGAATCTTCCGCGGCGCGCCGGGCCTCCAGGTCGAGACGCTCGCGTCCGACCGAGCAAGCGAATCCCGATTTCGCATGTACCCGTCTGGTACCCGTGCTCGCCTCTGCCGCAGTGGTGGCGCGCTACTGCAAACAAAGGTCCCGCTTTGCAGGACTTCAGGCGAGCGATGGAGCTAGCCGGACTCGAACCGGCGACCTCCTGGGTGCGATCCAGGCGCTCTCCCAACTGAGCTATAGCCCCGTGCGGCGGCGGATGCCGCGCGGTAGCGCGAGAGTTTAGCCCCGGCCTGAGTTCCGCCCCACCCGCGGAGAGCCAGCTGATGCGGTTGGGGGACCGGCGGATTCGGCTCAACCGGCCGATAGCCTGAGCAGCGGCTGGGAGTCCGATGAGCTTTCGCGCGCGCCTCGCCACCTTCTTCGTGTTGATCGTTGTGGTCCCGATGGTCGCGATGGGCGTGCTCATGTTCCGGCTGATCAGCGACAGCCAGCAGGGAAAGGCCGATGCGCGCGCGGACGGACTCGCGAGTGCGGCTGTCAGCCTCTATCAGAGCGAAGCCGTCGCGGGCCGGGCGGACGCAGAGATCCTCGCCCGGTCGATCGGGACGTCTCCGGGCGGTGTGCTGGTGGCGCGCTTCGTGACCGTGGCGCGGCAGGCCGGTCTGGCCCGAGCGACGTCGAGTCACGGCTCGGGCGTGCTCGCGGATGTGGGCGATAGGACTGCGATCGCACCCGGCAGGGCCCTCCTCAAGACACCGGCCCCGGGGTCAGGTGATGACGGTGACGGTTTCGGAGCTCACCGCGTCGCAGTACGCGCACGAACTGGCCGGGCCGGGCGTGGCGGTCGTGGTCCGCGCCGGCAACCGGCTGCTTGCCTCGACGCTCGCGGGTCCTGTGAACGCGGCGTTGCCCGCGAATGGGAACATCACCGTTGGAGGCACCGGCTATCGCACGGTCGGGCAGGCCTTCAGAGGATTCGATGGCGCGCCGGCGGACGTCACTGTGCTCTCGGCGCTCTCGGCAACCAGCGCCTCGGTGAGCGGCAGCCGTGCCGTCGCCGCGGCGGTGATCGTCGCATTTCTCGTGCTCGCGCTCGCCTTCTCGGTGCTCGCGTCCCGCGCCCTCCAAGCGCGGCTCCGGGACTTCCTGCAGGCCGCCCGTCGCTTCGCCGGCGGCGCCTTCTCCTCTCCCGTCAAGATCGAAGGGCATGACGAGTTCGCCGCGCTCGGAGAGGAGTTCAACCGTATGTCCGGCTAGCTGTCGCGCCGGCTTGCCGAGCTGTCCGTGAGAGGGCTCGGCTCAGCGAGGCGATCCGACGGATCGGCCACACCTTTGTCTCCAATCTGGATCGTGCGGCGCTGCTCGAAGTCGCGCTCAAGACCGCAGTCGACGCCGTCCGGGCGAGCGGGGGCCGGGTCCGCTTCAGGTCTGCGGCGGGGGAGCCGCTCGTCGAGACGGCGCAGGAGGGCTCACTCGACGGGCTGGAGCCCGCTCTCCAACGCGCCGAACAGGCTGCGTTGGACGACGGCGGGTTTGCCGAGGAGCAGGTCGTAGGTGTCAGCGTCGCTGCGGCTGCGCTGGGGTCGATCGAGTCAAGCCAGCAGGCACACGGCCTGATTACCGTGGCCCGTCACGGACACCCGTTCACCGACAACGATCGGGAGGTGCTCCGCTCGCTCGGAGCCGAAGCGGCCCTGGTGCTCGAGAACTTAGAGCTCCATTTCCAGGTGCGTCAGCAGGCGGTGACGGACGAGCTCACCGGGCTCGCCAATTGCGGTCGTTCCAGGAGCTTGTCAACGCAGGGATCGAGCAGGTTCGCCGCTACCACCACCCGATCGGTCTGATCATCCTTGACATCGATGACTTCAAGGCCGTGAACGACACCCACGGGCATCCGCACGGGGACGCAGTGCTCAGGCAGGTCGCACGCGTGCTTCGCGAGAACTCCCGCGATGCCGACTCGCCCGCCCGGTACGGGGGCGAGGAGCTGTCGCTGATCCTCCCGCACACGGATCTCGAAGGCGCGTATGCCATTGCCGACCGTATCCGAACGGCCGTGGAGGGCCTGCGCGTGCCCAGAACCGACGGTGCCGGCGTTCCGAGGGTCACCGCCAGCGTCGGCGTGGCTGCGTCGACCGCCGGACACAAGGACGCGCTGATCGCCGATGCCGACGCCGCCTTGTACGACGCCAAGCGGCGAGGCAAGAACTGCACGGTCGCCGCCGAAGCTCGGCTCGCGGACGCGCCGGGGCCCGGGTACCCTTAACGAGCATGGGTTTACTTGACGACGCGATCCGCGAGCACCTGGACCTCAAACGCCGCCGCGGCGGAGACCCAGCCGAGATAGAGCGCGCCGAGCGTGAAGCGCTCGGACCGGTCAGGCGTGGGCCCGAAGTGACGGGCGAGCAGGAGGAGGCGCTGCCCGACTCGGCCTTGGAACCCGAGGCGGGGCATGTCGATGAGGGGCACCCGGCTTCCGCGTCCGCCCCGGAGCCCGAGCATTGGGAGCGGTTCGAGGAGGATCCCGAACTGGAAGCGCTCGAACATGATGACGAGCCGTCGTCTTACGAGGCCGCTCATGCCCCGGGCGGCGATCCGCTGATGGAGGATGAGGCGTTTGCGGAGCCTGGAGCCCAGCCACCGCCGCATCCCGCCGATCTGCCGGAGCCATCCGCCGCTGAGCCATACCGCGCCGAGCCAGCGCCAGCGGCACCGCATCTGGAGCAAGAGACCGAGGAGCATGAGCTCGAGGAAGAGCTGGAATCCGATGACGACATGCTCGAGACGACTCCAGAGTTCCTTCAGGACGCGCCCGATCACGACCGGCTGTGGTTCGAACAGCGCCCGCCGCGGGACTTCGACTTCGACGGCTGAGTCTTTAGACTCGATTTTGAAGCGGGGCCATAGCTCAGCTGGGAGAGCGCCTGCTTTGCACGCAGGAGGTCACGGGTTCGAATCCCGTTGGCTCCATCCCGAAAAGCCCTGCATGCGGTGGGTTTCTTGCGTGGCTGTGGTTCATCCTCGGGTTGTTCGCTTTAGGTTGCGTGGACCGGCGCGGCCTGGTTTCGCCGCCGGCGACGACTGCCCAGCGCCGGGCTTGTGGCTCGCCGAGTCACGCCCAAGGGCTGCGGGTTGGTCCGGAATAGGTCGAGGTGGCTGACCAGGCACTCGCTGACGTCCGCGCGGCTGCGTCGGCTGTCGACGGGGCGGTAATAGCAGGATGTGCCATGTCGTACTCGGTTAGGAGTATCTAGACGAAGACAGTAGCAGATTCTGAGCCGCATGGCTCGATATCAATAGCGCTAATCAGCTACTAACAGCTATTAGATTGGATGCTGATGGCTGGACCGAGCGAACTCGCCCCCAAAGAACGCCTACAGCTGCCAGAAGGGACGTTGGACGCGATGTGGTCGACGCCGACGCCAGCGGCACACTGGCACACCTACGCCGAGGTGCTCGCACGCAAAGTCAAAGGCCGCAGAGCGATGGCATTACTCGGCGCGGGCGAGAGCGTTCGCGATGCATCTACACCGCGAACCCCCGCTGACTTCGGCGATGCGGACGATCTCTCGCGGCCGAGGCGATCCGTGCGGACGTGTAGCGGTACGTCTGCTGGCAGAGCCTCGCCCGGTTCGCTACCCGGGCTGGTAGCCGAGGCTCCGGTATGCGCGCTGCCGTTTGGCGAACATTCGCCGTAGGACGGGGACAGCGTGGTCCACGTAGTCGATGATCCGGATCTCGTGCTTGGCGTCGTGGTGGCGGTGGAGTCGCCCCGCGTATTGCGTCATCGTGCCCTTCCAAGCGATCGGCATCGCGAGCACGAGCGTGTCGAGCCGAGGGTCGTCGAACCCCTCGCCGATGTAGCGGCCGGTTGCGAGAACGATGCGGGGACTGTCTGAGGCGAGGAGCTCCTGGGCGCGGCGGCGCGCGCGAACGCCGATGCCGCCGTGTAGGACGACGACCCGCTCGGTCTGCGGCTCGAGCGCCCCTGCGATCGCGGCGAGATGCTCGCGGCGCTCGGTGAGTACGAGCGGGTACCGCTGTTCGGCCAGCTCGTTCATGACATCAGCCACTATCCGCGCTGTGCGAGCGTGATCGCCCGCGACTGCGCCTAGAATCTCCTGGATCCCGGGCTCGTTGGGGAGCTGCGCGGGATCAAATCCAGTTCGGCGCTCGAGCAGGACGCGCCGCGATGCAGTCTCGATCCGTTCGATGGACGTCGTCGTGTGACGGACGGGACCGCACTGCATCGTGATGATCGGGTGATGACCGTCTCGTCGTTGGGTCGTTGCAGTGAGGCCAACAATCCGACGAGCGGGGATCTGGCGCAGTAGCCGCTCCACGGAGAAGGCCGGCACGTGATGGCACTCATCGACAAGCACGTGCCCGTAGCGGGATAGATCCATGTCTTGGCGTCGGATCAGCGACTGGATCATCGCGATGTCGACGCAGCGCGTGCTCGGCGTCGGCCGCGAGGATCCGATCGTCCCAGGTTCCGTCCCGAGGAAATGCGTCAGCCTGCGCCCTCTGGGCCTGACAAGGCGCCACGCCCTCAATCCCAGTGAGCGTCGCGAGGGCGGCGTCACCGTCGCGATGACTGTTTCCAACATCCGCGCCAGCCGTTCTGTGCCGAGTATCGGAGGACCGCGGATGCGGCTTCCCTGCTGACCGCGCTAGCGCGCACGCGGCGTGAAAGTGTGGCGGCGGATGGTCACGGAAGTACATCGGGATCGGGATCCCGCGGAAGGCCGATATCCGAGGTAGCCCGATTGTGCTCAAGCGACCGGTGGACCGATCGGAAGTGAGCGGGCTCGGCGTTCGCTACGCCGCGTCGCTCAGGTTGTCGTCGCGGTCGGTGAGGACAGTCGAGTAGCGGTAGCCATGGCCGAGATCCTCGGCCTCGCCGAGCGACACCGTGTAGTGGAAGCCTCCGCGACCAACCGCGTGCTCTAGCGTCGACAGCACCCGCCGCGGATCTTCGTAGGGACCATTGATGTAGTGCGGTTTGCCGTCCATCCCGAACGTGATCGCACTCGGCCCTTCCCAACTGCCCAGCACGAAGCGGGCAGGCTCGAAGTCTCGGTGCGCCTCGAAGCCGAGCCGTCGCGCGAACTCGACGGCACCGAGCACCAAGTGCTGCGCGAGCTCGAGCGGGATCGGGATCCCGGACGACTGCCACGGTGCGTAGCACTCACGCCTCAGCGCCTCAAGCTCGCGCGTTCCTATCCGCTTCGGTCCGATCACGTTCTTCACGCCGAGGCACCACGTGTCGATCAGGTAGCTGCACATCGTCAGCTGGCCGTCCCGGTGAGGCTTTGCGACCACGACGAGCGCGACGCCGCCGTCGCCCGCCTCCGACGGCGCGCCGGCGTCGCCGGGCCAATCATTGTGCCCACCGATCTGTAGTCGGTAGCGCCAGCCAGGGTTGATCCAACTCCGCGTCTCATCGCGAGCCTTGCCGACATGAGCAGTCCCGGTTCCCGACTCGATTGCAACCATCCTGACGAGCCGCGCCGCCTCAGCCTTGCTGATCGCCAGCGAACGCGCGATCTCGGCCGGCGTGTATCGCCGCGCTCGCAGCGCGCGAACCTGTTCGAGTGCCCGCTGATCCTTGATGGTTGGTTTCTACGCGCCGCGCCGGACGGAAGGCACCCACGCCCAGCGGCCAATAGGCCCGTGCTGCTGCGCCGGCCCCGCCGCAACGGTCCGACGACCAGCGCCGTGTCAGCTGCCGGGAGTCCTGTCCATGAAAACTGGACGGCGCTTCCGCGAGCGACACGCGGGCGGCGACACCCGCGAATGCCGGGGAACACGGAGGCAGGGCAGCCCGCCCGCGAGGCAAGAGACCTGAGACGGGTCAGCGGGTTTGGCGGCCGAGCCGCGGCACCCGTTGGTCCGCCACGTACGATAGGAGCAGTTTGGACGCGTTTGGGCTGATTCCACGGTGCATGTGAACGATGGCGAGTGGTGCTGACGATCGGTTGCTGAGCGTCTCGGAAGTTGCGCGTTTGCTGGGCGTCACAGAGCCGACAGTTCGTGTGTGGATCAAGGAGGGCAAGTTACGAGCGCACCGTGCGGGCGCGAGGTTCTGGCGGATCCGGCAATCCGAGGTTGATCGCATGCTGTCCGCGCAGGCTGGCGATCAGCCGTCGCCGAGTCCGGGTACGCGGCCGCCGAACGCGGCGCAGGCGCGCGATCTGCTGTCCTCCCTGGTCACCAATCCACGGTCCGGCAGCGACAGTGGCGATTGAAGTCGCCACGATTGTGGCGCGGATGCAGGCGGCTGGCCGTGCGTGGGAGTCGGCGCTGGACGCACACGCGCTGGCGCCGCCGGACGCCGGGTTCCCCGGACGCCTCGAGGCGCTGGCGAACGCGGCGGCTCTGCAGGCAGCGGCGTTCGAGTTGGCGGCCGAGGCCGGTTTGGGCTGGCGTTCGCGAACGATCGACAACGGGTTCGTCCTCGCGCCGGAGTTGGCGCCGGGCATGACCCGACCCGGGCCGGTCGAGTTGTGGACCAGTTTTGACGAGGCAGTCGTCGGCGTGGCCGGGGCGCTGACGGGATCGTCGCTCGCCGACCTCGCCAGCGCCTTCGCGGAGCTGTCCGACGTTTCCGGCGAGCTCGCGGCGCGAGTGCGACCGCTGTACCGCACCGGGCGCCGCGCTGGGTGAGCTCCCCTGGGCGACACCCGGCCGAGGACGCCCCGCAGCCTCACGCCTGCGCCTGGTCCACGGACCTACTTCCGTGGACCAACGTCCCGAAAAGTCCCCGCAGGTGATTGGGCTGGGTGGTACAAAAATCGAGGCGAGCCAGAGTCCCGTGGTGGCTGAGTAGCCACGATGTATGTATCCGCGAGCTTGCGGCCCTGACCTCCGACGTGGCGTCGGACGCGGATGTACAGCCCGATCAGTGACGACCGCAGGAAGACGTATTCGGTCGCGAACCCGACGGTTCCACCGCGCATGGTGGTCCCGTGTTTAAAGAGACTCCCTGTCTCACCGCGCTCCGACGGGGCTGCGCGCAAGAAACCCCAACCCCCAATCGGTCGGAGCAACGCGCGGCAGTGTGGCTGGCAGCAGGTCCTCGGGCTGCTGCTGTGCGGGCGTGTTTGGTCACGAGCAGTGCGACGGTTTGTCGGTCAAGCGGCAGCTCCATGCACCGCGACGTCACCCACGTCACGTATCCAGCTTCCCGCCGCGCCGTCACGAACAACTCGACGCTCTGCTCGCTCAACTCCCACACAGCCAGCCCCTCCCGCTCAAGCCAACTGCTCAGCCGCGCCAGCTGACACACCCGCTCGCGCACCGACAACCTCCCGTACCCGCGAGCCGCCAACCACCGCTCAAGTCCAGCCACCCACGGCGCCAACGGCCCCCGCACCCTGCACCACGAAACACGACCAGCACCCATCGCTGCCTCCCGTCGGATCGAACAAACCGAAACGAGAAGCGTCAATCAGCCGCAGACGATTATGTCCAGCAGCCCATCACCACAACCCACCCTCAGCAGGCAAAACGAACACCGGCCAGCCGTCGCTCAACATAATCGGAAGCCAGCCATAGATGCGGGTCTCGAGCCGGCGGTCCCGACCCACCTGCTGGTCGTCCATTCCGCTAGTCAGCGTGGCGACGAATCTCGCGTGTGCTCAGCGAGGCGAAGCAGTCCTCGTCCCTGCTCTCCGCCGCAAGGGAGGTGTTTTTCCGGCGCCGATGAAATGCTCCTGCCGTCGCAGAAACGGGTCTCGGGAGTCAGCGCGTTTCCAGGCTGAACTGGCTGTTGAGAAGCGACGACGTCGCCTCACGTAGCCTGAGAGGTCGTATCCGACCCCGGAAGCGCTCGTCTGCGTCGAGTTTGACGCGTGTCGATAAAAGGAGCGACGCATGCCGATCCCCATACCTGAAGACGTTCGTGCCCTTCTCGAAGGCCCCAACTACGTGCATCTGGCAACGCTGCGCGCGGATGGCGCGCCGCGGAACTGGGTTGTGTGGGTGGGGCTCGAGGGCGATCGTATTCTCGTTTGCACCTCCGACGCAATTTGGAAAGCCAGAGACATGCGCCGCGACCCGCGCGTGGCACTCTCGGTAACGGACATGTCGAATCCGTACCGAATGGCCGCGGTTCAAGGACGAGTCGTTGAGATCAGGTCAGATGAGGATTGCCGGTACATGGACCCGATCTCCATCAAGTACACGGGTGCGCCGTTTCCCAGCCGGGGACCCGACCGTGTCTGTTTCGTCATCGCGGTCGAGAAGGCTGCGCAGCGGACACTCAGTTTCGTGCACAAGCCGGCTTAGGCGCGGCGGGCGACGAGGACGTTGCTTATCGATCACTCAGGCGGCGATACAGAACCTGCTCGCCGGCCAAATAGCCGCAAGCCTCGTAGAAGTCCTGCGCCCGGACGTTCCCGCTCATGACCGCGACCTTCACCGTGTCGAATCCGCGCCCGGTGGCAAGGCGCTCGGCGGCGGCCAGTAACGCCCGACCGACGCCGTGCGAGCGGCGGCTGCCCGTGACGACGAGCGTCACCACCTCGGCGATCCCGCCCGTGACTTCAAACGTGTCGTCGGGACCCTCCTCGAACGCGACCATCGCATAGCCGAGCAGGCGGCCTTCATCGTCGCTCGCGGTGACGTAGCTGGCACCACGCGTGAGGAGGTGGCGGTACCACCGTAGTCGGCTGGCCCACGACGAATCGAGATCTTCGACCAGCGCTGGGTAATCAGCGGCCTCGCGATGATGATGGTGCAGCTCGGCCCAAAGCGGCGCCAAATCGTTGAGCCCCTCGGGATCGGTCCGCGGATTGCTGATGTGGTCAGCCACCCGCCGAGTATCGCAATGAGTCTCGAGCGCCCGTAGAACCAGCGATCACCGCGCCCGCGAGCCGCAGGTTCTCGCTTTCCGCGCGTTTCGAGACCGTCGGCGAGCACGCCACGATGCCCGTCCGATAACAAACGCAGGGCTCGCGAGAGCTGAGCGTGGATGCACGACGCCTCGAGCGGACACGGCGGGCGGGTGACCGCTTCCTTGCAAGGCCGGGAGCGTCGGCACGGGCGGCAAGCCTCGGCTCAGCGAGCGGCGATGAATGTTCTAGCGAGGACGATATGTTCAGTTCGCTCGGCTGGATGGTCGTAGCGAACTCGGTTGTGTCTCTTTCTTGGCGGCGGCGAGGGTGCGGCTGCGGCGGTGAAGTTCCCTGCCGGGGAGGATCGCGAGCGCGAGGGCGGCGCCGGCGAGGGCGACGATCGCGGCGGTGCGCAGGCCGAGGCTCATGCCGCTGATGAAGGCGCTGCGGGCGGTGTGCGCGAGCAGCCCGCCCGCGATGCCGCCGAGGTGGCCGGCGACGCCGAGGGCGCCTCCGATGGAGCCGAGGATCGTCTGCTCGATCGGGTGCGGGACTGGGTGCGGGGCGAGCGCGATGAGCATGTGGTTCTGGTAGCGGGTGGCAAGGAGGCTGCCGATCACGGCGACGCCGAGCGCTCCGCCGGCCTGCAGGAATGTTCCGTTGGTGCCGGCGCCGACGCCGGTGTGCTCCTCGGGAAGCGAGCCCATCACAGAGGCGGCCGTCGAGGGGATGACCAGCCCGGCGCCGAGGCCGAGCAGGGCCATGCCGAGGACGATCCCGGAGTACGTGCTGGCGGTGGAGACGTCGCCCATCTGCCACAGGCCACCCGCCGCGAGCAGCATGCCGATCGCGATCGTCAGCTTGCTACCGATCCGATGTACGAGCTGGCTCGACAGTGGTGCGACCAGGGCGATTGCGCCGGCGGCGGGGAGCATTCGCAGGCCGGCCTGAAGCGGTGTGTAGGTGAGATCGAACTGCAGGAACTGGGTGAGCAGGAACAGCGCGCCGAGGAGCCCGAACATCGTCAGGCCGACGGAGAGGATTGCGCCCGAGAAGCCGCGGTTGGCGAAGAACCGGAGGTTCAGCATGGGGTGCTCGGATCGCCACTCCCACAGCACAAAGGCGGCGAGAATCGTGAGTCCGGTCGCGCCGGTTGTGAGCACGAGTGCGGAGGTCCAGCCGTGGATCGGCGCCTCGATGATCCCGTACAGCACGAGCCCGAGTCCGGCGATCGAGAGGGCGGAGCCGACCCCGTCGGGCCGCTGTGCGGCAGGGTTGCGGGAGTCGTCGACCAAAGGCAGGGCGAACGCGAACGCGACTGCGGCGATCGGAACGTTGATCAGGAATACCGACCCCCAGGCAAAGCGGGCGAGCAGCAGCCCGGCGACGATCGGTCCGAGCGCGATTCCCGCGCCGCTGGTCGCGGCCCAGAACCCGATGGCGCGTTGGCGCTCGTGGTGATCACTGAACGTGTTGGCGATGATCGCCAGCGTCGAGGGCATGATCAGCGCTGCCCCCACGCCCATGCTCGCACGGGCCGCGATCAGCATCCCGACGGAGCGCGAGAACGCCGCCCACGTCGAGCACGCGGCGAACGCGATCAAGCCGGCGAGGAACGTCCGCTTGCGCCCGATGCGATCAGCGAGGCTGCCCGCGACCAGCATCAGGCAGGCGAACACGAGCACGTAGGCGTCGACGAACCACTGCAGGTCGCTTGAGCTGGCATGCAGCTTGCGCACGAGCGTCGGCAGCGCGACGTTCAGGACCGTGGCGTCGAGCGTCACGATCAAGAGCGACAAGCACAACACCGCCAGCGCACGCCATCGGCGCGACGACTCGGCAGAGGTGGATGTTGGCGTTGATCCGCTCATCGCTCTCACTCCTTCGGCGCTGATCCGACGTGGGCACTACTGGTCTCGGGCTTCGGAGTGGCCAGACCGCCGAGCACCGTCCCGACCAGCCCCCGCAGGTATCGGTCCTTATCAGCGGCGTCCACGGCCGCGTCGGTTGCCCGGAAGACGCTCTCGCCCAGGCAGCTTGCAAGCAGCAGCCTGGCGGCCACCTCGACGTCAGCGTCTTGCCGGAGGCGGCCGAGCTTCTGCTCAGCCTTCAAATACGCGGCAAGGTTGGCCGCCACCTTATGCGGGCCGACATCGTGAGCAGCAATGAACTCGCGCTCGCCCGCCAGCAGCTCGGTGTCGGCGAGCAGGCAGCCGATCAGCGCCAGGCCCTCGCCATAGAACGTCAGTGCCGCCCCCGCCACCCCGAGCAGGTTCGCCTCCACCGTCGCGGTGCCCACCCGCACAGGCAGATCGGCGAGCACGGCGATCAGCGTCCGCAACTGCGAGTGGAGCGCGGCGCGGACAAGCTCTGACTTGCCAGAGTAATACCGGTAGATGGTGCCCTCCGCGCACCCCGCGGCGCGAGCTATGTGACTCGTTCGCGTCCGCGCCAGCCCCCGCTCCCGAATCACCAGCAACGTTGCGTCAAGCACCGCGTCTCGCAAGGCCCGCTGCGAGTCTCCACCCACGTCCAGCGCGTTCGATGACCGGTGTTCCTGAGACTCGCGCAGAGCCATGAGGCAAGAATGAGTGAACACTCACTCCGCGACATCCGGGAGGCCGACTGAGACGGGCTGCCTGTTTCTACTGAACCAACGGCATTCACCACCAAGCCGGCTCAGCCAGCTCGACCGGCACCGCAACTGCGGGGGTCGCGTCCGCCCTGCCCTACCCACGCGGCGCGCTTCTTCCCAATCACCGTCGCCCTCCCTGTCGCGCGGAACGCGCGCATCTCCCGAGCCGTAGCTCGCGCCAGCGGGCGACCCGAACTGATGCTCGGAGGTCAGGCGGCGTGCGCCCAGAACGTGCACGACGGCGGGATCGCGTAGAGCCGCCCAGACGTCGGCGTGATTGCCCTCTCCCATCTCTTGCGGTAAGGGAGTGCGCTACCAGGCGTCAGGGTCGAGGTTGATGACCCGCTCCGCGGGCGTCTCGGTCTGGCCATAAAACCACCAGTGCCACCAGGTCCGCACGAACACCTCGTTGAGGCGCTCGAGATGCTCCACGATCGGGAGACCGTCCATCACCACCAGCCGCGTCACCGCCCGTGGGTGATCCATGGCGGTGCGGAAGGCGCCCAGCAAACCGCGGTCATGGCCCACCACTGCGAACTGCTCATGGCCGAGGTGCCGCACGGGCGAGACCACGTCGCTGGCCATCGCCCGCTTGGAGGACTGGGCGTGCTCCGGCGCATCGGCGGGTAGCGTGGACCGGCCGTACCCGCGCAGGTCAGGACGACGAAGAACGAGCCGGCCAGCTGCGCTGTTACTCGGTGCCACGTTGTATGCGTCCGCGGATGGGCGTGCAGCCGCACCACCGGCTGCCCGTGGCCGCCGTGCCGTACGCGCAGCGTGACCTCGCCGACGTCGACATATTCGAGCGTGAAGCCTTCGAACACGAGCTACTCCGACCCGCGCGACGTCCGCGTGTCGGACGAGGCAGGCTGCGCCTTACTCGATGCCCGATCGATCCCGGCTCGCGGCCCCGAGCGGACGTCGAGGACGGATTGGCATGGCCACACGGCTGCTTGAGGAATCTCGGTTCGTGTCATGCCGCGGGCCTGGCGGGCGCGGTCCACGTAGTCCAGTCGACGCGGATCGCTGTACGGCGACTGAAGGTCGCCGCCACGCGTGGCTCGTGCACGACGGGCGAGGCGGATGGTGCGCCAACGGGCGGCCGCGCGCAGTTGGTCCTCGACGCGAGCGGTGGCGAGCGCTCGAGCGAGAGCGGGATGCAGCATTTTGCAGCCTCCTCTAATCCACGGCGATGTCGCCGCGGCGGGTCAGGTCCTTCTCCGCTTCGAGCAGCTCCAGCTCGGCAGCCAGGTGCTCCTGGGCCGATCCGATCGCGTGCGCGGGCAATTTCCAGTCCTCCTGGTGTCGGCGTCTTGCCATCTGCGTATTGAGACGCCGGCCGGGCCGAAAAAGGGTCGGCGTCTCTCGCGCGGTCGGGGAGCGACCCTTTTTCGCCGCGCGGCGCGTCATAACGGGTAATGCCGACGAGATCGGAGTCGAGATGCGAGGATCAGAACATGAGCCAATCGCTCCTGGCGCGGGCTGCGCAAGGCGAGGAGGAGGCGTTCCGCGAGCTAACCGACCCCTACCGACGCGAGCTCCAGTTCCACTGCTATCGGATCCTCGGCTCGATACAGGACGCTGAGGACGCGCTGCAGGAGACGCTGGTCAGCGCGTGGCGGGGTCTCGCCCGCTTTGAACAGCGCTCGCCGCTGCGCGCGTGGCTGTACCGGATCGCGACCAATCGCTGCCTGGACGCATTGCGCGATGCGGGGCGTCGCCCGCCGCCCACTCCCGAGCCGCCGTTCGCTCCGCCAGCGCCGACGCGGATGGCCGAGGTGACCTGGCTCGAGCCGTATCCCGACGCGCTGCTCGAAGGGATCATCGACACGACGCCCGGACCCGAAGCGCGCTACGAGACCAGGGAGACGATCGAGCTCGCGTTCATCGCCGCCCTGCAAGCGCTCCCCTCGCGGCAGCGCGCCGCGCTGCTACTGCACGACGTGCTCGGCTTCCACGCCGCCGAGGTCGCGGGCATGCTCGACTCAAGCGAGGACTCGGTCAAGGGCGCGCTCAAGCGAGCACGCTCGACGATCGACCGACTACAGGGCGCGCAACCGCGACGGCGAGCCCCGCTGCCGGACTCGGACGGCGAACGCGAGCTCGTCCGACGCTTTGCCGACGCCTGGGTGGCCGACGACATCGACTCCGTCGTCGCGCTGCTCGCCGATAACGCGTGGTTCAGCATGCCGCCGTCCCCGCTCGAATACCAAGGGCATACAGCCATCGAAGCGTGCCTGCGCGCGATCGCCAGCCGGCGCGGCGAGCGCCGTTACACGCTCATCCCAACCCGGGCCAACACACAGCCAGCTTTCGGGCGCTATCGCGACGACGAGCACGCTCCGATCGCGCACGCCGTAGGCCTGCTCGTCCTGACCATCGAGGGCGAACGGATCTCGGCCGTCACCAGCTTCACCAACTCAAGCTTGCTCCCCCACTTCGGGCTCCCCCGGACCCTGCGCCTCTGATCCCCGCCTCCGAGCCGGCGGATCGCGGCGAGCCCTGCTTTTGCCTCCGCAGAGGTGTATGGAAGCCATGCGATCGCCGCCCTGCCATGCGCGGGTCCGTGCCTCGGCCGTCCGCAGCGCCGGCTCCCGCGGCGCCGGAGGCGCGAGCGCCCCGCTGGCCGAGCTTAAGAGGTCTCCGCGAGGAGCAGCGTTAGGTACTGCGAGAGAGGCAAAGGGGGTTCGACTCGCGGCTTCCTCGCCGCTCGAGAACTACCTCTTCCGCGTCCTCGGGAGGGACCACAAGCTCAGCATCGGTGGGGGCGGCGCGGGCGCCATTAACCCGATGTGGAAGGCAAGGTCGGCGTCGATGGCCGGTCTGCACCTCGCACCCGAGTGCCTCATTCACGCGGGTCCGCCACTCCAGAGCCTCCTGTTGGCGGAGGCTTTCGTGGCTCCCGAACACCATCGGTCGGGGGGTTGCCTCCCTCGCCGGTCGGACCTCTCGCGGACCCTTTGCGTCGGGCCAACGAAATGCTCGCGGCGGGCAAGCCCCCGGGCGGCTAGATTGGGCATATAGCGGTTCAACGGATGGACAACGTAGGCATTGTCGTCGACGACCTACCGGGGACGATCGCGTTCTTCCGCGAGCTCGGCCTCGAGCTCGAAGGCCAAGCCTCGGGCTCGAAGGCCAAGCCACTATCGAAGGGGACTGGTCTGGGCGCGTCACTGGACTGCGAGACCAGGCGTCGAGATCGCCATGATGCGCACACCGGACGGCCACAGCCGGCTCGAGCTCTCGCGATGTCTCACGCCCCTCGCGGTCGCCGATCACCGGAACGCCCCGGTGAACGCCCTCGGGTACCTCCGCGTGATATTCGCCGTGGACGACATCGACGATACGCTCGCCCGGCTCCGCGACCACGGCGCGCAGCTCGTCGGCGAGGTGGTCCAGTAAAAAGACTTGTATCGGCTCTGCTACATCCGCGGGCCCGAACGACTTCTCACCGGCCTCGCCCGGGAACTCGGCTGAGCGCCAGGACCTTTTTCACCTAGTGGTTTGAGCGTCACACTGCTCGGAGCGCTGCCGCGAGTACCGGACCTACCGGCACGGAAGCTCTGCCATCAGAGAGGAAGGTGCTATGCAAGCTATCGCCGTCCGCGACCGTGACGCTGGTCTGGCTGGGCTGTCCCTGACGGATTTGCCGTATCCGCGCGCCGCTGAGAACGACGTCATCGTGCGCGTGCATGCCGCTGGGTTTACCCGTGGGGAGCTGGCTTGGGAGGGGACGTGGACTGATCGTGGCGGCCGGGACCGGACGCCGAGCGTGCCCGGGCATGAGGTGTCGGGTGTCGTCGCCGAGCTGGGCTACGGGACCACCGGCCTGACCGTCGGCCAGCGAGTGTTCGGGCTGGCCGACTGGTCCCGCAATGGCACGCTGGCGGAGTACGTGGCGGTCGACTCTGACCGGTCGACGATAGAGAAGCATTAGCGCCGCATGGGGCGCATCCGACGTCTGTTGTTCGGGCAGCCGCAAGTCGCGATGAGTCGTTGGGTGCGCGGGGCGTCGTTGCTTTCGTCGCCTCCCTGTTTAGCCGGTTACGCGGCTGTCGGGCTAGCGTCCCGGCAGCCGAGGCCCGTGTCATGGCATCTGGTGTGCTGTGAGCGCGGTGGGTAGGTTTCTGCGCTGCGTGTGGGGGCTACTACGGATGACGTGGGTGTCTGCGACCGCGAGTGTGTGGTCTGCGGCTCGGTGCGAGAGGGTCTGGGTTCCCTGACGTGGTTCGCGTCTCCTTTGGGTGGCCCCGGCTCAGTAGGCGAGCGTGCTCCCGCACCGGCGGTGTGCATTCGAGAAGTCACTCATGACATGCACGAGGAATTCCCAGGAACACGACGAGATCGGGGCCTCCGTTTGAGGGCACCGCTCGATGCCGTCGCGCGGCACGTCCACGAGCACCGGTCACGTCCGGAGCACTACAAGTGGATCGCGCTGTCGAACACGACGTTGGGGGTCTTGATGGCGACGATCAACGCTTCGATCGTGATCATCGCGCTGCCGGACATCTTCCGCGGGATCCACTTGAACCCTCTGGTGCCGTCGAACACGAGCTATCTGCTTTGGATGTTGCTGGGGTTCATGGTCGTCTCGGCGGTGCTGGTGGTGAGCCTTGGCCGGGTCGGCGACATGTTCGGTCGGGTACGGATGTACAACCTCGGCTTTGCTGTGTTCACTGCGGGTTCGATCCTCCTGTCGGTGACGTGGATGCAGGGGAGCGCGGGGGCGTTGTGGCTGATCGTGATGCGGGTCGTCCAAGGGGTCGGAGCGGCGTTCCTGTTCGCGAACTCGGCGGCGATCCTCACCGACGCGTTCCCACAGACCGAGCGCGGCCTTGCGCTCGGGATCAACATGGTGTCGGCGATCGCGGGGTCGTTCATCGGTCTCGTGCTCGGCGGGGTTCTCGCGCCGGTCGCATGGCGGCTGGTGTTCCTGGTGTCGGTCCCGATCGGGCTGTTCGGGACGGTGTGGGCCTATTACATGCTGCAGGAGCGCGGAATTCGTGTACGGGCGAAGATCGACTGGCTCGGGAACCTCGCGTTCGCGGTCGGCCTGATCGCGCTGCTGGTCGGGATCACCTACGGGATCCTTCCCTACGGCGGCCACGACATGGGCTGGACCAACCCGTGGGTGATCACGGCGATCGCCGGCGGGATCGTCGTGCTCGGGCTGTTCGTGGTGATCGAACATCGTGTCAGCGCCCCGATGTTCCGCCTGCACCTGTTTGAGATCCGCGCGTTCTCGGCGGGCAACGTAGCTACGCTGCTGGCAGCGCTCGCGAGGGGTGGGCTGATGTTTATGCTGATCATCTGGCTGCAAGGCATCTGGCTGCCAGAGCACGGCTACAGCTTCTCCTCCACACCGTTGTGGGCGGGGATCTGCATGCTTCCACTATCGGTCGGGTTCCTGATCGCGGGTCCATTCGCCGGCCACCTCGCCGATCGCTTCGGCGCCCGCCCATTCGCCACCGGGGGAATGGTCCTCGCCGCGATCACGTTCCTGCTGCTAATCGCGTTGCCGGTCGGTTTCCCCTACTGGGCGTTTGGACTTGTGATCTTCCTCAACGGCCTGGCGATGGGCCTATTCGCCGCTCCCAACCAGACTGGGATCATGAACAGCCTGCCACCAGACCAACGCGGAGCCGGCGCGGGCATGGCCGGGACGTTCATGAACTCCGCCTCGGTGCTTTCGATCGGGATCTTCTTCAGCCTGATCATCATCGGGCTCGCCGCCACCCTCCCAGCGACCCTGTACCACGGCCTCGCCGCCAACGGGGTCCCGCAAGCCTACGCGGTGAAGGTGTCGCAGCTACCCCCCGTCGGGAGCCTGTTCGCGGCGTTCCTCGGTTACAACCCGATGAGCACCACGCTCGCGCCGATCCTCCACCAGCTGCCGCACTCGACCGTCGTCTACCTCACCGGTCACACGTTCTTCCCGATGCTCGTCTCGCACCCGTTCGCCAACGGGATCCACGAGGCGTTCTACTTCGCCGGCGCCTGCTGCCTGCTAGGCGCGGTCGCCTCATCGCTACGGGGTGGCAAGTACTACTACACGGAGCCCCAGCAACAGGCAAAAGCTCCAGCCAAAGCCGGCAGAAGTCGCACCACACGACGGAAGCGGATTGCCCCTCACGGCCCGTCAGAGCGGTCGACCAGCTCCCCGACGCGCCAGCGCCACAGATCGCGGCCAGACAGCGGCGACCGGCAAACGAACTCGTAGCGCACCGACTCCGACGTGGGCCGGGGCCCCGGACTGGCTCCCTGCCGACCGCGTCGGGTGCTGCCGGCGACGCCTCGCATGCTTCCCCGGGACCTACGGGTAAAACACCGCCGACCTAAACTACAAACTAACCAAGCCGGACGTCTGCTTTTGTGGCGGACACCCAAATGCGCGCGGCGCTCGCTTAGCGACGTTTGCATGCGTCGCGACTCGGCGCGTCGTCGCGACTGCTTCCACGAGAATGGGATCGTACGTCGTCGTCGCGGTCGCGCCGATTCACGACGATCGCGCTGTCGCCGAGCAGCAGCCGGCTCCGCGGCGAGACGGTCATCGAAGCGATCACCGCACCGACGATCGCGGCACGATCGGATTCCGCGCGTTGCGATCACGCGCATGGCCGAGGCGGGACGATCGCTCTTGGCCTGAGGGTCGCCCGATCCCATCGGGATAGCAATAGCGCGGCGAATCCCGTCGGACTCGAGCTGCATGACTACCGCTCAGCCGGGACGAACCAGTAGTCCGCGGCGCCCGGGGGGACGGCTGCTGGCGTGGCGTTGCGATCGTGAGCGCCGATCTTCGCGGACGTCTCGCCCGTCGCCCAAGCAACGGTCAGCGAGGCGCCCGGAGGATGAACGCGATCGTGCGGACGGGCATACCGCTACGCACGACAGGCGGCGGTGACGGCCGCCACGTCAGTTAGCGCGGGGGCGAAGCCGATCGCGCAAAATGCAAAAGGAACCGTGATGGAACCGGCTTCTCCCTATTCCATGGACGCGTCGGTCAGTCGCTCGCATTGACGTGGCAAAAGCATCGCGCTGGCCAGAATTCCGGAACCGGACGCCCCGTTACCCGTAACAGGGGTCGGAGCAATTTGCTCAGAGCGCCCTGACGCCGCACGGGTGCGTCAGGGCACCCCGAAAATCCAGGCCCCGACGACCGCGGACCACGCCCTGCCGCCGTTTCTGCACGGGCCTGAGGCGACTTGCGCGGAGTGCCCAGCCCCGACCCGCCGGCTGGGCACTCGCAAGCCCAGTCAGGCCGTTCCAGCTCCGGTGACGGTGCAAGTGTATGTCTTCCCGCCATTGTTGGTCGTGCAAGTCAATTTGCCACTGCCCTTGGCGTGCTTATAGGCGCCGGTACCGCCGGTGATCTTCAGCGGACCGCTGGCGGTAATCGGCCCACTACTGAGCGCGCCGCTCAGACCGTAGGTGCCGTCGACCGTGCCGTTGTCGAAGAAGTTCTTGAATGTTCCACTCGCCGTCAGCTGCGTGGCGGTGACCGACTCGCTGAACGTGCTGTACTGAACGCCGTCGCCGAACGGCTTCGAACACGTCAGGAGCCCGAAAGCGAAGCCCGAGGTGTTCGGGTAGGACTGGTTGTAGGAGGTCTCCGTGCAACTGAACTTCGTTCCCTTAGCGCCCGACTTTGCGCTTGGCTTCGCCCCGGCAGCGCCAGCTCCGAGCGCGAAGACCAGCGCAGCTGAAACTCCGAGCGACCCTAAACCGAGCATGAATCTGCGTCTCACTGCCTTCTCCTCCTCTATCGGTGGCCTTGGGGAGCTGTATCCGCACCTCATGCCCCTGCCCCCGAATCTCATGCGGCGGTCGGCTCCCTCGCTGTCTCAACGCATAGCGTGAGAAGAAGTTTCGGTTTGCTCTAAGAAATGTGGCGAGGCGTAACCTCCGCCCCTGGGGGCCTTCGCAGGGGCCAGTAACCAACGGCGAGGGCTTCCCGGAGGGCAACTTGGGGATCTCGTCGATGATTTCGAGGACGCGCACCTTCTTGTATGGGGCCACGTGTTCGGCGACGAACCGGGTCGCCTCTTCGGGCGTGAGGGATCCGGTCGTCACGACGAATGCTTAGGGCACCTCGCGGGCTTGTCGTCGGGCTGGCGACGCCTGCTTTCGCCTTCGCGCGACCGAGCTCCAGGAGATCCCTTTCGTAGTTTCGCCGCCACCGGTGACGCTATTGCATTGGCGACCAACCGTAGCTCCGCGAAGACGCGGTGCTAGACGTCGGCGAGCAACCCGGCGCCTTGCCACGGTGCAGCAACGGCGGCGGGCGACTGCTCCTCGCGGATGCGGTAGCGGAACCTTCCCACGACTGCTCCGCGTTGAAGGAGTAGCGCCTCTCACGACTGCCGCCGTAGGCGAAGCAGCTGTCCGTCGTGGACCGGCCCGATCGCGAAAGCAGAAGTCACGACCGGCGGCGTGACTCGACCCAACGGACCGCCGCGTCCTACCGAACGCGACAGTGAGGCATCGAGCTTGCTCACCGTTGCTCGCCTGACGCACCGCTTCGAGGACGACTGCTGGTTGGAGTGGCGGAGCGGCACTCTGGCTGAACCTCGGGTCGCAGCGAGTCGCGGTGGTCGGCCGCGGCGGCTTCCGGATTATCGGGCCCATGCAGCGGCGTCACGCGCATGTCGACGCCGATGCTGCTAGCCCGTTGCAGTCGTCTGGTGGAGACCGCTCACCGCTGCTCCTTTTGCTCAGAAGCACCGCGACGAGTTGCCCTTCGGCTTGATCGGGAGAATGCAGCAGCTGCTGCGCGGTTGTCGTGCGCTATCGGAGCTCATCCAGCTGGAAGGTTGCTGAGGCAGGTCGGTGACGCTTCGTCGGCCGCGGGAGCTGAACAGCCCGCCACTTGCTGCCTAGCGCTTGTCGCGGGCGCAGTAAGCAGATCGTGGGTGTGGCAGCCACTGTCGTCTCGCTTCCGCCCGGGTAGAGCGGAATGTTCCCGCCGACCAGCCGCTGGTTCTCGAAGTTCGCACGCAGTTAGCGTCTTGCTGACGTGGCCCTGACGCCGCTCGTTGCGTGATGGAAGTGCGGCAGTACCGACACGGGGCGCCTCCGCGTTACGGCGATCGCTGTTGCCCGACCCGCGGACGGGCTCCGCCGACGGGATGAGACTCGATCGTGAGCGCTAGCCAGGCGCCGCCGCCGCCCGCTCGCGGTCGATGAGCACACGGCGAAGGATCTTGCCCGAGGGTGACTTCGGAATCTCCTCGAGGATCTCGACGGCACGGATCTTCTTGTACGGCGCCACGCGCTCGGCAACGAACGCGCTCACCTCCTCGGGGGTGAGCGGCGCGTTGAGCACGACGAACGCCTTCGGGACCTCGCCGGCCTCCTCGTCGGGGATCCCGATCACGGCCGCGTCGGCGATCGCGGGGTGCGTGAGCAACAGCGCCTCCAGTTCGGCGGGGGCGACCTGAGAGCCCTTGTACTTGATCAGCTCCTTGACCCGGTCGACGATCCGAACCGCGCCCTGCTCGTCGACGGTGGCGATGTCGCCTGTGCGCAGCCAGCCGTCGGGATCGATCGCCAGCACGGTCGCCTGCGGATTGTTGAGGTAGCCCTTCATCACCTGCGGGCCGCGGATCAGCAGCTCACCGCGCTCGCCGATCGGCGCCTCCCGGCCGCTGACGATGTCGACGATGCGGCACTCGGTGTTCGGGACCGGGGGGCCGATCGAGCCCGGCATCTGCCCGGCGAGCTCATCAGGGACGGAGTGGGTGGTCGGGCTCGTCTCGGTGAGGCCGTAGCCCTGCAGCATGCGGCAGCCCAGCCGCTGGCCGCACGCCACCTCGAGCTCGGCGGACAGCGGCGCGGCGCCGGAGAGCATGAACTCAAGGCTCGAGAGGTCGAACTCGTCCACCAGCGGTTGCTTGGCCAACGCGAGCACGATCGGCGGGACGACCCAGGCGCGAGTGATGCCGTACCGCTGCACGACGCGCAGGAACTCGGGCAGCTCGAACCGCGGCATCGTCACGACCGTGGCCCCGCGCGAAAGCGGCATGTTCATCAGCACGACCAGGCCGTAAATGTGAAAGAACGGCAACACCGCGATCACACGGTCATCCTCGCGGACACGTTGGTGAACGATCGTCTGGCAGATGTTCGCCACGAGGTTTCGGTGCGTAAGCATCACGCCCTTCGGCAGCCCCGTGGTGCCGCTCGAATACGGCAGCGCGACGACATCCTCTGCGGGGTCAATCGCGACCTCCGGCGGCTCGCCGGCCGCCTCCGGCAGGGAGCTGAACGGCGTCGCGCCGTCGGCCTCGCCATAGCCGAAGATCTCCTGCACGCCCGCCGCCCGCGCCGCCGCCCGCGCCTTCTCCGCCTGCTCGGGCACGGTCACCAGCATGCGCGCACCGCAGTCGCGCAGCTGGCGCTCAAGCTCCTCGGCCGTGAACAGCGGGTTGACGGTCGTGTTGATCCCGCCGAGCGTCGCGACGGCGTGAAAGGTGACCGCGTACTCGGGCAGGTTGGGGGCGAAGTGCGCGAAGACGTCGCCCTTGCCAAAGCCCCGCTCCGCAAGGCCTGCACCGACCGCCCGAACGGACTCCACCAGCTGCGCGTAGCTGATCGTCCGACCGCTGGGTCCGTCGATCACAGCCGGCTTGTCGCCAAGCTCGCCAGCACCAGCGAGGACAAAATCGGACAAAGACACGTCCGGAATCTCAACATCCGGAAACGGGCTGCGGATCATTGCCCCACGCTCCTCGCTCGACTGCTTGGCCGAGTCTACGCCACTCCGGGCAGACCCAGGAAGATAGCTGCGAGCCCGGTACTCGTCCCCAACTCTCGGGTGCGCATTCGCGGCTGGACGAGAGTCGGCGTTCACCCGGGGCACCGCTGGTACGGACAAGGTGCGGGTGCCTCGCTAAAGCGGAGGAAGGTCGGCCGGGGCTTCCGCATTTTCGACGAGCCGGAGTCTTAGTCGACCCCTTCGAGCCTGACTAGACTTGTGCTAAGGAACGGATGCAGCAGCCAGACCCGTTGAATCGAGACAGCCCCCTTGATCGAGCAGCAGCGCTAACGCCGGGCTGCTGCTCGCTCAGACAGCGACGCTGAACTCGATCGCTCGCGGGGGGCCCGGCTCCCGACCCGCGCCGACTGTTGCAACGCCGGGCGGACTCAGCAGCCCCACGGTCGGGATGGGACCGCTGGTGCTCGATCAACGCAGAAGCCAACGATCGTCGGAACAGGGTGTCGAGCTGACGCGGAAGCAGCGACAGGCGTATCCGTCGCGAGACGGCTCGTTTGCGGGAGAACCGAGCGTGGGCGCCGGACTGGCTCGCGGGCTGCATCCTCCGCGCTTTCGAGTGCCTCGCGAGCATCAACAGGGACGCCTCTGACGCGCTCGGGAGACCGGAATGTCGATTGCCTGTCGTGACATGGGTCGACGGAAAACATTTGGATCGACGGAGGCTGGGCCGGCCTCAGCGACATACGCCGTCGCTGACCGGGCGACGCGGCGCGGGTCCCTGGACACGCCCCGACTCATGTGGTTTGCTTGGTCGAAACGACGACCCAGCTCGAACGGTCGTCTTGAGTCGGACCGGGAGAGGGCGCTTATGGGTGCAACTGAGATTGACCAAGGCAAGCTCGAAGCCTTCATGGGCCAGGCAGTGAGCGACATGGGGGCGGCAATCAGCGTGCCGCTGATGATGATTGGCGAGAAGCTCGGCCTCTACAAGGCGATGGCGGGCGCGGGGCCGCTCACGTCCGCGGAGGTGGCCGATCGAGCCGGGGCCGCGGAGCGCTACGTGCGCGAGTGGCTGCGCAACCAGGCGGCCGGGGGCTATGTCTCTTATGACGCCGGCACCGACTGCTACACGCTGCCGGACGAGCATGCGCTCGCGCTAGCCGACGAGGACAGCCCGTTCTACATCCTGGGCGTACTTGACTCGATCGCATCCCTGTTCGCCGACGAGGACAAGATCCGCGAGGTATTTCGCAGCGGCCAGGGGATGGGCTGGCACGAGCATGACCACCGCCTGTTCCGCGGCACCGAGCGCTTCTTTCGGCCGGGCTACCGCGCGCACCTCGTCAGCGAGTGGATTCCCGCCCTGGACGGCGTCCAGGAGAAGCTCGAGCGTGGGGCGAAGGTGGCCGACGTGGGCTGCGGGCACGGGGCATCGACGATCATCATGGCCGAGGCGTTTCCGAACTCCGAGTTCTTCGGCTTCGACTACCACGCCCCGTCGATCGAGCGCGCGCACGAGGCTGCGAAGGAAGCCGGCGTCGATAGCCGGATCGTGTTCGCCACGGACGCGGCCAAGGAATTTCCCGGCCACGGCTATGACCTCGTGTGCGTGTTCGACTGCCTGCACGACATGGGCGACCCGGTGGGCGCGGCCCGCCATGTGCTCGAGACGCTCGACGCCGACGGCACGTGGATGATCGTCGAGCCGTTCGCCAACGATCGCGTCGAGGAGAACCTCAACCCGGTAGGGCGCGTGTTCTACGGGGCCTCGACCGTGATCTGCACTCCGTCCTCGCTTGCGCAGGAGGTCGGGCTCGCCCTCGGCGCCCAGGCGGGCGAGGCAGAGCTCGCCCGGGTGCTCAACGAGGGCGGCTTCACGCGCGTACGCCGGGCGACCGAGACACCCTTCAACCTGATTCTCGAGGCACGACCGTAGTTTGTGTTCCAAAAGCGACTTGACGACCGCCCGGACCTCGGCGGGAGGGGCATCACAGATCCCGCCTGAGCACGAACCGAGGAGTCTCGCGGGTGGCGGTGATCGTGCCAGGCGTCAGTACCGGCCCGCGAGCGAGTAGGACGGTGACGCACGAGCGGGCAACGGGATCCGGATGGCCCTCGCAGATCCTCGAGGCTCAGCGGGCCGCTCGATGCCGCCATCAGAAGCTACTCGAGGCTCGCGCCGGTGTAAACCCACCCAAGGCGCGTATCTAACAGGCGCCCTGCACTATCGCGATACGCGAAACGGAGCAGCCATCGCTCGGCGGGGTCAGGCTGCTCAGTTGGGCTAAGAGCAGCAGCAAAGCGGCCCTGCCGGATAGTGCTCGGGGCCGGTGCCTCCGATGCTCTGCGGCGCCATTCGTCCTCGATCTCACGCCCGCGAGGAGCGGGAACTGGAGCGCGAGATGAGGGAGTTGGAGAACGCCGAAGAACGCGCGGAGCGCATGGGTAGCTTCTTCAGCGCCTGTTGCTCGATGCGCTGGGTCCGGTCGGGGCTCAACCGGAATATGTCGGCCACTTCGCCGAGCGTGTGCGGGTCCTCGCCCCACAACCCGTAGCGCAACTCAAGCACCCGCCGCTCACGGTA
>DASPPG010000187.1:0-2560 GCA_035625625.1 Solirubrobacteraceae bacterium
ACTCGGCGGCTGGGGTGAAGTCGTAGAAGCGGGGCGGCTCTGGGAGCTGGAGCGCTTGGAGGATGCGGCGCTGGGCGGGGGTGAGTTCGGTGCGCTGCGCGACGGTGCCTTCGTTGGTCTGGAGGGTGACGAGGTGCAAGCGGTCGAGCTCGTTGCGCAGGTTGCGCCAGGTGTCGTCTGCTTCGGTCTCGGCGACGCGTAGGAGTAGTAGCGCCAGCCAGCAGAGTTGGACGTGGGCTTCAACGCGGTCCTCGCGGCGGTGGTAGGCGGGGCGCAGGTCGATCGTGTGCTTGAGATCGCCAGCCGCGTTCGGCCTCGTACAGTGCCTTGTAGCCCTCGGCGAGGTCCGCGGGGGTGAGGCTCTCGTCAGAGGTTCTGAGCAGGAACTTGCCGTCGAGCTTGGCTTCGTGGGCGACGGCGGTGCGGTCGATCCGCAGCTTGCCGGTTTTGGTCTTGCGCAAGAAGCGCTTGTAGGCTGGCTTGGTGGATAGCGCGCCGTAGAGTTCTGAGCGTTTGGTGGGCGCGAGGCCGTCGGCGTGGTGGATCTCCTGCCTGAGGCGCTCGAGGATCTGCTCGCGTACGGTGCGGTCGCGCTCGGCGCGCTCGGGGTTGTGGCAGATCACGAACCGGTCGCGGTTGGTGCCGTCGTCGATCCGGACCTGCTTGACGCGCAGGTTCCCGGCGACGGTGTGGTAGCGGCCCTGGCGACCGAGCGCGGCGCCCGCTTCCTTGCTGTCGGAGCGGAGCTTCTCAGCGACGATGTAGTGTCCGCCGCCACGTTGCAGGTAGCGGCGGTTGCGCTCGGAGCTGAAGCCGCGGTCGAGCACCCAGATCACACGCGAGAGGTTCCAACCGCGCAAGTCGTCGCGGACCTTGCGGATGATCACCTGATCGGAGCTGTTGCCAGGGAACGTCCACACCCTGACCGGGATCCCCGTGCGGGTGACTGCCATCCCGAGCACCACCTGCGGCAGGTCAGGGCGGTGATCCTTGCTGTGCTTGCTATAGCGCCGTCGGCCTGACTCCTGGAGCGGGCGCTCGCCAGCGTCCTGCACGTCGTCCTCGTCTTGCTCGCGCTCGGTGTTCTGCTCGCCCTCCGCGCGCTGCTGATCGTCCTTGTCCTCACTGTCACGCTCGTCGTCGGCTTCTTGCAGCTCTTCGGGCAGCCGGTCGGTCTCCCAGTAGCTCGAGGTCGTGTCGAAGAACAACAGGTCGACCTCGAGGTCAAGCAGGTTCGCCACACTGAAGAACACCCGCTCCTGCAGCGCCGGGAGCGCCGCGTGCAGGAAGTCCATTGCCCGGTAGCACTCATCGTCGGAGACCTCGGCCAGCCCCTCGATGAACGCCCGCTCGGCCACCCAGCCGCAGCCGGCGAGCTTCGACAGCGGCTTGACCGACAAGCGGTTGGCGACCATCGCGAAGATCGCCCGCTCGACCGCCTGGGCCTCGAGCCGACGGCCGTCGGCCGCCTCGATGAGCGCCTGGCCGATCCCCACGCGCTCCCACAGCCGGTCGGCGACCCACGATGAGCCCATCGACCGCGAGTCAAGCAGCGACACCTCGCCTGACACCGTCGCCGCGACCGCCTGCTCGGGGTCAAGGAAGCGGCTGATCGAGCGCACCAGCCGCGCCAGCGCCTCCCGGTCGACCTGGTCGGCGCGGCCGAAGCGGTGGATGATCCGCGCCTGCGGCACACCGGTCACGGGATCGCGCTCGTTCTGCGCCAGCGCCAGGTACGAGACGCTGCTGCCGTCCGCGTTGCGCCGCTTCGTCTCGCGCAGATACATGTGCCTACACGATACGCGCTCTGGCAGATGGATACGCCGAAAAGTGCTGCAGGCGTGTGCCTACAGCTTTTGGCCTTCGGCGACGACCTCATGCCGCGATTTGCAGGTAAAACGCGCGCCGGGACCCGCGAATATGCCTACGAGCTGCGCAAGTCCGGATTTGCATCACATCTTGTGCGCGACGCTCTCGGCTTGGACCTCGGTCCCATCCTGACGCTGCCCGCTACCGGCACGCTCGAAAACCTGTTTCTTGAGTCGCAGGTTTCATCGAGGATTCTGACATTGGAGGAAGCCGAGCGGGAGATCACCGCGTTCCGAGAGCTAGCTCCTCGCGAGCAAGCGCGCGAGGTAGCCGAGCAGTTGATCTTCTTGGCGCGCGAAAACGCGGCACCATGCATCATTGACCACGGCGCCATGCTCGACAGTTCCGGCGAGTACTTCCTGCCGTTCATCGAGCTGCTCGAGGACTATGTCGCTGAACGTGACGTGTATCTGTGTCTGGTTCACACGCGCGCGCCGAATTACCGGCGGTTGGCTATCAAGTGGGCGTTCTTTGAGCGCAAGCTGAAGCCACTCGCTCTACCAGACGCACAGGCACTCGTCGTGAGGCTGTTGCGAGACAAACAGATTCACGCGGAGCCAGCTCGAGCAGCGACTCTTGCGGAGGCCACGACGGGCTACCCGCCGGCGGCTTATTTCACTGTCGACCAGGTGGAGGATTACGGGATCGACCTCGTTCTAAACGACGCGTCGAGGATGTACGATTTCACGAC
>DASPPG010000188.1:0-15565 GCA_035625625.1 Solirubrobacteraceae bacterium
CGGGAAGTGCGCCGGCACCCAATCGAGGATCACGCCGATTCCACGGCAGTGCAGGTGATCGACGAACCGCTTGAAGTCATCCGGGGCGCCGAAACGCGCGGTCGGCGCGAAGTAGCTGGTCACCTGGTATCCCCACGAGCCCGCGAACGGGTGCTCCATCACTGGCATCAGTTGCACGTGCGTGAAGCCAAGCTCGGTCACGTATGCGGCCAGCTCGTCCGCCAATTCCCGGTAGTGCAGCGATCTATTGCCCTCGACGGGGTTGAGCCGCCACGACCCCAGGTGGACCTCGTAGATCGACATCGGCTCCAGGTACGGCTGGGTCGCCCGCCGGCGCTCCATCCACTCCCCGTCATGCCAGACGTGGCGCGAGCGGTGCACGATTGAGTCGGTGCGCGGCATGAGCACAGTGCGGAACGCGAAAGGGTCCGCCTTCATTCGGAGGTCGCCCCCTGGGGTCAGGATCTCGAACTTGTAGGCGGCGCCGTCGGCTACCCCCGGCACGAAGATCTCCCAGACTCCGGAGGAACCTAATGCGCGCATCGCGTGCAGACGCCCGTCCCACGAGTTGAAGTCGCCGACAACACTCACGGCTCGAGCCGCTGGCGCCCAGACGGCGAACGAGGTGCCGGGCATACCGTCGACCTCGCGCGGATGAGCCCCTAGCCAGTCGTATAGCTCCTCGTGGCGCCCCTCTCCGAAAAGGTGCAGATCAACGTCTCCCAACGTGGGCGCGAAGGCGTACGGATCGGCGAACTGAAATACGTTGCCGTCCGGGTAGCTGACCTCGAACTCGTACCGCAGGGGCAGCCCAGCATCACGCACGAACCCTTCGAACAGCCCGGCCGGATGCCGCTGCGAAAGGATCACGGGCTCTCGGTCGTGCACCCGGGCGACCACTCCGGTTGCGTCAGGCCGGAAGGCGCGCACCACGACGCCATCGTTGACAGGGTGGGCGCCGAGCACGTGGTGGGGGTCCGAGTGCCGCCGCGCGACCACCAGCTCGATTTCGTCCTCAACCGGCATCCAAACGCAAACCTCCGCCGCGCTGGCGGCTGGTCGACAGCCTGCAGCAGCGCAACTGCGACCGAAGGATTCAAAGCGCCGATGGTAGTCGAGATCCGGCCCGGGGAGTTCAGACGGTCCCCGAGACCCGAGTCGCGTCATACCCAGAGCAGATCCCCTCCGGTGGCCCTACGTAGTAGTCCGCATTTTCCGACTGCGACGGGCCACGTCTCCGTCATGCGGCTGCACAAAATTACCGATTCAACCGGCTCTCACAAGGTGTCCGGCGAGCCGCCGATGGCCGACGGCGCGCGAGAGCCCGGCGCTCGGTCGGCTGGTAGGGTTGGATTCGAACCATGGGCGGTTCACCGGCACGAGGCCGTGGTATCTAAGCGATGTTGGTAAGCGCCGCAGCGCTAACAGCGGGCCCCCAAGGTACCGTCGCTGCGGCGCTTTTACTATCCGTGACCCCGCGATCCTTCTCCCCATTGGGACCATCGCCGCGCAGAAAGACGCTAGACGCGTTCTGGACCGGGGAAATTACCGATTGAGGTTTTCGGTGCGCGTGGTTATCCTCGCGCCTCGCCGGTACGCCGCCGGCGACCAGTCACCCATCGATAGGTCCGGCATGGTCACATCCTCTGACAAAATCATCCGTCGCCGTTGGACGGACGCAACTATCGCGAGCGAGCTGGAGGTTCAGACCGCTGAGCTCGGACATTTCCCGACCCGCTCGGAGCTGGTCGCATGCGGGCTACGTGGCCTTTGGGATGCGATGCGCTCCTCGGGGGGCGTTGACGCGTGGCGGGAGCGCGTGCAACGCATCCCTCCATCGCCCTCCCATGAGGAAATCGCCGTGCGCGCGCACGAGCTGTACACGCAAGGATTTCCGGGCGACGCGGACGCGCACTGGCTCGCCGCCGAGCAAGAGCTAACAGCGAAATTGACTCGCTGACATACGATTCTCTGAGTTGAGGCGAACGGGCCGCGGTCCGCCACTTGTCTGAGGTGGTCGTGACGCCTTCATGGCGGATCCGTCAGAACCGCTGATTAAATGGCTTCGAGTTGGTGTTACTCCAGGTTTGCCGATACCGCGCTTCGAGGTGGCGGGCATGATCAACTTTTCGAGGAGTGGCGCCCTCTCCCGCCGAGTGGGGTGACTGTCACGCCGCAGTGATGGTGCTGGGCTTGTCGGCGCGGGGTAGAGGTCAGAATGGGGAAGTACAGCGGTCGGCGATACGACCCCACGCGGTCGGGGATGGTCGACTTCCGTTCCGCCTCTCGAACGAGCGGCCGCGCGGGCACGACCCAGCACACTGGTCGGTCTCGGGCACGCGAAGACGTTCGGGGTATGCCCGCGGGCGGACGATCAGCACCTCACACGGGGCGCGGCGGACGACTTCGGTGGCGACGGTTCCGAGCAGGCGTTCGGCAAGTGTGATGTCCTGTCTGGCGCCGATCACGACGAGGTCGGCATCGCGGTCGGCCGCCGTCTCGATCAGTGCCTCCGCCGCCTCACCGTCGACCAGCAGCGCCACTGTGACGGTCGCGCCGTGGTCGCGCGCGACCACGACCGCTCGTCGACATGGTCGCGACCCTCGCTACGGTCGAGTCAGATCAAGAGCCGAGCCTCGCTTTCCTTCCGCGACAGGCACCCACTCCGCTTCCGCTGGGCGCGTTCAGACGTGATCGCGGCGCCGCCGATGTGCCGATCCGCGCCCACAACTCTTCTGCCGGCTGTGAACGTGTGCGCACCGCCGGGGCGTGTGGCCCCCGATCCGCGCGAGCAGGGCCCTGGCACCCCAACCCCCCGCGAGACGAGCCGGACAAAGGGATCGCGAGGCGCCAGCGGCCGGCGTGATCGAGGAGTCGCCGAAGCGCTCACCCGCTCCCGCCGAGCCTTAGGACGGATGCGATCGTCCGGTCGCCGCTATTCCGCTCGTCGCGATCCATCGCGTCATGCATGCCGGCCGGCGCCCGGCGGTCACGATCCACGTCATTCGCCTCCGCTTATGCGAACGGGGCGGGCCCGCCGGCCCCCCGGCGAGGTGCGACTTATGAGAGTTGCGTGGGACTTGTCTGGACTGCGCCCCGGGGGACAGTGCTCGGTGGCTGGGACGGGTGTTCGTTCACGCCGAGCGTCCACTGACATGCACCGAAGGTGCGTAATGTTCACCCGCGCCCCGGGCCGCTCGCGAAGCCCGGCGCGGCTTAGAAGAAGCCCGGACCTCCCCTGCCGTGCCGCGAGGTTGCCGACCAGGTGTCGCTGAAGGCGCCATCCGAAATCGCCGAGGGCGTCGACTCGGCCTGGCCACGCGAGTTCACCATCGTGATCGACTCGATCCCGGATGTTGAGCTCGTCAGCAGGCCGTCGTTGACCATAGCCTCGCTGTAATCGGCAACGCCGAAATCCGCTAGTGGCAGAACTCCGACGCCGCTCGACGGGGCCTCGGTGATCACCTCGGCTGACCCGAGCTCTGCGCCGGCGAGTGTCTGCATCGTCCTATCCGTCCACTTACCGACGTCAGACAGCGTCAAGGTAAACGTGTCGGTGTCGGTGCCGTCGGAGACGACGGTCGCCGTGAGAACGTCGCCGGGCGAGACCGTCCTACCGAACGTATACATCGGGTCGGGGTACATCTCATACCAGCCGTAATACTCGGCGGTGGTGCCGTTGCACTCCGCGAGCGTGCCCGTCTGTTCCACGGTGCTGTCCGAGTAGCCGTCCAGCCATCCTGACCGTTCAGCTGACCCCGAAGCGCGGGACCGGCACCAACCCGTGGAGCAACCCGACGACCTACGTGGCCGGGACACCCGTGGTCGCCCAGGTCCAGAACGGCCCGTGGACCACGGCCCAGGGCGATCCGGGAGCCAGCGGAACAACTGGTCCTTACGGCCCGAACGGTGACATCGCCGCGGGCGGCAGCGCCGGTCCGTACACGACCTTCACCACCGGCGGAAGTCCCACCAACATATTCGGTGGGACGGTCTTTCCCAACCTGTCAACCTACCCGGGGGGCGGCGCGACAGGTACCGCTATCCCATACACCACCGGCTATGCCGGCACGCCTGGGCCATTGGCGGGCTACTGCGGCACCGGCGGCTACGCCAGCTTCGCCCCATCCACCGTCCCGTCACGGGAACCGCCGGGCTTCGAGCCAATGTCTCCCTACTACTTCCCGCACATCGAGCCCAATCCGGACGGAGGCGGACTGATTGGGTTCTTCGACTACCGGCCCAAGGACAGCGACGAGGCCGTGGTCGTTGCCAATTCCAACGACGACGGCGCCCGATGGACAGTGAAGACGGAGGCACTCGAGCTGTCGCAGGGCCACTGCCCGGAGGGCAACAGCGACGTGGCTCAGCAAACGACCACCGACGACGGCGAAGGCCACGCGTTCGACCTGACGGTGGACGTGAACGGAAGACCCGAGTGGATCCTCTACACCCTCAATCGGAGCAGCGGGACTCTGGACACCGTCGGATCCGAGTTCCTGGCCCACGTGCTCGTTCCTCATTCGCCTACGCTCGGCCTGCCGCCCTCGGAGCCGGTTGGGACCGGGTCGGCCACGACTACGACCGGAACGAATACCGTCACCAACGTCACGGGAGGGGTGTCGACGTCGAACCTGACCGTCGCGAGCACGGCCGCGTTCCTGGAGATCCCCGGGCGGATCTACGTCACCGTTCCTTCCAGCTAGACCCAACGTTCTGCTACCCAAACGCTGGCACCGAGCTGGTGGTATGCCCGGGTATCGGATCGTTGCCCCAGGCCTCGGCGAGGCCGTCGATCGGAACGACGCCCACCGGCCTCGCCGACGTTGCAAGACTGCCGCGACCGCCGCTTGATCGGCGGCCTCGTAGGGACGTCGACACCTCCGGCGCCCGAGCCTCCGGGCGCTGGAGCCGAGCAGCGGACGCGGCTCGAGCCGTCTCCTGGAATTGACGTGCAGCAACGCGACGGCAACGTCGACCTCGCCTTGCTGCTACGCCGGCATTGCGAGAGTCAGCGTCAGGTGCTCCTCGGACGACACCGGCGCCCGCGTGCATATGCACCGGCTGCCGTCCGACGACCGCTCGACGCTGCTGGGTCCCATCCTGCCGGCCGCCAGCTCGAGCTCCGAGCTCACTTGCGCTTCGACCTTTGTGCTAGCCGCGACATTGCTGGCACGACCGTCATCGAGACTGCCGGTCTCGCGAGGAAGCACTCATCTCAGACGCGCGACTCTCGGGGCTGTCGAGATTCGTCGGCAGCAATAGCGAGTGAGGGGTCCGTCCCCGCGCCCGCTCAGACAGACGGAGCGGCAGCCGGGCCGTGGCTAGCGATGAGCAGGATCGATCCGCGCCTGCGGCGCTTGTTTGCGCGGAGGCCGCAACGCTGCCGGTCGCGAACGCGAGGTGGTTGTGCCTTGCCGAGTCCGTGTTGCTTTCCCGAGGGACTGGAGGGTTACTTCGTGATTTTTGTCAGCAGTAGCCACGCGCTGGCAACGCCTCCGGCGAGCGACGCGAGCACGGGCAAGACCAAGACATCGAGGCCGGCGGGCGCCCCGATGACGACGAGAAGGCCAGCCGCCAGGAGCAGGATTGAAGTGACTGTGTTGGGTGCGACCGCGTCGAGAGTCGAGGCGACGGCGTGGGTCCCGGTGCCACGACCATTCGGGTCGACTGTGGCGCGACGGTCCAGGACCAGCAGGCCGCCTCCGATGATCACGGCGAGTGCAATGAGTTCACCACCGAGGACTCGGTAGGCCTGACTTGGGATGGAGAGGAGGATCGCGATGACGAGCACCGTGCCGAACAGCGCGAGGGTCTGTGCGGCGCGGTTTCGAAGCTCCTGAGACTTTGTGATGGTGTCGGCCTGGATCGAGACCGCGACGAACAGGAGCCCGGTGAGGCCAGCTGCGGCGCCGCCGGCAACTTGCGCGAACGTGGCCCACTTCTCCAAGCCGATCATTCGCTTTTCAAACGGGCAATGTCAACGACGGCGATCTGATACGCGGCTGGGCATGGGGTGCGCATGCCCGTGCGCGGGAGGTGCGGATGGCGCTGGTGTTGCCGGCGTGCGCCGCGGCTCGATGCTGTTCGTGGTGGTCCCGGCCACCTCGCATCGCGACTCGGCCCGGGCGTGGCACGCGAGTTTTCATTCGGATTCGATGCGATGGTCTTTTCGCAGCGCGCGTTGCCGCTCACGATGTTCTTTCGGATCATTTGTTGTCCGTGGGTTAGTCGGTTCGGGCCTCGTGCGGGGCTTGTGCATCGGCGGATAGGAGGCGGTATCCCCGGACGGCATGGTCGATGTACTCCAGCAGCGCTGGCGCAACCCGGTGGAACCCTTTACGGTCGTACCAGTGGGTAATCGCCGCGCCGAGCGCGCCCCAGAAGGCGAGGCCGGCAGCGGTGGCCACGAACGCGCGCGTGAGTCCTGCCGCGCCCTGGGCGTTGAGGTAGAGGACCGATCGAGTTCCGCTGACGATCTGACGCAGCGGCTCGAACTCGGCGAGGAACCTGAAAAAGCCCGCCAGCGCTTGGAGCGGGACGGTTCCCCCGGAGGACGCGAGCGCGAGGTAGACGAAGATGAGAAGGGCGATTAGCTGGCCCAGGGTGCCGAGCGCGGCGAACAGGACGAGGGTGCCGATTCCGACCACCGTCGCGGCGAAGCAGGTCAGCGCCCAGAGCTCCCAGAAATGCGGAGTGTTCATGTCGAGAACCCAGACTGCGGCGAGGAGCATGAGGCCGGTCAGGACCATCTCGAACGGGACTAGCATCACCCACTTGGCCAGCAGCGTGTGCCAGCGGCTGATCGGCACGGGCTGACGCTGATGCCAGCGGGGCCCGATTTCGGTGGTGGCATAGCCGAGGACGGCATCAAGGGAGACGTGCACGATCGTGCCGCCGAGGAATCCGCAGAAGGTGGTCAGCAGAGCGATGTAGAAGGCGCTGAGCCCTAGCGCGCTATGGCGAGGAAGGGGCCGGTAGGTGACCGCGGCGATCATCACTGGATCGCTGAGCAGCGCATCAACGGCAAAGCTCGGGCGTCCGCGTACGCTCGCGCGCAGACGCTGACTGATCTGCGCCGAGACGCGTGCCAGCGCGGGGTCGAGCACTCCCGTTGCCAGGCTGACGCCGAGCGTGCCCGCGCGCGGATTGCTGAGGAGGTCGATGGTCGCTCTCGATGGCGATGCGCCCAGGCTTGCCGCGTGGTTGTCGATCGCAAGCAGGGAGGCGGTGAACCCGGCCGGGATCACGACGGCGGCGTATTCCCGTCCGAGGTTCATCTGGCTCTCGATCGCGGCTAGCTCGCCCGTCCTGAGCGCCAAGCGGCTCGTCACCGCGTGCGTTCCTTCCAGCGCCGCCGCGACCTGCTGTCCGAGATCGACGTGGCGAGAACCCAGCGTTGTCCCCGTGTCCTCGTCCACGATTCCGACCGGGAGACCGTGCAGATGACCGGCCGGATCCACCACCGAGCCGAAATAGACCAGCGTCATCACGAACACCAGGCCGGCCACGAGGATCAGCGGCGGAACCCAAACGCGAGGGGCCTTGAATGCCTGCGAGATCGAGGAGCGGGTGCCGGTTGTCATGTTGGGTGCGCCTCCGCGTACTGCTTCAGAGCCACGACCGTGCGCACGTTCTCCCTGTCAAACGCCGAGGTAATAATCCGCCGGAGCGGCCGGACGGCGATCGGCATCGCGATGTCGAGGACGAGCCAGCGAGTAACTCGGGTACGCGCACTCGGCCCGTCCTCGGGCTCAAATGAGTAGTGAATGTCAACGTCGACGGTCGCTTTGAGCCGGCCGATCGTGATTGTGTGGTGGAAGTCGATCGACCCAGGCGCCTGGAACCCGGTGACAATCCCCCACCAGCTCCTGCCCGGCTGGTCGGGCTTCCCGTCCCGATACCGACTGCCGAGGATCACCGGGTACGGCTCGACGTCGGAGGTATGGCCGAACTGATCAGAGCCAGGCAGCCATTCGCCGTAATTAGGCATGTCTGAAACGAGGTTGAACAGCACGACCGATGGAGCGTCCACCGTCGTGGCGTAGAGCTTGTGCCACTGAGAGCTGGGCATCACGGCTCCTGCCTCGTAGGGCTCATTTGGTGATTAGGGATATCCTCTAATCAACCGACGCCTACCCTACTCCTAATTATGCTGCTCTGTCAACTGGTAGGGTCTATGAATGTCCGACGCCCTGCCCAAGCTCACTCGCCGCGAGCGCTACGCGCTTGAGACCAGACGGGCGATCGTCGATGCCGCGCGCAAGCTATTCGCCGAGCGCGGCTACTTCGCAACCACAGTCGAGGAGATCGCGGCGGAGGCAGACGTCGCGCCGGCCACGGTCTACTCGTCGACCGGCGGGAAGCAAAGCCTCCTTAACCACATTCTCGACCTCTGGCGCACCGACCCGCAAATCCAAGACACCCTGGACAAGGTCGCCGCCAGCACCGACCCGCGCGAGATCATCGACACGCTCTCCCGCGCAGCATGCGAGATGCGCGAACGATGGGCCGACGCGGTCAAGATCTTTCTCACCACCGCCCCCCACGACGCAGACGTGGCCAGGCAATTCGCGCCCTTCACACAGTTCTACCGACAATGCGTGGCCGACATCGCACAACGACTGGCCGACCTCCGCGCGCTCCGCAAAGGAATCAACGCGGCATACGCAACCGACGTGCTCTGGCTCTACTTCGGGTATGGCTCCATCTACACCCTCCACGAGGAAAACGGCTGGAGCTACAACCAAGCCAGAGACTGGCTCGCCGTCCAGGCCGTCCGCGAGCTGCTCTCGGAATCATGAACGCCAAACCGCAGCACAGCACCGCCACGCCGTTCGTGCCGGACCCACAGGAAAGGATCGCGTTGCCCGCTTTGCCTCGACGAGGGGGAGCGAGCTGGACGGCACATCAGTTGCTCGCAACGAGCAGCAGAACTGATCGACCGCTTGAGACCGTGGCCGGGCAGACTTCCCAGACTCGTCCGCTCCGGAAGCCACGATCGGCCCGAGTGGCGTGCCTGCGTTCTTGGCCGAGCTACAGGGCGAGGCCGGCGCTGGCGTGCATCATAGGCGCCCTTCTTGCGTGGACGGTCGAGCTGATTTCCTCGGTGTTGATCCCCTCCAGGTAGGGGTACCGGTCGTTGACAGGTGCGAGTGCCCAAGCTGGCGCTGGATGAGCGGCAGCGGGATCCCCTCGTGCAGGAGCTCGACGGCGTGGGCATGGCGCAGCTGATGGGGCGCAAACCGGCGCCTGATTCCTGCCTTGAGCGCGAGATGGCGCAGCTCGACCCGAGCGGCGCTCGCTGACCACGCCCGCCCGCGGGTAGGGCCGTCGATTACGCAGAACAGCGGCCCGACCGGCAGCTCCACACGGTCGGCGAGCCAGGGCTCGATCGCTGACCACGCCCACGCGTCCATCCCGACCTCGCGCCGACGATCGTTCTTCCCGTGCCTGACCAAAATTGAGCCGCGGCGCCGATCCAGATCGGTCTCGGTCGAAGACAGCGCCTCGTGGATCCGCAGCCCGCCGCGCCAGAGTACGACAATCAGCGCAGTCAGGCGATGCCCGTGGCGATCGTGGCCGGCTTGACGCATGACCGCCACGATCTCATCAACCGTCGGCGGATCAGCTGGGTAGCGCGGGCCCCTGTTGCGCGGGGCGATCCCGGTGCCGAACCCTGGCGTGGTCGCTGGCGAGCGGCGCCGACCGGCAGCATCAAGCAACGATTGAACAGAAGACATAGCTCGCTCCTTTCAGAGCTCGACGATTACGCGCCCAGCTCTACCGCCCCCACGCTGCCGCAGCCGAGAAACGAGCAGCGAACCGCGAGCGATGCTGCTAGCCCTGAGCAGAAGCCTCGCGTCACTGCGGGAGCGGTCCAAACGCATCTCCTCCGGACCGGACGTGGGGCACTCTAGGCAACCTTCCGGGTGGCGCACGCCGTGGCACCGAGACCGGGCTCAGAAGCCGTCAGCACTTAACGGGAACGCGTCTATGAGCGCCACATTCTCAACCCCATAACGCTCTTCGTCTAGATACTCTCCCTCGAGAAGCCTCAGACGAATGGGTACAAGTTCGGCCTCAGCTCTGGTGCTCTTGACCTGGTCGACGAAGTCTCGTGCCGGCGGGTAGCGCGCGTAGAAGATCTCAGCCTCAACCTCCACACGAAGCGGATCAACCACCGGGACGCCGTCACAGCGTGCGGTCAGTTGCCGGGCTGGCTCTCCGAAGTGTGGGGGTAACCGCGGTACGCAAACGGAGCAGCCGGACTCAGTTCTCAGGTTCGCGACGTGGCGGGGCCGCTCCGACGACATGACCAGGAGGGACCACGGCACCGGTAGCGCGTAATACAGAGTGCAGCAGGTTAGACCGTGCGGGCCAGTCGTTGCGAGCCAGCAAAGCTGGCACGCACGGAGGTGAGCTCCGGCTGCGTCGAGCGGCGACAGACCACCATCACCTCCATCGGCCCTCATCTCTGGGCCAAGTCTAATGAGCGCCGTAGCAGCGCTTCCGCATTGATCGACCAGCGGTCTCATCCCGGCCGTGAGGCTGCTGAGTCCGCCCGGCATTGCAGCAGTCGGCGCGGGTCGGGAGCCGGGCCCCCCGCGAGCGATCGAGTTGAGCGTCGCTGTCTGAGCAAGCAGCAGCCCGGCGTTAGCGCTGCTGCTCGATCAATCGCGCACTCTCGCGGCGCCCGGGGCTTCAGAACTTCTCACGCTGGATCGGGCGGCACGCTCGAATCCTCGCCCGGCGCGGGACCTTCGATCGACTCGATGACCGCCTCGGGCGGTCTCGTTAACGAGTGCAAGCGACGTTCGCGTTGCTCTTCGAGCAGTCGCCGGACGTGCTGTTCCCGCCGTCGTCGCTGGCGCTCGGCCCGCGCGCGTAAGTCTCCATACCGACGCCGCCGCTCGTCGGAGTAGCTCACTTGCTTATCGGTGGAGTCGCTCGTCGAAGGCACCCGCCTGGCACGCTAGCGAGCCCCTCGCGCGAGTTCATCGCGGAAAACTGCGGGTATCCACCCGTACTTTCTTGCGATCCTGGGTCAGACGGGCCGGCGGCTTCTGGCTTTCGCGATCAAACCGGCAGTGTGCTTAGCGGCGAGGCGATCCAGCCATCGCCGCGGCCCGCTCCCGGTCGATCAGCACGCGGCGCAGGATCTTGCCGGACGGCGCTTTAGGAATTTCGTCGGTGATCTCGACCGCGCGCACCTTCTTGTAGGGTGCCACGCGCCCTGCGACGAACTGGATCACCTCGTCAGGCGTGATCGCCCCGCCGCTCACTACGAACGCCTTTGGTATCTCACCGGCCTCCTCGTCCGCGACGTCTGTGATCGCCGGGTGAGTGAGCAGCAGCGCCTCCAGTTCTGCGGGCGCGATCGGGTGGCCCTTGTACTTGATCAGCTCCTTGATCCGGTCGACAATCCGGAGCGAGCCGCGCTCCTCGATCCGCGCGACGTCGCCGGTGTGAAGCCAGCCGTCAGGGTCGATCGTCACCGCGGTCGCTTGGGGGTTGTTGAGATAGCCCTTCATCACCTGCGGGCCACGGATCAAGAGTTCGCCCGGTTCGCCGGCCGGGGCGTCCTCGCCGGTCAACACGTCGACGATCCGGCACTCGGTGTTCGGGTTCAGCGGACCGACCTCGCCCGGCATCTGGCCGGCGAGATTCCAGTTGACACGGTGGGTCGCCGAGGTGGTCTCGGTGAGGCCGTAGCCCTGGGCGAGCCGGCAGCCCAGCCGCTTGCTGCAGGCTACCTCGAGCTCAGCGGACAGTGGGGCCGCGCCGCAACCCACGACGTCTAGGCTCGAGAGGTCGAACTCGTCGACCAGCGGATGCTTGACCAGCGCCAGCACGATCGGGGGAACCACAGACGCGAACGTGATCCGGTAGTCCTGGATCACGCGCAGGGTCTCGCGCAGATCAAACCGCGGCATCGTCACCACGGTCGCGCCGCAGTACACCGGCAGATTCAGGAGCCAGACCAGCCCGTAGCTGTGAAAGAAGGGGAGCACGGCGATGACGCGATCGTTGGCCCACTGCTCCCGGGGGCGCTCAAAGGTGTCCTGGCAGATGTTCGCCACGAGGTTTCGGTGCGTGAGCATCACGCCCTTCGGCAGGCCCGTGGTGCCGCTCGAATACGGGAGCGCGACGAGATCCTCGGCCGGATCGATCGCGACGCGGGGCGACTCACCGCCCGCCTGCAGCAGCGAAGCGAACGGCGTTGCGCCCGCGGCCTGGCCGTAGACGAAGATCTCCTCCACGCCGGCTCGCTGTGCCGCCGTGGTCGCGTTCTCGAGCAACTCCGGCACCGTCACGAGCAGCCGCGCGCCAGAGTCTTTGAGCTGGAATGTGAGCTCTTCCGCGGTCAGCTGGGGGTTGGCGGTTGTATTGATCCCACCCACGGTCGCGACGGCGTGAAACGCGACCGCATACTCGGGCAGGTTCGGCGCATAGTGCGCGAACACTTCACCCTTGCGAAAGCGCCGCTCGTCGAGGCCTGCGGCGACGGCGCGCACCGATTCCACCAGCTGCGCATAGGTGATCGTCCGGCCGGTCGCGGCATCGATGAACGCTGGCTTGTCACCGAGCTCGCCAGCGCGAGCGAGCACAAAGTCGGTACACGACACTTCCGGAATCTCGACGTCCGGAAACGGGCTGCGGATCAATTCTCGAGACCTCCTCGCTCGGCTTGGTGGCTGAGTCTAAGTCCACTCCGAGCGGCCTTCGAAATTCTTGCGACCCAGGAATTCGGTTGCCGCCTCGGGTGCTGCCGCGTGCCGAGGGTCGCCAAAAACGCGACGCGATCCCTTTTCTGCAGCCCGGGCACGCGCAAGGGCGTCGGCAGCAAAGCAGACCCGTGGTTCGGTCCGCTGTCGGCGTGGACGTGGGTCCTGGGCGTCAACCTGTGGGGTGTAGTCCACGGGATCCGGGCGTTCCTGCCAATCCTTGCCGAGCAAGGTCAGGGCCACATCGTCAATACCGCGAGCATCCTCGGTCTGATGCCCTCAGCCAACCCGTCGTACGACGCGGGTGGAAGGTGACCTCCGGGTCGAACGATATTGGCTAAGCAAGCGCGAGAACGCCCAGCACGATGCCGGCATGCGGCCGTGGATGTAAGTTGAGCCGTGCTCTGGTGACAGGGATTGGCGCTACTTGCGGGATCTGGCCGCGCGCCGCTGCCACGCGCGGTTTACTGTCCGAAACTTGAGTGGCGGCAGACGACGACGCGGGTCCGGCGGCCATCCGGCTCGGGTGGCGCAGCGTGAGCGCGAGCAGCCGCAACACGGGCGTGTCCCCGAGGGGGGCCGTGTAGCGCGGATGATCGCGCAGTCGGCTGCGGAGGTCGACTCGGCGCTCGACGCCGAGGCGTGGGCGTCGCACCTGCTCGGCACCTTCCGCGAGCAGCGGCATGGACTGCCGTTCCCAGACGCCATCGAGGTCGATCCCGCGCTGCTGTTCGGCGAGCCGCTCGTCACCCGGCTAGGGACCTTCGACGACCCCGCCGCTACGGTCGCGCTGGCGGCGATCGCGGAGCTCGACGACGGCGAGCTGGGCGCTCTGGCGGCGGAGCTGCTCGCCGGCTTGACGCCCGCGGCCGGTGCCCCGCCGTGGATCGAGCAGATCGGCGAGTCGGAGATCGTCGGCGCCGCGGTGATGAGCGAGGCGGTGTTCGACGACGCCCGCACGGTCTTGCTCGAGAGCCGTCATCCCGATGGCGAGACGATGGCCGTCGGCATCTTGATCGACCGCAACCTCGGCGGGCTAGCCAAGGACGTCCTGCTGGCCGAGTCGATCGAGCAGGTCGCGGGCGCGATGGGTCGTTACTCGACTGGCGACGAGGCCGAGCTGGAGTTCGCGCAGATCGAGCCCGGCATGGCCGCCGGGCTGATCCGGGCGGCGATTGCCCGGACGGATATGACCTGGGATCCGCCGGTCGACGACGACTTCTGGCGCGGGCGGGCGCTGGCGCTCCTGCGCGCCGACCAGACGCCGGGCGCGGTCGAGCCGCCCGAGCCCCCCGAGCTGTCAAGCGAGGAGCGCGACCGGCTGCGCGACGAGTTCCTCGCCTCGCCCGAAGGGCGCGAGTTCGCGCCCGACGGCGACGAGGCCTGGGTGGCGTCGCTGGCGATCGACTTCTGCGTCGGCTACACCGACGGCGACCCGCTGCGCTGGAGCCCGGTGGTCGTCGAGCTGTTCATGACCGACTGGATCCCGCGCAAGGTCCTCGCGACGCCCGAACTGCTCGACCGCCTGCCTGCCGCGCTCGACGCCTGGGTGCGCTTCGCCGCCCGCCGGCGCGGGATCCCGGACTGGGCCGCCAACGCGACCCGAGGATCGATCGGCAAGTGGGCGAAAGAGATGGTCAAGGCCGCCCTCGACCCCGCGGTCGGCGGGCCTTCCAAGCAGTTCCTCCTGGCGGCAAAGGCGGCCGGCGTCGATCTCGAGGACGAGCAGACGCTGCGCACCCTCATCAACGGCTGGAACGCGCGCAGCGAGTTGGACCTCGCCGGCCTCGAGGTGCGGCAGGCGATCAAGCCCGACGAGATCCTCCAGCTGAAGATCACCCTGAAGGGGACCAGCAAGCCGCCGGTCTGGCGCCGCGTCCAGGTCCGCGCCGACACCACCTTCGCGATGCTCCACCAGATCATCCAGGCGGCGTTCGGCTGGACCGACACGCACCTGCACAACTTCGAGTACGAGGGCGAGCAGATCGGCGTCCCGGACCCCGAGTGGGACAACGACTGCGCCGACGAGGCCGAGACCACGCTCGACGAGGTGCTGCTCGGACCAAAGGATCGCGTCCGCTACACCTACGACTTCGGCGACAACTGGGAGCACGACATAGTGCTGGAGAAGGTGATCAAGCCGGACGCCGGCGAAAGGCGACCAGTTCTTCTTACCGGCAAAGGCGCCAGCCCGCCCGAGGACTGCGGCGGGCCCTGGGGCTACGCCGAGCTGAAGGACGCCGGCGGCTTCGACCCGGCGTCGTTCGACTCGGAGGCGGCCCGGCGCCGGGTCCGGGCAGCCAGCCCCTGAACCCTCGCGTTCGCCACACACGAGGCGGTCAGGGCTACCCGACAACGATCGGGCTGGTCTTCCGGTCGCGCTCGATCCCGGAACAGCGCATCGGTCACCCAGCGCGCGGAGCAGCCGGTTTACCGAGCGACGAGCGCTGCGCCACGCACTGAGCAGTTGCGGTTGCCCGCTCATTCGCGGGGATCCAGTCGTGCGTGATCGGGATCGCGCTCCTGGCGATCGTGCTCGACATGGATCAGGGGTCGGTGGATGGACTCCCGGCCGCCCGGGGTCAGGCGATCGCTCGGCGTGGAAGCGACAGCCAGCCGCCACTGGCGCTGGCGTGGCAAAGGCATAGCGACGCCGGAGCATCCGCGAGATCCGAAGCAGTCGTGGGCGCGCGCACGCCCCGCAGGCCTGGATGTGGGCGATTGCGACAGCGCGCCAGCTTTGCTGGGCGCCCGATTCCGAGCAAGCACAATCACGTCCTGCGTGGGCACGAGCCGTACCGAGGGACCGCTGCGACCTCGATCACCCGGTTGTCGCT
>DASPPG010000189.1:0-8638 GCA_035625625.1 Solirubrobacteraceae bacterium
TACCCCTCGAATCCCGACTGCTTGACGAGCGCCCTCGCCTTGGCGAGGTTGCCCCCGCTGTCGGGGTTCCCGTACGGGCAGGTGGTGTTCGCCAGATGGCCCGGGAGCGCCGGGGGCATGAAGTAGCACCCCGGGTCGGTAAATCCCGATCCGAGCCGGCTCATCGCCTCTTCGTTCAGACCGGTCACGACCGCCTCGCGTGCGAGCTGATTATTGAACGGCTTCTCCTGGCTGTTCAGGAACATGTAGTACGTCGAGCCTCCGAGGTCGACCTTCGTGAACCGGGCGGACGCCTGTGCCTGAATCTGCGGCAGTAGGCTGCCGGGAATCGTGTCAGCCCAGTCGAACACGTCGGCGGTGTTGTTCAGCACCGACAGGGCGTTGGCTGGCACGTTGGAGCTGATTTTCGCGTCAACGGTCACCTTGGCCGAGGGGATGCCCGGGATGGCCTCCTTGGCCCAGTAGGGGTTCGGCACCGCCGTGAACGAGGTGTTCGGAACGATGTTCGTGACCTTGTACGGCCCCACGCCCGGCGGCGGGTTGGTCGCCTCGTTCTTGAACGGCGTCCCGACCGGAACCGGCGCCATCGAGGGGAACGCGAGCACATTGTCGAACAGCCCGTACGGCGCGGTCAGATGGATCACGATCTCGCCTGTCGTGTTGTTGGCGGTGATCCCCGAGATCGTGCTCGCCTTGCCGCTGGAGTACGCGGTCGCACCCTGGATCACCGGGGTGACGAACTCGCCCGAGCCGCCCCACGGGATCTTGATGTTGCGCTCGACCGCCCACACGAAGGAGCTGGCCGTGACGGGCGCGCCGTTTGAGAACACCAGTCCCTTGCGCATGTACATCGTGTAGGTCTTGCCGCCGTCACTGATCACCGGCAGCGCCGTGGCGAGACCTGGGATCAGCTTCAGCCCGGCGTTGCCGTTGGCGTGCGTATAGGTGACCATCGGGGTGTAGACCACCCAGTTGATCTCGCCGCCCTGGGTCGTGTAGTCCATCCCCGGGTCGAGCGACTGCGGCGCGACGCCGTACAGGAACGTGACGCTGCCGCCGCTCTTGGCCGGCGCGGCGCTCGAGCTCGATGTTGTCGCGGACGACGCGCTCGTAGTCGAGCTCGACGAGCTTCCGCACGCCGCCAGCGCGAACGCTGCGAATACGGCCACAGCGGCCCACAGCGATCGGTTGTACTTCCTCATGCGTCCTCCTCCTAGAGGTTTGTCGATCGGAAATCTACTTAACCCGTGCGCGATGGTGGGCCTCGAAGCCGGGTCCTAATCAACTGGAAACACGGGTCAGCCAGGGTAACCATGCCAGCCCCGGGCCTCGGCGCCCTCGAGATCGACCCCGGTGAGCTCTGAGATCCGCGCGATCCGGTCGCGCAGGGTGGAGCGGTGCACGTGCAGCGGGGCGGCGGCGCGACCCTTCTCGAAGTTGTTTTTGATTAATACGTCGAGAGTCCGCGCCGGCTCAGCGTGATCGCCATCGAGCGGACTGTGGACTGTAGGCGCGGGCGCGGATTCGGCCGGCGACGACGTCCTCGCGCGTTTGGTGCAGCGACGGAGGGCGGGCTGCTCGCCGGCCCTGTAAAACGTGACAAACCCCCATCCCGGGGGCGCCATTGGCGAGATAAGCATGCTCACCATGCTTATCCCGCCGAGGAGGGCGGCGGGCGTCGGGCTTTGGCTGGCTTTACGGGTGGTTTTGGGCCGCGCGCAGGTTCTCCGGGCCAGGCGGTCGGCCCGCTCGTAGAAGCTATCGAGCGCGCAGTTTGGCTGGATGGCTATGTGGGCACGATGTGCGGCCGGATGGCAGGGAGACGCTTCTGGTCAGGCGTGGTCGCGATGCTGGCCGTCCTCGCCCTGCAGGCCGCCCCCGCCCCGGCCACCCCGCCGACCACTTCCAATCCCGTCGTCGAGACCTAGAGCCTCTCGATCACCCAGCAGCGCCAGACGGTCTACGACACGCCGCAATACCAGACGCAGCTCGCGATCGACAGCGCCGACTCGACCGCGCGGGCGCTCGCCACCGAGGCCGCCGACCCCGGGCGGTTCTTCACCGACGATCTGTGCTGGAACCTCTCCAATGGGTGCGCCGGCGACATCCGCATGAACAACTGGGCGGCCGACGGCTACGGCCTGGTTCGCCCGGTGCTGTTCACCGCACGCGATGGGGCGACGATCTCCGGGCACGTGTGGGCCACCGTGGCCGGTCCGGCCAGCAGCCCGGGATCGCGATCACCGACGGCTCGGTCCAGGCCGACGTGAACATGTACTGGTACGCGGCGCAGGCCCTGGCCAGGGCCGGCTTCGTTGTGCTGACGTTCGATCCCCAGGGACAGTGGCAGTCCGACACCTTCGGTCAGGCGCCCGACCAGGACGAGGGAGTTCCGGCCCAGACGACCGGGACGCCGTTCTACGACGGGACCGAGGACGCGATCAACTTCCTGCTCTCAACGCCACAGCATCCGTACGAGCCGGCGCCCTCGTGCACCACCGGCACCAGCCACGCCGCCAAGCAGAACCAGCGCGTCGCCGAGGGCTTCGACGCCGCCTACAACCCGTTCTGGCAGCTGCTCGATCCCTCCGAGATCGGCGGGCCACCGGCCACTCCTACCGAGCCGCCGGCGTGTCCTACATCGGTCAGTGGGATCCGCGCGTGAAGGCGAACGTGGCCTAGTGGGATCCGCGCGTGAAGGCGAACGTGGCCTGGGACAACCTCGGCGGCCCGGGTCCCGACGACGCGCAGGTGCCCCGCGAGCCGCCTGGGGACACCCAGACAATCGGCGAGCGCGGGTGCCTCGCCGATCCGGCCGACCGCACCAAGGTTCCGGTCACCAAGCCGGCGCTCGGCATGTCGGCCGACTACGGGCTGCCGCCGGCGCCCAACACCTCGTTGCCGGATTCGGAGAGCAAGTCGACCTGGTCTCTGAACTACTCCAAGGCCGGCGTCGACACGGGCGAGATCATCATCCGCGGCGGGTCGCACCTGGAGTTCAGCTTCATTCCCAACCAGGCCTTCGGCGCCTCGCTGCGCAGCGCGGACACGATCGCCTGGTACACGACCGCGTGGCTCGACAAGTGCCTGAAGCACGACCCGAGCGCGGACCCCATGCTCCTGACCGGGCGCTGGCGCGATGAGCCGATCGAGGCCTCGATCGACCCAACCACGACGGCAACGCGTTCTCGTTCTATTACTACTCGCGCCTCGACATCCAACTCGCGAACGGTCAGGCGTGGGACTGCGAGGACCTCCGCGACGGCTGCCCCGGGATGGTCCCGGAGAGCCAGGACGGCTTCCCGGGGACCTACTCGCACCTGGCCGTCGACACCAGCCCGGACTCGGTGACCGGGACCGAGGGCGAACCTCGAGTCGACGAGCAGCCTGACCCCGTGCGACGCCGGCAAGGCGATCGTGTTCCGGCTGGCGCGCTTCCACGCGAAGCCGCGCTTCCACGCGAAGGCGATCACGCGCGTGAAGGTGTACGTCGGCAAGCGTCTGGTTGTACGTCGGCAAGCGTCTGGTGATGACGCGCCGTGGCCGCTTTCTGCGTTCAGTTCGCCTGGCCGGCCTGCCCGGGACGGGGAAGCACAAGATCCGGGTGGTCGAGTTCACCCGATCCGGACGCGCGCGCGTGGTCACGCGCACCGTGCGCGGCTGCGGCTAGCTGGCGCCCTGCATAACCCGTCTCGGCCCGCGATCCGCGGCGGCCGTGACGACTTACGCCTGCCCCGCGTGCACGGCTCGTCACACCCACCCGGGCGCCCGCCAATTGACGACTTAGGCAGGTGATTCCGGCTAATCGACGGTCAGTACAGCCTTGCCGTTCACCCGCCGGTCGAGCAAAGCCTCGATCGCCTGGCCGGCGTCGGTCCAGGACAGCGTGAGGTCGATCTGCGGGTCGAGCCGCTTGTTCGCCACCAGGTCGGCCAGACGCCGCAAGTCGGTGGCGCCGCTGCGGGTGTGGTCAATGATGTCGAACAGGAAGAAGGCGTACAGCTGGGCGCGGGGGGCGCGGGCGAAGAACTCGCGGGACGGATAGGAGACAAGGTCGGTCACCGTCGAGGCGAAGCTGACGACCGTCCCTCCCGGAGCCACGCGCTGGAGCGCCGCGCCAAGCACGGGCCCGCCCACGGCGTCGAGGATCGCCTCGTAGATCGGTCCGTCGAGGTCGATCTCCGGCGCGAGTTCATCGGCGCCGAGTTCCTTCAGGCCTTCGGTCCGCCGCGAGATCCCGGTCACATGTGCGCCGGCGAGCTTGGCCAGCTGGATGGCGAACCGCCCGACCCCGCCGCTCGCGCCGGTCACGAGCACGCGCTTGCCGAGCATGAACCCCGCCACTTCGAGCGATCGCAGCGCGGTCAGCCCGGCCACCGGGAGGGCCGCGGCCTCCTCCAGCGTGATGCCGTCGGGAAGCGCGGCGAGCCGCTCGGTCTTGACCGCGGCGAGCTCGGCCCAGGCACCGGCGTCCATCAACCCGACCACGCGGGCCCCCTCGGGCGGGCCGCTGCCGTCGGCGGCCGCCTGGCGGACCGTGCCTGCCAGATCCCACCCGGTCACGGTCCCCGGTTGCAGCTGCTCCAGGCGCCGCGTCTCGCCGCGGTTGAGGCTGAACGCCTTCACCTCGACGAGCGCCTCGTCCGGGAGCGGCGTCGGATCGGGGACGTCGGCTAGCTCCGCGAACGGGGTCGACCGCTTCGACACAAGCGCGCGCATCGCTCGACAGGCTACTGTGCGCCCGTGGTCCGGCTGACCAAGCCTCTCCTGCTCGCCGGTGCGGTGCTGTTGCTGGCCTGCTCTTCGGCGGGCGCCGCCGAGCTGCACGTCCACTGGATGCGGGGGTTCGCCGCCCCCGGCACCCCGGCCCGCTACGACAAGGTGGGCGTGCTCGAGGTCGGACCGCGCACGGCCCGGAACGTGCTCGTGCTCGAGCCCGGGACTTCCGCCGGGTCGGCGTACTTCCTCCCGCTCGCTCAATGGCTCGTATCCCGCGTTCACGGCTGGCAGGTGTGGTCGGTGGAGCGCCGCGAGAACCTGCTCGAAGATCAGTCGCGGTTGAACCTGGCCAAAGCCGGTAAGGCCAGCGCCACCGAGCTGTTCGATTACTACCTGGGGTGGCTCATCCCAGGCGCCTACACAGGGCCCCACATTCGTCTCATCCCCAACTCGACGGTGGCGTTCGCCAAGCAGTGGGGGATGAAGGTCGCCGTTGAGGATCTGCACGACGTGGTCGAGGCCGCTCGGCGGCTGGGTGGCAAGGTTGTCCTCGGCGGTCATTCGCTCGGCGGCGCCGTGGTCACCGCGTACGCCACCTGGGACTTCCACGGATTCGCCGGCGCCGACGACCTCGCCGGGCTCGTCTACATCGACGGCGGGAGCGCGGCCGCGGTGAACGCTCCGACCGCCCGGGAGGAGCTGACCGTGCTCGACTCCTCCGAGACCTCCCCCTGGCTCACCTTCGGAGGGATCGCGGCGCCGTTCGCCGGTCTGTTCAGCGCCACCGGCGCCACCGCTGCCCTGATCGACCCCAACGCCGCCTCCCTCGGCCAGACCTCCGGCCTGCTGAACGCCTTCGACCTCACCCCGGACGTGCCGGTCACGAACCTGGCCCAGTTCGGCTTCGCGCTGAACGTGGGTACCTCGCCGGCCACCCTGATCGCCGCCCAGGCTCACCTCGGGGCCGGCTTGAGCGTGGCCGGTCCGCTGCACGGCTGGAACGGCGCCGGCGCGCTCACTCCGATCACCCGCTACGCCGCGATGCTCTCCGGGTCCGGCGTGGACGGCGCCGACGGCACGGAGTGGTACTTCCCGGACCGCCTGGCGATCGATACCGGCGCTGTCGACAACGGGATCGCCAGCCCGGCCCAGCAGGTGCTCGGCGTCGACGCCACGATGGGCCGGCACCTGCCCAAGGGCCTTCAGATCTATGCCTTCGGCGCGCGGCTGGGCGGCACCGGGGTCCTCGCCGACGCCCTGGGGCTCGCCGCGCAGTCGGGGATCCCCTTCAAGAACGTGCTCCTGATCAACCGGTCCTCGACCTACGCCCACAACGACCCGGCCGGCGCCTACCCGCAGAACGCGTTCCTCAGTGGACTGCTCCGGTTCCTCCACCGCTTCCAGCCCCCAGCCAAGAAAACTCCTCCTCCGAAATCACCGCATTAGGCGAGCCACGAGAGCCGGCCGAGCCACAAGAGCCTGGCCGCCACCGCTCCCCGCACCCCTCCCGCACCCCTCCCCGCTCCGAGACTGGTACGTACCAGTTCGGTAATGGTACGTACCAGTCTTCCAGGGCTGCCCGGACCGCGCCTACCCGGGACGTGCATGCCTCACGCGGGACGTGCATAACATGACATTTCGCGCTCCCGCGTCCGGCCGTGACGTGTTGTGCATGCCATACGTGCAAAACACGGCAAGGCCTCTCTGGACCGGACCGATCGTCAAGTTATGCAGGTCGCCGACGACACGCAGGCGCCGGGCCCGGCCGCACCGACTCAGGGCGTAAAGACTGACGTGTGGCACGGCTGGGCGCCACACACGTCGACCACCGCCCCGTTCGGCTCGAGGAAGTCCGAGATCTGCTCCTGTGCGGCCGGAGTCTTCCGGGGGTCCTCGTGCGGGTCGATGTTGTTGGCGCCGGCGGTCGGGGGCACGTTGCCAACCGGTGGCGGCTGCACCCGGCCCGGGCCGCTGTCCCAGATCTCGATCGCGGAGCCGTGATACGGGAAGTGGCCGATCGCCGGGATCCCGTAGAACAGGTTGGCGTCGCGCGCCCGGTCGGGGTCGAGGGCCGGCTCATACGCATGCACCCCGATCGATCGCGCCTCGGCGGCGCCGGCGTACATGCTCACCTGGAAGTCGCCATAGGCGATCTGCATCAGCACCTGGTGCGTCGGCGTGTCGGGGAGCGGATGCGAGGTCATGTACGGGGCGTACCCATCGGGGTCGGCCCGGTCCCATAGCTGGTCGAGCAGGTCGAGGATCACCGGGTACATCGACTGGTCCGGGTAGTACAGCCCGAGGAACTCGCTGAAGGTGCTGAAGTCCGTGCTCCGGGCGAGCAGGTAGTTCCCGTAGTCCATCCCGGTCACGCCGAGCACGGCATGGCGCACGTCCGGGGATACGGCCGTGGTCACGCCACCCATGATCCCGCCCTGCGAATTGCCGTCGTAGTACAGGTGCGAGGTGTCGATCACCGGCCGTCCGGCTGACTGGAAGTCCGGGTTGGCCGCAAGGCCGTGCGGGCTGATCATCAGACGGCCCAGGAACAGCGTGTTGAGCACGGCCTGCTGGAGGCGGTCGACGATCACCGGGAACAGGTTCAGGTTCGCGACGACGCTCCCCGCGAACGTCTCGTCGGCGTCGGTCAGGCCCCACCAGTCGGTTCCGCAGAAGACCATGTTGTAGCCGGTGGCCAGGGCCTCCACCCAGGGGTCCTCGACCTCGGTGTAGTCGCCGAATAGCCCGTGCCCGTACAGGGAGACGCGTGCCGGGTCGGCGGCGCCCGCCGAGCTCGGGATGATGCACTCGAACGGGGCGACCGCGACGTTCCCGCGCCGCTGCGTCGGCAGCGCACCGGGGGCGCTCGAGCTGTAGTGAAAGCCGGTCGTGGCGGTCGTCCCGCACGTGACCAGGTAGCAGGGCACGTCAAATGTCCCGATCACGGCGCGCAGCTGCGAGCTCAGCGTCTTGGTCTGCGTGATCGTGTAGCTCGGCGCGCGCCCGGTGACCTTGCCATCGTCAAGCTTCCGATCGCCCAACTGAGCGAAGGCGGCGTTCCGGATGGCAAGTAGCCGACCGGTCTGGTTCTGGCGCGAGGCGACCGTGAAGTCCCACGCCTCGTACAACCCGTGCACCGCCACCCCCGCACGCTTCAGCGCCGCGAAGATCCGCACGTACCGCGCCCGCTGCAAGCGCTCGCTCGGCGGTAGCGAACGGCCGTCGCGCAGCAGCGCGAACCAGCGTGGCGCGGGGATCACCTGACCGCTCGCGTCGCGGAGATTGCGCAGGGCGACGATATACGTCTGCCCGTCAGTGAGGGTCGCCGCCGGGTGGATCAGCAGGTCGGTTGACTGGGCACTCGTGGCGTTGGCATCGAGCTCGGAGAAGAGCGCGACCCGCCGGCTGGTCTGCTCGTCGATCATGACGATCGGCTGGTTGCGGCGCAGCGATTGCCCGATGTCGAGCACGCCGGCGGCGCCCGTCCGCGCGAACGCGGCCGCGTTGTCGAGGCCCGCCACGTGCACGATCGCCGCCGACCCGGGACTGAACCCGTCCGCGCGGTCGTACGGCGCGACGCTGATGCGCTGACCGTTGTGGTTGATCGGCATCGCGCCGGCCGGCAGTTGCACGCGCAGCCCGGTGGCGCTCGATCGATCCGTCCGGGTGAACAGGTTGTTGGGAAACGGGAGCAGGCAGGGTCGGCCGCTGAACGGCTGGCAATCCGCGGCGGCAGGGTCGCCGGCGCCACCGCGGCCCGCGACCGCGCCGGCCGGCGCGCTCGACCCGGCCATCACCAGCACGACCAGCGGCACCCACAACATGAACCGGCGTCCGATCCGCGTCATGACCATCCTCCTCCTCGTCAACCGGCCGGGCACCCTACACCCCTGGCGGCTGCATACGACGCCACGCCCCG
>DASPPG010000190.1:0-5994 GCA_035625625.1 Solirubrobacteraceae bacterium
CCGGCTCGGGACGATCCGGAAACTCGCGGACTATTGGGAGAAAGAGTACGACTGGGCAAGGTCGAGGCGCGACTGAACGCCCTGCCGAATTTCATCACCGAGATCGACGGGGAGGACATCCATTTCATCCACGTGCGCTCATCGCACGAGGACGCGCTTCCGCTGATCATCACGCACGGATGGCCGGGCTCGATCATCGAGCACCTTGAGATCGTCGGTCCGCTCACGGACCCGACCGCGCACGGCGCGAGCGCCCGCGACGCCTTCGACCTGGTGGTGCCGTCGCTGCCGGGCTACGGTTTCTCGAGCGAGCCTACCGAGGTCGGGTGGAACGTCGGCCGAATCGCGCAAGCCTGGGCGGAGCTGATGCGCCGTCTCGGCTACAACCGCTATGTCGCCCAAGGCGGGGACGTGGGCGCGGCGGTGGCCGACAATCTTGGCCGCCAGGCGCCGGAGGGGCTGCTCGGGATCCACGTGAACCTGCTCCTGGCTGGGCTGGCCGGCGGCTATCCGTCGGACCACCCGACCGGCGAGGAGCGCGCGGCGCTCGACGCGATCGCGACATTCAGGACGAGCGGCAACGGCTACTTGATTGAGCAGAACACCCGGCCGCAGACGATCGGCTATGCCCTGCTCGATTCGCCCGTCGCGCTGGCGGCCTGGATGCTCGACCACGACACGGACGCCTACTACAAGATGTCCAGCGCCTTCCTCGAGGGAAAGCCCTCGGGCAACCTCACCCGAGACCACATCCTCGACAACATCACGACCTACTGGCTGACGGCCACCGGGGCCTCCGCGGCTCGGTCCTACTGGGAGAACACCCAAGCCGCGGTGCGGTCCGCCGGCGAGCCCCGCCCGGAGGTCTCGGTGCCCGTCGGCTTCACCCAGTTCCCCGGTGAGATCTTTCCGGCCCCGCGCAGCTGGGTCCAGAAGTCCTATCCCACCCTCAGCTACTACAACCAGGTCGGCAAGGGCGGCCACTTCGCCGCGTGGGAGGTGCCTGAACTGTTCGCGACCGAAATGCGCGAGGCGCTCCGATCACTCCGCTAGGTGAGCGGCACAAGATCACTACCACCTGACCGTCCCGGGGTCAGCTGCCCAGCCGGGTCCTCGGTGAGGTGAGAGGTAGACGTGCGCGTCGCTGGTATCCGGGAAGTTCGCGGTCCGATTCAGAGCCTTGACGTCGCGGGCACGCGGGCCGCAGGCCGTGATGAGGTGCTGATCGAGGTCATGGCCGCCGGGGTTGGAAATTGGGATGAGTTCGCCCGCACGGGCGCTTGGGATCTGGGCCGTGGTCCGCCGATGGCACTGGGTGTGGAGGCCGCGGGCGTGGTCGCGGAGGTCGGGGCTGGAGTCGAGGATTGGGAGGTCGGAGACCACGTGCTGACCCACCCACTGCCACTGCGAGACCAGGGCACCTGGGCGCCCCGACTGCTGGCCCCGGCGGCCCTAGTGACCGAGAAGCCCGGATCCGTCTCCTGGAATGACGCCGCCGCTTTTCCGGTACCCGCGCTGACGGCCGAACAGGTCGTGACGGAGGCGCTTGACGTGCAGCCTGGCGAGGCTGTCCTGGTCAATGGAGGCTCCGGAGTGACTGGTGCGCTGATCGTGTCCCTCGCAGCAATGCGAGGCGCCAGCGTGATCGCGACCGCGAGTCCACACAACCACGAGCGGCTCAGGCGACTCGGGGCCCACCACCTGATCGATTACCACGACGTCGGCTGGCCCGAGCGAGTTCGCGAACTGACTGACGGTCGCGGCGTTGCGTCGGCGGCAAACGCGGCTCGGGGCGGCGCGGCCGAGGCAATCCGTGCGGTGTGCGACGGGGGTCGCCTCGCGACGATTACTTCCGACCCACCGGCCGAGACACGAGGGATCGGCGTGTCATCGTTCTACGTTCGAGCGGACGGCGCTCAGCTCCGTAAATTGGTCGAGCTGCTCGCCGCGGGTACGCTCGAGGTGTCGGTTGCATCCGTTTTCCGCCTGGACGATGCTGCCGCCGCGCTGGCATCCGTCGTTCGGGGCCGTGGGGGTGGCGCGAGCGTACTCGTGTTGTGAAGGCGCGGCCCACCTGTTCTACGTCCGCTCGAGCTGACCGTAAAGTGCCGAGACGGCTTTCTCGGCCACCGCCGGCCAAGATGAGCCAGCCCGCTTTTGGGATCGCGAACGTCGTCGCATCACTCACAGCAGAACGACCGGCAATACGGAGAGCAGGGGCACCGGCCCACTGCGCGCGCACTGGCCGCAAGAAGGACGGCGTCGCCGGCGTTCCCACCCGGGGAGAACGATGACGTTGCCCAGCAGGCATGCTCCAACGTCTCGCTATCGACGTGTTCGCCGAGGTCGGCGTGGAAGCGAAGGACGCGAGACGCCATGTCAGGATGGCTGAACCGGGGGCGAGTGTCCTCTGCGGACGACTGCTTCGTGTCCCGACCCCCGGGAGGCCCCCGGACACGCCCGCAACTCCCCCCGGACGGTGCCAGCGACCTCGTCGCTCGCGGTTCGTTTACCAGCCGTCGGTGACCTGGATGATCGTCTTCCCGGACGCTTGCGGAGCGTTGGGGCCGAACGCCGTGGGCGCTTGCGCCAACGGTCGCACGGCCCGGACGTTCGGGGTCAGTCGTCCGTCGTGGAGCCGCTGGGCGAGCTCGGTGAGCTGGGAGCGGTCGGCCCCGACGACGAAGAAGATCGCCCGCCCGTTCTCGGGTTGCCGCGTGGGCGGTTCGATCGTGGTGACGAGCGTTCCGCCGGCGCGTACGAGCGCCATCGAACGCTTGAAAATGTCACCGCCGATCACGTCGAGCACGACGTCGGCCTCGCCGGCGTCCTCCAGGCGGTCGCTCTCCAAGTCCACGAATTCCTCGACCCCAAGACCGAGCGCACGGTCTTTGTCGGCGGCCCGGCCCGTTCCGATCACCCGCGAGCCGACCTCACGGGCGAGCTGCACAGCGATCGAGCCAACACCGCCCGGGGCGCCGTGAATCAGCGCGGTCTGCCCGGCGCGCAGGTGGGCATGGTCAAACAGGGCCTGCCAGGCCGTCAGCCCCGAGATCACGGGACCGGCGGCAACGGCATGATCGACCCCCGCCGGGAGCGGCGCCAGGTTGCGCGCCTCGATCGCCACGTACTCCGCCAACGTGCCGTTGCGGTTCCAGTCGGCCAGCCCAAACACCCGCTGTCCGACGGTCAGACCCGTGGTGCCCCAGCCCAGTTCAGTGACGACACCCGACACCTCATGCCCGGGCACACTCGGCGTCCGGTCCCGGCCGGCCCGATCAGTCCACGTCCCCTCCCAGCCCAGCTCCCCCGGGGTGAACCCAGGGCATGCACGCGCACGATCACGTCGTTCTGGGCGGCGTGCGGGTCCGGCAGGCCCGTCAGAGACAGCCCAGCCAGACCAGCCTCCCGGTCACGAACGGTGATCGCTTGCATAGAATTCTCCTCTCTGATCTGATGGTGAAGATCCCGAACGGGTGGCGGCGCTCAAGCGCCCTTCCTCCGTGCGACCGACGACACGGGCGAAGCCGCTCTTGCATGCAGCGACGTTTCGTCTCTCCTCAATATGACTCGAGGAGCCGTTTCGCCTCGGCCAGCGCGCCGTACAGGCTGTGGGCATTAACCGAGACCGCGTGGCCGTCGTCGCGCGGCTTGATAGTCAAGACCAGCTCGCCCTCGTCAAGCTGGGTAAAGCCAAACAACTGCCCGCCGAGCCAAAACTCGGCTGTCTCATGGTCGGCCTCTTCGAGGCTTATGACTCGAACCTCGATCTCACGCATGGGCCTCCTCTGGTGCGGCGGTGACAGATCTTGTTTGTGGCGTGCTGACACGGGTTCCCTCGTTGCGCTGACGCTTGGGTTAACCGAAGGTGAACACGTACGCCTGAACTCCGCGGTCGAGGAACGTGATTTCGAATGTGCGGTCGGTGATGTCTCCGGATTGGCGAATCAGCTGATACAGGCGAGGTTCGGTCACGGTGCCTTCCCCTCGCTCGTCGGTATCGATGCCGCGGGCCGCTCCGGGTAGGTCACCGTCAAGCAGCACGCGAAAGCGCACCGGCTGGTTGCCCGGTCTGGGCGCCATGACTAGGTGAAGATCGCGGGCGTGGAAGCGGTGGGCGATTCGACCGCTCGACGCGTTCAGCACAGCGGCCTGAGGCCCGACGGTCCACTCGCCGGCGAGTGCCCAATGGTTGGGTGGGAGAGCGTCGGGTAGCGCGTACTCCTGAGGCTGGTCCCGGGCGGGGAGGCCTGGGGAGGCGAAGTTCTCGGCGCGGGCGTAGCCAATGTAGGTCTCCGGGGAGCGTAAGTTGTCCCAGTCTGCGGCAGCCTCCACTCCCCGAGCATCGACCGGGGCCAGCTTCCGGCTCACGTTCGGGGCCCCAGCGGCTCTGAGCAGAAGCTGGATCACGAGCTCGGAGTACTCGTACTCGCCCTCGCCGAATCGGTGGTGGCGGATCTGCCCGTCCGCGTCGGCGAAGTAGAGCGCTGGCCAGTATTGATTGCCCAGCGCGCGCCAGATCCGATAGTCGCTGTCAACGGCGATCGGATACTCGATCCTCATCCTCTCCGCCGCTCGACGAACGTGCCCGATGTCGCGCTCGACCTCGAACTCCGGGGTGTGCACTCCAAGCACCACGAGCCCGTCGTGCAGGTACTTCTCATACCAGCTGCGCACATACGGGAGCGTCCGGATCCAGTTGATGCAGGTGAAGGTCCAGAACTCGATGAGCACCGGCCTGCCGTGAAGCGACTCCGGGGAGAGGGGCTCCGAGTTGAGCCACCCTGTCGCCCCTCCAAGTGAAGGAAGCTCAGCCTCGACTGGCAGTTGAATGCTAGTTGTCATGTCAGTCCTTGACCGGGCACCATGTGGGCCGCCCCGGAGGCGGCGCGCCGCACTCGCGCCGCCTCCCGAGCGACATTACGTTCGCGCCACTGGCCCTGCGCGGCTATTTGCGTAGCGATCTGAAGCTCGCTCGCATCTCTTCGGAGAAGAGCTGCGGCTGCTCCCAGGCCGCAAAGTGCCCGCCCCGGTCGAGCCGGTTGTAGTGGATGAGGTTGTGTGGGTACGCCCGCTCGGCCCAGCTCCGCGGAGCCTGGTAGAGCTCATCGGGAAACACGCTGATGGCGAACGGGATCGTGATCGGCTTAGCGTCAAAGAAGTCCGCCTTGTTCTCCCAATACAGGCGAGCCGCGGAAACCCCGGTGTTGGTCAGCCAGTACAGCGTGATGTTGTCGAGGAGATCGTCCCGCGTTAGGTCGCTCTCGTAGCTCCCGTCGAGCACACGCTCGACTAGGCCGGGCTGGCCGGTCCCGTCGCCGTGGTCGAGCGCAAACGCTGCTAGATCGATCGGCGAGTCGGCCAACCCGTAGAGCGTTTGCGGGCGCGTGGCCATAATCAGCGCGTAGGCCACGTGCTTGGCGTAGAAGCCGCTCAGCTGCTGGTAGGCGGTCAGCTCATCACCCGACAGATCGGCTGGCGGCGGGTCGCCGCGCTCGAACCCCGGCACGAGATCGGCGGGGGCGGTACCGGGCATATTGGAATGAATGCCGAGCAGCTCGGGAGGCGCGAGTATGCCCATCTGCTGGGTGACCGCCGCGCCCCAGTCGCCGCCCTGGGCGACGAACTCGCTGTAGCCGAGTCGCTTCATCAGCTCCACCCAGGCCCGCGCGATCCGGACGGGGTCCCAGCCCGTGGTGGTCGGCTTTGCGGAGAACCCGTGCCCCGGCAGCGAGGGGATCACCAGGTGGAAGGCGTCCGATGCGCTCGCCCCGTGCGCGGTTGGGTTGGTGAGCAGCTCGATGATCTTCAGCTGTTCGATGATCGAACCGGGCCATCCGTGCGTGACGATCAGCGGGAGGGCGTCCTGATGCTCTGACCGGACGTGGATGAAGTGGATGTCGAGCCCGTCGATCTCGGTGATGAAATTCGGCAGGGCGTTCAGCCTCGCCTCGCACTGATTCCAGTCGTAGTCCGTCGCCCAGTAGCGGGCGA
>DASPPG010000191.1:0-2529 GCA_035625625.1 Solirubrobacteraceae bacterium
CTCGACCTCGGCGACGAAGCGATCAATTCCGCGCTCCGCGGCGATCTCAGTCAGTTGCTCTAGGAGCTGCGTCGCGATCCCACGGCCTTGGAGTTCGTCCGCGACCGTAAACGCTATCTCTGCGACTCCCGGCTCGGGCAACCTGTCATAGCTTCCGCACGCGACGACACGATCTGCTTGCCACGCCGCCAGCGCAAATCGCTCCTCGCCGTCGGCCTGCGCATCCAACCCGGCCGGGAAGTCGGTTCGCACGAAGCCGTGGAAACGGTTGTACAAGCTCTCCCGCGAGAGCTCGTCGTAGAAGGACTTGAGGTCCTCGTAGTCATCGGGCGTCGGCGTGTGAAGCCGCAGCGTGCTGCCGTCTCGCAACACCAAGTCTCGGCCCATGACAGAGCCGCTGCCACTCTCAAGGGTGCTATCGGTGGTTGTTCCGGGCTCGTCGAGGCGTGTAGTGAGTTGCCCCTCGTCATGCGCGTGCGTCATCTGTGTATCCCTCCGAGAAACGGGTCGGTCTGGGTCGAGACCGCTCCGGTGATCCGGTCGAATGGCAAGTCGGCGCGGGTCATCAGGCGGCGATCGCCTCGGGCATGCGGGCATGCGCGAGCCCTGCCGGCTCTGGAAACCGCGCAGCTTTGGCGCCGCCGGCGCCCGCGAGGCGATCATGGAAGCGGGCGAGGTCGATGATCCGGAGGGCGTGCTCGCCGGCGGCAGCGATCTCGCCGTCTTCCCGAGTGACAACGACGCTGAAATGCACCGACCGGCCATTGATGACAGTGGCGCGGGCTTCTGCGAGCAACGCTGTACCCGGAACGGTGGCCGACACGTGGTGCATATTGATCATGGTTCCGACGGTCGCCTCGCCCGGTTCCAGGTAGGGGTAGACCGCCGCCATGCACGGCGCTTCCATAAGGCCAACCATGAAGCCGGTCGCGAACACCGGCTGGCCGCGACGGAATTCGGCCAGGGCCGGAAACAGGTCCGGCACCGTCTGGTTGACCGGCACCACGTACCGGAGGACGTGCACCGCTCCGAGCCGCAGACCCGGCCTCATCGCCCGTCATCCCCCGCCAGCGGCGGGTTCGTCATAGCCAGCGGCCCGAACCCGCGAGCGGGTCCGTAGCCGTGATCGCGTTGGTCATCGATGTGCATGGCCGAACGATCGCCCGCTTGCGGGACGTTCGCCAGGGGGTAGCGACCCTGGTTTTTCCTTCCGTGGGAGCACCAGGGTTCTGCGCGGGCGGCGATCGCGAGCTCATTGGGTGCCCCGCGGCGAGGTCGTCGCTCAGGGGGTGTTTTGGTCCTGAGGTTGAGTGCGCGGCTGGCCTGCGGGCTGGTGTTCGTCTCGGCGGCCAGCCGCCTGCACCTCGGCCCGCCACCCGCCGTCGGACGCCCACGGCAGGTAGCTTCGCTGCGCGCAGTCCGAGGGCAGCGTCGCCGGCGGCTCGCTGGCGCCTAGCGCGGCGCCGGCGAGCCGGTCGATACGGCCGCCTGCTCGCCCCAGAAGAGTTGACCGCTACCCGGCTTGGCCGCTCGGACGTTCAGGCGGCGAGCGTAGGACGCCGGTGGGGAGGGTCGTCGCGGCGGGGTGCGGAGCGGGCTACGCGGCCCAGAACTCCTCCTCGCCGTGCTGATCGAGCTGAAATTCGCACACGTCGGTCGCTTTCTCGCTATGCATGCGCCAAAGGTGAAGCGCGGGCGCGGACCAGTACTGACCGAAGCGTTCAGCGCTCACTATGCAGATGACGGCGACGCGGTCGCGGTCGGCGAGCATCTCCTGAACGTTGATACGGAAGGTGTCGCCGGAGAGCTGCCTGCGCTTTGCCAGAAGCGCGAGCACACGCTCCACGCCGTGATAGTCGCCCGATAGCGGGCCGCGGCCCGGGACGCGCCAGGTGACGTCCTCGGCGAGCAGCGCGCGTATCGCGACAGCGTCATGGTCGGCGAGCGCGTCATACCCGCGTCGCAAAAGCTCTGCGTTCGGTTCTGCCATGGTCGGTCTCGTCGCGAGTTTGGCCCAGGGTCGCTGATCGCCCGGGGGTTCGCTAGGGGGTAGCGACCCTGGTCTTTTCCTCGCCGAGCGCGTCCGCGAGCCCTGCCCGTCCGGCGATCCCGAGCTTCGCGTAGCCGCGCGCGAGGTGCCCCTCGACCGTCTTCAGCGTGACGTACAGCGCCTGGGCGATCTCCCGGTTGGTCTGCCCCTCGGCAGCCAGCCGCGCGACCCGCAGCTCGCCAGGCGTGAGCGCCTCCACCCCGGTGCGCCACTCGCGACGCGGCCGCACGCCGAGCGCGCCCAGCTCCTCGCGCACGCGGGCGGCGAGCGGACGAGCGCCGCACCGCCCAGCGAGCTCGAGCGCCGCCGCGAGCGGCTCGCGCGCATCGGCGCGCCGACCGGACCGGCGCAACGCAGCCCCCAGCTCCCCCAACGAGCGCGCTCGCTCAAGCAGCGCCGGCGAGCCCGCCAACACGGCCACCGACTCGCGTAGCAGCTCAAGCCCACGCGGACCGCCCTCGGCCAAACCGGCCACGCGC
>DASPPG010000192.1:0-5078 GCA_035625625.1 Solirubrobacteraceae bacterium
TGTCTGGACCGAGCCGACGAGCTGTACAGCCGCGTTTGTGACGACATCGTGCGGGTCTCTACTCCGGAGGCGGCCGAGCTCACCAAGCTGCTCGAGAACATCTTCCGCTCGGTCAACATCGCGCTCGTCAACGAGCTGGCAATGCTCACTGAGCGCATGGGCATCGACATCTGGGAGGTCATCGACGCTGCCTCGACCAAGCCCTACGGGTTCATGCGCTTCGAGCCCGGGCCGGGCATGGGCGGCCACTGCCTTCCGGTGGATCCCTTCTACCTCACCTGGCGCGCGCGCGAGTTTCACATGTCGACTGAGTTCATCGAGCTCGCCGGCAAGATCAACCAGTACATGCCCTACCACTGCGCCGAGCGGGTGGAGCAGGCCCTTAACGATGTGTCCAAGCCCGTCAAGGGTTCGCGGATCCTGATCCTCGGTGCCAGCTACAAGGGCGGCGTTGGCGACATCCGCGAGTCGCCGGCGCTCCGAATCATCGAGGTGCTGGCCAGCCGTGGCGGGATCGTCAGCTACCACGACGACTACGTCCCGTCACTGCCGTCCTTAGGGCTCGAGAGCGTGCCGTTGGATGATGCCGTGGCCGAGGCCGACGCCGTCGTGCTAGTGACCGCGCATCCCGGGGTCGATCACACCGCGCTTACGGAGCGCAGCTCGCTCTTCATTGATCTGCGCGGCGTGACTCGCGGCATGCACGTCGAGAACCTCGTCCGTCTGTGACCTGACTCAACAGCGGGTGCAACACGCCCTGTTGGGAGTGGGCTGCGAAACGACTCGTACGGTCGCCGTGGGCTTGCGATCGGTGCCACCGGCGCATTCGTGGCCGCGCCGGGGCTGGCGCGTTCGACCGTCTTAGTCGATTCGGAGCGCTTCGTTAGCGGCCTGGTGGGGGAAGGCCGCGTCGGCCATGCGGCACTCAGCGAAAGATGCGGCACGATGCGGCCGTTAGATCTGGAGATGGCGTCGCTTCTTCCGCTCGATGCCGAGGGCATTTTCGATCTTGCGGTGACGCTGACCGAGCAGGGAAGACTGGCGGAGGCGGAGGACGCGTTCCGCCAAGCCGACGAGCTCGGCCACGGTGACGCCGCCTCGAATCTTGGCGTGCTGCTCGAGGAGCGAGGCGATACGGGGGCCGCCGAGTCGGCGTATCGCCGCGCCGACTCGCGGGGCCGCGCTACCGGCGCGTTCAACCTCGCCGTCCTGCTCGGCGAGCAGGGCAAGCACGCCGAGAGCGAGGCGGCGCTTCGGCGGGCCGACGAACGGGGCGACGGCAGCGCGGCCGCGATGCTGGGGGCGCTGCTCGAGCACCGCGGTGCGGTACCTGAGGCCGAGGCGGCATACCGGCGGGCTGACGAGCGCGGCGTAACCGAGGCCACATTTGAGCTCGCGATGCTGCTCCTTGGACAGGACAGACTGGCCGAGGCGGAAGACGCCCTCGCGCGCGCCGACCAGGGCGGTTACGTCTTCGCCGCCGTCAAGCTCGGCGTGTTGCTCGAGGAGCGCGGTGACATCGCCGGCGCCGCGAGCGCGTACTTCCGCGCCGATGAGCGCGGCGATCCCGACGGGGCATTTGAGCTCGCCATGCTACTGGCCCAGCACGACCAGTTGGCCGAGGCCGAGGCCGCGTTCGCGCGTGCGCACGAGCGCGGCCACCCCGCCGCGGCTGAGAACCTCGCCGCGCTTCGCGAATATCGCAGGAGCGTCGAGGGCGGTCAGCCGGTCATGGATGTGGCCGAACCGGTCCCTGACGTTGCACCGATGATCGATGAACTGACGCGTGAGGAACGCGTGGCGTGGGGCTCGGCTTCCCGCGGGTTCTGGGCCGGAGTGTCGCGCCTGCGGCGGCGGCCGAGCCGACGAGTGGCGGTGGCGGAGGGCCCGGTGCTCACTAGCGCCGAAGCGGAGAATCATCGCGCTGGCGCACCTACGGGCGGCGCGGACGCGGTCGATGCTGATGGAGGCGATAGCGGACGTCGCGAGCTCGCACAGATCGCCCGGGTAAGGGCCGGCGACCACGGCGCAGACGCAGCGCAATCCCGCGCGCCAGACAAAGATGCTCCCGTTACGGTCCCCGCCGCCCGGCGTCGTGGGCGATGGTTCGGAATCGGTCTTGCGCTCCTCGCGGTCGGGATCGCCATCGCGGTGGCAACCGCGCTCACGACCACGAGCACGAAGGCTGATCTTCCGCCACCAGTGACCAGCGCGGAGGTAGCTACGATGGCGGCCGCCCACGCCGCGGAGAGCGCGCCACCGCCGTCGGCGAAGCCCCATCAAAAGCGAGTCGTCGTTCGGAAGCCGGCTCCCGCCAAGGCGCCGCCGCGCATTGCGACTAACGCTGCCCCTTCGAAGACATCGACGGTCTCGAACTCGCCTGGTGGCTCGGGGCCGACGGGTTCCCAGCTCAGCATGACCACCGAGAGGCAAAGCTTCACTGCGCCAGGCGGGGGAACGCAAGCTCCCTCTGACGCCAGCCCATCGGTCTCGAGCACAAGTGAACCGATCGGATCTACGGGCACGGGATCGGACGCCGAGCAGTCGACCGGCAGCAGTGGATCCGCCGGCAGCGGATCAACCAGCGGCAGCTCCGCCGGCGGATCGGGGAACCAGGGTGAATCCAGCCCCAGCACCCCCCACGGCGGAGGGTCAGGCGCCGGCGGAAACAGGGGGACCGGCGGTGGATCGGGCGGTAACGGAGGCGCCACGTCAGGTGGCGGAGGAAGCGGGACCGTCAGCGGCGGCGGTTAGCGCTCTGGCGGCGTGTCGTCGACCGGAAGTGCCGGAGCTAATTGCGCTCGATTGTGCAACTGCAGTGCCAGAACGGCCGCTCGCTGCAGCTTCCGGTCGCAACCGTGTGCAAACCTGCTTGCACGGCGCCATCTTTCCTGATGTCGCAAGCGCATTGCTATAGCGTGCCCTCGCCCGAATAGCCCCGCCGGTCGTTTGGGGCGCACGGCAAACCAGTAGTGGCGCCGACCGGTCGCCACACCGGAACGAGAGGGCCGCCGGACCTCGTGGGCGCCACATCAGCGACAGTCGATAGCTCCCCACTCGCCGCCATAGCCTCAGGCGGCGAGCGTCCCTCGGCGTCTATCCCGGCCATCGCCGATGGGCTCGAGAGGGCGCTCCGCGCCAGGGCGCCGGCACAGCACGCCGGGACTCCGCTTGTCCGCAAGCTCGCCGCGCAGGTGAGCCGCCGGCTCGGGCTCGACGCGACCGAGCGGCTGGCCGTGGACATCTGCGCGCAGGTGCGCGACGCTGGGATGATCTCGCTGCCGGATGCGGTAATCCTGAAAACGGGCCCGCTATCGCCCGACGACTGGACGTTGCTCAACCGCCACCCCGAGCTCGGGGCGGAATTGCTTGGGTCGTTCCCGACGATGGCCCGGGCGGCCGAGCTCGTGCGGGCCCACCACGAGCAGTGGGACGGCGGAGGCTATCCGGATGGACTCCAGGGCGAACTGATCCCACTGCCCAGCCGGATCGTGTCCGTGTGCGACGCATTCGTAGCGATCGCCACCGATCGCCCCCATCGCCGCGGGATCGGTGCCCAAGGCGCGATGGAGCACATCCTCGGGGAGCGCAAGGCGAAGTTTGACCCTCTTACCGTCGACTGCCTCGTGGCTGTGATTACCGAGAAGTGCCGCTCCCGGCGGCAAGCGACCGCCAACGGTCCCCACGGGACGGCCGGGCAGGCTCAGCCGACCGCGCGCCGCGGGCCGAGCGGCGCCCGCGAGCTACGTAGCGCCATTGCAGAGTTCGACGCGGTCCCGGCGTTTGGGCCGGTGGTCGAACGAACGCTGGCGGCCGCGGCCTTTGCCGGGCCGCTCGGCGGCAGCAACCTGGCCGGCGCGATCGAGGGTGACATCGGCGCGACGATCGCGGTGCTCGGCGCCGCGCAGCTCCGGAGCGACGCTCCGGTTGCGGGCGTCCCGGCCGCGGTCGCGCTCCTGACGCCCGAGGAGATCCGTGACGCGATCACCGCGCTCCCCACGGTCGCGTTTCCCTGGCAGACCAAGTTCGACGCGCTGCTGCTTCGTTGCCTGACCCACGCCCAGGCTGTGGCCCGCGCGATCGCTCGGATCGCGCAGATGGTCCGGCCATTGGATCGAGACGAGCTGGTGGCCGCGGCGCTCATCCACGACGTCGGAAAGCTCCTCCTGGCGCGGGTGTGGCCGGATTTCCTCGTCGCGACAAGCGTCCGTGACACTCCCGAGGAAGCCCTCCGCAGGGAACGGCGTGAATTCGGCTTCGATCACGCGACCCTCGGCGGGCTGCTGGCGGAGCGGTGGGGGCTCCCGGAGGTCCTGGTGCGGGCCGTGTCCGGACACCACAGCGCATACGCGTCGGACGAGGCGGCGCTCATCCGCCTCGCGGATATGGTCGTCCACCACGCGCATGGGAACGCCGTCGATCGGCAGGTGATGCTGCGGCTGGCAAGCCGGTGTGAGCTCTCGATTAGCGCGCTTAGAGCGATCGTCGTCGATCTCCCGCATCACGGCGGCAGCCCGCGGCGCCGCGCCGAGCGCTCGCCCCTCTCGGGCCGGGAGACCGCCATCCTGCAGCTTCTCGCCGAGGGCTCGCGCGGCGCGACAATCGCCCGGGAGCTCCACCTATCCGAGAGCACCGTGCGAACCCACCTGCACAACATCTACGCGAAGCTCGAGGTCCCAGACCGCGCTCAGGCCGTCCTCCGGGCGACGGAGATGGGCTGGGTCTAAACCCGTAGAATCGGTCGGGCCTCGGGCGCGTAGCTCAGTGGGAGAGCGCTCGCTTCACACGCGAGAGGTCGCTGGTTCAAGCCCAGCCGTGCCCATCAGAAATTCCCTGCTAGCGGGATCTTTCTTGTTTGCGGGATCGCGCTCAGCAAAGTTCCGATAACCCCAAAATCGTTCGCGGCATTAATCACGGCGTTAATGCGGCGAGTCAACCTTCTGAAGCGCGGGTAGATTCGAGCAGTCGCTGGGTGGCCGCTGGCGGGTCGTTCTGGGGTCCAGGTGCAGCGACCCGCAGATCCCGGCTCGCGACGGCACCATTCACGCGACGGGACCAGGTCCTGTGCTCGGCTGTCT
>DASPPG010000193.1:0-14485 GCA_035625625.1 Solirubrobacteraceae bacterium
TCCCCTCCAGGCGCCGCGGCGACCCGCACGATCGGAATGGGCGGCAAGCGATCGCGCCGCGGCGGCCAGCCGGACGATTCCTTTCCGCTCTCAACGGCCGACCACGTGCTATCGCTTGGGCGACCAGGCGCATGCTCGGCACGACGCGCTGCTAGCTCGCGATGAGCAACCACGTCCACGTTTCGCGCCATTCACGGGGGTTGCGCTTTGCCACGCCAGCAGCCGTCTTGGGGCGGCCGGCGCACGACTGCTTAACCCCGGCGATGCACAAACCCAGCCGCTCGAGGCCGGCGGCATCGGCCGCACTACTGCATTCGTAGCGCGTCGGGCTGCTGCTTCCGCGGGAAGCAGCGGCGAAGATGTGGCGGCTCGGCGCCAGTCTGGCGTGATCGCTTTTGAGACGGCGGCTCCGGCGGAGCACGTCATTGGTGTCGCCACGGCTCCGAGCAAGCCGGGCGACGATGATCGCATTCGCCGGCGGCGCCGCTGACTGGCTGACGGTCGCGTCCGTGTCCTGTCGGTGACGCGCCCAGCTTCCGACGCCGGGAGCGTACTCGCGCGCATGGGGATGAGCGGAACGCACTGACCGCGACAGTCTGCCGGCAGCGCCCGGGCCTCACGGGGCCGAACTGGAGCGCTTATGGGCGGAAGCGAGGTTCGTTGGCCTGCTCGGCTTGGCCACCTCTCGCGAGGAGCCGTTGCGGCGCACGCAACTTCCTCATGTTTGTTTTGGGACGCGCGCTCCGACCGCGGGGTGTCCGCGTCGGGTAGCGTCGTTTCGGTGCTCTTGCGCTGCACCACGCGCCTGCTCGAGCTTCTCGGCGATCCAATCACCGAGGAGCGGCCTGCATCCCCGGAGGACTGGTACGCCAACGTCTTCTGGGTCCGGCGCCGCAAATGCCTCCTCGTGACGCACGCTGAGACGCTGTTCTGTGTCTTCGCCCCGGCGGTGCGCGCCGCCAGCCTGCGTCCCCTGGGCGCATTCGTGGTGCCACTCATCGCCCGCCAGCTCGCCGCCGAAGGGTTCCCCGCGGGCGCTCTCGGCCCACTCGACTGCGAGCAGGCGATCATCGCCAAGACCGCCGACCGGCAGGTCCTTGGCTGCATGAACGACATCGCGAGGGTCTGCCAGCACGCGGCCGCTGACGCCAGCGGGCTCGCCCGGCTCGACCTCACCGCGCTGCACTACCGGCTGCAGCGGAACATCACCTCAGCCCGCGATTACCTCCCGGCCGTCGACCTGATCGCCAACAGACTTCAGCCAACCCGCAGGTGAACACCAGTTCGCCGCTACCTCAGCGCCGCTTTTCCGACGCTAGGGACCCCGGCCACCCTGCGCGAGAATCCCGTCCCTCGCCCGGATTGCCGGTTGACGCCGAGCGTCAGGATCGGCCGCGAGGCGATCGCGCCCGGACGGGCCACACGTGTCGCTCTGAACCGAAGCGAACCGTGTCGATGCCGCAGCCCGCTCGGCACGACGCCGACAAAGGTCCGGGAAAGATCGACCACCCAGCCGACGGCCTCGCCCGGTCCTTGTTCGGGCGGACGGACGACACGAGCGGGCGGTCATCTCTCAGCAGCGCGGTTGTGCCCGGCGCACAATTTCTCGCTCACCGGCAGCCACGATCACGCAGTCGACGCGGCGAGTGCAATCGTGGCGAACCAATCGCGGCGCTAGTGGGCACTCAGAAGGCCGAAGCGATCGTGCGGGCGATCGAGCCTGACGATCGCTGTCGGGGCATCGCCCGCCGCGAAGCCATAGACGTCGTGGCATCGAGATGTCGCCATAGGAATCGTCCGCCTCGGGACCGCGCGGATCGCAAAAGCAATCGCCAGCAAGGCACGGGTTTCTGCCCGGAGCCGGCCCTGCCGACGGCTTCAAGATGCGCCTGCCAGCCTGAAGAGAAGGGCGCCAGTTTGGGTCACTCAGGGCTTGAACGCGTGGTTCCTACTCCAGGACCCCGGCGACAACACCGCAAAGCTGATTAGCTCTAGCGCGCGGGTTGTCCGAACATCCACCCCAGGACTTCCCTCAGCGCCGGATCATCGGGGAGCGGGGGTTCGCGGCCGGCGAGAATGGTGTTGATCATTCCAAACAGTCCGGCGGCCGCGTCGAAGAGGTCTTCCCCGTCCTTGGCTGGACCGAAGCCGTTGTCGATTTGGCGACGGAGCTCGTCATCGAGGATCACTTGGCTCTCGGCACACCAATCGTGTAGCCGTCGGGCGTCGGCGCGCCGGTGGTCCTGATCAGTCTTCGCGGTTCCGGGGGATCCCATGCGCAGCTCGAGTTGGCTGTAGACGTCCGCCGGGTACGTGTCGGCGATGACGGCGGCAAACGACGAGAGCAGGTCGAACAAGCGGCCCTCGAACGGCCAGATCGCGTGGTCGCAAGCGTGTCCCGCCGGTCGGCCAGCGTCGCTTTACCGACCGCCTTCGCTCCGAGGGTCCAGAACATCTCCGAGGCTGCGTTCCTTCTCCCGTGCGCTCGGTCACAGCGGCGAAGTGAGTCCTAGGCCGACAATCCCAGGCGGTCACGAAATTCGGCCTTGATGCCGTGGCTCTTGGTCGTGATGTTCGGGGGAAAGAATGGCCGCTCGACAGTCACGTCGCTCACGTGCTCGGCGACCTTGAAGAAGGGTGCTCGTGGGTCCAGCCGCGCGAACCAGTCGGCGAAACTTGAGATGCCCGCCTTTTCGCGTAGGCCCGGGGCACTCCGATCGGGAAGTCGAATCGGAGCAGGGCTCGCCACGAGGGCTGCGTTCCGACGTACATGCGGTCGAGGAGTCCGCCCGTCAACCTGACCGTTCTAGGCGCGTGTGCGAAGTACACCCCGTCGCGTGGGTCCGCCGTCGCCACGACTCGCTTGGCTGGCGCCGTGCCCCAGTCCGCGTGGGCGATACGAGCCGGCGGCGCCATGGGTTCAGCTAGCGTCGCCGGGTGGGGCGTTTTGGTTGCCGGTGGCCCGGAGCTAGGTCGGCGGTTGCCGGGCTGGCTGCCTGCCGGGCGGTCGTGATATGACTCCAAAAAGAGTCTGGTTCACGGCCGAGTGAGAACAACGCCAGCCAGCGCATCCCGGCGTCGCGGGCGTCGCGGGCGCGGGCGGCGAGCGCGGCGCTGGTTTGGTAGTAGACGATGGATCCGTCCGCGGTGAAGAAGGTGTCGCTTCCCCCACCTCGCAGGCGCGCGCGCGCCTGCCGGCGCAACTGGTCGGCGGCGACCGTGGACAGCAATTCGCCCGGGCCTCCGCGGGCCGGCCAGATGTAACCGAACGCGCCGAGAGCGGGCGCGACGCGCCAGCGGGACACTCCAGCCGCGTAGTCGAGCATCTGGGCGAACCCGGCGGCGGTCGTGATCGGGCCCGGGGGGTCGCTCGCGGTGCGCTCGTCGTAGCCGGATGCGATGAGCAGGTCCGCATATCGCGCCAGCGTCAGCCAGTCGTAGGCGCGGTCGCCTCCTTGGACGGTGCGGCGGGGTACATACACCGCGAGCTGCTCGTGCTGCGCGTGCAGCCGCGCGGCCACCGCCTCGACCAGTCCGCTGTACGCGCCGCTCTGGCTGACCGCCAACGGTTCGATGTCAAGCGTGATGCCCGCGTACCCGCGCGCGGCGGCCTCGACGGCGATCGCACGAGCGATGCGGTCGCGCGCCTGGTAGTTGCCGATGACCGCGTCGGGGCCGAGGCGGGCGTTGACGACCGGCCAGAGCTCGGCGCCCGCGGCGCGGGTGGCGGCGACGACCGGCTGGCTGGGCGTACCGCTCAACGTCTGGTCGCTGATGTTCAGCTCGTACCAGTTGGGCGCAAGCACGCTGATCCGCGAGCCGTAGCGGCGCAGATGCTCGAGCTCCGCGCCGCCGGCCCCGGAGAGAAAGGCAAACACACGTGGCGGCGGACCGGGTTTGGCCGCCGGGAATTGCCCGCCCGCCCTCGATGCCAGCCCGAGCGCGGCCACGCCGAGCAGGCAAGCGAGGCCGCGTCTGCTGACTACCACGCGCCGGTGATCAGCGGGTCGTCCCACAGCCGCTGGTCTTCCTCACCGAGGCGCCACACGCCGACGCCGCCGAGTCCGTCGGCTTGGGCGAGGCTGATGCGGTCAGCCTCGGTCGCCGCATCGGTGAACCACACGGTGTGCTGGACGCCGGTTGTGTCGGTGTAGCTGAAGGTCAGCGCGTCGGAGGTGGGGTCGTAGGTCGGGGTTATACCCGTGCTCGCGGCGAGGTTCACCGCGTCGGCGTACTGGTAGCTGGCGGCCGGGTGCGCGCTGCCGCCGCCGTCTGGCCAGTCCATCGCATACAGCTGCATGCCGAGCACGTACTTGTTTGCGCGGGGCAGCGTGGCGATGTAGCTGACGACCTGGCGCACCCAGGTCATGTCGTCCTGCGCCCCGGGCGCGGATGTAGCCCAGTGAATGCCCCAGCCCAACACGAACATGATGTCGACCTGGGCGGACAGGGAGTTGTAGTCAAAGAACGTGGAGCGCGGATTGTTGGGCACGTCGGCGGTCTTGCCCGAGACGCAGAGCATCAAGGTCTTGCCCTCGGCATGCAGGAGGCCGGCCAATTCGGTGACGAACGATGTGTAAAGGTTCCGGTCCTGGGCGTAACCAGCCTCGAAGTCCAGCGTCACCCCGTCGTAACCGTTCGTGTTCACCTGCGCCATGATGTTGTTCAACCACTGCTGGCGCAGCGTCGCATTGTTCAGAATGCTGTCGATGACGGCGCTGCGCTGACAGTCAAACCGCGGCAGGACCTGCACTTTGCGCGCCTGCGCCCACTCGGTTATGAGCACGTCGTTGCCGCCTGTCATGTTGGCATTCGCGTCGCAGTCGTAGTAGGTCGGCGAGACGGTGCCGATCTCCTGGTAATGGGCCTCGAAGTCCTGGAAGCTCTGGTCGGTTGAGGCCAGCAGGAACGCATACACGTGCCCGCTGGTGGGCGTGGGGTCAGCGGTGAGCACGCTGACCGAGGCGCTGGGACCGCTGAGGTAGCCGAGGCTGTCGACGGCCACCACCGTGAACGTGTAGGTGGTGGACGGAGCGAGGTTGGTGAGCTGCACCGAGGTGGCGTCGTACTGGCCGACTGGCGTGCCGTCGCGCAGCACCCGGTAGCCGGCGATGCTTCCCCGCGCGGGCTGGCTGGGCTGCCAGGACAGCGCCACGCTGGTGTCGCTCAGCGCGCCGCCCTCCAGCCCCGCGGGCGCTGGCGGCGGGGTGTGGCCGGTCCGCACCAGCACCCGCGCGCTGGGGGCGGACACCCTTCCATTGCTGTCAACCGCGGCCACCGTGAAGCTGTAGTTGCTGTTGGAGGAGATCCGGATGACCATGGATGTTCCCTGGGTCTGCGCATATACGATGCCGTTGCGCAGCACGCGGTAACCGACCACCCTGCCGTCACCCCGCGTCGACCGTTGCCACGAGATGGTCACCGTCGGGCCGGAGGCGTCAGACGCGGACGGCAGTGCGGGGGCGCTCGGGAGCCGGTAGGCGGTCCTGATCTTCAACTCCGTGGCGCAACCCGACGGACGTCCGTTGCTGGAGAACATGCGCACCCAGAGGACGTACCGCTGGCCGATTTTGACGTTGACGCGCATGGAACGCCTGCGGGTCTGGCCGACGACCTTGCCGTCGCGGTCCACTCGGTAGCGCGTGCCGTGCGGCGTGCCGCGGGCGGGCTTCCAGCTCAGCGTGCCGAAGGTCTTGCCGTCGCCGCGCGTGAACTTCAGCGCGGTGGGCTTCTCGCGGGCGCAGGCCGAGGCGTGGTGGTGCGTTGCGTTAGCGTGGTACGTCGCCGGCTTCGCCGGGTGGTGAGGTGCCGCTGAGGCCAGGCCGCCCATCGCGAGTGCGAGCAGCACGGTGAGGGGCAGAGCGAGACGCCGCATCATTCCACCGTCACCGTCTTCGCGAGGTTGCGGGGCTGGTCGACGTTGAGGCCCCGAACGCGGGCGACATGGTATGCGAGCAGTTGCAATGGGACGACCGCCAGCAGTGGCTGGAGCAGCGCATCGGTCACCGGCACGCCGAACACCTCGTCGGCGTACTCCGCCACCTCGGCCCGCCGCGCGCCGGCGATGGCGAGCACGTGGGCGCCACGGGCGCGTACCTCGGCGATATTTGACAGCAACTTCTCGAGCACGGGGGAGTCGGTCGCGACGCACACCACGGGCGTGCCGGAGGACAGCAGCGCAATCGGGCCGTGCTTCATCTCTCCGGCGGCGTAGGCCTCACAAGGGATGTAGCTGACCTCCTTGAGTTTCAGCGCGCCTTCGAGGGCAATGGGCAGGCCGGCGTGCCGGCCCAGGAACATGCAGAAGTCGAAGGCGGCCCACTGCTTCGCCGCGGCGGCCGCCCAGTCGGCGGCGCCGGCCACCGCGTCGGCGAAGAGCCCGGGCAGCCGCATCAGTTCGCCGGCCAGTTCGCCGGCGCGGGCGGCGGTCAGCGTGCCACGCAACTGGCCGAGTTTGAGCGCGAGCAGCGCGAGCGCGATGACCTGGGCAGTGAACGTCTTGGTGGCCGCCACGCCGACTTCGGTGCCGGCGCGAGTGAACAGCACGCCGTCGGCGTCGCGGGTCGCCTGTGAGCCCATCACGTTGGTGATGGCCAGCACGGTCGCGCCGCGCCGGCGAGCGAGCCGCATTGCCGCGAGCGTGTCGGCCGTCTCCCCCGACTGAGTAATTCCGAGCAGCATCTCGCCGCGGGCGCGCACGGGGTTGCGGTAGCGGTATTCAGAGGCGATGTCGAGCTCGACTGGCAGGCGCGCCCACTCCTCGATCAGGTAGCGCCCGAGCAAGCCGGCGTGATACGAGCTGCCGCAGGCGACGATGCGCACGCTCTGCAAGTCGCCCAACTGACGCTCGTCGAATCCAAGGGAGTCGTCGTCGAGGACGGAGCCGTGGGCATTCAGCCGTCCGGCGAGGGTCGCGGAGACCGCGGCGGGCTGCTCGTCGATCTCCTTGAGCATGAACGCTTCGTAGGCGCCTTTAACGGCTACGTCGTGCTCCCAGTCGATCGTGGCGGTGGGGCGGCGATGCCACCGACCGTGGGCGGCGTCGAGAAACTGCACGGCATCGGCGGTGGCGACGACCAGTTCGCCGTCGACGACCTGGTGCACCTCACGCGTGTGCGCGAGGAAGGCGGGAATCGCCGAGGCGATGAAGTGCTCATCGTCGGCGGCACCCACGACCAGCGGGCACTCTTGGCGCGCGGCGACCAGCAACCCAGGCTGCGCGGCCGACATCGCCACGACCGCGTAATGTCCGCGCACGTCCCCGAGGGCGCGGCGGACCGCGTCGATCAGGTCGCCATCATCGTAATGGGCGATGAGATGTGCGACGACCTCCGCGTCGGTCTCGGAGCGGATGGTGGCGCCCTCAGCGGCCATCCGGCGGCGCAACTCGACATGGTTCTCGATGATGCCGTTGAGCACGATGTGGATCTGCTCGTCGCTGTCGGCGTGCGGGTGCGCGTTGGCCTCGGTCACCCCGCCATGCGTCGCCCAGCGTGTGTGTCCGATGCCGGTAGTCGGATGGTGTCCGCCGGTGCCGACGACCGCGAGCACGAGCGCGCGCTCGGCGACCGCGGCGCGGAGCGCGGCGAGGTTGCCGACCGCCCGTACGGTCTGAGTGTGGCCGGAATCGCTCATCAGGGCGATGCCGGCGGAGTCATAGCCGCGGTACTCGAGCTGCTCCAGTCCCGCTAACAGCAACTCATCGGCGGGGCGCTGCCCCACGTAGCTAGTGATGCCGCACATGGTCTTTCTCCGGTTTGGTTTCCTTGGGGATCGGGGTCGCGGCGGCAGGCGCAGCGCGGCGGATCGCGGGCTTGGTGGGGGTCGCAGGCTTGGCAGTGGACGTCCGCGCGGGAGCCGTGCGTTCAGCGGGGTCGTGGGCCCGCAGCCACGTGTACAGGTCCCACGCGGTGGTTGACCGGTTCGCCTCCCAGCGCTGCTGCAGACCGCCGCCGGTGGGGGTGGTGAAGGGCGGGTTGTTGTCCGGGTTCTGCACGAACACGGTTCCGAACTGGGTCTTCATCAGGCCGAGGGTGAACGGCACAATGCGCGGGTCGTTACCGGCGTCCTGCTGGCCGTAATCCCCGAAGGGCACCGCTATCGCGTGGACAGGAATGCCTTGACTCGTGAACTGGCCGGCAAGCGTGAACAGGTCGCCGGCCACGCGTCGCTGATACTGGGCGAAGGTCTCCTCGCCCGTAGAGCGCAGCCAGCGCCGCATCGCGTAGAAGGGCGCTTGGTCCCCGTGGGCGTCGACCGTGATCTTCACGTGCCCCTGATAGGTCTCCGGCTGGATGTCCCAGCGTCCCGAGTTCTTCATTCTGCGCAGCTCGGTCCAGCTGAGATGGAGCGGGTTCTTGTCGACGATGGCCCCGGTGATGACGAACATCGTCGCCCTGAAGCCCTCTTGCGCCAGGACCTTGTCGGCGCCGCGGAACGAGTCCAGGAGTCCCCCGTCGAAGGTGATGAGAACGGGCCGGGCCGGCAGACCGCGCGTGTCGCCGAGCTGGAAGCGGTCGTATTGAGCGATGCTCACGGTCTGAAAGCCCGCCAGTTTCAGCGCCTGCATCTGGGCCGCGAATGCGCGCTGGGTGACCGAGAAGCCGTTGCCGCGGTTGCTGATCCCGTGGTAGACGAGCACGGGGACGGCCCCTGTGAAGGCTGGCAGAGGCTTGAACGCCCGTTGCTGTGCGGCGCTCAGCGGCCGCGTCGGGGCGGGGAACGCCGGCGACTCGTAATAGCGAAGGAGACTGAGGCGGTTGTTGATCACCATCGGCACGGCGACGATCAGCGGCAGCACCGAGACCGGAAGCAGCATCACCGACGCGGGCCGGCGTAGCTTCGCCCACGCCTTATGCGCGCGGGCCTTCATGACGTCGCCTCTCCGGGCTCGGCCGGCGGGAGTCCGGCGGTAGCCGGGCGTGTGCCCCACGACGCGGAGCGGGTGGTGGCGATCGCCCAGTACGTCTGCCAGAGCAGGAAGGCGAGATAGAAGAAGCAGAAGATGATGCCGTACACCCACAGGTCGTCGTAGCGAGGTTTGCGGGCGGCGTAATAGAGCCCGTAGCAGACGCTCATCGCGTAGACGCCGAGTAGGTAGAGCATCGGTGCGCCGCCGCCGGCGACCGGCATCATGATGATGGCGTGCACCGCGACGATCGGTGCGACGATGGGAAGCAGGATGCCGATGTAGACAGAGCAGGCCGGCAGCGGGTTCTTCTTCCAGATGAACCTGGCGACGATGAGTGACTCGCGTGTCCAGGAGCGCTTCCAGCGCAACTGCTGGCGCAGGAACTGCCTGAAGTTGTTGGGCACGATCGTGTGGCTGACCGCGCGCGCCTCGTACTTGACCTTCCAGTCGCGCAACACGCAGTTGGTCAGCGAGCGGTCATCGCCGAAGGTGGATTCGCGCCCGAGGAACTTCTGGTTCTCCCACCAGTCAAGTCTGGGCATGATCGCTTCGCGCCGGTAGGCAGAAAAGCAGCCCGAGCAGCAGGTGACAGTGTTGAACACCGACTCGGCCGCCTTGTTGACCGAGAATGCGACGAAGTAGCGGACGGCCTGCATCTTGGTCATCCAGTTCTCGCGCACGTTGAGCACGTCCGCGTGGCCGCAGATGCCGCCGACCTTCGGGTCGTGAAAGCCCTGGACGAGGATGTGCATGGCCCGGGGATCCAGCACCGAGTCGGAGTCCACAAAGGCAACGATGTCGGCGTTGGTGGCGCGGATGCCGGCCGCCATCGCAGCGCGCTTGCCCCGGTTCTGTGGGAAGTTGATGACCCGCACTCTGCCGTTTGTCGTCGCGGCGACCTTCGTCATCTCTGAGAGGGTGTTGTCGGTTGAGCCGTCGTTGACGGCGACGATCTCGAGCTTCTCGGCCGGGTAATCGAGTTCCAACAGCGAGCGCAGCGATAATGCGATGGCGTTCTCCTCGTTGAAGCCGGGCATCACGACGGCGACGTGCGGCTCGAGGCCGTGGTCCTTCCCCGGCCGGTAGAACGCGCTAAACAGGAAGCGGCTGCTGATGTAGAAGACGACGACCAGGCCGTACAGCGAGAGCAGCGGGGAGACCGAAATCATTTCGACGAACGCGCTCTTGTAGAGGAGCACCGCGGCCAGCAGCACCAGCATGTATCCGCCGGCTAGGCCGCGGAGCACGGCATCGACGTTATTGCCCGGCTCGATCAGGGGCGCTGCGGGCGCCGTCTCGGCCGGGGTGTCGATTCCTGCCCCCGCGCCGGTCGCCGCCGGACCTGGAAGGTGAGCGGGCGGGTCGACACGCTCGGCCGCCGCCTGCGCGTTGGCGCGCCGCTGAGCGACATCTTCGGGTGCGCAGCCCAGCAGTGTCGCCAGTTGCTCGTCCGAGACCCCGTGCCGTTCGGAGAGCACCAGTACAGCCCGGTCCATCTCGGCAGTCCCCGCCTTGGGCTTTGCCGGTCCCTCGGGCAGCGTCTGCTCGCGCTGGATCGAGTAGCTCTGGCGGGGGCCGTAGCGATCCTGATACCCGCGCGGCGCGCCCTGGCGGATAGGCTTGCGAGTCGGCATCAGACCGTGTGCCGGCGCTTGCCGCCGGGAGTGCGGTAGGTGGCGTCAAGCACGTCCTCGCAGTCGGCGAGGAAGCCGTAGTCAAAGCCGGGGTGGACGGTGGCGACGAGCGCCAGGTCATAGTCGGCGGGTACCGGACCGGCGACAGACACCAGCTTGCCGACGCCGCGGATGTCAGCCGTCTCGACGAGTGGGTCGTAGTAGTCGACCTGGACGCCTACGCCAACGAGGTGACGGGTGATAGCCGAGGCAGGAGACTCGCGGTAGTCCTCGACTCCCGCCTTGTAGGCCATTCCGACGACCAGCACCCGGGCGCCGTCTGCGGCGACGCCGCGCTCGGCCAGCGCCTCAAGGGCGCGTCCGGCGACTTCGGAGGGCCGGGCCGCGACCCGCTGCATCGCGGTGGTGGCGATGGGGGTTGGCACGCCGGCCCGCGCCAGCGCCGCGAGCAAGTAGTACGGGTCCACCGGGATGCAGTGGCCGCCGATGCCGGCGCCTGGGTAGTGCGCGAGAAAGCCGTAGGGTTTGGTCGAGGCTGCCTCGACGAGCTCTACGATGTCCAGCCCGTAGTGCCTGGCGGCGCCCGCCAGTTCGTTAGCGAATGCCAGGTTCACCGCCCGGAAGGTGTTCTCAAACAACTTGGTGGCCTCGGCTGCCTCCGCCGAGGAAACGGTGTGCACCCGCTTGACGATGGGGTCGAGGACGGCCTTGGCGGCCCGCGCACACGCCTCAGTGACGCCTCCGAGCACCCGTGGCGTCTCCGTTTGGGACACAGACTCGTCGCCAGGAAGGATGCGCTCGGGGGCGAACGCGACGTAAATGTCCTTGCCGGCGACCAGGCCACGTTCGGCCAGTGGCCGCACGAGCCGGGTCCGCGTCGTGCCGACATAGGTCGTCGAGGTCAGAATGATCGTCTGGCCGGCACGAGCGTGCGTGACCACGGTGGCGCAGGCGGCGTGAACCGCGCGTGGATCCGGGTTGAGCTGCTCGTCCACCGGCGTCGGCACTGCGATGATGACCGCGTCCGCCTCGCCGATGCGAGCCATCTCGGAGCTCAGCTGCAGGCGCCCGCTGTCGAGCGCGTCGATGAGCAGCACGCGGTCGCGAGCCAGCAGGTCCGCGCTCGCGTCGGCGATGGACGCCAGCCGGCGCTCGGAGATGTCAAGGCCGATGACCGGCAACCCGGCCGCCTGCAGCGCCAGGCCGGTCGGCAGCCCGACGTATCCAAGACCGACGATGGCGACGGCGGCATGAGTGGAGCGAGCACCAGGACGCCACGCGGCGGCCTCGGCAAGCACGTCCGCGGCCACGCCGGCGGGAACGGTCAGGTGGTCTGGGTCAGCGGTGGCAGACATGTGGTGGCAGTCCTATCTGGCAGCCGGCAGGGCGAGCGAGGCCCGGCCGCTCCTTCTGTATTGGTTGGGACGGTGAACCGACGTCCCGCTCGGGGAGAAGCACCAACTCCCTTGACGGGGCCCATCGAGTTGTGACTGTCTAGTTCCTGAGTGCAGTGGGTAACTGCACCTGCCCTACGCCGAATCGGAGAAGTTACCTCCCGTCCGCCGTGCTGCCCAAGGCTTTGGACGAATGATCGATCTGACAATCGACCCGCTCTGGCCGCATCTTCTAGTAGGTCACCTCATCTGCTTGATCAGCTTTTGGAGTTGTGACCAAGCAGTTTGCGCGGCGTTTGCGCTTGAGGCGAAGCTTCCTGAGCGTTTGCGCTTAAGGTCAAGATTCCTGAGCGTTTTTGCGTTCGAGGCGAGGTGCTCGTGAGTCAGTTGCTGCGGTCCGCCGCGCGCGGTCGCGCCGGTCAGGGCTGCTGTGGGAGCCGCCACCGAGGTACGTCACGCCGGCTGGGATCGAAGTTCGATCCGTAAAGGAGCAGGATCCGCGATCAGCTCGAAGGCCGATCCCCGAACACCTCACACCGCCTGCGGGTGATCACCGGCGAGCCGACCGCCACACGACGGACGGTTGCGGTGTAGAGCCGCGCCTCAGCCCATCGAGGACACCCTGATCCAAAATGCGGTGACTCGACTCCTACGGGCTTGAGTCCAGCGCACGTAGGATAAGCGCGAAGTCCGGGTCTTACTCAGGTATCAACGGTGTCGGAGGCCGGCTGTACGGTTACGCTAGCCCTGAGTTGCATGTCCGGGCGCTCGGGACGCGCGACTGCACCGCGAGCCCGCCGCCGCCGCTGCGTGTTGTTAGGAGAAGGCGATCGTGCGCTCCTCCGCGCAGAGCCCATACTGGCGCGACCGCCTGGTCGCCAACGCGATCGCGCAACGCGAAGCGGCGGGAGGATAAGCGACCCCGGTGTGGACCGCGCAGCCCGACGCTCGAGATTGAGCGCAGAAGTCCGGCGCGTCCGCAGGTGACGCTTGCCTTCACGCGGACTGGCGAGCGCTACGGTTGCAGATCGTTGTGGGCGGGTGCATGCGTCGCGAAACCGAGCGTGCGCCTACGCGTGGCTCACGCGATGAAAGGAAGCGTTGAACGCCCAGGGCCGCGGCCGTGGAGCGCGTTTGCGACGGGCGTCGCGGCGGTTCTTACTACTTAGAAGCGGCGCCTGCACCGGTCGCCGAGGGCGTAGGCGATGTTCGCCAGCAGGCAGCAGAAGCGTCGCCCCCGTCCGCGTTGATCCGCGCCGATCATCTAAACAGAGGTGCGCGGACTCGAGCTGACTCCAGTTGTTGCTTAACCATTAGTCAACGGTGCCGCATCTGGACAGATGGTCGATCAAGCAACCGTGCAAGGGACGTGTGCGCGAGTCTGCTGCGTCAGCCTTTGGACATTTACTGCAGCTGGGGCGCCGCGGCCGCCATGCCCGCGGTGGCCTTGCGGAGGATCCGTGAGACATGCATCTGGGACACCCCGATCCGTCTCGCGATCTCGTGCTGGGGGAGCTCGCCGCCGAAGCGCAACAGCAGCACCTTGCAGTCACGCGGCTCCAGTCCTCAGAAGCGCCTGCACGCACCCAGCGACGGTCTCGATCCGCTCGTATTCCGGGTCCAATTCACCGACGGTCTCGGTGAGCGCAAGCTGTTGGCCGTCCTCCGCTGCGTACGTCGCATCCAGCGATCGAGGCCGATAGGAGTTCAGTGCGCATCGTGCTTCGGCGACCTCTCCAGGCTCAAGACCCAGATGCCCTGCCATCACCTCGATGGTCGGATCAGACCGAGATCTTGCCCGGAGGTCCTCCTGGGCGCGGGCGACGAGGCGGGCGCGGTCTTGGACCGAACGCGGTACATGCATAGGCCAAGTTCTGTCACGGAAGTGACGTCGGACCTCGCCCAGGATGGTCGGCTTGGCGAAGGCGACGAACGAGCAGCCTCGGTCAGGCTCGTATCTGTCAACTGCCTTGATGAGCCCGACGCTAGCGGCCTGATGGAGATCCTCGATCGGCTCGCCTCGTCCCCTATAGCGGTGTGCGAGATGGTGAGCGTATGGGAGGAATGCGACGATTATCACCTCCCGCGCGCAACCGTCACCCGCCGAGCACCGCCCGAACAACGTCCCGAGATCGCGCGCAGACGGGCCTTGGCGGGCCGATGCGCGCGCATGCCACTGCAGCGTCATGCCATCTCCCTTGGTGTCGCGCCCAGTCACTAACGAACTCACGATAGTGTGAATGTCAGTTCTTCATAAGGGGCAGTAGGGGTCGGCCCGCTAACCCTTTTTGGGGATTACGTGACGTCACCGGCTAGCGAACCGCGGCGGGGGTCGCCAAGGCGCTGGGCGACCCCCAAGTGAGCCTTGACGGCCTCCGCAGACGCAAGCACGGGGGGCCGTTTTGGGGTCTCCTCTCCGTTTGGGGGTGAAGTTGGCCGGGCTCCGGGCGTGAGCCCGGATTCAGTTGACGCCTGAGAGCGGAGCGGGCCAGCCGGGTCAAGCGCGGGAAGTGCCTGCACCTGGCGGGGTCGCTGGTCGGCTGGGC
>DASPPG010000194.1:0-3576 GCA_035625625.1 Solirubrobacteraceae bacterium
AGGGCGAGAAGCGGGCGCGTAAGCGGATGGCGGAGGTAGCCGCCGTCTACGAGATAGCGCCCCAGCCCCGCACGCCAGCCGACATCCTGCCCCGCGACGAGGCCGAGCGCCAACCCCAGGCGCCCGCGCCCAAGGCCAAGAACAAGTGGCTGTCTGCCTCGGTCAGTGACGACGCCACACAGGTCGTCTCAGAGATGTTCTGTGAGGCCGACCGTCGCGACCCGTCCCGCCAGCGCGCCTGGGTTGCGCTCGTGGACGGCAACAACCACCAGATCGACCGCATCAAGAAGGAAGCGAGAAAGCGCAAGATCAAGATCAAGATCGTTGTTGACCTGATTCACGTCCTGGAGTACCTGTGGTCCGCCGGGTGGTGCTTCTTTAGGGAGGGTGACCCCGCCGCCGAGCGCTGGGTGCAGGACAAGGCCCGCCAGGTGCTGGACGGCAAGGCCGGTATCGTCGCCGCCTCGATCCGCCGCAAGGCCACCCGCCTTCACCTCGACCCCAAGCAGCGCGCCACCGCCGACGTCTGTGCCGACTACCTGCTCGCCAAACGCCCATACCTCGACTACCCAACCGCACTCAGCGCGGGATGGCCGATCGCCACCGGCGTCATCGAGGGCGCCTCTCGCCACCTCGTGAAAGACCGAATGGACATCACCGGCGCCCGCTGGGGCCTTGAATCAGCAGAAGCCGTCCTCAAGCTCCGCGCCCTCATCAGCAACAACGACTTCGATCAGTACTGGAACTTCCACCTAGCCCAAGAACGCCGCCGCGTCCACGCGTCCCGCTACGCCCTCGGCGTCATCCCCCAACCGGCATAGCGTCACTCCAGGAGACCCGCACCCATCTCATTCCAGAACGCTCACGCAGATGCGTTAGGGGGGCAGACGCTACCGGGTGCCTAACCTGGATTATCGGTTCACTAATTCCGTTTACGGTTCTTGGCGGATCACCGGGCGGGGAAGCTGTAGCTGAGGGTGCGTGCGCCCCGCCAAGGGACTTCGATGCGCTTGTCCTGGTAGCCGGCGTCGAGCAGCGCAGTGTGGGTAGGACGGCGCCCCCTAACCTCGATTATCGGCGGGACGTTCGTTCGCTAATCCCGCTACGGGTGGGTAGGTGGGTTGGGGTGGCGGGCGACGCAAAGCGTGGGTTCGCGGTGGGACGATGCTCAGCTGGATTAGCGGACGATTCGTGGCACCTTCCTGACGTCGTTCTGCCCGACGCGTCGTGCTGATTGCGGGGTTTGCTCGGGTTGAGCAAGGTCTGGGCGAGCTTACGTCGAAAACCTCTTCAACCATAGTAGGGGTTTTGTTCGCGATTCTCGCTGAGAGATGGCCCGTCCGGGACACGAGTGCTTCAGCCGACGCTGGCCGCACAGCGCCGCTACGAGGCGGTGCGCGCCTACTTCGTGGAGGAGCTGTCGCCGGCCGAGATCGCTGAGCGGTTCGGCTACACCAAGGCCAGCGTGCAGACGCTGATCTCGACCTACCGGGCCGGGGATGTGGGCGGGCTGTTCGCGCAGCCGCGTCCGGGGCCCAAGAGCCACCCGAAGAAGGACGCCGCGCGCGAGCGGGTGATCGAGCTGCGGCGCGAGCGCCACGGGATCGAGGAGATCGTCTCAGAGCTTGCACGGACGGGCACTCCGCTGGCGCGCACCGTGGTGTGGGAGATCCTGCGCGAGGCGGGGCTCTCGCGGATGCCAAAGCCAGCCGCCGCGCCCAAGCCCGAGCCCGCACCGGAGCGGCTTGCGGCGCCGAAGGTGCACGTGCTCACCGACTCAGACTGGCCCGCGACGCGCAGCGTCCAGACGCAGCACGCCGGCCTGTTCCTGCTCCTGCCGGAGCTCGTCGAGTTGGATCTGCTCGGGCTGATCGAGGCGGCTGGCTGGCCTTCCACCAGCCAGCTTCAGGCGCTGCACTCGGTGCTCTCGCTGCTCGCGCTCAAGCTCTCGGGCCGCCGGCGCCGCAGCCACGTGCAGAGCGTCGTGCACGACGCCGCGCTCAGGCTGTTCGCCGGCCTAAACGTGCTGCCCAAGACCTGGCATCTGACGACCTACAGCTACCGCACGACCCGCGCCCAGCAGCTCGCGTTCTTCGAGGCGCTGCAGCCCCGCCTGCGTGACGCCGGGCTGCTGGGCGAGCAGGGGCTCAACCTCGACTTCCACACGATCATGAGCTACGGCGAGGACACGGTCCTCGACAAGCACTACGTTCCGCGCCGCTCGCAACGGACCCGCTCGGTGCTGACGTTCATCGCCCAGGACGGACAGCAGCGCACGATGCGCCGAGCTCACCGCACCGGCGCAGGCAGGCGAGGTGATCGCCTTCTGCCGCTTCTATGAGCGCACCCACGGGCAGCTCCCGAAGCTGCTGGTGTTCGACCAGAAGCTCACCACCCAGGAGCACCTCGCCGAGCTGGACGAGATGGGCGTCGGCTTCATCACCCTGCGCCAACGCTCTCCGAAGCTGATCGCCACGCTCGAAGGCCTACCCGCCAGCGACTGGACCAAGACCCGGCTTGACCGCTCCGCCAAGCACAAGACCGCCACCTACCACGAGACCCCGGTCACGATCAAAGGCCGAACCTTCCGCCAGATCGCCGTCAACGGCCTCGGCCGCGACCAGGCCACCCTGATCCTCACCAACCAGCGGCAGAACACCGTCAAGCAGCTGATCGAACGCTACGGCCAGCGCTGGGGAATCGAGAACCATCTCGCCGAACAGATCCGCGCCTTCCACCTGGACTCGCTCTGCTCTCAAGTCCCGCTCGCCGTCGACTTCGACGTCACGCTCACCATCCTCGCCGACATCATCTACCGACGCTTCACACGCTGCCTACACGTCGCCTACCACAACCAGACGCCCGACACGATCCGCGAATACCTGATCAACGGCATCGGCGAACTGCGCTTCACCCCCGAACACGTCGAGGTCCGTCTACGGCGCCGCACCCACACCCCCGCGCTACTCGACGCCAGCTACCAAGACCGCCAGACCAAGATCCCCTGGTGGGGCGACCGCACCCTCACCTACGCGTTTCCCGCCCGCTGACCAGCCCCAAAGCTTCAATCGAATTAGCGAACAGATAGCGAACCGATAATCCAGGCTAATCCCGGCCAGGCCGGACTACCGGCCGACGGTGCGCCATCTGTTGACCCACACCGCTGGGTCGGCTATTGGCGGCGGCTGTCGGACCTGCTCCAGCCGGGCATGGGCTCGGCCGACAGGGCAGCGCGATCAGGCGCGCGACCGCTCGCCGAGTACTACCGCAGGGGTCTGCCGGTGGAGATCGAACCGGGGACCAAGTGGGTCTACAGCAACCACGGCTTCGCCGCGCTTGGCCAGATCGTCGAGGATGTGACCGGCCAGCCGCTCGATCGCTACATGCGCGAGCACATCTTCGAGCCGCTCGGGATCGAGCACACCGACCTCGTGCGGTCCGACTGCGTCCGCCCTCGGTTGGCCCCGGCTACGTGCTGCGCTCACGCGGTCTAAAGCCGGTCGCCGACCGGCGAGCTCCCGGCACCCGGCGCGGGCGGGGTCTACTCCACGGGCATCGTGTCCGGCTTTCACTCGG
>DASPPG010000195.1:0-39421 GCA_035625625.1 Solirubrobacteraceae bacterium
GGCGCCTTGGCGATTGCCTCAGTGCCGCGCGGCGACCGGCAGCTCCATCCGGTAGTGGGGACCGATGTCCGGCGGCTCGAACTCTTCCGACGCGACGACGAACCCCTCTCGCTCATACAGCGTGCGCGCTCGGGTGCGGGCGTTGCACCACACCCGTATGGCCCCGTGGTCGACGGCGTACTGCACGAGCGCTTGCAGAACCCGGGTTCCAGCTCCGCGTCCTCGGGCGTGGGGCTTCGTCGCCATGCCTCGCACGCGCCAGTCGCCCGCTTCCTCGCCCTCGCGTCCGACCAGCCCGACCGCGACGAGCTTTTCCCCGTCGAACGCGCCGAACGCGACCGACCCGGCGGGCTCGTGTGAGGCCAGCTCCTCGAGCGTCTGGTGGGGGCGCAGGACCTCGCGGCGCAGCGGCCGCGTCTCGTTCAGCGGGATCGGACGCACCTCGATTTGCAGCATGTTCCGCAGAGGGTATGACCCCCTCGGCGAGGGACCACGGATCGAGTGGTGCCGAACCGTGAGGGGTAAGGTCACCGGAGAGAGCGGCCATGCGTGGCGAACTTCAACCCAGTCGGGACCGCCGGGAACCGGAGACGGCAACCGGACCCGCTGCGAGCTACGACGGCGCGCCAGGCTCGCAAGACGGCCTTCTCACCGACACCGGGAGCTTAAGCCCGTTCGGTCCGGTCAATCGGCGCAAGCTCATCTTCGGGGTTCTGTTCGTGGTGACGGCGCTCGTTGGCCTGTACTTCCTGGTCCCGAAGCTCGCCGGCCTCAACCAGACCTGGGGACAGCTCAAGCACGGCAATCCGCTGTGGCTGATACTCGGGGCGGGGCTCGAGTGTCTGTCGATAGCGGGGTACATCGTGCTCTTTCGTACCGTGTTCGCGCGCGGCGTCCCCCGGCTCGATTGGCGGACTTCGGTGGAGATCCCGCTGGCGGGGATCGCCGCGATCCGCCTGATCGCGGCCGCCGGCGCCGGTGGTGTGGCGGTCACCGTGTGGGCGCTGCGGCGGGCCGGCCAGGAGCCCCGCGTGATCGCCTGTCGGATGACGGCCAGCTACGCGATCCAGTACTCGGTCTACCTCGGCGCGCTGGTGGTGGGCGGGCTCGGCCTGTACACCGGTGTGTTCGCCGGAGAGGGCCCGGTGGCGCTGACGCTGTTGCCGGCGGTGCTCAGCGCGGCGGCGCTGGCGTTGGGCGCGATGATGGGTCTGGTGCCCGGCGACTTCGAGCGGCGGCTCAAAATCATGGCGCGGCGAAGCGGCCCCGCCGGCCGACTCGCCGCCCGCTTCGCGACGCTGCCCGCCACGCTCGGGGCGGGGGTGCGCACGGCGATCGGGCTGGTGCGCGAACGGCGCTTGGGGCTGCTCGGGGCGCTCGCGTACTGGGGGTTTGACATCGCGGTGCTCGGCGTGTCGTTCCACGCCTTCGGCAGCGTGGTGCCGGTCGCGGTCCTGGTGATGGGCTACTTCCTCGGCACCCTCGGCAGCCTACTCCCGCTCCCGGGAGGCATCGGCGGCGTCGAAGGGGGCATGATCGGCGCGTTTGCGGCGTTCGGAGTGCCTGCCGGCCGCGCCGTGGTCGCGGTGCTGGCGTACCGCGCGATCTCGTTCTGGCTCCCCACCCTGCCCGGCATCGGCGGCTACATCTCGTTGCGCTCGACGGTCCGGGGGTGGCGCGTCGAGGACGAGCGACGCGCGGTTGCCGGAAAGGTCTGAGCGACGATGTCCGCCAGGAGGGGGGAGCGGGGCGTGACGGCACGGCTCGCGAGCGCCTTCTACGGGTTCCTGCGCTGGATCGGCCGGCTCTTACGGGGCGAGGTGGTCAAGCGGGTCGGAGGGCCGGCGCGGGCACGGGTGATCGTGCTGTTCGCGTTCGTGCTCGCGCTGAACGGCGCTGACTCGTCGACCGTGGGCGCGATCGCCCGGCAGCTCGAGTCCGGGCTGCACATCAACAACACCGATATCGGGCTGCTCGCCTCGGTCTCGCTGGTCGTCGGAGCGGTGTTCACGATCCCGGTGGGGCTGCTGGTCGACCGGACGCGGCGGATGCCGTTGTTGGCGTTCAGCGTGGTTCTGTGGAGCCTCGCGTCGCTGTTCAGCGCGTTCGCGGGGAGCTTCTCCGGTCTGCTGCTGACGCGGGTGGCACTGGGAGCCGTCGCCGCCACCGCGGGTCCCGCGATCGCCTCGCTCACCGGCGACTACTTCTCAGCGGAGGAGCGCGCCCGGATCTGGTCCTACATCCTCGTCGGCGAGGCAGCCGGCACAGCGTTCGGGTTCATCGTCAGCGGGTTCGTCGCGGATTTGATCGACTGGCGCGCGGCGTTCATCGTGCTCGGCCTGCCCGGCTTCTTCCTGGCCCGTGAATTGTGGCGGACGGTCCCGGAGCCCCTGCGCGGCGGCCAGAGCCATCTCCAGATCGGGGACGTCGACCTGGACGCAGCAGTGCACCGGGGCGCGGCACCCGCGGAGCACGAAGACGCGGCCGCCGCAGAGGAGACGCCCGCGGTCGACGCGGCGCAGGAAGTCGCGCGTGAAGCGGCTCGCGAGGCGGGCGTTGAGCCGAACCCCCGGCTCGTGCTCCACGAGGACCCCAGCAAGATGAGCCTCGGGCCGTCAATCCGCTACCTCTTCTCGATCCCGTCGAACGTGCTGATGATCGTCGGCTCGTCGCTCGGCTACTTCTACTTCGCGGGGCTCCAGACCTTCGCGCTGCTGTTCGTCTTGGGCCACTTCAAGGCCGGTCAGGCAGAGGGCGAACTGTTCCTCGCGCTGCTCGTGGTCGGCGCGGTGATTGGAACGCTCGTCGGAGGCCGCGTGCCGGACATACTGCTGAAGCGCGGCTACCTGTCGGCACGTGTGTGGTTCCCGGGCGTCTGCTATGCCGGCGCCGCGCTGCTGCTGATCCCCGGGTTTGTCGGCAAGGGCATCACCCCGGCGATCTGGTTCGCCGTCCTCGGGGCCGGGCTGATCTCGGCCGCCAACCCTCCGCTTCAGGCGGCGCGTCTCGACGTGGTGCCGTCCGGGCTCTGGGGTAGGGCGCAGAGCGCGCAGACCGTCGTGCGCTCGCTGGCGCAGGCACTCGCGCCGCTGGTGTTCGGCGGCGTGTCGCAGCTGATCTCGGGGATCGTGCCCTCCCAGGCACCGATCGGGGACGTGAAAACGCACCTCCACGCTCCGTCTTCGAGCACGACCACCGGGCTCGAAATCACCTTCATCGTGATGCTGACGACGCTCGCCGCCGCCGGCTACTTCCTGTTCCGCGCCCGCGAGACGTTTGCGTCCGACGTCGCCAGCGCGGCCGCGTCCGACGACCAGGCACGAAAGACCGATGCAGATCCGCCGGTCACGTAGGAGGGGTTTGAGAAGGGCTCGTAGAGCGGGCGCTCGGCTTCAGCCGCCCAGTCCGCCGAAGATGGCGAACGAGCCGCGGCCGGGATCGTCGTCGTAGATTGCCCGCCGGCTCACCTCGGCTACGACCGTGCTGTCGGGGGGCGCCTCCGCACGGATCCGCTCGGCGAGCGCGTTCGCACTGTCCTCGTCGCGCGCTCCAACGAGCAGGTACCGCCATCGCCGCGAGACGGGCAGACCCTCGTCGTGAAGCCGGTTGGCCAGCGCCACGGTGTCCCGATGCGAGTGGAATTCGACGCGCACTTCGTACTCGGCGTAGCCGCGCTCCCCGGTCTCCTCGCGTTCCTTCTCGACCAGTTTGGCGTGCTCGGCGGCGCGCTCGGCGTCCGTCTCCGGCAGCGGGATGTCCGGATCCTCCCATTCTTCCGCGGTGGGATGCCACCGCTTGAGCTCGAGTTCGATGTCCCAGCCGTGCTCGGCGGCGACCGAGCGAATCACGTTCGCCGCGGATTCGGCCTGGGCGCGGTCGCCGGCATATACGAAGACGTTTGGCCCGTCGCCGGACACGACCATGCGATCGCCGAGCGAAGTCTCGATGTCGTCCTCGAGCCGCTCGGCCTCGAGGCGCTCGGTAAGGGCCCGCGCCCGGCCCTTCTCGAATAGGCCAACCTCGAGTCGCCAGTCGTCGCTCATGGGGACCAGAGTATTTGATTGGCCAAATGGGGAGTGAATTGCCGGGCTTCAGTAGGTATTTGCCCTGCACATTCCAGAGGAGCAGATGCTGTTCGACGAGGATCTGGCGCGGGCACGAGCGGCGATGGAGCGCGCCTGGCTGGAGGCGACGCCGGTCCGCGAGGGGAACCCGGACTAAATCGGCCAGGGCGCCGCTGACAATTTTCATCGTCGCCGCGCGCACGGGCGCGCGTAAAGGTCGGTCCTCACCTAGCGGCCGTCGCATACTTGTGACATGGATCGCTTATTCGGTGAGGAACAGGCGCCGGCCGCCGCCGGCCGCGTCACGCTGCCGGACGCGCCGCTGGCCACGCGGATGCGCCCGCGCACGCTCGAGGAGTTCGTCGGCCAGGATCGCCTGCTGGCGCCGGGCTCGACGCTGCGACAGGCGATCCAGGAGGGCCATCCCCACTCGATGATCCTGCACGGCCCGCCCGGAAGCGGCAAGACGACGCTGGCGCGGATCGTCGCCGACGCGTCCGGGGCTGCTTTCGAGGAGGAGAGCGCGGTGCAGGCCGGCCGAGCGGAGGTGCGGGGCGTAATCGACCGCGCCCGGCAGCGGCTGGCCGCCGGCGGTCGACGCACGGTCTTCTTCCTCGACGAGATCCACCGCTTCAACAAGGCCCAGCAGGACGCGCTGCTCCCGGCGGTGGAGGAGGGGCTGGTGACGCTGATCGGCGCCACCACCGAGAACCCCTATTTCGAGGTCAACTCGGCGCTGCTGTCCCGCGCGCGGGTGTACGAGCTCGAGCCGCTGAACGAGGCCCAGGTCCGCGTGCTGCTCGACCGGGCGCTGGCGCGAGATGAGTGCGGGCCGAGCGAGCGCGTCTTCGACGAGGCGCTCGACTTCCTGGCGGCGCGGTCCGACGGCGATGCCCGCACCGCGCTGAACGCGCTCGAGCTGGCGTGTCAGACGGTCGGCACCGAGGGAGTTGTCGGTTTGCAGCAGGCCGAGGACGCGCTCCAGCGCCGGGCGCTGCTCTACGACCGGCAGGCCGACCGTCACTACGACACGATCTCGGCCTGGATCAAGGCCACCCGCGGCTCGGACCCGGATGCCTCCCTGTACTACCTCGCGGTGATGCTGGAGGGCGGCGAGGATCCCCGGTTCATCGTGCGAAGGATGGTGATCCTGGCCTCCGAGGACATCGGCAACACTGACCCGCAGGCGCTGGTGGTCGCGACGGCGGCGGCCGCGGCGGTCGAACACGTGGGGCTGCCCGAGTGCCAGTTCGCCCTCGCTCAAGCGGCCATCTACCTGTCGCTGGCGCCGAAGTCGGACGCGGCCAAGCGAGCGGTCGGAGCGGCGCGCGAGTACATCCGCGAACAGGGCGCCCAGGAGCCCCCGGCGTGGTTACGGTCCTCCACGCGCGGCGACGGCGGCTACGACAACCCGCACGGGCGTCCGGGGCACCTCTCCCCCCAGGAGCTGATGCCCGGCTCGGCCATCGGAATCCGCTTCTACGAGCCCGACGACGCCGAGGCGTCGCTGCGCGAGCGGCTCGAGGAGATCCGCCGGGCGCGGGGTCAGGCGTAATCCCAGATAGCCTTGGTCAGATGCAAGCCACCACCGCCACCGCTCAGCTCGAATCCTTCAACCCCGCCACCGGCGAACTCATCGGAGCCGTCGACGTGACGCCGCCCGAGGAGGTGCAGTCGGTCGTCGATGCTGTCGCCCAGGTACAGCCGGTCTGGGCCGCGCTGACGCTCGAGGAGCGCGGGCGTTACCTCGAGCGGGCCGCCCACGTAGTCCTGGAGGAGGACGACGACATCCGCGACCTGATCGTGCGCGAGCAGGGGAAGCCGCGTGCCGAGTCCTTCGCGATGGAGGTCCTGCCCACGGTCGATGCGCTCAAGTGGATCGCCAAGGCCGGCGCGGAGATCCTCGCCGACGAGAAGGTCCCGATGCCCCAGGCCTTCCTCAAAACCAAGCGCTCGACGTTCGTCTACGAGCCGCTCGGCGTGATCGGGATCATCTCGCCCTGGAACTACCCGTGGAGCATCCCGATGGGGGAGGTCGCGCTGGCGCTCATGGCCGGCAACGGGGTGGTGCTGAAGCCGGCGTCGTTGACGCCCCTGATCGGCGAGCGCATCGCTTCCGTGTTCGAGCGGGCCGGCGTGCCTCGCGGTCTAGTCCGGGTCGTGCACGGCCCCGGCACCGGCGCGGCGCTGGCCGAGTCGAGCGTGGGCAAGGTGTTCTTCACCGGATCGGTGCAGACGGGACGGAGCGTCGGCGAGGCGTGTGCCCGGCGGTTGACCGGATCGGTGCTCGAGTTGGGCGGCAAGGACCCGATGATCGTGCTGGCCGACGCGCACATGCAGCACACGATCGAGGGCGCGTTGTGGGGCGGGTTCGCCAATGCCGGCCAGACGTGCTCGGGGATCGAGCGCGTGTACGTGCTCCGCTCCGTCGCCGACCGCTTCATCTCCGGCGTGGTCGAGGGTGCGAAACGGTTGCGGGTGGGTGACCCGATGAGCTGGGACACCGAGATGGGACCGATGGTGTCCCGCGAGCAGCTGGAGATCGTGCGGGAGTTGGTCGACGACGCGGTTGCCGCGGGGGCGACGTTGCACTGCGGCGGCCCGGTCGACCCGCCGGCCGGGCTGCAGGGGGCGTGGTACGCCCCAGCCGTGCTCACCGGCGTCACCCACGACATGCGGATCATGCGCGAGGAGATCTTCGGCCCGGTGCTTCCGATCATCATCGTGGACTCCGAGGCGGAGGCGGTGGCGCTGGCCAACGACTCGGACTTCGGACTGGGCGCCTCGGTGTGGACGGCGGATCGGGCGCGCGGGGAGCAGATCGCGAGCGACCTGCAATCCGGGATGGTCTGGATCAACGACCACATGTTCAGCCACGGGGCGTGCCAGTGCGCCTGGGGCGGGGTCAAGGATTCCGGGCTGGGCCGAACCCATTCGAAGTTCGGTCTGTACGAGTGCGTGAATGTCAAGCTGCGGGTTTGGGAGGGCTCGACGCTTCGCGACCCCTGGTGGCACCCCTACGACGAGACCGTCGGGAAGGCGTTTCGCCAGAGCGCCAAGATCCTCTACGGCCCCGCGTCGGAGCGCGCGGCCGCCCTGCGCGACGGTGCCGTCCCGCTGCTGAAGCTCGGCGGCCGGCTCGCGCGCGACGCGGTCCGGCGGTAGCGCGAACCGTTCTTTGGCGTTCCACCGCCGTATTTGTCAGGTGCAGCGCCAAAGAACGGGGGCGGTACCCTCGTAGACGTGCCTGCCAACGCGTATCGCGGTAAGGAGTGTGTCTGCCAGCTGCGACGCGGGATCTGCGACCAGTCCTGCGTCCAGGGCATGCTCGAGACGCCGTTCTACATCGCCTGCCTGCGCCTGACCGGCCGGCGCTGCGTCGTGATCGGCGGCGGCGAGGTGGGGCTCGAGAAGGTCGAGGGCCTGCTCGCCTGCGACGCCGACGTGGCGCTGATCGCGCCCGAGGCCCAACCCGAGCTCGTTCAGCTGGCGCTCGAGGGCTCGATCCGGTGGGAGCAGCGCGAATACGCGGACGGTGACCTGGAGGGTGCGCTGATCGCGATCGCCGCCACCGACGACACCGACCTGAACATCCGCGTGTTCCAGGACGCCGAGGCGCGATCGATGCTCGTCAACGTCGTCGACGTGCCGCCGCTGTGCAACTTCATCCTGCCCGCGATCGTGCGGACCGGGCCGCTGGCGGTGGCGATCTCCACCGCCGGCGCCTCGCCGGCGCTGGCCAAGCGGATGAAGCGCGAGATCGCCGGGCTGTTCGGCGAGCCGTACGCGGTGCTGGCCATCCTGCTCAACGAGGCGCGTGGCTGGGCCAAGGCGACGCTGCCTACCTACCAGGACCGCAAGGACTTCTTCGAGTCGATCGTCAACGGTGAGCCCGATCCGGTCGAGCTGCTGCGGGCGGGCGACGTGGATGGGGTCCGCGACCTGATCGCGGCCGCGCAGACCGTGTACGCGCCCGCCGCCGGGTGAGCGAGTTCACGCACCTCGACGCCGCCGGCCGCGCCCGGATGGTCGACGTGGGCGAGAAGCCGGCGACCGAGCGCCGCGCGGTGGCGCAGGCCGTCGTGCGAGTGTCCCCGGAGACCGCGCAGAAGGTGCTGGCCGGCGACGCTCCGAAAGGGGACGTGCTCGGCGTGGCGCGGATCGCCGGCATCCAGGCGGCCAAGCGGACGGCCGAGCTGATCCCGCTGTGCCACCCGCTGCCGCTGAGCTTCGTCGGGGTGGAAGCCATGGTCGACGCCGCCACCGGGACGATCATCCTCACCGCCGAGGCGCGGACCACCGGCCCCACCGGCGTCGAGATGGAGGCGATGACCGCGGCCAGCGTCGCCGCCCTGACTGTCTACGACATGGTCAAAGGTCTTGAGCGCGGAGCGGAGATCGCCGAGGTCGTGCTGCTCGAGAAGTCGGGCGGCCGCTCGGGCCACTGGACACGCAACGCCATCAACTGACGCAGAACTTCACCGAGAGGGTCTTGCCCGTGAGGGAGCCGAGCTTAGGCGTCGCCTCGGGTTCATTCGTAGCTCCCGGGCGCGAGCGCGTGCCCGTCGACCGTGCCGCCCCAGGGTGGCGTTCTTCCCGGTCGTCGGCTGACCGAGCAGATCTAGCGGAAGAGCTCAGACAGGGCGTCGAGCGCTCCGGCCTCGCCGTCCTGAGCCATGTCCGCGTGGAACGGCGGCGCGATCGCGGTCAGGCCGCCGTCGACGACCAGCGTGATGCCGGTGACGTATTCGGCGGCCGGAGAGAGCAGGAACAGGGCGCACTCGGCCACCTCGGCGGCGGTACCCATCCGGCGCTTGGGGATCTTGGGGAGCACGGTTTCTAGCGACGGCACGCGACCGGTGGCGTAGAAGTAGCTCGAGGAGTCGGTCTCGATGATCCCGCCGTTGACCGCGTTGACGTTGACGCCGTGGGGCGCGAGCTCGACCGCCATGTAGCGCGCCCACGTCTCGATCGCGGCCTTGGCCGACCCGAGGTTGGCGTACGTGGGGAACGAGCGGATGCTCCCGTAGCTCGAGAGAACGACGATCCGTCCGCCGCCGGGCATGAGCTTGACCGCCCGCTGGGTCGCGACCACGAACGCGCGCACGTTGAGGTTGAACGTGCGCTCGAGGTGGTGGGGCTTCAGATCCATGAAGTGGTGGAAGTTGCTGGCCGAGGCGTTGGAGACGAAAAAGTCCAGGCCGCCGCAGCGCTCCTGCACCTGATCGAACATGGCCTCGATCTCCTCGAGGCTCTCCAGATCGGCCCGGATGGCCATCCCCGTGACGCCCAGGCGCTCGACCTCGGCCAGCACGTCCCGAGCGAGCTCGTCGTTCTGCTTGTAGTTGAGGATCGGGATCGCCCCGCGGGCGGCCAGCCGCAGGGCCAGGGCGCGGCCGATCCCGCGCGAGGCGCCGGTGATCAGGGCGACCTTGCCCTCGAAGCCGCGGCGCGGGTCGGGGAGGATGCTGTCGTCGGGCGTGCTCATCGTCCTCTGAGGAGATCCCTCGCGATCGTGGTCTTCTGGATCTCGGCCGTGCCCTCCTCGAATCGCTGGGCCCGGGCGTCGCGATACACCCGCTCGATCGGGCTCGAGGACCAGTACCCGACGCCACCGTGGACCTGGAGGGCGCCGTCGGTCACGCGCTGGAGCATCTCGCTCGCGAACAGCTTGGCCATCGCCGCCTCCATCGGCGCGTGCCCGGTCTGCTCCCACGTCGCCGCGGCGTGCCACACCAGCCGGCGGCCGGCCTCGACGTCGGTGGCCATCTCGGCGAGCCTGAACGCGATCGCCTGGCGCTCGGCGATCTTCTTGCCGAACGTCTCGCGCTGCTGGGCGTAGTCGAGCGCCAGATCGAGCGCGCGCTGGGCCAGGCCGACGCACGTGGTGGCCAGCGAGATGCGGCTCGGGCCGAGGAAGCCGCTCAGCGCGATCTCGACCCCCTGACCCTCTTCGCCGAACCGGTCGGCGACGGGCACGGGAGCGCGATCGAACACGATGTGGCCGTGGTCGGTGCCGCGCACGCCCATCGTCTCGGCCATCTCGCGCGCATCGACCCCGGAACCGCGGGTCGGCACCATCAGCGCGACCGTCCCGTCGGTGCCGCGCGTGCCCTCCACGCGGGCGAACGTCAGCAGGTAGTCGGCGATCGTCCCGAACGTGATCAGGTGCTTCTCGCCGCTCAGGTAGTACGTGTCGCCCTCGCGCACGACGCTGCAGCGGATGTCCGCGCCGCTCCCGGCCCCGGGCTCGGTCAGCGTGAACGCCACCTTGATCTCCCCGGCCACGGTCGGCTTGATGAAGCGCTCGCGCTGGTCGTCGTTGGCGTGGGAGTCCATCGGGCGCCAGATGCCGTTGGCGACGTGCACGATCATTCGCAGGGAGGCGTGCGACATCGAGAACAGCTCGAGCAGCTCGAGGTACCGGGTAAACGGGATACCCGCGCCGCCGTAGGCGGGCGGGGCGGCCAGCCGCAGGTAGCCGCGGTCGCGCAGCTCGTCCCACAGTTCGAGCGGCACGCGGTGCTCGCGCTCGATCAGCTCGGCCCAGCGCTCGCCTTCGTTCTCGACGTACGACCGCACCTCGGCGTGCAGGGCGTCGAGATCGGCAGCGGATGTCGTGGGGGCGGTGGTCATGTGGTCACCAGCTCTCGGGCCTGAGCCCGCAGGACGAACTTCTGGATCTTGCCCGACGGCGTCCGGGGGAGCGTGTCGACCAGCTCCAGTCGCTCGGGCCAGTAGGTCTTCGAGACGCGACGAGAGTCTAGGTACTCGAGCATCGCGTCGAAGTCCAGCTCCCCGACTACGAACGCGCAGGCGCGCTCGCCGAGGCGCTCGTCGGGCATGGCCACGATCGCCACGTCGCGCACCGCCGGGTGGGCGTGCAGCAGCTGCTCGATCTCGGCTACGGGGACCTTCTCGCCGCCGCGGTTGATCACGTCCTTCACGCGCCCGGTGATCCGGACGTAGCCGCTTGCGTCGATCCGGGCCAGGTCGCCGGTCCGGTACCAGCCGTCCTCGGTGACGGCCTCGGCGGTCAGCTCAGGCCGGTTCAGGTAGCCCTCGAACAGGCAGTCGGTGTGGACCTCGAAGTTGCCCTCCTCGCCGGAGCCGAGCGCCCCGCCGGCGTCGTCGACGATCCGCAGGGAGACGCCCGCGAGCGCCCGGCCGTCGCTCCCCCACGCGAGCTCGGGCGGGTCGCCGGGCGCAAAGGCGCAGCCCAGGCAGCTCTCGGTCGTGCCCCACGCGCCGCCCACCTCGGCTCCTAGGACCTCCCGCGAGCGCCGGGCCAGCTCGCGCGGGATGGCCGCGCCGGTGGCGACAAACGTCTGTAGAGATTTGATCCCCGCCCACCCCTCGCCGCGTTCCTCGGCCACTTGCGTCAGGTCGGCCAGGAACGGCGTCGCCGCCTGCACGAAGGTGACGCCGGAGCGCCGCATCGCGTCGAGGCCGACCTCGGCGTCCCACGCCTCCTGGACCACCTGCGGCACGCCGAGGCGCAGCGCGATCCACATTCCGTACAGGAACCCGGTCTGGTGGGCCAGCGGAGAGGGAACGTAGATCACATCCTCGGCGCCCAGGCCGAAGTGCTCGATGTGGTGGTCGGCGGCGCGCGTCAGGACGTCGTGGCGGTGAAGCGCACCCTTCGGCTCACCCGAGGTGCCCGAGGTGAACAGGAGCTGTGCGATCTGCTCGGGATCGAGCGTCGGGAAGGCGACGGCCGGGGAGCTCTCGAGGAGGCGGTGGTAGCCGTCGGGGAGGACGACGACGTGCTCGAGCGCCGGCAATGCCGGGCGGATCGCGGCCGCGATCGCCGCGTGGTCGCGGCCGCGGAACTCGTGTGGCACGAACAGCACGCGGGCCCGGCTCTCGCCAAGCATGAACGTGAGCTCACGTTCACGGAAGATCGGCATCAGCGGCTCGCACACCGCTCCGGCGCGGAGCGTCCCGAGCGCGATGGTCACGAAGTCGAGCCGGTTGGGCAGCTGAAAGGCGACGTTTTCGCCGGGCTGCACCCCGAGCTCGAGCAGCCCGTGCGCCACCAGATCCGATTGGCGCTTGAGCTCACCCCATGTGAGCTCGCGAATGTCCCCGGCTGCACCGACTTCGACGACGGCCCGCTTGCCCGGGCGCTCCCGAGCGTGGCGATCCAGGTCGTCGAGGATCATCGCGCCTGCCCGAGCGCCGGCACCTCGCGCGACACCGCCGCCGGGATGCCCAGGGCGTTCATATGGTCAAGGAACTCTGGGTACGAGATCCGGTAGGCGTGCGGGTAGGAGAGCTCGGTGACGCCGGTGGCGGTCGAGCCGGCAACGGCCAGCGACATCAGCACGCGGTGGTCGTTGAACGACGAGAGGCTCGCGCCGCGGAGCTGCCGGACCCCCTCAAACGTCATGTCGTTGCCGTCGAACTCGATCCTCGCGCCCATCTTGCGCAGCTGGAGCATCGAGGCGACGCGGTCGGACTCCTTCAGGCGGACGTGGGCGACATGGCCGAGCGCGCTACGGCCCCGGGCCCGGCTGGCCAGGACGGACAGGATCGGGACCATGTCTGGGATGTCGCGGCAGTCGAGCGGGCCGCCCTCGGGCGGGGTGCCGTCGTGGTCCATCGAGATCGAACGCAGGTCGGGAGCGATCTGGAACGGAACGCCGGCGGCCATCAGCGAGTCGAGGACCGACGCCTCAGGATGACCCGCGATCACCGTGGGGCTGCGGAACGTCACCTTCGAGGGGTGCAGCGTGCAGGCCGCCAGCCCGAACATGGCCGAGCCGATGTCGGGCGGCAGCGTGACGTCGGTGGGCTTCGGCGTCTGGCCGGGCGCAACGTAGAACTCGCGCCAGTCCTCACGCGCGGTGACCTCGAGGCCGAACTGCCGCATCATCTCGAGCGTCAGCTCGATGTACGGCCGCTCGTTGAGCTCGCCCCGGACCTCGACGATCGTCGGCTCCTGGGCGAACGGCGCCACCATCAGCAGGCCCGAGATCCACTGCGAGAGCGTCCCGTCGATCCGGATCCTGCCCCCGTAGGGGCGGCCCGGATACACCTTGACCGGCAGATGCTGCCCCTCGTACTCGAGGCGCACCCCCATCCGCTTGAGCGCCCGCAGGAGCGGGCCGATCGGGCGCCGGCGGAAGTAGCGCTGGCCGACGATCGTGACCGGGCGATCGCCGAGCGCGGCCAGGCCGATCAGGAAGTAGAGGGTGGTGCCGGAGCTCCCCACCGAGACCTCGTCGGCGACCGGCGAGAACCCGCCACCGGTGACCCGCCAGCCGGGTCCGGCGGACTCGATGTTCGTGCCCAGCGCCCGCAGGGCCTGGACCGTGAACGACACGTGCCGGGCCGCCGTACGGTCCTTGATGAGACTCTGACCAGGGGCGAGCGCCGCCAGCATCAGCGCCCGGTGGGCGTGGTACTTCGACGGTGGGATCTGGATGTCACCCTCGAGGGGTGCCTGGGCCTTCGCTACCAGCAGCCGCACCGGCGCCAGGATAACGTCGGCTTACGTGGCGAGTTGTGCGCCGGCGATAGTCCCGCCGAATGGGGGGTCCGAGACTGAGGCGCCTCCGGGCCCAATCTGAGTGCCGGCTGCTCGACTCCTGCGGCGTCGCCGGCACGGTGAGCACGGACCTGGCCCAGCCGCAGGTGTGCACCGACACGGCTCCGTTCAGCAGCGTCTTCGCGTCGCTTTCGCCGTCTGGAGATCGTCTCGCCGGTTCGGCCGGCGCGAGCGACTTGCGCACGCGCTGCCCCGGACCGATGATCGGAGGGCAGGCCTCCGTATGGTCGGCGACCGCCCGGGCATCGGGCCTCCGGCACCGGGTGTTCACGATCCAGCTCGGGCCGCGGGGGCCGCTCGCCGAGGACGGGTACGTGATCTCGCCGGGAGGCCACCTGTCGGTGACGGTTCGCCGCGGGCGGGTCTCGCAGAGCACCAGCATGGCGCCGGCGGGCGTGTCGCTGCCGTGAGGCGTGGTTCGGGTGTGAGGCGTGGCGCGGGTATGAGGCGCGACCGTCCGGGCAGAACCCCCTACCCTGTGAACCCGTCGCATGAAGACCGCAATCATCACCGTCTCGACGTCAGTCGCCGCCGGCAAAGCCCAGGACCGCTCCGGCGAGGCGCTGGCCAAGCTGGCCGAGGCCGCCGGCGCGGAGATCGTCGCGCGCGAGGTGGTGGCCGATGACCGCAAGGCGATCGAAAAGGTGCTGCGCCGCCACGCCCGCAACGGGACGGCATTGATCTTCACCACCGGCGGCACCGGGTTCACCCGCGACGACGTGACGCCCGAGGCGACCAAGGCGGTGATCGACCGCGACGCGCCGGGGTTCGCCGAGGCGATGCGCGCGGAGGCGCTCAAGCACACCCCGATGGGGATCCTGTCGCGCGGTGTGTCCGGGATCGCTGGGCGCACCCTGATCGTCAACTTCCCCGGCAACCCCAAGGCGATCGGCGAGCTGTTCGGTGTCATCGGCCCGACACTCGGGCACGTGGTGACGACGCTGCAGCACGAGGGTGGACCCACACCCGGCCATTGAGCTGCGCGGCCTGGTCCGCCACTTCGGCGAGCGGACGGTATTGCGGCAGGTGTCGGTTTCTGTTCCCGCCGGCGCCACGCTGGCGGTGCTGGGACGAAACGGCGCCGGTAAGTCAACCTTGCTGCGGATCCTGGCGACGCTGCTGCGTCCGCACGCGGGCGAGGTCTCGGTGCTCGGGGAGCCGCTGCCGCGTCAGGCGTGGGCGGTTCGGGGCAGGCTCGGCCTGCTGGCACACGAGCCGCTGCTGTACCGCGACCTGAGCGGCCGCGAGAACCTCGGCTACCACGCGCGGCTGCACGGCATCGCCCCTCGCCGCGTGGAGGATGTGCTCGACGCGGTCGGGATGCGTGAGCGCGCCGACGAGCCCGTGCGGCAGCTGTCCCGCGGGATGGTGCAGCGCCTGGCCATCTGCCGGACCATCCTGCACTCGCCGCGCGTGCTGCTGCTCGACGAGCCGCTCGCCAACCTCGATCCCGCGGCCACGGAGCTGGTGGCGCCGCTGATCGGGCGCGCCTCCGGCGCCACCCGGGTGCTTACGAGCCACGACCCGCGGGCGGCGCTGGCCGAGGCCGATCTGGTGCTGGGGCTCGAGGGGGGACGCGCGGCGTTCGTGACCTCACCCGACCGGGTCGAGCCGGCGGCGCTCGAGCGGCTCTATGCGTGAGGGCTCGCGTGAGGAGCAGACGCCGGGGACCTGGCGGACCGCGGGGGCCGTCCTGCGCAAGGACCTGCTGCTCGAGTTGCGCGGTCTCGACACCCTGCCGGCGATGGTCCTGTTTGCGATCGTCACGTTCGTGATCTTCCACTTCGGCCTGAACCAGGCAACGATCGCGGGGCAGGAGGCCGCCGGCGTGCTCACGGTCACGCTCCTGTTCGCGGCGATGCTGGGGATCAACCGGCTGTTCGTGGCCGAGCGCGAGCAAGGGGGGTTCGACGCGTTCCTGCTGGCGCCGGTCGACCGCTCGGCGCTGCTGATCGCCAAGGCAACCGCGCTGTTCCTGTTCCTGGTCGTGCTCGAGGTGGTCGCCGTGCCGGCATTTGGGCTGCTGTTGCTCGGGCCGTCGCTGGGGCCCCGCCTCCCGGGGCTGATCGCGGTGCTGGCGCTGGGCGACGTGGCGTTTGCCGTGATCGGGACGCTGGTGTCGGCGATCGCCGTGCAAACCCGGGCACGAGACCTCATCGGCCCGATCATTGGCCTGCCGCTGCTGCTGCCGGCGCTGATCGCGGTGGCCCGTGGGGCCGGCCCGCTGCTGGCGGCGCAGGGGTCGGGCTCGCCCCCGGGGAAGTGGGTGGCGATCCTGGCTCTTTATGATGTGGTCTTCGCCCTCCTTTCCTACGCCGTCTTCGACTTTCTCCTGGAGGACTAGCGCTTTGATGATGTATGGGCGGGGCCTGCGCGGGCTGGCCCTCGCCACCGCTTTCACGATCACCGTGGCGTTCGCGCTCGTGTTCTTCTACGCGCCGCTCGACGCCAACCAAGGGTTCATTCAGAAGATCTTCTACATCCACGTGCCGCTGGCGATCACCGCGCTGTGCGGGTTCGTGTTCGGCGGCGTGCTCGGCGCCATCCACCTGCGCACCGGCGATCGGAAGTGGGACATCCGCTCCTATGTGGCCATCCACATGGCCCTGATCTTCGGCGTGGGGACGCTCTTCACCGGAACCATCTGGGCCAAGGCATCATGGGGCCACTGGTGGGTATGGAGCGATCCGACGCTCACCTCGTTCCTGATCGTGATGTTGCTGTTCGCCACCTACCAGCCACTGCGCTTCTCGATCGAGGATCCCGAGCGCCAATCCCGGTACGCGAGCGTGTTCGCGATCGTGTGCGGGGCGTTCGTGCCGCTGAATTTCCTGGCCGTCCGGCTTGCGCAGGCGTACGTCCATCCGCGGGTCCTGACGCTCACCGGGGGCAACCTGCCGGGCTCGATGCGGCTCACCTTGCTGGTGTCGATGGTCGGCATCGCGCTCCTGTACGTGACGCTGTGGAAGTACGAGATGGCGGCCAAGAGCACTCGCATGCAGGTGCGCGCCCTGCGCCGGCTGCTGCTGGGCGAAGACTCCGTGGCACCCCCGAAGCGGAGTGCGGCGCCGTCATGAGCCTGTTCGCAGTAGCCCCCGCGCTTCCGCTCCACGCGGCCGGCAAGTACGTCGCTGGGGCGTACATCGTGTTCCTGGCGATCGTGCTGATCTACGTGGCGATCATGGCCACGCGGCTGGCCCGCACCGAGCGCGAGCTGACCGAGCTGCGGCGCGACGTCGAGGAGCGGCGCCGGCAGGAGGCAGAGGGCTCTGACCCCTCGGACCCCTCTGCCCGGTCCGGCCGCTCCGATCGCGAGCGAGAGCCCGTGGCGTGAGCGAGCTGCTCGCGATCGGCGTCTCGCACAAGACCGCGCCGGTTGAGGTGCGGGAGCGGCTCGTGGTTCCCAACGCGCGCGCCACCGAGTTCGTGCGCGACCTGCGTGGGACGGGCGAGGTCCAGGAGGCGGTCACGATCTCGACCTGCAACCGGACCGAGCTCTACCTCGTGGTCGGAAACCCGGTCGAGGCCGAGAGTCGTGCGCTTGCGATGCTGGCCAGCCAGGCCGGCATCCGCCCCACCGCGTTGGCCTCCTCGATCTATGCGCTTCGCAACTGCGACGCCGCCCGCCATCTGTACCGAGTCACGGCCGGTCTGGACTCGATGGTGGTGGGCGAGGCCGAGATCCAGGGCCAGGTCAAGCGCGCGTACGAGGCGGCGATTGCCCGCGAGACGGTCGGGCCGCTCACCAATCACCTGTTCAAGGCCGCGCTGGCCACCGGCAAGCGGGTCCGCACCGAGACCGCGATCGGCGAGCGCCAGTTGAGCCTGCCGGCGGTGGCGGTGGCGCTGGCCCGTGAGCTGCTCGGGGATCTGGACGGGCGCGTGGTCGTGATCGTGGGCACGGGTGAGACCGGCGAGCTCGCCTCGCGGGCGCTGGGCGACAGCGGCGGGCGGCCGGTGTTCGTGGCCAGCCGCCGGCGCGACCGGGCGATCTCGCTGGCCCGGCGCTACGGCGGCGAGAGCTTGATGTTCGACGAGCTTCCGCGGGTGCTCGGGCGGGCCGACATCCTGGTCGCCGCCACCGCGTCGCCGCACCTGCTGCTCGAGGCGCAGGAGCTGGCCCAGGTCATGGCCGGCCGCCACGGGCGCCCGCTGCTGCTGATCGATCTCGCCGTTCCGCGCGATATCGACGCGGCGTGCGGCGAGCTCAGCGGTGTCTCTCTGTACGACGTCGACGACCTGCAGACGGTGGTCATGCGCAACCGCAAGGTTCGCCAGGCCGAGGCGCGCAAGGCCGAGGGGATCATCGAGCAGGAGATCCAGCAGTTCGCGGCCTGGCTCGGCTCGCTCGAGGTGCTCCCGACGGTGGCCGCCCTGCGCATCCACGCCACCGAGATCGCGTCGCAGGTGGTGTTCGAGAACTCCGGGAAGTGGGAGGCGGCGTCGGCACGCGATCTCGAGCGAATCGACGCGATCGCGCGCACGATCGTCAACCGGCTGCTGCACGCGCCGACGGCCCGGCTCAAGGAGCTTCGCGACGACCGCGTGCACGCCCGGATGGCGATGATCCGCGACCTGTTCGGGCTCGAGGTCGAGAGCGCGGCCGCTCCGGAGCAGGCCACGTTCGACGAGCTGGCCGAGGTGCGCGAGCTCCATCCTGGGCGGCGTTGATCCGCGTCGGCACGCGGGGCAGCGCGCTGGCGCTGGCGCAGGCGCGATGGGTGGGGGAGCGGCTCGGGGTCGAGTACGAGCTGGTGACCGTCACGACGGCTGGAGATCGAGGCGGGGCGCTCGGAGACAAGTCCCGGTGGATTGCCGAGCTCGAGCGCGCGCTGTTGGCCGGCGAGATCGATGTGGCCGTCCACTCGGCCAAGGATGTCCCGGCGGAGCTGGCCGACGGCCTTTCCCTCGTCGCCATTCCACCGCGGGAGGATCCGCGGGACGCGATTTGCGGCGCTGCGTCCCTCTCTGCACTCGAGCCGGGCGCGCGGGTCGGCACGAGCAGCCTGCGCCGGGCCGCCCAGATCCGGGCGGCGCGTGCGGATGTCGAAGTGGTCGAGGTGCGGGGCAACGTCGACACCCGGCTGCGAAAGCTCGCTTCCGGTGAGTGCGACGCGCTCGTGCTGGCCATCGCGGGGTTGGCGCGGCTGGGGCGGACGGATGCCGTCGAGGGCATCCTCGACGAGCTCGTCCCGGCCGCGGGACAAGGGGCGCTGGCGCTCGAGGCGCGTCCTGGCTCGGTGCCCGTCTCCGGGCTCGTGGACGCGGAAGATCATGCCTGTGTCATGGCCGAGCGCGAGCTGACGCGCGCCCTCGGGGCCTCGTGCAACACGCCGATCGGGGCGCACGCGCGGTGGCTGGACGGCGGCGAGGTCGAGCTCACGGCCTGGGTGGGACGCCCCGACGGTTCGGTCTGGATCCGCGACGCGATGCGTGGCGGAGCGGATGGGCTCGGCGCACTGGTCGCGCAGCGGCTCATTTCCGCGGGGGCTTTGGAGCTCTTGCGGTGACCGTGTACCTGGTCGGTGCCGGGCCGGGCGACCCCGGGCTACTCACGGCGCGCGCGCTCGAGCTGATCGCCGCCGCCGACGTGATCGTGTACGACCGCCTGATCCCGGCTTCGGCTCTGCAGGGGGCGCGGGAGGACGCGGAACTGATCTACGCGGGCAAGGAAGGCGGTGGCCAGTCGATGCCGCAGGCCGAGATCACGCGCCTGCTGGTGGATCGGGGGCGCTCGGCGGAGACGGTGGTCCGGCTGAAGGGCGGGGATCCGTTCGTGTTCGGGCGGGGCGGCGAGGAGGCTCTCGCGTTGCGAGAGGCCGCCGTCGCCTTTGAGGTCGTCCCGGGAGTGACCGCCGGGGTGGCCGGGCCGGCGTACGCGGGCATCCCGGTCACGCATCGCGGCGCGGCGAGCGCGGTGGCGTTCGTCACCGGGCATGAGGATCCGGACAAGGGTGAGGGATCGACGCTCGATTGGCCGGCGCTGGCGGCGTTCCCGGGCACGCTGGTCTTTTACATGGGGGTTCGGCAGCTCGGCGCGATCGCGGACGGGCTGATCGCTTGTGGGCGAGATCGCTCCGAGCCGGCGGCCGTCGTCGAGCGCGGGACGCTGCCCGATCAACGGGTGGTCACGGGGACGCTCGAGACGATCGGCTCGGTGGCGGCTTCGGAGGGTGTGCGGGCGCCGGCACTGGTCGTGGTGGGCTCCGTCGTCGACCTGGGTGAGCGGCTGGCCTGGTTCGATTCGGAGACGCGGCCGCTCGCCGGCCTGTCGGTGGCGGTCACGCGAGCGCGGGCGCAGGCGAGCGCGCTCGCCGACCGGCTGCGGGGGCTGGGGGCGGTGGTGGTCGAGGCGCCGGCGATCAGGATCGTGCCGCTCGACGGGCCGGCGCCCGATCTGCGGCGGTACGACCTCGTGTGTCTGACGAGCCCGAACGGGGTGCGGCTGTTCTTCGACCGGCTCTTTGAAGGAGGGCTCGACGCCCGCGCGCTAGCCGGCGTGCGGGTGGCGGCGATCGGGCCCGGTACGGCCGCCGCGCTGCGTTCGTATGGCGTGGTGGCGGACGTCGTGCCTTCTGAGCGGTTCGTGGCCGAGGGGCTGGTCGAGGCGCTGGCGTCGGTTTCGGTCGCGCGGGCGCTGGTCGCCCGGGCGGCGGAGGCGCGCGATGTCCTGGTGGACGCGTTGCGCGAGCGCGGCGCCGAGGTCGACGTGGTGGCGCTCTACGAGACGGTCGCCGAGCCGCTGTCCGAGGCGCAGGTGGCGGGGGTTGCGGCCGCGGATTACGTGACCTTCACGTCATCCTCCACGGTGCGCTTTCTGTTGCAGTCGCTCGGCGGGGACGGCGCCGGCGGCGGCCTGCGGGGTCGGCTGGTCAGCATCGGGCCGGTGACGAGCGGGGCGCTGCGAGAGCGAGGCCTCAAACCGGACGTCGAGGCGGCCCGCCACGACATCGACGGGCTCGTCGAGGCCCTGGTGGCGGACCACGCGGGGCGAAAGGGCGAGCCGTGTTAGGCGATCAGCGGGAGGCGGCGGCGTCGAGCCAGCGGGTGAGGGCACCGCGACCGGTCAGCGTGAGCTTCCCGTCGGCGGCGATCCAGTCGCGGGCGCGCAACTCGCGGACGATCCCGAGCGCGTCGCTGGGGCCCGGGCCCTCGCCTCGGGACGCCAGCGCGTCGGTGCCGGGCTCGATGATCCAGCGGCCGGAATCGAGCGCGGCCAGCGCTAGACCTTGCTCGTCGGTGGGCTGATCCAGCGGATGCGGGCCGGCAATGCCCAGCGGGTCGGCGGGAACCACCTTTCGCCCCGGGCCGGGGCCCGGGCCCGAGGTGCGGCGCGCGATCTCTTCGCCGAGGCCCGACGTGAGGGCACGCAGCCAACTGCCGGCGTTCTCGGCCCATTCGCCGGCGGTGGCCGGATCCACGCCGATGCGGTCGGCGATGTCGTCGGCATCGATGTTTTCGAGCGAGCGCTCGATGTACTGGCCCAGCTCAGCGGCGATCGAACGCAGCGCGTCCTCGAAGCTTTCGCCACCGGGATCGTTCTCGAACATACGAAGATGATGGCATGCCGCACCCGGTAGTCCTGTTTCTCTCTGATTACGGCTTGTCCGACGATTTCGTCGGCGTGTGCCACGGGGTGATCGCCGGCGTGTACCCGGAGGCGCATGTGATCGACGTCACTCACGGCGTGCCGCGGGGGGACGTCCGCGCCGGCGCGCTGATCCTGGGTTCGACGTTGCCCTATCTGCCAGCCGGGGTCGTGCTTGCGGTGGTGGATCCGGGCGTCGGCGGCGATCGTCGCGCGGTGGCGCTCCGCGCCGGCGACGGCCGGGTGTTCGTCGGCCCCGACAACGGGCTGCTGTCGCTGGCTTTCGCGGTCGCGGGCGGTGTGGTTGAGGCAGTCGACATCGGCCGCTCGCCGTTTGCCCTGCAGCCCGTGTCGGCGACCTTCCACGGCCGCGACATCTTCGCGCCGGTGGCAGGGCGGTTGGCGTTGGGCGTCGCGCTGCGCGACGTCGGCGAGCCAATCGACTCGGCGGGCCTGGCGGCGGTCGAGCTCCCGCACGCGCAGGCGTCCGATGGTGAGTTGGTGGCGCACGTGTTGTACGTCGACGGCTTCGGCAACGTGCAGCTCGACGTCGAGGGGGACGAGATCGCGCGGTTCGGGCTCGCGGTCGGCCAGGACGTGGAGCTGAAGGCAGGCGGCGGACGCCCGGCGCGGGCCCGGTACGTGCGCACCTTCGCCGAAGCGCGCCCCGACGAACTGCTCCTCTATGAGGACTCCTACTCGCGGCTCGCGGTCGCCGTGAACCAGGGCAGCGCAGCCGCGCGGCTCGGGCTCAGGGTGGACGATCAGTTACGGATCCGGCCGGCGTGATGCTCGGGACTCCGCGGGTTCATTACCGGCTCACCGACTCGACCAACGCCCGAGCCCGGGAGCTGGCCGCCGCCGGCGCGCCGCACGGGACGGTGGTCACCGCCGGCGAGCAGAGCGCCGGCCGGGGGCGTCAGGGGCGGAGGTGGAGCGCGCCGGCGGGGCGGGCGTTGCTGTGCTCGACCGTGATCCGCGACCCGGTGGCGCTGCTGCCGCTCGCCGCCGGGGTGGCGGTGGCGGAGGTTGTCGGGCCATCGTCGCGGCTGAAGTGGCCGAATGACGTGCTGGTGGACGGGCTCAAGGTCGCCGGGATCCTCGTCGAGGGGCGACCGCAGGAGGGGTGGGCGGTCGTTGGGATCGGACTGAACGTGGCGCTGCGGGTAACGGATCTCCCCGCGGAACTGGGCGACAGGGCCGGCACGCTTGGACTGGCGCCGGCGGACATCGAGCCCACGCTCGAGGCGGTGCTGAGGCAGCTCGAGCACTGGATATCGGCCGACGCCGCGTCGTTGATCGTGGCCGTGCGTGAGCGCGACGCGCTGCGCGGGCGGGAGGTGCGGTGGGCCGGCGGGCGGGGCGTCGGCGCCGGCATCGACGCCGGCGGTCGGCTGGTGGTTCAGACCGACAGCGGGACGGTGGCGCTGGATGCCGGCGAGGTGCACCTGACCGCAGCCCGCTGAGGCGCGGGCCGTTCGGTCAGCTGTATTTCCAACCAAGGTCTCCCCCGGGGCACGCGCTTGGCGACATAAGCATTGACCGAATGCTTATGTCGCCAACGTGGCCGGGGGCGAGACGGTTTGGCGGGAAATACAGGTTGCTACGCCGCGGCTTCGGCGTCGCCACGCTCGTCGTGGCTCAGCTCTTCCGGAATCGCGTCGTCGAGGTCGTCGTCTTCGTCCGAGTCGTCCTCGCCCTCGTCGTCATCGTCGTCATCGTCGTCATCGTCGTCGTCGTCCGCGGCGTCGTCATCCTCGTCTGAGACGTTCTCGTCCTCGTCCTCGTCCTCGTCGTCCTCGTCGTCCGCGTTGTCGTCGGGATCGTCGTCGTCATCGTCCTCGGGCCCATTCCGGTCGCCGGCGTAGGCCCCGACGCCGGCGAGCTCCTCTTCCTCCTCGCCGACCGGAACCTCGACGCCCTCCTCGGGCTCGACCTGGCCGTCAGTGGTCTTGACGGTGGTCGTCGCCACCGCCTCCTCCGCGCCGGCCGCGCCACCGTTCGCGCCGGCGGTCGCCTTGCGCTTGCGCCGGCTCTTGCCGCGCCGGCCCTTGGGGAAGTTGCGAAGCAGCTCACGGGCGAGTGCCGCGGGCTTGCGGGCCATGCGGGTGCGCGCGCCGCGCAGCGCCTCCTCGGCCTCGGGCGTGTGCGCGAGCGCAGCCGCGAGCAGCGCGGCCGACAGCCGGCGGTCCTCCTTGCGCGCCGCGTGCACGAGCCGGCGCGCGTTCCGCGCGTGCGCGGCTCCGGAGGAGTTGACCAGCAGCCCGAGCAGGCGCTTGGTCTCCGGCCAGCGCTGCACGGCGTACTCCTCGTGCACCTCGCGCGTGTACTCGGCCATCCGCCAGATCCACGCGTTGGCCTGGTCGCGGCGGCCGATGCGGCGCTCGGCCAGCGCCTGGAGCATGATCTTCACGCCCTCGCGGCGCTCGTCGCGCGGCCACCCGGCCATGATGTCGATCGCGGTGTCGAACGCCTCAGCGTCGCGACTCGAGGCGATCTCTTGCAACGCCCGCAACCGCAGCTGCGAGTTCCGGTTGCGCTGCACCGCGGTCAGCAGGAAGCGCCGCTTCAGCTCTCCGCCGCGATCGAAGTGGAGCATCGCCTTCGCCCGGCGCCAGCCGTTGGGCGCCACCCGCGCGCCCGCCAGCGCCGCCCACACGTGCTGCTCGCCGTAGTCGAGGTGCTCGACGGCGATCCGCCACAGCTCGCGCTCGAATACCTGCGCGCGGCGCTCGGGCTCCGGCGTCACCGGGAGTACCCGGCGCTCGACGCGGACGCGCCGGCCGCGGCCGCGGCGCACCGGCCCGACCACGATCGCCCCGCCGCGGTAGACGTCGCGATCCAGCAAGGAATGAAGCGTGACCACGGGGTCGTCGTGCTTGGTCGCCGGGTGGACGAAGTCGACGACGATTCCGGCCTCCTTGCCGGGGTGGCGACGGGTGACGCGTCCGACGCGCTGCTGGTAGATGCGCTTGGAGGCGGTCGGGGCCAGATGCATGCAGATCGTCGCGCGGGGGCTGTTCCACCCCTCGGCCAGCAGCTGGGCGTTCACGAGCACGTCGATCTTGCCCGACTCGTAGTCGGCCAGGATCCGGGCCAGCTGGCGCTTGGGCGTCTCGCCGGACACCCCCTTGGCCTTCATCCCCATGTCCTGGAACGCCTTGGCCACGTTGTAGGCGTGGCGGACGCCGGCGGCGTAGACGACCCCGGGCACGTTGTTGAAGCGGGTCTTGTACAGGTCGGCGATCGCCATGTTGAACGGCGTCTGGTCCAGCAGTTCGGCCAGCATCTCCTGGTCGAACTCGGTGTCCACCTCGCCGCGGCGCAGCGGCACCTTGGCGATCGTTCTGACGCCCGGGCCGGGCGGGATGCGGATGCACCGCAGCGGCGCGATCACGCCGCGCCGGGCGGCCTGGGCCAGGTCGAAGCGTGAGGTCTGGGTCGGGAACAGGTCGGTGACGTGGCGGGCGATGAGTGCGCCGGTGGCGGTCATCCCGATGAAGATCGGGCCCGACCAGGCGCGGATCGCGCCCGAGGTTTTCTCACCCAGGGCGGTGTGAGCCTCGTCGCAGATGACGATCGTGTACGCGTCGGAGATCTTGCCCGCGTTGCGCACGAACCACTGGTAGGTCTCGACCGTCACCGCGCCGTTCGGGTTGTCCTTGCCTTTCAGGAGCGGCGCGCTGATGCGGTCGCGGTAGCCCCGGTCGCGGAGCTCGCCGTTGAACTGGTCGACGAGGTTGCGGCGGTGAGTGAGGATCAGCACCCCGCCGGTCCGCGACGCCTCGACGAACCCGAGCGCGGCCACCGTCTTGCCGGCACCGGTGGCGTGCTCGAACCAGAACCGCCTGTCGGCGTTCGGGTCCTCGGGTGCCTCTTCGAGCTGGACGTCCCCGTCGAACTCGCCCTCGTCCTGCCAGTCCTGGGGCTCCTCGTCCTCGCCCTCGCCGTCGTCGAGGTCCTCGTCGGTTTCGTCGTCGTCGGAACCGTTGGAATCCTCGTCGCGCGGGATCGCGGAGGACGTGAGCGAAGCCGGCTCAGGGGCGACGGCGTTCGGCGAGGCGCCGTTGCTGCTCGTGCCGTTGCGCTGCGCCTCGGCCAGCAGCGCGGTCAGCGTGCCCGACAGAGCGTCGACCTGGTGAGCCGAGAGCACGGTCCCGTCGACCAGGTGCGGCTCCTCCTCCGAGAGCAGCCGCTCGAGCCCGAGCAGCAGCGAGAACTTGCGGCGCCACTCGATCGACGGCGTGGTCGCCCCCGCCTCGATCTCGGCCACCGCGGCGTCGAGCGCGCGCCGGCGCGCCGAGCCGGGCGCGAGCCCGTCCTCGAGGGTCTCGCCCTCGTAGACGAACTGCTCGCGCGTAAAGAGCTCCGCTCGCGCGATCGCGGCAGGTTCATGAAAGGGGGTGGAATCACCCATGCAAATAAACAGGTTGCGTTTCGATATGCGAGCCGCGGAGGTACTGCGGCGACTCAGTCGGGCTCCCTTGAGACCGCGCGCGGGAGGAATACCCTCAAAAGCGGATGCCCCCTCGCCGCACCCGGCTAGGAGGAGTGGCGCCCCTTATTAAAGCAGGTGTTAGGGCGCGGGGTTTATGTATGGGATACCGGGGGTTTTTGGGGCTCCCGCAGGGGCCTGCGTCTCGGCCCGCCGGGCAGGGATGCCCGGCGGAACGGCCCCATGGACGCTGCGCGGAGCGCAGCCCCTAATCTGTGAGGGTGATGACAGGGACCGCTGTGTACGAGATCCGCCGGGCCCGCACCAGGGAGGAGCTCGCTGCGGCGCTCGAGCTTCGGCACGAGGTCTTCTGTGTCGAGCAGGGCGTGCCCGAGCGCGACGAGCTCGACGGTCGCGATCACGAGGGGATCCACCTGGTCGGCGTCCGCGAGGGCGAGCTGGTGGCCACGTGCCGGATCGTGCTGGTGGGGATGACCGCGCAGTTCAGCCGCCTGGCCGTCAAGCGCTCGGCCCGCCGGCAGGGGATCGCGACCGCGCTGCTGGCGCTCGCCGACGAGGAGTCGCGCGCCGGCGGGGCGCGAAGGATCGTGCTCCATGCCCAGACCTACGCGCGCGAGCTCTACGAGCAGGCCGGCTACCGGCCGCGCGGCCGGGTCTTCTGGGAGGCGAGAATCGAGCACGTCGCGATGGAGAAACTGCTCGATTGATGAGATTTTCTGCGGCGGCGGCTACGCCGGCGCCTCGCTGCGGGGTCGGCGCTGCTTGAGATCCGGATCGACCCGCTGACGGGCATGCGGTCGATCGTCGCCGGCGACCGGGCGAGCCGGCCCGGCGGCGGGCTGAGCGCGACCCCGGCGCCGGAGCTCGATCGGGACACCGACCCGTTCGCCGAGGGCCACGAGGACCGTACCCCGCCCGAGGTCTACGCGGTGCGGCCGAACGGGGGTGGGCCCAACACGCCAGGCTGGACCGTGCGGGTCGTGCCCAACCTGTACCCGGCGCTGAGCGAGCATTCGCCGCACCCGCCGCCCGAGGCGAATCCCGACCTGTTCTGGGCCGGGCCCGCGCACGGGGCCCACGAGGTGATCGTCAACGCGCCCGACCCCGTCATCTCGCTGGCGGACCTGACCCCGGAGCAGGTGGCGGGCGCCGTGGAGGTCTGGCGTGAGCGCATGCGCACCCACCGGGAGGCGTCCTACGTCCACCTGATCGTCAACGAGCGCCGGGAGGCCGGCGCGTCGCTTCCGCACACCCACGCGCAGCTGTATGCGCTCGACTTCGTGCCCGCGGCGATCGCGCGGGAGCGCGAGCGGTTCACCGCCTACGCGACGCGCACGATGGGCAGCAACCTGCTGGCCGACCTGGTGCAGGAGGAGGTCCGCCGGCGCGAGCGGATCGTGGCGATCGACGAGGAGGCCGTGCTGATGGCTCCCTACGGCGCGCGGGTCCCGTTTCAGCTGATGCTCGGGCCGCGCGTGCCGCGGCAGCGCTTCGAGGACGACGGGCCCACCGGTGCGCGGATGGTGCACGACGCGCTCACCCGCCTGCGCCGCCGGCTCGGGGCGAGCCCGCCACTGAACATGTGGGTGCGCACGGCGCCGCGCGGCTCGGAGTACTTCTGCTGGCGGATCGACATCCTGCCCCGGCTCACTCATTTGGCTGGACTCGAGCTCGGGGCGGGCGTGAACCTGAACATCGTGCCGCCCGAGCAGGTGGCCGCCGAGCTGCGAGAGGCGTGAGGGCCCTCGTCCAGCGGGTCACCCGCGCTTCGGTGTCGGTGGAAGGCCGGCTGGTGTCGGAGATCGGGGCCGGGCTGCTCGTGCTCCTCGGCATCACCCACGACGACGCCGAATGCGACGCCGACTGGCTGGCCGACAAGGTGCGCGCGCTGAGGATCTTTCCGGACGCCGCGGGCAAGATGAACGAGCCGCTGGGGGACCGCGAGGTCCTGTGCGTGAGCCAGTTCACCCTGTACGGCGACGCGCGACGCGGAAACCGGCCGAGCTACGTCGCGGCCGCCGGGCCCGATCGCGCCGAGCCGCTGTACGAGCGGTTCTGCGAGCGGCTCGGCGCCAAGCGCGGGGTGTTCGGCGCGATGATGGCGGTCGAGCTCGTGAACGACGGTCCGGTGACGCTGCTCGTGGAAAGCAAAGCGGCCGGCTGACGCCGAGGGGCCCGCCTGCTCAGGACGTCACGGCCGTCGGCCGGCGGGACCCGTGCCGGGTTACGCACGCTCGCCGGTCGGATCACGACCGGATCGCACCACCAACCCTCCCCGCCCACGATCCCGCCGCCGGCGGGCGTCACCGCCAGGTCAGGAAACCTGGATCGTCCCCACGATCCGGTTGAAGTTCCCGGCCAGGTCGGTGGCGGCCAGGTGGATCGTGTACGTCCCCCTGTACTTGAGCGCCGGGATCGCGAACGAGCGGGTCCCGTAGCCGAAGGTCGCGCTGGTCTCGAACAGGGTGTGACCGCCCGGGCCGATCACCACGATCCCGACGTGGGAGATCTTCGAGAGCTGGAACGAGATCGATGACGTCTTGCCCTTGGGCAGGTGCTGGGTCAGGAGCGTCAGCACCGGTGGCGTGGTCAGGTATACCGTGAAGTGCTGCGCGGTGATGCAGTAGACGGGCGCCTGGGTGCGCTGGCACAGCTCTTGCAGGAACCCGGTGACGAGCTCGTGGTAGCTGAGCAGGTCCTCGACGCCGGGCTGGTAGAGCGACCACGCGCCGGTGTCGAAGTGCGGCACCTCGGCCTGCGCCTCGGCGTTGCCGGCGTTGAACAGTTGCTGGGCGAGCGGGTCGTGGCTGACCTGGGCGTAGTCGTAGAGCCCGATCAGCGACTGGAGGAAGGCGTTGATGATCGACGTGCCCGGGGTGAACGAGTACTGCACGTAGCGCGCGCCCAGCCCCGTGGGGACGCGCACCCCGATCGGCGGCGCCACCGTGAACAGAGCCAGCGCCTGGTGGGCCAGCTGGAGGTAGGAGGCGTTCTGCGTCGCCTCGTAGGCGCGGGTCAGGGCCTCGATCGCGGTGCCCTGAGCCATCGCGCTCGTCCACGGCGGCTTGCCCCCGTCGAACCGGAAGTAGTACTCCCACGCCGGGCCGCCGCCCCGGTTCACCGCGAGCGGGATCATCTGGGTGAGCAGCTGCTCCAGCTGCGGATAGTCGGCCTCCCCGGCCGTGTAGAGCCCGTCGGCCTTGCCGAAGGTGGCTAGCACCTGGAGCTCGATTCCCTGACCCGGGTAGTACTCCCACACGAGCTGCGAGCCGGCGAACTCGACGTACTGGCCCGAGCTCGGGAGGGGTCCCGACGTCCACCACTGGCGGTTGTTGTTCAGCGTCTGGAAGAGGACGGGCAGGCGCCCCGAGGTGAGCTTCCCGGCCGCGGCGATGTTGTGGAGGTTCTCGATCACCGCCTCGAGCTCGGTGGCGCGGGCGCCGCCGAGGCGGTGCTCGGCGGCGAGGGCCGCGTTGAAGCTCGAGTTGTAGCCGGCGTACGCGGCCGCGGTGATTGCTCCGGACTTGCGCAGGCGCTGGAGCCTCGAGACGACCGTCTGCTGCGGCTGCTTGGGCCGCTTAGCGGCGGGGGCAGCCGCGACGGTTGCCTGCGTCGTGTTCGGGGCCGGCGTGGGGGCGGCGGCAGGGAGGTACGGGTCCTGACGGACGCTGACGTGGCCACCGGCGCCCATGAACAGCACGGACGCGGCTCGAGCGGACGTCGGGCTGGCCAGGGCGAGCGCCAGCCCAGCGCAGAGCAGCACGGCCGCAGCGCGCCCCAGGCGACGGTGGATGAACGTCACTAGGCGTCTTTAACCAGCGCGGCGGCGCGATGTTTCGGCCGCGCGATCTGGCAGGATCCTGTCTCGCCCACCGCCTCGAGGTAAACCCGCCAGGTCGCCTCGGCCGCGTCCCCCCACGTCCACGCGGGCGGCGGCGGCGCGGGGCGCTCAGCCGACTCGGCGGCGGCGATGAGCCCCGGGAGGTCGTCGACCGCGCCGAACGTCGCCCGACCGTCGAGTACCTCGCGCAGGGCGGGCACATCGGAAACGACCACTGGGGTGCCGCATGCGAGCGCCTCGACCGGCGGCAGGCCGAAACCCTCGTCGCAGCTCGGGAACACGAGCGCGTGGGCGCCGGTGTAGATCGCGGCGAGCTCGTCGTCTGAGACGGCTCCGGTCAGCTTGACGTCGGGAAGCTGGTGCGCCCACGGCGCGGTCGGGCCTACCAGCACGAGCGGCATCGAGTGCGCCGTGCGCGCCAGCGCCGCGATCCGCTTGCGGGGCTCGGGGGTCTGCATCGCGCCCACCCACACCAGGTAGTGCTCGGGGAGCGAGAAGCGAGCGCGGACGGCGCGGACCTCCTCGGCGGAGCGGGCGTGCAGCGAGGCGGCGGGCGCCTCCGGGATCACCGCGATCCGTCCCGGCTCGACGTCGAGCACCGTCTCGACCTCTTGGGCGACCGCGACCGTCGGGGCGATCACGCGGGCGGCGCGCTGGACCGCCAGGACGCGCAGCTTGAAGCGGAGTGTGGAGCGCAGGTACTCGCCCCGGCGCTTGAGCGGCGAGAGGTCGTGTACGGTGACCACCATCGGTACCGGGCAGCGCGGCATGGCCCCGTCCAGCCAGGGCGAGTGGAAGACGTCGCAGCGGCGGGGCTGGTGGGTCTTGAGGACCTCGCAGTCATCGAGGTCGGCCAGCGCCTCGAGCAGACAGCGCGCGTAACGACCGACACCGTGGGTGCACTTGGCGGGGCGGCTGTCGAATGCTACTTTCACCGATCGTCCGGATTACGAACGGGAGTCCGGTTCGCGGACTCTAGCCAAAATGTCCCTCGGCGGGCGGGAGGAATCTTGCACCGCTACGGTCGGGGGCATCAAGGACTACTACGAGGAGCTGTGGGAGGGTCTTCCGGCCGAGCTCGAGCCGCCGTTGCTGGAGCGCCGGCTCGCGTTCCTGCGGAGCGAGGTGCGCGCCGGGGATCGGGCGCTCGATGTCGGCTGCGGGGCGGGTGATTTCACCGCAGCGCTGGCGGACGCCGGGGCTGTTGCCGTGGGGGTCGACGTGGCCGAGGCGGCGCTCGTGCGGGCGCGTGCGCGGCACCCAGGGCTCGACTTTCGCCTCGTGCCGATCGACGGGGTTTTGCCGTTCGACGTGGGCGCGTTCGACCTGGCGTGGGCGAGCGAGGTGATCGAGCACGTGGCGGACACAGCCCGCTGGCTGTCGGAGGTCCGGCGCGTGCTGGCGCCGGGAGGTCGGTTGCTCGTCACGACGCCGTCGCACGGGCGGCTGCTCCTGGCTCTTGGTGGGATCGAGCGGTTCTCGGAACCGCTCGGGGATCACCTGCACCTGTATTCGAAGCGCTCGCTTCTGTCCCTGCTCGAGGAGTTTGGCTTCGGGCAAATCGAGGTGCATGCCGTGGACGGGCCGCCGCTGCTCAGGCGGAGCCTGTTTGCGCGGGCGCTGCGGTGAGGAGCTCGGCCCGGGCCTGGGCGAGCTGCTGGCTGATCGGGGCGGAGGCCAGGTCGAGGCGATGGGCCGTCTCGAGCTCGCCGACGGCCAGGCGGGGCTGGCGGGCCTGGAGGTCGAACGCGCCGAGCTGGAGCCAGGTTTCGGGGTTGTCGGGCTGTAGTGAGGTGGCCTGCACCAGTTTGCCGCGCGCGGCCGCCTGGTTCCCGAGCGCGCTGTAGATCGCCGACTGCTCCCAGAGCGGATCGACCGACACCGGATCGCTGTCGGCGGCGTCACGCGCGTCGGTGAGTGCGGCCGCCGCGTCGCCGCGCGTCATGGCGGTGATGGCGGCGTTAAACGAGTCGACCGAGTCGAGCGGCTGCCAGACGAACCAGACGACGACGAGCGTGGCGACGGCGATGCCGATCGCGGCGGCTCCGCGGCCCTGCGTGAGCAGCGGTCGGCGGCTTTTTATTGTCGGGGTGTCCGTTATCGGCCCGCGGCCCGCGAGCCAGCCGGCGGCCACGAGCGCCGGCACGGCGACTCCTGGGACGAACCAGGTCCAGTCGATCAGCGAGGAGATGCCGAAGATCACGACGACCGCGAGCAGCGTGAGTAGCCCGGCTTGCTCCGCGACGTGGCGCTCGTCGGCGCGTTTGACGCCGAGGGTGCGCCGGCAGGCGAGCGCCCACGCCACCAGCAGCGCGAGGCTGACCGCGAGCCCGATCAGCCCGAAGTCGGCGAACGTCTCGATCAGGTAGCTGTGGGCGTGCGCTACGGCGAGCGTGTTCGTCGTGTACCGGGTACGCGCGGTGTCGAAGCCACCCGCGCCGACTCCGGCGAGCAGCGCGTGCTCGCCGACCTTGAGGCCCTCACGCCAGTAGATCGACCGGCTGTTGCCGAGCGACGACAGCCGCGCCGCGGTGTCACCGGGCTGCGCGGCGCTGGCGCTGGTCAGCGTGTGCCACGCGTGGGAGACCTGGCCGGTCAGCCCGCGTGAGGACGCCGCGGCGCCGGCAACGACAGCCACCGGAACCAGCGCGACGAGCACCACGAGCGCGGTGCCGATACGTCGCCTTAGTCGCGCGCTCAGCGTGATCCGATCCATGCCCACTGTCGCTGCAATACCCGCGATCGTGCTCAGCACCACCACCACGAGCAGCACCACGCCGAAGTCGTGGCCGGCCGAGGTGCGCGCCGCGAGCGTCGCGTTGTCGTACGTGATCGCGTGATGGGCGAGCGCCCAGACGGTCGCGATCGCCCCTCCGGCCGCGCCGAGCGCCAGCACCAGGGTTCCCCGCAGCCGGAACGGCACGAGCGCGAACCAGACCGCCAGGCCGACGATCGCCGCAAGCAGCGCGCCCCGCGAGTAGGACAGGATCAGCGCGGTGGTCAGGACGGCGATCGCGGGGACGCTGAGGGTCCGGAGCACGCGTCCGGATACCGGGCGCGCGCCGGCCCAGAGGCACACCGGAAGGCCCATCGCGGCCATCAGCCCGGTCGCGTTCCAGTAGTCGAACGGCGCGCGCAGGCGACCGTAGTAGTTCGCGGGGTCGAGCGTAGCCGGGAACACCTTGCTCAGCAGGGCGTAGCCGCACGTCACGACCGCCACCGTGCCCACCGCTCCGGTCAGCGCCGGCCAACGAGCCGGGATCAGCCGCGCGAGCGCCACCGCGGCTCCGAACGCCGCGAGATACGACAGCGTGCGGTTGGCCTCCGTCCACGAGGTCGCGGGCTGGACCGACCACGCGATCGAGGTGTAGGTCAGCGCGGCGAGCACGGCGAACAGCGCCACCGCCAGCACGCCGTTCGCTCGGCCGGGCGGGTTGACGAGGATGAGCGCCGCCGCACAGCCGGCGCCGACGACGATCAGCGCGATCTGCACCCACGTGTTCGGGCCAAGAGTGGCGCCGCCGGTGGCGACGAACACGACCAGCGCGAAGCCGGCGGCCAGCAGCGCCCCGAGAGCCACGTCGACCGTCACGCCGGCGCGGTTGATGCGACTCATCGGCGTCGTCCCGGCCGGCTCGGGCGTGGCGCGCTCTGGCGCCGGGGCGAGAGACGACACGCCGCGAGCGTAGCAATCACCCCTGCGTATCGTCGACGGCGTGGCCGCTGATGGGCGGTTGCGGTCAAGGTCACTGGACACGGCGTTACCTAGAACGATGTGTGGAGACGCTGGTTTCGGTCTCGACCGGAGAGACGTGCTTCGGCGCCGCGATCACCGTCCCGAGGCCCCGCGGCGCCAGCGCTCGGCAGCGGCCACGGCACGATCGCGAGATCCGGCGCGTCGCAACAATGGGACCTATGAAGGATGCGGACCAGCCCGAGCTGTCGATCGCGATCGTGCTCTACAACTCGGCCGAAACTCTCCCGAACTGTCTGCGCTCGATTCGGAAAGAACTCGACAGTGGCTTCGCCGAGGTGATCGCCGTCAACAATGCTTCGCCCGACGACAGCGTCGCGACCATCCGTGCCGAGGTGCCCGGCGCAGAGATCGTGGAGATGGGCGGCAACCGCGGCTTCGCGGCGGGCGTCAACGCCGCTCTGGCTCTTGCTCGGGGTCGCTACTGGCTGCTCCTCAACCCCGACGTGCGCGCCCCAGCGGACGGGCTACGACGTCTCGTCACCTGGATGGACACCCATCCCGCGGTCGGCATCGCCAGCCCGAACCTTGTCGACGTCAACGGACGCTGGGAGGAGCCTGGCCGTGCTCTTCCGTCCGTTGGACGCACCCTACTCAGGCTCTCGCGTCTGCACCGACTGCTGCCCGCTGCGTTGCGCCGGCGCGTTTTCCGCGCCAGTTACTGGACCAGTGGCGATCAGCTGAATGCGGGCTGGGTGCCGGGCACGGCCATGATCGTCAGACCTGCTGCGGTCAGCGCGGTCGGTCCTCTTCGCGAGGAGCTGTTCATGTATGGCGAGGACCTGGAATGGTGCTGGCGGATGCGACGTGCGGGATGGCGGGTCGGAGTCTGCTCGAGCACCACATTTGTCCACGACACGAGCTCGAGCGCCCGCCTGACGTACAGCCAGGATGACATCGAGCGGAGGATCGCCGAGGGGATGGATGCGGCCTGCCGACTGATGTACGGACCCGGGCGAGCCCGCGCGCTCGCGGCGCTGAACGGTCTGGCCTTCGCACTCGACGCCCGGGCTCCGGGCAAATCGTCCGCGGAACGTGACCGGGCGCGCGCGGCGGCCCGGATGTGGCGTCGGCTGGCGGCGCGGCGAGGCGGAGCGGCGCACCAGGCCGCGGGCTATCCGCGCTTGTGAGCGATCAGCATCAGGGTGTGACCGAAGGGCGCCGCCCGCGGCCTCGAGCCGAGTGTGTCCAGCGGCGCCACGGCGCGCTGGAGGCGAGCCGGCAATCGCCGCCACGTGTAGGTGACCGCGTGCACCTCGGGGGCGAGACCGGCCGCGCGCGCTTCTGTGAGCAGCCGCCGAGGCGAGAGCGGGATGTCATCGGGAGTCCCGTGGATCGCGGTGGCGGCTCCCGCACGGTTGGCGAGCGCCAGGCCCAAACCCACCGGATGCCACAGTCCTGGCTCGACGGCGATCAGAGCACCCCCTGGACGCAGGAGTCGGGCGGCCTCGTCGAAGCACGGCTTGAGCGCACCCTGGTACGCGATGTGGTGCAGGACCAGCCTGTAGAGAACCACGTCGAATGAGGCCGGAGCGAAGGCCAGGTGGCCCGCATAGCCGAGGTGTGCCTCGTCGGCTCGGCCCATCTGCGCGACGCCCGTGACGCGCTCGGGATCGGAGTCGACAGCGACCAACCGGAATGCCGGTGCCGGGAACAGATGACGTCCCGGGTACCACCCCGCGCCCACGGACACGACGTCGCCCCGCGAGATCGACAATCGGGCTGCGAGCAGCGCCTGTTCGCGGCGCATGACGTGGCGGTAATGGAGTTCGAGAGTCGACTCGCGGCTCAGGCGGTCCAGCAGGTTGTCCGGGTCGTGCGGCGCGGCGCGCATCTGGTCGGTGGCGGTCACGGCGAGTCTCGTCCTCGGTGGGCCAGGAATGCGAATTGTCCGCAGAACAGCAGCTTGGTCGCGTTCAGCGAGCGGGTGTCGGCGCGCACGATTCGCCCGCACAGGTCGAGCAGGCGGTTGAACGGGGACTCGCGAACCCACCAGCGGTGAAAGTACCGGTGGCCTCCCGCAGCGCGCCAGGCGATCAGCGTGAACCCGTCGATGCCCGGGCGCAGCTCGACGGGACGCAAGCCGGCGTCCTCGAGCATCGTGGTCACGCCGAACGGTGTGTAATTCCACATGCTCAGCGAGTGATAGAGCTCGAGCTGTGAGGTCGAGCCAGCGAACCAGCCGCCCGGCACGAGCACGCGGCGAACCTCGTCGAGCAGCGGCTCTGGCCGGCGCACGTGCTCGAGCACCTGTTTGCAGTAGACGAGCTCGAAGCTGGCATCGGGGAACGGGATCGAGACGCCGTCGAAGGTCTCGAACCTCGCGTCGCTGCGGGTGCGCCCCCGCGCCTCGGGCGAAGCCGGTACGTCGAGCCCGACCCACTCGACGTCGGGGTCGCGAGTCCGGAACAGGTCAACCGACCCTCCCGCCCCACAGCCGAGATCGAGGACCCGCCACGGGTGTCCCGGTCGACGTCCAATCTCCCGTTCGATGTAGCGGTCGGCCAGCGTCTGGCGGGCGTGATCGCGTGGCACGGCGTCGCCGAGCAGCTCCTTGAGGTCGCGCCCGGGCAACCTCAGGCGCCGGACAGGTTCGCTGCGTAATGTTCGCGTGTCCGCTGTGGGATCGGGTTTCAGAGCCGCCGTCCGGCCGTACGGCGCGCGACGAGCTGGCGCGCGAAGGCGCGGACGAATCGGGGGTTGTAGCGCAAGTAGCGCCGCCACAGCCGACGAGGCTCGTGCGCCAGTCGGTAGGCCCACTCGAGGCCGGCCCCCTGCAGCCAAGGCGGGGCCTGGGGGACGAGCCCGGCGTGGAAGTCGAACGCGGCGCCCACGCCGACCAGCACCGGCGCTTCGAGCCTCGGGCGCATTGTCACCATCCACTTCTCCTGCTTGGGCACGCCGATGCCGACCCAGACCACGTCGGCCTCCGATGCGTTGATCTCCTCGGCGATCGCAGCGCGCTCCTCGCTGGTCAGGGGCCGGAACGGGGGGGAATAGCCGCCGACGATATTGACCCCTGGGAAGCGCCGGCGGAGGTTCTGCCCGAGCTGTAGGAGCGCGTCCTGGTCGCGCCCACCGTACAGGTAGAACCGGTGCCCGTTGGTCATAGCGCGAGCGAAGGCGCGCGCCATCAGCTCGGGGCCATAGACGCGGTCGCGCAGCGAGTTTCCGAGCGCGTTCAGTGCCCACACGAGCGGCTGGCCGTCGGGCACGTTGAGCGCCCAGGGGGACAGCAGCGCGCCGCGCAGCTCAGGGTCCTCCTGCGCGGCCGTGACGGTGTGGACGTTGCAGGCACACAGGTAGCCCCGCTGACGTTCGGCCACCATCGCGTCGATCCATTCGAGCGCGCGCTCGTAGTCGGTGACGGCGAGCGGAATCCCCAACACGTCGGCCTTTGTGGGCACCGAGATCGGGTTTGGATGTGGTTGAACGAAGCTGTCCGAGAGGGTCACGTGGGCCTGCCTAGCCGATGAGGGGGGACGACAAACGGCGCGGGGCTACAACCCCCGCGTTTCCATAACGAGATCGGAGGGCGGAGGTTGCGCTGTTGCGTACCCTGGCGGCGTTCGAAAGTTCCTCCAACACGGCGGGAAAGGGCGTCCATTTATGTCCAACGCGCTTGACGCCGGGACTGTTGGCAGCGCTATGCTAGGGATCGACACGGAAGTCGGACGGGCCCGCGAGCATCGCCCCCTTTCTCGCGGGTCTTCGGACGGCCCCCAGCCCTACCAGGGTCGTCCTTCGGTCGGGCCCGTACCGCCTCGCGGTACGGGCCCGCCATCCTCCTTGGGTGCGCATTTGACCCTCGATCTGACAAGCTGCCGCGCCGTATGAACTGCGTGGTCACCGGCGGCGCCGGATTCATCGGATCGAACTTGGTGGACGCGCTCGTGGCTCGCGGCGATCGGGTCACGGTGATCGACAACCTTTCGACCGGTAAGCGGTCGAATCTCGAGCCGGCGCTGCGGGCGGGCGCCGAGCTGCACGTGGCAGATGTTACAAATGCCGAAGCAGTGTCGGCGATTTTTGCGGCGGCCAAGCCCGAGCTCGTGTTCCATCTCGCAGCGCAGATCGACGTCCGCCACTCGGTCGCGGATCCTGCCGACGACGCCAGGATCAATGCGCTGGGAACCATCGCCGTGCTCGAGGCCGCGCGGGCCGCCGGGGCGCGCCGGCTTGTCAACACCTCGACCGGTGGCGCCCTGTACGGAGACGCCGACGTGATCCCCACCCCGGAGGACCATCCGATTCGGCCACTGGCCCCCTACGGCCAGTCGAAGTACGCGGCCGAGGGCTACTGCGAGCTGTACACGCGCCTGCACGGGGTGTCGACGATCTCCCTGCGCTACGGCAACGTCTTCGGCCCGCGCCAGGACGTCCATGGCGAGGCCGGGGTGGTGGCGATCTTCTGTGGCTGTGTCGTCGAGGGACGGCGGCCGACGGTCTACGGCGACGGGCGACAGACGCGCGACTGGGTCGAGGTGGGCGACGTAGCTCGCGCGAACCTGCTCGCTGCCGAGTCCGCCGTCACTGGGCCGGTGAACATCGGCTGGGGCCGTGAGACATCGGTGCTTGAACTAGTCGAGGCCTTGAGCGAGGTCAGCGACCGTGGGCGGCTTGAGGAGCCGAACTTCGAGCCCGAGCGTCCCGGGGAGGTCAGGCGCAGTTGCCTCGACGTGTCGCGGGCCCGACGCGAGCTCGGATGGGAAGCCAAGATCGATCTGCGCGAGGGGCTGCACCGGATTCTTGAGGGCCTTTAGAGACGAGTTACGGGCTCAGGCCGGACGGAACACGACAGCACCCCCCACCGTTCGCGCTTTCCATCCGAGCCGCTCGAGGATCGGGATCCACGGCGTTGCCTGTGGCAAGCTCGGATCGACCACCGCCACCGTCACGCGGTGGGTGTACAGGAAACTCGCGGCAGCGCCCTCCACGTCCGGCACTCGAATGCCGGCGGTGAGGATCGGGTACGCCGGGTCGTCCTTGTAGGGATCAGGAGCCTCGGGCGGGACGACGTACCCGCTGGCCATCTTGAAGCGCAGGCCGGCCTCGGCTTGCCAGAGCATGCTGTAGCCCGAGATTCCCACCGGCAGTAGCAGCGCCGTGTCGCGCGGGGTGATCACGTCGCGATACCTGGAACTCGTGAACAGACTTGGGACGGGCGGGTTCCCGCGCCAGAAGCCCTGTCCGATCGCGGGCCAGATACAGACGACGGAGAGCGCCGCCAGCAACCAAGGAGCCGGTCGCTTGGAGCCGTCCGCGAGCCACAGTGCAGCGAGGAGTGCACCGATCAGAAACCCATAGATGATGAAGCGCGAAGGCAGCGCCAGGCCGAGCACGGGCAATCGCTGCGCGATCGCCCAAGGCAGCGGGATGCTCGTCGTGCCGTCTATGTGAAGGCGGCCGCCGAGCGAGCACACGATCACCACCAGCAGGGTGCCGATCATTACCTTGCCCGCGACCGTCCGCCAGCGCCGGCGCGCACCCAGGCAGATCATGGCGATCAGCGGCAGCCCGAAATAGGCACCTCCTTCGACGATTCCGGCTGTGAAGCGAGTGCTCGTCGAAACGAAATGTGTGCCGCCGAGCTTGGTGACCTCAGTGGGAATCACGAACCCGAGCAGGTCGTTGGAGAACATGTTGGTGCGCGACACGAGGATCGGCAGACCGCCGGGTTGGAAGGCGTAGTAGAGGTACGGGGACACGATCACGGCACTCGCCGCGTAGGCGAGCACGATTGGTCCAAGCACGCCGCGCAGGCTCGCGCGTAGGCGGGAGTCGGCGAACGCGTATGGAATTGCCAGCGCGACGACGCCGAAGAGCGTGAAGCTCACGAACACCTCCGCACCGAAGGAGAACTGCAGCACCAGCGCGACGGTGAGGAGCGCGAACAGACGGCGACGTCTGAGCTCGCCGGCCAGCCCACGGAGCACGAGATGCACGATCGCCGGGATCAAGAACACCAGCGTCAGCTGCATGTGGCCCATCAGCTGTCCGAGCATGTAGGTCGAGAAGCCGAATAACCAGCCGCCGAACAACGACGGCCAGAACTGCCCCGTCAGACGCCGGCAGAGCAGGAAGGCGAAGAAGGCAGCGAGCACCGGGCAGAGGAGCATCGCCAGGTTGTAGGCGAACAGAGGCCCCGCGATCGCCGTCACG
>DASPPG010000196.1:0-33131 GCA_035625625.1 Solirubrobacteraceae bacterium
CCCGCTCGCGGGGTTGGCTGGGCGACGGCCATCGCGGCGCTCTCGTCGACGACGAAGTGGGCTGTCCAGAGCCGACGCAGGCCGCGCGGCCGGAGGATGTGGGTCAGCGGTACGCCATAGAACGCGTTTCGCACTCCCAACAGAAGCGCAGCGGAGAGTCCGGCGAGTGGCGCTCCGCCGGCGGCGAGGACGCCGACGAGAGCGAACTGTGACGCTCCCGTGTACATGACCGCGCTCATTGCGACCGCTTGGGCCACGGTGAGTCCCGACGCGACCGAAACGGTCCCGAACGTGATGCCGAAAACGCCGGCGTAGAGGCCGATCCCGGCCGCGGCTCGGGTGATCGCCGTCCGCTCGGGAAACGGCTCGTCAGCGGTCGTCGTGGCCCCAGCGCGCCACGAACGTGCGATGGTTGCGCTCACGAGCAACACCGTACGTGGACAGGCCCGCCACGCGATGGCGAATGTGGCACATCGGGCAGCCTCTTGCGCAATGATTCATACGTATGGACGCGGTCGATCGTCGGATCATTGCTGAGCTGGAGCGCGATGGGCGCCTGTCGAACGTCGAGCTCGCTGACCGGGTCGGTCTGACACCAGCCCCATGCCTGCGGCGCGTCAAGCGGATGGAGAGCGACGGGGTGATCCTGGGGTACAGCGCCCGGATCAACCCGCACGCGATCGGCCGCGGATTCGAGGTGCTCGTGTTCGTCGACCTCACCCGCAAGGACCGAGCGACGTTCGAAGCGTTCGAAGCCGCCGTCGCCGCGCTCGACGAGGTCACCGAGGTACGCCGGATGTTCGGGCTGCCCGACTACCTACTCCGCGTCGCGACCACCAGCCTCGAGAGCTTCGAAGCGTTCCTCTCCACCCGGCTCGGAGACGCGCCCGGGGTCGACAAGCTCGACTCCCACATCACCATGAAGCTCATCAAGTCGCCCGAGCACCACGTGGCCGCGGCAAACGCTCGCCGGAACGCCTGACGCCGGTGGTGGGCGTCTCGCCGGCCGCGCCGCCATGCTCGTCGGGCGTCAGGTCGGAGGCGGCAGGTTTCAGCCTGCCATGGTCAGCCCGCCACTAACGCTCAGCACCTGGCCGGTGATGTATCTGGCCAGGTCGGAAGCGAAGAACAGGACGGCGTCGGCGATCTCCTCGGGCTCGGCGAGGCGCTGGAACGGGATCGCCTTCTCGAGACTGGCGCGGAGCTTCGCGGGCACCGAGTCGAGCAGCGGTGTGTTGGTCGGTCCCGGGCAGACGCAGTTGACGTTGATGCGGCGGGACGCCAGCTCCCGGGCGAGCGATTTCGTAAAGGCGATGACGCCGCCCTTGGTGCCCGCGTACACCGTTTCGCCGCTGCTGCCCACGCGACCGGCGTCGCTGGCGATGTTGATGATCCGAACCTCAGCGTCCGCATCGATGATCGGGCGCAGGAAAGCGTGGCTCACGCGGACCGGGCCAAGGAGATTGATCGCAGTCAGAGCCTGCCACAGCTCATCGTCGTTGTTCATGAACGGCTCGATGCGGTCCCAGCCGGCTGCGTTGACCAACACGCCGGGAATCCCGTGCCTCGCGATGACCTCGTCGCGCATGGCGAGCACCGCGGCCGGGTCGGTCAGGTCGGCGATGTGTGCCGTGCTCGGTTCAGCGATCCGCGCGGCGGTCGCGCGCGCGCCGGCGACGTCGCGGTCGACGGCGGCGACGATCGCGCCCGCCTCGGCGAGCGACAGGGCAATGGCACGGCCGATTCCGGACGCCGCACCGGTGACGACCGCGACGCGGCCGGCGAGATCGATGTCGACGCTCATCAGGCGAACCGGGCGAAGTCCGGCTGGCGCTTTTCGGTGAACGCGATGACACCCTCGCGCCCCTCGGGCGTCTCCACGAACAGATCCAGACCGGCGTCGGCCAAGTTGCTGATTCCGACATGGTGATCGGTGTCGGCGTTGAATGAGTGCTTGAGGAACTTGATCGCCGTCGGGCTCATGTTCGCGATCTCGGCCGCCCACCGCTTCGCCTCGGGCAGCACCTGCTGCTGCGGGACCACCTTGTTTACGAGTCCCCAGCGCTCCGCGGTCGCGGCATCGTACTGGCGACACAGGTACCAAATCTCGCGGGCGCGCTTCTCTCCGACGACACGCGCCAGGTACGCGGTGCCAAAGCCGGCATCGAAGGAGCCGACACGCGGGCCGGCCTGGCCGAAGCGGGCGCTTTCGCTCGCGATTGAGAGGTCGCAAACGACATGCAGGACGTGGCCGCCGCCGATCGCGACGCCATTCACCGCCGCGATCACGGGTTTCGGGATATCGCGGATCAGCTTGTGTAGGTAGTTGATCTCCCACAGCCCGCTCTTAGTCGGACCGTAGTCGCCGGTCTCGGCGCGCTGCTTGACATCACCACCGCTGCAGAACGCCTTGTCGCCCTCGCCGGTGAGGATGATGCACCGCACCGTCCTGTCCGCCCAGGCCGCGCGGAAGGCCGCGATCAGCTCCTCGATGGTCTGCCCGCGGAAGGCGTTGTATCGCTCGGCGCGGTCGATCGTGACGACGGCGACCGGACCGGCGAGTTCGTAGCGGATGTCCTCGTACGTGCTGATCATGCCACCAACGTACCAGATGGCCCGACCCTAAGGTCGATAAATCGTCCGCCTGTGCGAAAAATAGATCGAGAGGTCGAAGGCTGGTATGGTGGCCAGCATGGAACTCGCCGCGTCGAGGGACAGCGAGCAGGCGGCCAGCCGGCTCTCGCGCCGTCGAGACCGGCGCAAGGCCGAGATCGTGGGCGTCGCGATCGAGATGCTCGCCACGAGTGGCTACCAGGGGATGAGCCTCGAGGGCGTCGCTGAGCGCACGGACATCGCCAAGGCCACGCTGTATCACTACTTCTCCAGCAAGGACGAGCTGGTGGCCGAGGCGCTCGAGGCTCTCACCGTCGCGGTGCTCGATCGGCTGACCGCCGCCCGCGACGCGGAGACATCGGGATCGAGTCGCGAGCGGCTGCGGGCGCTCGTGCGCGAGCAGCTACGCGTACTGACCGTCGAGTTCCCTGAGGTCGGGTCGATCTTCTCCTGGCAGAGCAGCTGGCCCGCGGTGCACGACGAGGCGCGCAAGTCGATGCGCCGCCGTCACGACGCGGTCTTCCGCGAGGTCGTGGACGCCGGGCTCGCCGCGGGCGAGCTCGACTGCGACGACCTCGACGTTGCGCTCCAGTGCCATCACGCCGTGATGAACACCGTCTCGGTCTGGCTCGGCCGGATCGAGGATCCCGCCGACCGTGCCGTGCAGACCGAGGCGGTCGTGCGCGCGGTGATGCGCATCTTCACCATCGCCGACGACAACGCCAAGCAGCAGACCACGTGACCGACCCGCACCCCGGGTATGCGGGGCCGACGATCGGCGTCTGCGCCTTCGTCCCTCGTTAGCGACAAAGGTTGAGGTCGCACAAGCGGCCGACCGTGCCGCCCTGCACACCGCGTGGACGGGCGAGTTCAACGACCGCTCCGTAATCGTCGCCCTTGCCGAGATGGCCCACCACACCAGCGCGTGTCGACTTGGCAGCTCGATCGCGTATGCGGTCGGCCGCTCACCGCTCGGGCTCGCCAACGACGCACGCGGCCTCGACGAGCTGAGCCACGGCCGCCTCGTCCTAGGCCTCGGCACGGGCACCAAAGGCATGCAGAAGGGTTGGCACGGCGAACGGGATCCCGAGGCGCCCGAGACACGCCTGGAAGAGCTCGTCCCGCTGCTCCGCAAGATCTGGAAGCACAGCAGGCGTCAACGGAGCGGATCGCCGTCGTCAGCAACGGCGGCTGGCTGCGGCGTGCAATCCATGCACCACCGAGCTGGGCGATGCCCGGCGAGGTCAGGGTGTTCGGGTCCAACAATCTCGACGAGGCCCGCGTTTGGGCGACGTCGTCACGGCTGGGACTGTTTGATTGCGAATGGACGCTGGCATCGGCGACGTTCGCCGGTCGCGCGCCGGTTGCTGCGCAGTGGGTCCCGTGTTACGGCGCTACGACGTCTTTACGGATGAGAGTTTGATCTTGCCTGTGTAGTTGCTGAAGGTGAACTGGACGGCGCGGTTCGTCCCGGCGCCGGTGACGCGGCATGTATCGGTCGTGCCGACGTTCACGTCCAGCGTCTTGCTACAGGTGACCTTGGCCGTCGGGAAGCCTTTGACTGCGAGTTGCTTTTTGAGCGTGGTGGCGACTGTCGCGCCCGGGGTCGCGAGGTTTAGCGTGGCGACGCGATTTGTGTCGGCGCAGCCTGTGACGGCGAAGGCGCCCGCGGTGACGAGGATCGTGCGTACCAGCTTGAGGCGTGAACGTGGTCTCATCACGTGCCTCCGTTCGTGCCGGGTGTATCTGCTGGCGGGCTCCCCGGGCGTGATTGGTCGACGGACCCGACCGGGTAGGGCGGCTGCGGTGCCGGCTCGCTCATGTTGGCGCGCTGTTTCTTGTAAACGGGAATGCCGAGCAGCAGCGCGACGGCTGCGAGGAAGAATGGTGCCCAGTAGATCCAGAAGCTGTTGCCGGTGTTGCGCGAGTACCAGATGAACAGGATCGAGAACACCAGCGCGAGGATCGCGACGATCAGATCGCGGATGAATCGTGGCGTCTGGAGCGTCTTGTGGTCGGTCCGGCGCCATTTAATCTGGGCGAGCGCGGAGAAGCCGTAAGGGATCGCGGCGGTGATTCCGGTCATCAGCAAGAGCGTGGTGAACGCGGTCGCGCCGCTGGAGCCGAGGTAGTTGACAATCATTGCGATCGATGCCAGCGCGGTCGACGCGATGATCCCGAAGGCCGGGACACCAGCCTTGTTCATGCGCTTGAACCGATCTGGGAAGAGGCCGTCCTTGGCGGCCGCCAGCGGCATTTCGGCGCAGATCATCGTCCAGCCGGTCAGTGCCCCGATGCCGGAGATGATGACCAACACGGACATCACGTCTCCTGCCCAGGCTCCGCCGAACATGGCGTTGACGGCGTCTGAGAACGGCGCGGTTGAATTGGCGAGCGTTTTCGTCGGAAGGATCCCGAATACGGCGGTGAGCGAGAGCATGTAGACAACTGCGGTCGCGAGCGTGCCGAGGATCGTGGCTCTGGGGACGTTGCGGTCGGGATCGCGGACCTTTGCGGCCGCGACGGATGCCGTCTCAACGCCGAGGTAGCTGAACAGCGCGATCGCCATCCCGCCACCGATGGCGTTGATCGTGCTCAGGCCGCTCACGTTGAACGGGTGGTAGTTGGCGCTCGAGATGAAGAAGAGGCCGACGATCGCGATGAAGCCGACCGCGAAGAACTTGAGGATCGTGGTGATCACCTGCATGAGACCCATGTTCTTGACGCCCGAGAGGTTGATCACCGCAGGCACCCAGAGGCCGACGAGGACGAGCAGGATGGAGAAGAGCTTCTTGTGGCCGGTGTTGACGAATTGCTCGACGTAGAGCACCCAGCCGACGGCGATCGCAGCGTTGCCGGCCCAAGCGGTGATCCAGTAGGACCAGGCGTTCGCGAACCCGACGCGGTTTCCGTACGCCACTCGCGAGTACGCGTACGGCCCGCCGTCCGCGGGCAGGCGCTTGGACAGGGATGCAAACAGCATCGCGAGGGCGAGCGCACCCACGGTCGTGAGCCCCATCGATACCAGGCTGACCGGACCGTAGGTCGCGAGCGAGGTCGGGAGGTTGAAGATCCCGACCCCGATGATGCTTCCGATGATCAGCGCGGTGGCGGTACTCAGACCAAATCCCCGCGGCGAGGCCGTCTCTCCACCGGCGGTCGCCTCGGCTCGAGGTGGCTCTGCCTTCTCGGCCTCGGCGGACGCCTGAGCTTCCATCGATTGGCCGGTCTGGGTGGACATATCGCCCTCCTCGTCTTGCCGTCCCTGCTGGCGACCAGATTCAGCGGACTTGCCGAGCCTTGGATCGAAGCGTCCCACCGCTCCGTTCACCCGACATCCGTAGTGCGGGCTGAGATCGCCAGCGGTGCAGTACGGATCACAGACATCGTCGAGGCCACGTTCTGTCATGCGCGGTTCGCCCGCTCGGCGATAGGGGGACGTCGTGACGACATCGGGCTCAGCGATGAATCGCCTGAGCGTTGTGCTCCGGCGCTATGCGAGGTGGCTCGTTCCAGCTCCAACGTTGGGGGCGACAGCGTGCTCTGGATGGGGCGCCACGCGCGTGCCGGCGGTGCCCGCCAGCAGCGCCGGCGCCTCGTCGATGGATCCGATTGCCGCGACGCCGCCTGTCTGTTCGACGAACTGGCAGGCGGCCTTGACCTTGGGTCCCATCGATCCCTCGGGGAACTGGCTTACGACGAGGTCCTCTGGGGTTGCGTGTGAGATGGCTCGCTGCTGAGGGGTGCCCCAGTTTGCGTACACGGCGTTGACGTCGGTGACGATGAGCAGCGCGTCTGCGTGCAGGTCTGCGGCGAGCACGGCGCTGGCGAGGTCTTTGTCTATCACCGCTTCTACGCCGGTCAGCCTCCGTCCGGCGGGCACCACCTCGTCGGTGTATACCGTCGGGATTCCGCCTCCCCCAGAGCAGATGACGACAGTTCCGCGCTCGAGCAGCTCCTCGACCGGTTTGACGCCGAAGATGTGTTTGGGCATCGGCGAGGGCACGACTCGGCGCATGTGATCGCCGTCGGGCTTGAACGCCCATCCTTTCTCGGAGGCGAGCTTGGCCGCCTCGTCCGCGCTGTAGACCGGGCCGATTGGCTTGGTCGGGTTGCTGAAGGCGAGATCGGCTGGGTCGACTTCGATCATTGTCAGCATCGTCACGATGGGCTGCTCGAGCGGGAGCAGGTTGCCGAGCTCCTGCATGATCAGGTAGCCGATCATCCCCTCAGTCTGGGCATCGAGCACGTCGAGCGGGTAGGTCTCGACCTTCGTGTACGCGGCGCCTTGCAGGGCAAGGAGGCCGACTTGCGGTCCGTTGCCGTGCGAGATGACGAGCTCGTGCTGGCGGGCGATCGGCGCGAGCTGCGCGCATGCGCGCGCGACGTTCTCCCGCTGGTTCTCGGCCGTGAGCGGCTGTCCGCGGCGCAGGAGCGCGTTCCCGCCGAGCGCGGCCACGACCCGCACGGTCAGCTCCCCAGGGTCGCGACGAGCACGGCCTTGATTGTGTGCATCCGGTTCTCGGCCTCGTCGAAGACGAGCGACGCCGGTGACTCGAACACCTCGTCAGTGACCTCGAGCGCTTCCAGGCCGTACTTGTCGTACAGGTCCTTGCCGACGCTCGTGTCGGTGTTGTGGAACGCCGGCAAGCAGTGCATGAATTTGACGTCGGGGTTGCCGGTCAGCTCGATCGCCCGTTTGTTGACCTGGTAAGGGAGGAGCAGATCGATCCGCTCCTTCCACACCTCGGCCGGCTCGCCCATCGACAGCCACACGTCGGTCAACAACACGTCACATCCCCTGACCGCCTCGCTGACGTCCTCGGTCAGGGTGATCTTGGCGCCGGCGCGGTCTGCCGTCTCATGTGCGAGGTCGATCACCTCCTGCCGGGGCCAGAGCGCGCGCGGACTGGCGATCCGCAGGTCCATCCCGAGCTTGGCAGCTCCGATCAGGTAGGTGTCGGCCATGTTGAAGCGAGCGTCACCGAGGTAGCAGAACGTGACCTCCTCGAGCGGACGCGGCACGTGCTCCTGGAAGGTGAGGAAGTCCGCGAGGATTTGGGTCGGGTGCCACTCGTCGGTCAGTCCGTTGTAGACCGGCACGCCCGCCCACCTGGCCAACTCGTCGGCGACGGACTCCCCGAAGCCGCGGTACTCGATCGCGTCGTACATCCGCCCGAGCACCCGGGCGGTGTCCTTGACCGTCTCCTTATGACCCATGTGCGAGCCCGTCGGCCCGATGAAGGTCACGTGCCCGCCCTGGTCGAGGACCGCGACCTCGAACGCGCACCGCGTCCGCGTCGAGTCTTTCTCGAAGATCAGTGCGACGTTCTTGCCACGCAGCCGCTGCTCCTCATGCCCGTCGCGCTTGGCCGCTTTCAGCTCGGCGGCCAGCTCCAGGAGGTAGAGGATCTCCTCTCGCGAGTAGTCGTTCAGCGTCAGCAGGTGACGCCCGTGCAGATCGATCGTGGTGCTCATCATCGGCTCCTTTCAGGCGTCCCGGATGACGGGGCAGGTCATACAATGTCCGCCGCCGCGGCCGCGGCCGAGCTCCTGCCCCGCGATCGGATGCAGCTCGATTCCCGCGCTAGCCAGCTTCTCGTTAGTAGCCTCGTTGCGCTCGTAGCAGACGACCTCGCCGGGGGCGAGCGCGACGACGTTGTTGCCGTCATCCCACTGGTTGCGCTCGGCCTCGAACTCATCCCCGCCGGTCGTCACCACCCTGAGGTCGGTAATGCCGAGCTGTTCGCGTACCTCATCGAGGAATGACCGCTCCGACAGCTCACCGCGTACGCCGCCGTTTCCGTCTGGCCGGTAGAGGATCGGCAGGATCTGCGTGACCACTGGCTCGTAAATCGTGACGAGATCGCGATCGCAGAAGGTGAATACGGTGTCGAGGTGCATCGCGGCGCGCTCGCGCGGCATCATCGCGCCGATCACCAGCCGCGCCGCCCCGGCGCCGAGCAGATTCTGGGCGAGGATGCTGACCGCCTTGGCCGTGCTCCGCTCACCCTGACCCACCAGGAGCACTCCGTCACCGACCGGCATGATGTCGCCGCCCTCGATTGAGGCCGTGCCCCAGTCGTGGTCGAAACCGCCGTACCAGATCTTGAAATCGGCCTCGCGGAACCGTGGATGGAACCGGTACACAGCCTCGGCGTTCAGCGACTCGTGCTGGCGCGCCGGCCAGTACATGTGGTTGAGCGAGACCCCACCGTATATCCATGCGCTCGTATCGCGCGTGAACAACTGGTTGGGTAGTGGCGGAAGCACAAAATCGGTGGGCCGCATCGCTGCACCGATCGCCTTGATCATGTCGTCCGGCAGCTCTTGGACCATCACGCCCCCGGTCAGGCGGGTCGCCAGCTCATCGGCGGGCATGTCGTTCATCCACTCGGTCAGCTCGTGCGCGAACAGGGCGGTGACCTCCTCGGGACGCAGCCGTCGCGCGAGCACCCATTCCCGCGCGTCTGTGCGTTCGAGTGTCTCGGTCAGAAGGTCGTGGAACAGGAGGACCTCCACGCCACGTCCCCGCATCACCTCGACAAATGCATCGAACTCCTCCTGCGCGCGGCGGACCCAGATCACGTCATCGAACAGCAGCTCGTGACAGTTGCGCGGCGAGAGGCGTGCGTGCGCGAGATCCGGGCGGTGAACGATGACCGTCCGGAGCGTCCCAACTTCGGAATACGCCCCGATTGGAGGTGCGGTTACGGTCTCCATCGTCATCCTCCTTCGCGGGCCACGGGCGGCTCGTCGTCTAGTGGAGCGATTGGCAGGATCTCTCCCCCGTCGGGAACCGGATCATCCGATCGGGGTGCGCACGCACTACCTCGACCAACGCTGTGCCCGCTCACAGGAACGGCGTCACGGAGGGCCAGCCGGTGCATCTGATCAGTCATGAGCGGACCGCGCACGCCCTTCGCGGAGGCACTGCGCCGCTCGTCATTCGGGCGCACACCAGTAGATACAGCCAGCGGGTCTCGGCAGAATCCGGGCTTTTCCGCAAATCGATCGTCTCGGGCACGGATTCCGCCGACCAGCACCGGAGAGTTCTACGCCCACCTACTGGTGCACGGGCGCAGAACCCGGAACGACTCAGGTGCTCGTCCTTCGGGCGATCCGTAGTTCTCCCGTGACGGATTGGCTGCGCCCTACGGATGTCTAGTCGAGCACGCCGATGAGACGCTAGCCAGCGTCACAGCCGTGCAACAGTCGCGCTGCACCGACGTGGAGAGAAGGCCAGTTGAGCACCTCTACGGCTCTCGAGCGATGCGGCCAGAGGGCGTCACCTGCGGAGGCGAAGCCGAAGAGCCTGACCATCCGCGCTGCGACCGTTCTCGGGATCGGCTCGATGATCGGCGCCGCCATCTTCGCGCTGCTGGGCGAGGCGGGCGCGGTCGCCCGTGCGGCCGTCTGGATCTCGTTTCTGATCGGCGGAATCGTCGCCGGCCCGCTCGGCTACGTATGCGCCAAGCTGGGGATGCGGTTCCCCTCCTCGGGAGGACTGATCACCTATCTGATCAAGGGATTCGGCGAAGGACGACTCGTCGGGATCGCGTCCTGGCTCGGGTACACGGCGGCGATCGTGATCGTCACCGCGATGGTCACGGTCGCGTTCGGCGGCTACGCCACTTCCCTGTTCGTCGGCACGCACGCGAGCGGAGCGTGGAACAACCTCTTCATCACCCTGCTGATACTGGGGATGGTCGCGATCAACCTCGTCGGCGCCAAATTCGTCGCCAACGCACAATCGCTGATCGTCGCCTGCGTCGCGCTGACGTTCTTCGCCTACCTCGGCTTCAACGTCATCACCTTCACAGCCGGGGATCTGCGCAAGCCCGCTCACGACCTGCCACGGGCGATGACCTACGCCCTCAGCATCATCGCACTGACCTATGTGCTCATCGCCATCGGGGTGTTCGGCACGCTCACGACCCACGAGGTCATCGAGTACGGCGAGACGGCGATCGCTGAGGCGGTACGACCAACGCTCGGCGGCGCCGGGTTCACGATCATGGCGATCGTCGCCCTGCTATCCACCGCCGGCTGCACGAACGCCACCCTCTACGCCTCCGGCAATCCGACCGGGCAGCTCGCGAAGACCGGGCTGTTTCCCCAGATCTTCGGCGAGAACTCCCGCCTCGGCCGCCACGCCGGACTCCTGATCACGGCGGGCTTGGTGCTGATCGTCGCCAATCTCGTCGACCTGTCCGCGATCGCTTCGGTCGGCAGCGCCGTCTCGCTGATGGTCTTCCTCCTCGTCGGCATCGCCGGCTGGCGGCGGCGCGCCGACGCAAACAGCAACCCAGTCATCGTCGCGGCCGCCATCGCCGTGATCGGGATCGCACTCGTGTCGTTCGCTGTCAACACCATCCAGACCGCGCCCGACACCTTCACCGCGATCATCCTCCTCGGACTCCTCGCGATCGCCCTCGACGCAATCGTCCGGCGGCGTCACCACCACCATCCCACGCCGCGCCCACCTGCAACGCGCCCGACCGTCGAGCACCCAGCGTCCGCACCCACCCACTGATCGAAAACACCGCATGACGACGCCTACGACCACGCCTTCGCCCGTCTGCCGAGCCGGTGAGAGGGATGGCTCTTACGGGGTCCCGCCGGCGGATGTCCCCGCCTGGCTGGGCGTGGACCCGCCGATTGGGCTCATCGGCCAGCAGGCACGCGAGTTACCCCAGTGGCCCTGGCCGAATGCGCTGCCGGAGATCGAGGAGGGATAGCCGATGGCCACGGCCGAGCCGATCGAGTTGGAGCACACAGGGACGCCGGCTGCGCGACCGTGGCACGTGCTCACCGAAGACGAGGTCTCCCGCGGGCTGGACGTCGATCTGGCGCGCGGACTGACCGGGGACGAGGCCGGGAGGCGACAGGCGCAGTACGGCCCCAACCGCTTCTCTAGCGGCAAGGTCGAGCCGCGGTGGCACGCGTTCCTGCGGCAGTACGAAGACCCGATGCAGATCGTTCTCTTGGTCGCTGGGATTGGCAGCCTGTACCCCCTCAAGCAGCTCGGAACTGGGCTGCTGTTGATCTTCCTGACGATCTTCAACGCGATCCTCGGTCTGCAGCAGGAGGGTAAGGCGGCCGCTGCGGTCGCAGCGCTGCAGAAGATGATGATTGTCAAGGCGCGAGTGAAGCGCGGCGGACAGCTGCTCGAGCTGCCCGCGGAGCAGCTCGTGCCCGGCGACGTGGTCTCGGTCGAGGCAGGCGATCTGGTGCCTGCCGACGGCCGGCTGCTTCAGGCGGCCACGCTGGAGGTCGACGAGTCCGCGCTCACGGGAGAGAGCCTGCCCGTGTCGAAGGGCGTCGAGCGGCTCGAGGATCCGCACGCGGACCTCGGTGACCGGCTCGACATGGTGTACATGAACACCAGCGTCACCCGGGGCACCGGCGAGTTTGTCGTCACGGCGACGGGTATGGCGACGGAGGTCGGCCACATCTCCGGGATGCTCCAAGCCGAGGAGGCCACGCAGACGCCGCTGACGCGGCAGCTGTCGAAGCTGACGAACCAGATCCTCGTGATCGCTGGCGTTGCGGTGGTGATCTCGATGGTGCTCAACCTCAGCCGGGGCGACGACTTCACCGGGGTGTTCACCGCGGCCATCGCGTTCGCGATCGCCGCGATCCCGACCGGGCTCCCCGCGGTGGTGACGACGATCCTCTCCTACGGGACACAGACGCTCGCCAAGGCCAACGCGATCGTGAAACGGCTGCGCTCGGCTGAGACGCTCGGCTCGACCTCGGCGATCAACTCCGACAAGACCGGGACGCTGACACTCAACCAGATGACCGCGGTCGAGATGACCATTCCGGGGCGCCGGTACTCGATCTCCGGCTCGGGCTACTCAACCGAGGGCAAGATCAAGCACGTCGCCGGCCAAGAGCAAGTGCCGCTAGAGCAGTTTCTGCTTCCGATGACGCTCGCCTCCGACGCGGTCGTCAACGACGGGGGCGAGCTCGTGGGCGACCCGACCGAGGGCGCGCTCGTCGTACTCGCCGAGAAGGGCGGCCTTGACACTACCGCGACGCGCGAACGCTACCCCCGGGTCGCGGAGCTTCCGTTCGACGCCGCGTACAAGCTGATGGCCACGTTCCACGAAATAGAAGATGAATCCGGCCGAGACGTGATCCGCGCCTTCGTCAAGGGCGCCCCCGACCAGCTGCTCGCGCGCGGCGCCCAAGCGCTCGATCCGGATCTGAACCCGGTGGCAATGGATGACGCGTTCCGTGAACGCTACCGTGCCGAGAACCAGCGGCTCGCCGAGCAGGGGCTACGCGTCATGGCCACCGCGCGCAAGGACTTCGCGCCCACCGAGTTCGATCCGGCTGCGGAGCTACTACCGCTGATCGACGGGCTCACGCTGCTCACGCTCGTGGGGATCGTCGACCCGCCCAGACCCCAGGCCAAGGCGGCGATCGCGACCGCGAAGGACGCCGGGGTCCAGGTCCGGATGATCACCGGCGATCACGCCGTCACGGCTGAGGCGATCGCACACAAGCTCGGGATCGAGGGCCGCGCGATCACGGGAGCCGAGTTCGCCGCGATGTCGGAAGCCGAAGCGCTCGAGGCGATCGACGAGATCGGCGTGATTGCGCGGGTCACCCCGGAGCACAAGGTGAGGCTCGTGGAGACCCTGCGCAAGCGCGGTCACATCGTCGCGATGACCGGCGACGGGGTCAACGACGCACCGGCGCTGAAGAAGGCTGACATCGGCATCGCCATGGGGATCACCGGCACCGAGGTCTCAAAAGAGGCCGCCGCCATGATCCTCGCCGACGACAACTTCTCCACGATCGTCAAGGCCGTCGAGCTCGGCCGCGGCCTGTACGACAACCTGACCAAGTACGTCCGCTTCCAGATGGGCGCGCTGGTCGGCTACATCGTCATGTTCCTTGGCGCCAGCATCGTCAACCTGCTCGGCGGAGTTCCCCTGATCCCGCTGCAAACGCTGTATGTCTGCTTCACCGCCCAGCTGTGCGAGGCGGTCGGGCTCGGCTACGGCAAGCCCAGCAGCGAACTGATGCAGCGCAAACCGCGCCCCTCCGATCAGCCGATCCTCGACCGACCGACGCTGACATGGCTCGGCCTCGTCGGGCTCGTCGTCGGGACCACCACGCTCGGCGTAATCGCCTGGGCCAACGATGCGCACGGCAGCGCCGTCGCCCGCACGATGGGCATGACCACCTTCGCAATCGCCAACGTCTACTACGCACTCACCGTCAAGCATGAGCGACGCTCCGTGTTCAGCCTCGACACGTTCGATGACCACCGATGCCGCACCGCGACCGGCCTGGGGCTCACCGCGATCCTCCTCGGCGCTCAGCTCGGGCTGCTCAACAAGATCCTCAAGACCGTCGGACTGAATCTGCACGAATGGCTCATCTGCATAGTCGCGGCGGCTACGATCATCATCGCCTCCGAGATCCGCAAGCTGATCCTCAGACGCCGCGAGCAGCGGGAGCAGCCTGCGCTCGCCTCAGCCACCGTGGACGCCGGTGCTTGACCACGCTTGGGAAGGCATCCGATGGCTTGGCGTGCGTACCAGGAGATCCCGGCCTCCGACCAGCCCACGCCCGACGGGCGAAAGAGCAGCCGAAGCACAGACAGCTGACGTTTCGTTATGCGTGGCATGCCGCGGGAATATCGCAGTCCGTAGCCAAGCGCCTGAGTTGCGCGGAACTCACACCTTCGTTGGTCCGCTCGCCTGCCGCGATGCCATGGGGGGCGCGACGCGAGTCGCGGATCCCGTTACGGTCTTAACGTTGACGGTGGTCGTGTGCTGGCCACCGATGTACAGCCAGGCGGAATGGCCCGGGTAGGAGAAGCCGCCGCCGGTGCAGCTCGGCGAATAGTCGCTTCAGATCCCGTTCTCGCCAGCGTAATGGATCACCTGCAGAGTTCTGGATCGCGGGGTGCCCGTCGATCGTGACGCCCAGTTGGAGTCCTTGAAACAGCCACCATTCGAATCGACGTTGGCAGTGGGTGGTAGCGCGGCACTCGAGGAGGCTGGCCGCCTTGGCCGCCCCGCCAGAATCGCCTTCGGGCGCCTGCCTCTGGTCGAGTGCCGCACAATCAGCGTGGTCACAACGCGCGGGGCGGAATGACAAAAGCCCGCTGCGGGTTATCTGGGCTCAAGTTGTGTTGTTACAACACTGCAGCCCGGTTTGGGGCCGGAGCGCCTGAGGGCTTAGCCGGGTCAGTTCGTGGTGGGGGAGCAACCACTCGTTTCGCCCAGGACGACGCAGCCGGTCCTCTGCGATCAGGCGAGTCACAGCTAGCGTGACGGTCGAACGCCGGGCCGCGATCATCTCAGCCAGTTGGAGATGCGTGAATGGCAGGCGTACCTGCAGCCCTTCGCGTGTCATCGCTCCAAACTGTTCAGCGAGCCGCCAAAGCATCAACTCGAGGCGCTCATCCACTCGCGAGTGAGAAAGGATGCAGGCTTGGAGCACCATCCGGCGGGTGCGCATGACTTGGCGCCGCATCAGCGCCGCGAAGACCTCTGGCCACGGAGTCGTTTGGAGCGCGAAGCGTCGGTCCAGCAGCGCCAAATAGCCGCTCTGTATCACCTGCAATCCGACTTGCTCCTCGAGCGGCGTGTCGGTCGGCAGCCGCCAGGGATTGAGCACATCACCTTTCCCGAGCACCTCCAGGTGACTGCACCCGCAAAATCCATCCGGAGCACCACCATGCCCATGAGAATGAGCGCGCCGAGCGACGTCGGTTCCGGGGCAGGCTCGAACTGCCAATCGCCGACAGTAAGACCGCGGATCGGGGCTCTGGATGCTTGTATGGCCCGCGAACGCTCGTTGGGCGCAATATTGGCTCCGAGCTCAGGATCAACCTCCAAGACCAGGACCTCGGTGAGGTTCCGGAGCTTGCGGAAGGAGGCAAGGGACGGGGTGGCTCCTCTAGCGATACCCAAGTCTACCGGGAGAGGACCGGCACGAGTCGGCGACGAACGTCGACCGCCCACAACGCTGGAGGGCTAGCCGCGCTTGCGTGCCAGTGTGATCGTGCTTGCCGAACTCTACGGTTAACAATCGCTGCACGAGCGCGCGTAGGCGATCCCGGACCGCTCGATACCTCATTGCCTTGAATCCCAGCGTCCTCCCCGAGTCGCCCGAGCGATCGCTTGCGTCCCGTCAGCGTCGATGGCGGATACCCTTTCCGCGCCCGTGGATCTCGCCGAGCAAACGTTCAGTACGGACGGTACGCCGAAGCTGGCCTTCACAGTTGCCCAGTTCGCATGGGCCCTGTTTCTCGGGATCCTCGGTGGCCACTTCGCCGGTTCAGGTTCTGGTGGCGACGTCTTCGGCGCAGTCCTGCTTTGCATGGCGCTAGGGTTCGCGCTGCACGGGATTTTGTGGCTCCGCACCCGCGTTGTTGTGTCACCGGCTCGCGTGGAGATCGTCAGCGCCTTTCGGAGAAGAACGATCGCGAGAGATCAGCTAGACCGTTTCGAGCTCGGAACAAATATTCAGGGCCGACCCATGGCGGTCTTGGTTCTACGCTCCGGTGAGCGCAAAATGCTGTACGCAACACTGAGCTGGTGGGGGAAGGAGCATCGCCAAGCCATCCAATCCACAGTCGCGCAGATGAACGCAGCGGCTGGCATCAGCCAGTAGCCTGAGACGCCATTCTCGCCGACGAGACTCTTACCCGCATGTGACCAAACCGCAGTGAGTTATGCACCGTCCGCATGTTCTGCGGCTGGCCCTGACTCTCGCCGATACGAATGGCCTGACAATCGCGTCGAGCAGCACCGGACAGGAGTACAGACGCCTGGCGGTCGCCGGCATTCGTGCCGCGAGGAGTTTGCGGCGACCCCAGGCTGACCACAACCAGGTTCTGTTCCGCAAAGCGCTCGCTTCTCTGGTAATGGCGCTTGAGCCGACGACCGGTCGGATCAATCCGCTTGCTGCTCGCTACGCCCAAACGAATGGCGGGTAGCGCTCGCACATGAAAAAGGCGTAGGCGTTGCCGCGGAGGTTCGATCGCAGAGGCCCGGCAACATCAGCTCGAACACGCTTCTCGGGACCCGCTTCGTGAACAGCACCGTGAAGAAAGCGACAATCGTCAGGACGGGGGTCAGCGCGTACAGGACGCCGGTGACGAACAGGTAAGGTAAGTACAGCGTGGTTCGTCGAGTATCCGATCAACCACATAGACCCTTGCGACGCTGAACGCGGCCGTAACGCGTATCCCGCACCGTTCAGGCTGGTCCTCAAAGTCGCGGACCGAAATGAGTTCCGCATCCTCCGCACCGACCACTCGCCGCCACGGCATTAGCAGCCACCAGCCCGGCCTGGCCCCGTCACCCGCTCACCGATGCATGGGCCTGAACACCATGGACTCCAGACCCCCCGTCTGGCTTCCTCGAGACGACAAGTATTTTTCACGCGGGGAGTCTCCTAGGAAGTGTGTAGGCATGAGCGAATGGGAATCTCATGCCTATAACAACAGAGAGAAGAAGTTCGTCGATCGAGCGACTTTCTTAACACGTGATGGCGCCCGCTACCAGGAGAGGGCCGGGGGAGCGCCGCATCCCGGTGATCGTCTGCTCGCCTCGGGACGAGCAGCGGCGAAGGCCGGCGTAGCGGCCAGCCCCCGCAGGTTAATGCGTGGCGCGTTCCAGGGATGAAAATGGGCGGGTGAGGTCTGTCCGGGGTAGGCCGTAGGGTTGGGTAATCCGGGACAGGGGCGAAGGCCGCTCGCCACACGTGGGTTCCGCGCGCAACTGAGGACTTCGCGCCGATCGACTCGATGCATACGGCGGGAGCATTGCAGGTCGAAGCGCTGCGGGTTGACGCGCCCGCATCGGGTCAGGGAGACTAGCTCCGGACTCTCGACGCGACCGTCGGGCGATGCGATTCTGGAGGGTGCGTATGTCGTTGGAGAGATACAAAGTCAGTGCGCTCGTAGCGGTCTCGGATATGGAACGCGCTCGGGACTTCTACGAGGGCAAGCTTGGGCTCGCCGCGGGTGGCGATGATCCCGACGCCGGCCGTACATACACGTGCGGCGAGCAGACGGAGCTCCACGTATTCCCGTCGGTTGCCGGCGCTGGTGCGTCTGGGGCGACCGTTGCTGGATGGTACGTGCCCGATATCGAGTCGGTGGTGGATGAGCTGACGGCGAACGGGATCGCCTTCGAGCACTACGACGAGCCGCCGCTGGTGACTGACGCCAGAGGTATCGCGGTCCTAGGCCCGAACAAGGGCGCCTGGTTCAAGGATCCAGACGGCAACATCCTCGGTCTTTTGCAGGAATAGAAGCCAAGGCCCAGCCAACATGCGCTCAAGGAGTAACGAGCGAACCTCGCACCGCTGGGCGGTCGAGGATTAATCGGCGGCCGTCTACCCGGCCACAGGACACGCAATCGTCGAGGACTGGCGACATCGGCGATCCGCGGTTCGTTGATCCCGTGGCGCAGCTCAGGACAGGGCGGCCCGACAGCGTGACGTTGGTCACCGACGGTGAGCGATTCGAGGTCCCCCTCGACCTCTGGGGCGACACGGAGACCCATTCGGTGCTGTCTGCGATCTGGAAGTGCCGCCGAGCGATCCCCACCAACGAGGCCGAGGTGGACCCCGCAGCTCAACCCTGACCGATCTGAATCAGGGGCGGTGCACGCCACAGCGCTTGGCCGCCGCTGTGACCCCCTAACGCCGCTCCTTCGCCACCGAGCCGCGATCGGGGGCGATCACGCACGTCGCGATGTATATCGGCCGCGGACAGATCATCGAGTCTCCGAATTCAGCCAGCGTTGTGCGCGTCATCCCGCTGGCTGAGCGCGGTGATGAGTACCTGACTGCTCGCCGCTGCCTTCCTGTTGGCTGAGCGTGGGGCGGGTCGAGCGGACCGTCCGTGCACGCGTAACCGGGCTGAGATATGAAACGACAGCCACCCCTACGCGACACTATCTCGATTGCCGTGTTTGGATCCTCGGCTGAGCGAGGGTTCGTCGAGAAATGCTGGTAGTCGCAGCCGGTCCGGTACTACCACCCCCTCGCGTCCAACCGCGCACCGGGCGGGCACCCAGCCCTGGGCGAAGTGCGATCACGTGCCTGGCACGCAGGTCGACGCCCACGCGAACACGCGCACCGTCGCCGAAGCGAAAGCCGGATCTTAGCTTAGCTTTGGCTCTTGAGCGCTTCCTGCAGTTCGCTGGCGATCTCGTCGGTGGAGGCGTCGAGCGAGTGCTTGACGACGCGCGCAGCGCTGGTGATCGCCTTGTCGAGAGCCTTCTCGATCGTCGGCTCGCCGACGACGATCAGCCCAGCCTGGCCGGCACTCAGCGCCGTCGCGGCCTCGTGGAGCTCCTTGCGCGGTAGGGTTCCGCCCCCGAACACCTCGGGAATCACACGGATTCGAGGTCGGTCGAGCCGTTTGACGATGTGCGGCTTGCCGTTCTCCTGATCGATCACGGCCGCGTCGAACTTCCCGATCAGCTCGTCCTGATGGAGTTGCTCGACGGCGCCCAAGTCGGCCAGCGCGGCCGACACATCGTCGTACACCGCCGTGTAGAGCAGCATGTTGTCGTCAGACATCGTTCCTCCTATTGAGTGTGCTGTTTCCGGGTACGCTCACGACCTCGCGACGGCTGGCTTCTTGTGACCGTGAAGCCTCGCGTTCAGCTCGGCGAACTTCGCATCGACCTCTTCTTTCCACTTCGTACGGCGCGCCTCGCGTAGCTCGTTGTCCGCCCTTTCCTTCGCGCCCTGGTCACGCCGCTTATCGCGTCAGCGGCTCCACGGTCCCACACCACCGATCCGGTCAACGGTGATGTGAGTAATAAAGCCGGGCGGCGGGTCGTCCATCGGAGGAAACTTCACATTGGGGCCAAGGTAGGTGCGAGCAAGCTGCTGAAGCAGCTCAGGAGCCCCGCCCTCGGTGATACGAGCACGGCCATGGACGACAACGTACTCATCGAGGCCAATCTCGTTGCGCGTGCCGGCCTCAACGGACAACGTGACTCGAGGGTCACGGCGAATGTTTCGGACCTTCCGATGCTCCGGCAAATGGGCGGCGACGATCTCATCGCCATCCAAGCCGATCCAGACAATCGAGACCTGCGGTCGTCCATCTGGCTCAAGCGTCACCAGATGCGCTAGCGCTCGGCCCTCAAGTACTCGTCGAGCAGAATCGGGAATCGCCGCCACGGCTATGAAGCTACCACTCGCGCGCGAGCCTGCGGGTCGCGATTCACGTGTCCAGCATGCGGCTCGTCTCCAGGCCAAAGCCTCCTTCCAAGCCCACGCCTCAGGCCCGGCACCTGTCCTGCAAGCCGAGCAGATAGCTGAGTCATTCAGATCGAGCGGCTAGAACCGGATGCCGCTGGGGACCAGGCGAAACGTCCTGCCTCGGACGCGGGTGGCCGGCTTAGGCTGGGCGGGGGCCGGTTGTTGCGAACCACGCAAACAGCTGGATGACCGTCGGACCACAGGCGGCAACATGGAAACCAAGCTCGAGATGGTGGATCAGCGCCATCGGGGATCGGCACTTTGTCGCCCATATGGAGGGGCGGGTGTCAAGGGGTAGGGGTTGATGGCCATGTGTGGGTTGGGGTTTGGGGGTGTGTGGTTGCGGCTGGCGGGGCGGTCCGGGCGTCCGCGGGTTCGCGACGGTGGTCATGCTCATATTCGGGGCCTGGGGTACCCCAAGACCTTGGTTCGTCGCACGTCCGCTGTCTAAAGTCGAGCGCGGCCGCCGGTGGCGGGTGCTCAGGCGACAAATCGCGGAGCTGGTGTGCGCGAGCCGGGATGCTCGGGCCGCCGCGCCAGCCGCAACGGGATGTGGTGAAGGGTTAGCGTGAGTTGGTGAGTCTCGTGCGAGTGGTGGCGGTCTTCTTCTTGCTTGCGGGGTTGGAGGCTGGCTGTGTGAGGGGGTCGCGCGCGGGCAGGGATGTCGGCGGAACACGGTCGGGATGAGCGGGGGGTCCAGGTGGCGATCTCCCAGCAGTAGCCGGCGAGTTCGCGGGCGATCGCGACCGCGACGATGCCGTTGGGTTTGCGTCGGGCGTCTTTGAGCTGGCGAGCGGGCGTTGAGGCGGCGTTGCGCGCCAGGCGATGTGGATGATCTCGGGCGCTTGGCCGCGCTGGCGTCGCTCGAGCGCCGCGCCGACCACGGGCCGCGGCGGTAGTGGTGCGCCGCCTCGATGATCAGCCGCCGCGCGTGGGTAGAGCCAGCGTTGGTGATCGCCCCGAGCCGGCGCTGCTGACCGGTGGTGTGGTCGCTCGGGACGATCCCGACATACGCGGCGAGCTGGTCGGGATGATCGAATCGCTCCCACTCGCCGATCTCGGCGCACAGCCCGAGCGCGGAGAGCGTGTCGATCCCGCGCAGGCAGCGCAACCTGGCGACGGTGTGCGCGCACGGCGCGCTCGGCGCCAGCTGGGCGAGGTCGGCCTCGACCTGGTCACGGCGCGCGATCAGCACGTCGTGGGCGTGCAATTAGCCAGCCATGGTCGCCCGCGAGGCGTGGTCTGAGAACCGGATCGAGGTCAGCCACGAGCGGTGCTTGCGCGACCACGCCTCCCCTGGCCCCTCCCAGTAGATCTCGCGACGCAACAAGAACTTCCCCAGCCGATGCCGCGCGCGCATCAGATCGATCCGGATGTCCTCGCGGCAGCGCACCAGATCGCGCAGCTGCTCACGCTCCACCGAGGGGATCGTGACCAGCGTCAGCTCGCCCGCCGCCAACAGTCGGGCGAGGCGGATCGCGTCGCGCTGGGGTCTTGACCCGATCCGCCGGCGGGCGCTCGGTCTTGCCCGGCGCGCACACCCCGAGCTAGAACCCCGGCCGCCCGGGCGCGGCGCGCCAGCCCGAAACCAGTCGACCCCGCCTCATACACCATCCTTCACCACGCCCTCGCCCCCGAAAGTCGGGGCGCGCGCGGCTTTGGCTTTCGCAAGACCCCAGCCTTAGGGCATCGGCAGCCATGACACTAGGCGGCGGATCGACGAACACGGTCGCGTCGTCGACGATACGTAGCGCGCAGCCGCAAGTGTGAGGCTCAGCTAACCGCGCCGCTAGCCACCCCTGGTGTCCTCAGCGACACCACCGGTCAGACATGCCATGGACTCGCGTCGGTCTGCCATGAAGTGCCGAGGCAGATTGCTCGTCACGCGGTCGCAGTGGCCGCGCTCGCGGCCTTGGCGTCACTCGCAGGCCGCGGCCGCGCACGCGTTCGTGCCCGATCGATCAGGGGAGTGCTCCGGTGGGACAGGTGGAGGTGATCGTTGGCCGGGCCCGTGGGATTCGAGCCCCGTAGCCGGGCGTGCTGCGCCAGGCCTCGGTGCTCGTGGGCGTGTGCGGTAGACGCGCCGGGTTTGCACCGGTAGCCATGCAGGCCGACTCGCCGCGAAAGAGGCGAGCCCGGTCGCCGCCGGATCGACGGCGGGTGACGGCCGGCAATTTCGGCCCCCGGGGGAGCGCACGGGTACAAACGCTTGAGGAGCGTCGACAAGCCTTCCAGGTGGCGGCGCTCTTGTCCAGAGACGCGGTCACGACCACGCCGAAGCAGCCGCCGGCCAGCGCGGCGAACGCCTGGTTTGAGCCCGGGTCCCGTTAGCTCACCCGACGGTGAGCGCGATTGCTCCGCGACTTTCGCGCGTTTGAAAAGAGAGCCGACGGACGCGACGACGCGCTCAATGTCGATACTCACGTCTGTCGTCGCTGCCCGCGGGCGACGAAACCGCTCGCTCGCGTGGTCGTCGCCGTCGACGAGGGACCGGCTCAACCACCGAGAGGCGGGTCGTGATCCGATCAGGCTGCTGCGGAAACGCGCAACCGGTGCATGCGTTGCGCGTTTCCGCGTGGATAACGGTTTGTCAGATCAGGCTCTGCAGCCGGGTCGCGAGCTCAGCTGACAGCGGTGCTCGTCTTGCCGTCGACATCCGCCCAGGCCCAGGTGCGAAGCGAGGACCCCTTGGCCTCCTTACTCGTCGCTGCCAGCGCCTTGACGGTGCCGTGCACCTTGGTGCAAGACGCCGCGACTGTCTTTTTGTTCGACTGGAGGCAGACCTCGAGCTGGAGCGCTTCGGCCTTGGACGCCTTGAGTGTCGCCGACCCGGTCCATTCCTTGTTTGCGTGCTTCTTCGGGGCGTTGACGGTCAGTGTCGCGTTGCCAACAGCGTTTGCCAGCGCGGCCGTCGGTATGGCCAACGCGACCAGCACAACCAACGGCAGCAGCATTCGTCTCGTCATCGTGTGTCCTCCTACCCGTATTTGATGGCTACTCGATCGGGAGTCTCGGGCATGGTCTGTGTGGGTGGACGTGCTCTTTGTTGGCGCTCGGTTAACGTCGCCGCGAGCTACTCGTCAGCGCGCCGCCTCGCGGGGCAGGTTGTTTATCTCCTCGTTCCGGCGAGACCGCCCGAAATTGGCCTCGGGCTAGGCTTCGACCGGCTACACAGGCCCCATAGGGCACAACGAATCTCCGCGACGACCAACGAGATCCTCGCGATCGCCGCCGCAAACTCGCGTCCGGTGTGTCCCCGAGACGACTGGTTTGCTCCTCGCGCGTTCTCGCTTCGCACTTGCGCTTCGGCGACCAAGCCCCTCTCAGGCTTCGCCGCCGCTCGCTAGCGCTTGGCCACGGCGGCAGTCGTGACAGCGCGCTACTCCTTCAGCGCGGAGCAGTCATGGGAAGGTTCCGCTACCGCATCCGGGAGGAGCAGTCGCCCGCCGCCGTTGCTGCAGCCGTGGGAGGCTGTTGCACAAAGCGGTCAGAAACCAGGTGCATCAATTAGTCGGCGGGATAACACATGCTCATGACACCCAATCGCGTGTGCAATTGGGAGGGCGGGTCCATTACGCGTGGATTAGTGACCACTTCTCCCACCATCACTAGAGCAGGGCGTATTTGAATGGTTTGCGCAACGGCCTCGTGGCAAACCTGTCGTCTGGGGTCGTCGGCCCGCGTGATCCCCTCGTCGCTGAAGCGCGCGTTAGCCGCGGGGCTCTCACAGAGATGAAAGGGATAGTCAGCACGGCGGCCACGGAAAGGGATTCCCATTCAGAGGCCGCCCCCTGCTTCTACCTGAAAAACGCTCAGGCTTGGAGCCGCTCTTTCGTGTCGCAGGGATCTCAGAAGCATGAAGGCCGTCTCCGCCGTGCTGGGGAAGGGTGCTCATAGCAGCCGGGTGGCGCTGATCTCGCCGGTCTCCGCAGTCGGATCAGAAGCGACCTTCCGGGTCGTCGGTCGCTTGCCGTGAAGACAAATCGCGCGCTACTGACTCGGGCTCCGATGCCTAGGGTGTGGGCGATGAATCGCGAGTCGCTCGGCGTTGTCCTGGGTCTACTCGCCAGCCTGTCGTTCGAGTCGGGCTACCTGCTGATGACCCAGCAGTCGCGCCTGGTCGGACGATCGGGGCGCCCGGGCGGTCGCTTCCTTGTCTCGCTGCTGCACCGACCGCTGTGGCTGTTGGCGATAGCCCTCGATGGCGCAGGCATTATGCTCGAGCTTTTCGCGCTACGTGAGGCGTCACTGATCGTCGTGCAACCGTTGATGAGCGTCGGGCTGATCGGGCTCGTGTTCGCGGCGCGGGTGTTCCTGGGGGAGCGGATCGACCGGTGGACCGTGTTGTCCGCCGGCGCGGTCGCAAGCGGGATCGCCTGCGTCATCGTGGCTGCCCCGTCTGACGCCGCTGCGGTCCGGCTCGCCCACCCCGCCGCCTCGATCGTCGTGCTCGGCGTGCTCGCCCTCCTCGTCATCTCGGCGTACCTGGGGCCGGACCAAGGAGTTGCCTGGCGCGCCGTCATGGCGGCCGCGGCGGGCGACACGCTCGTCGCGATCTCAGGCAACCAGATCGCCCGATCGTGGGTGGAGCGCCCGCTACCGGCGATCGTCTGGACCGCGGCCGTCGCGGCAAGCGGGATCGGCTCGGTGACCGCCGAGTCCGCGGCACTGCAGCGACTTCCGGCGTCCCGGGTCGGGCCGATCGTCTCCTCGGTCGGCGCGGTGCTTCCCGTCGTGTTGATGGCTCTGCTCTCGCCGCAGCGCCTCTCCCTGAGCCCCGGCGCGGCGACGGTCCTGGCGGTGGGACTCCTGCTGACCGGCGGGGGCGCGTATCGACTCGCCGCGACCGCCCGCGGCGGACCGCTCGCTGCCGACTAGTAGACCGGAGGCTAACCGTGACCACCAGCCCGCTACCACCCCAGCGCTCCGAAGGAGCGCCCCCTCGCGAGCGCGGCTCAAACCCGAACCGCGACTACGCACCGACCCTCCACTCGGCGGTATGAGGCTCGTTCGCTAAATCCAGACGAGCTTTCGGAGGTCGCTCGTGGGAGGTGCGAAGAAGGCGAAGGCCCGATTCCGGGACCGACCCTCTGAGTGCCGTGTCAGCGCGTCGAAGGGCTGGATTGCGTCCGTTTGCCCACAGTGGCCAGACCGGCTGCTTCTGGTTTGCCGCGCGGCGGCCTCGCGCATGTGGGTCGTGGGCAAGCGGTAGTCGGCGCCGGGTGCGTCGGTATTCGTGTGCGATCCCCTGGTTCGCCGGCGTGGGTTCGGTTGGTTGCTTCGGTCTTGCCGTCGGGGGCGAGGGTGTCGCCGTGGCCGCCGGGGTGTGGGGTTGGGTGTCAGGAATTGTTTGGCGCGGCGCCTGGGAGCTTGGTGGCGGTCCACAGGCCGCCGGGGCTGTGGGCGTCGTCGACGGTGATCTTGGTGCCGGTAGCAAGGAAGAGCCGTTGCGGTTGGCCCGGCGCGGGATAGTTGCCGGCGCCGAGGATGGCCGTCGCGGTGCCGGGGAGGGGGGTGGCCTGCTGGGCGTTGGCGGCCCACGAGGTGACGGCGGGTTGGCCCGACGCGGTGAGGTAGAACACTTCCTCCCCGGGGGCGCCTGATGGGAGCAGGTAGGCTGCCGCCAGCAGCGAGCTTTGGGGGGCTGGTGTGCCGGGGAGCTCGCTGACTGTCCATGCGCCGCCGGCCGGTTCCGAGCTAGCGGCGGCGAGCTGGCCGCCGGTGACGATGAAGAACACGCGTGCCTGATCGCCGTTGGGCCCGGTCGCGATCGCTGCCAGTCTGCTGGTCGGGGACACGCTGGCGGCCGGAATGATGGGCGCGGTGTGCCAGCGGGCGCGTAGCGATGCGGGATCGGTCGATGAAGCGACTGTTAGGCTGCCGTGGCTGTCGATGTAGAAGACGTCGGTGGTCAGGTGCCCGTCGCTCGTGGTGTCTGCGAGGGCAAGCGATCCGAGATTGGTGGCTGACGGTCCGGGCAGCGTCTTTGTGAGCCACGTGGCTCCGCGCTCATATGACTGTGTGAGCCGCCCGCGCTGGTTGAAGTAGAAGACCTCGGGAATGTCTGGCGCAAGGTGCCTGCCCGCGCGTGCCGCAGCGGTTGTAGCGACCAAGGCACTGCCCCTCGCAGGGTGGCCGGCCAGTGTCTGCGTTGCCCACATCGTGCGGCTGCGGTAGGTCTGGGCCAGCTCGCCATCTGCTGAGCGGAAGAAGATGCGCGGCTGCATGACGTCGCTGGCGTCGGGGTAGTTGAGGGCCGTCAGCGCACCGCCGGGGTCTGTCCGTCCAGGCAGGACGCGGTCCAGCCAGCGGGCGCCGTTCCAGCTTTCGTCGGCCAGCGCCCGGGTGCGTGTCGGCACGAACAAGAGCTGATAGACCGGAGTAGTTGAATACCAGACGGCGTTGCTGGGCGTTGACGCGGTCGCCGCTGACGGCGCGACCACGGCGAGGTTGAGGGTACGGGTGGTGACGGTGCCGAAGTTCGAGATCGCGGACATGGTCACCGTCTGCGGCTCGGCGCTGGTAAACACGTGGCTGGCGTCGGGCCCGGTCGCGGTGCCGCCATCGCCGAACGTCCACAGGTACTGAGTGATCGAGCCGCCTGGCTGGACCGCGTCCGCCTGGAAGCTGACAGAGGTGCCCGTCACGGCCAGGCCAGGGCCGGTGATCGCGGCCGACGGAGCCGGATGTTGCGCCGCTGTGGGCGGGGCGACAAGTACCCACTGCTCGCCGTTGTTCCATACCCCGGATGCCCAGCGACTAAGGCTTACATTGGCATCGTATTCCACGTCGATCTTCGTCCTGCCGATGAAATCGCCGTTCACGAGGCTCACGGTGCCATCGCGGTTCACCGCGGTGACGATCCCGACGTGATCAGCGAAACTCGCCCTGCCGATACTCCCGGGCGGATAAAAGACGACCGCGTCACCGACGGCCGGTCTGCCCGAGTCGGGCTTCAGCACCTCACCCTGCTCGACTCCCCACGCGTAGAACGACCTGGCCCCCGCGTTGATGGTATTCATGTCCGCCGTCACCCCGGCCCGCTGCCACACCCATTTCGCGAAGTCCGAGCACCACGTCTCGTTCTCGTTCTGCACGCCAAATCCAGTATCGAATCCACAGCCGTTGCTGTTCGGAACTGGAGGTCCAACGAGCGTCGTATAAGGATCGCAATCCAACCCGGCGAAGTTCATCGCTACCGGGTTAGCGGCCACGCCCACCTGGCTGAGCGCGATGCCGGCTATCGCCTGACCGACCGAGCGACCTGCAGCGGCCGTCACCGCGCGCGAATCGGCTTGCGGCACGACCGATCGACCGTCATAGCAACTCACCGCCACCGACACGCCCAGGGCGGCACTGACGGGAGTGGGCAGCCCTCGGCCGCAACCGCCGACCCCGCGCAGCCGCCAGGACTGCCCGGCGACGCGATCGAACACCGCGCTGTTCGCGCCGTCCTGCAGTGCCACTTGAGCGCTCTCGTCAGCGGTGGCCGAGGGTATGAAGCTAGCGCTAGCCCACTCGGTCCCGCTCGCGGGCAGCGATGCCAGATGAAGCGTGCCCGGCCTGATGCCAGTCACCGCCTGCGCTGGCAACCCTCGCGCGGACAGGAACACCCGTGTCAGCGCTTCCCGATCGACCGCGGTCGCCACCCGCGCGCGAACGCGCGGGCTAGCGTCCGGCGTGCTCCTCCCGACGATGGGCGAGACGGCCAACGGGACGGCAGCCGCCGCAGTCGCGACAGTCGCTAACACGGCACACGTCGTAGAGGCAAGCAACAAAGCCAATCCCGCGCCTACGCTCCGAAGCAGCCTCGGCGCCGGCATATCCGGCGTTGCCGGCCCCTTACCTGATCGGGTCACAATCCCTCTTGCAATCGGACGACACTGCGTAGTAACTCGGCGCGAGCGCAACCTGACAAGGCCGCGCGCTGAGATGCGAACGCGAGCCCTGCACCAGGCACTCGACAAGCATGCGGGCACCAGCAATCAACGACGACCTTGTTCAAGCGAAGGGCGTTCCTGTCGAGCGTAACCGATCGCGGAGATGGACGGCGTCAAAACCCAGGACTATTCGGGTGCACTCGGCGAGACCAAGAATCGTACGCTTTCGCAAACTCTCGCAAACGATCACCATCCCGCCATCGGCTGCAAGATGCGGCCGAGCGCGAGTCGCAGCGGCGCGCTTTCCGCGGGATGCCAGCGGGGCCGGAGCGCCGAGCCGGTAGCCTGGCATGCCGTGGCGCTGTGGCACTGGATCCTAACGGGACTGATCGCGGTCGCCGCGTTCACGGCATCGCATGTCGTGGGTGGCGCGCCGGCGATGGCGCCTGCCAGAGCGACTGAGGCGGCCGGTCGCGGCACCCGCCTGCAGGTCCCGGCCAACGCTGGCCAGCTGATCGTGGTGTCGAGCCCGACGGGCGAGCCGTCCGCGCCGGGCTATCTCGCCACGCTGCGTACCTACGAGCGCGCCGGCGCCCGGTCGCCGTGGCGGCCTGTGTTCGGTCCCTGGCAGGCCGAGACCGGATCGGGTCATCTTCTGCCGGCCGCGGCTCGCCGGGAGGGCGACCACGCCACTCCGATCGGGGTGTTCGGGATCGGCGCGACGATGTACGGCAACGAGCCGAACCCGGGGGGCTTGCACTCCGCCTACCACCGGTTGGTCTGCGGCGATTGGTGGGATGAGGATCCGTACTCGTCGCACTACAACCACTTCGTCCATGTGCCGTGCGGGGTTACGCCCGCATTTGGGGCGTGGTCGGAGGCGTTGTGGACCGAGACCGTCGCTTACCCGTATTTCGCCGTCATTCAGTTCAACATGCACCCGATCCGCGCAGGCGCGGACGCGCCGGGCGCCGGGATCTTCCTGCACAAGTGGGTCGGTGGCGCCACGGAGGGGTGCGTCGCCTTGCGCGAGGGCCAGCTTCTCGACGTCCTTCGGTGGCTCGAGCGCTCTGCCCATCCGGTCATCGAGATCGGCACCGACGATCAGGTGGGTCTCGCTCCCTCAGAGTCGACGCTGTCATGATCCGTTCGAAGAACTTCGCAGGCTTGCCCTCGGGCTGGTCGTAGCGGTAGTAGCCGTTGCGGGAGGCGCGCTTGGGGGGCGGGATGACCAAGGTCGGATCCTCGCTTCAGTCCGGGTCCGAGTCAGCGTTCCGGTCCACCTCCGCGGCGGGGTCTGCGACCACGCCTAGGTCCACGACCACGCTCAAATCCGCGTCTACTTCCGTGCGCTACGTCGACGTCTCCATCGCGACGCCCTGGGCGAGCCCCTCCGCGCCCCGAGCGATCGACCGACCGGCGCTGGGAAACCCGGTGAACAAGCTCGCGTGCAGCAGCGTTCTGAGCACCGCAGCGCGACTGGGGCTGGACGGCAGGATCGAGACCCAGGCGCTGCTCGGCGAACCGGTGCGGATGCTCGCGCACCGGGGCTCGTGGACCCGGGTCGCGGTCCCCGACCAGCCCACCCCGCTCAACTCGCAGGGCTATCCGGGATGAGTCCCAACCAACCAGCTCACCTCGAATCCAAGCTCCGGTGGCCTGCTCTCGGGACCGATCGCCGTGGTCACGGCCCCGAAGGCCGCGCTGTCTGGTGGACCCCGTCCGCTCAAGCTGAGCTTCGGCACGCGGCTACCGGTAGTCGGCGTCTCGGGCACCGACGTGCTCGTCGCTACCCCCGCCGGCCCGACCGCGCGTCTTCCCGACTCCGCCGTTCACGTGTACACCTCGGCCGCCGCGATCCCGACTCCGACCGGACGGCAGCTGGTCGCCACCGCCCGCTTGTCCCTAGGCCTGCGCTACCTGTGGGTGGGACGTCTGCGTTCGGGTTCGACTGCTCTGGGTTCGTGAACCTGATCTACCGAGTGCACGGGGTCGTGATCCCGCGCGACGCAGACGCCCAGGCGCTCGCGGGCCGGGCCGTGGCCCGGCAGGCACTTGAGCCCGGTGACCTCGTCTTCTTCGCCACAGATCCCCCGTCGCGGACCGTCACCCACGTCGCCATGTACATCGGCGGCGGACAAATCATCGAATCCCCCAACTCAGCGAGCTCCGTGCACACCATCCCGCTGGCGGCTTTCGGCGACGAGTACGTCACCGCCCGCCGCTACCTTCCCGCCAAACTAACAACGCGCTACGCCAACCGCCGCTGCGCACGAGTGGCGAACGATGGTCGTATTGGGCGGCTAGTGGCCGTTGGTCGAGAAGTGCTGGTAGTCGGGGCCGGCCCAGTACCCACCCCACCCCCAGCCGACCGCAGCGAACGCATCGACGAGCACCCCTCCCGGGTAGGCCATCCCGGGCCGGTGATCGGCCCGGTCAGCGAAGGCCGCGCCCGCGGCCGGCTGCACCGAATGACCCGGCTCGAAGTACGGATTCTCGACGGTGTTGACGTCGATCGCCTCGCCGTAGGCATGCATCGACCAGGTCGGGAGGCCATTCGCGACCGCGTAGCGGCAGTTAAACCCCGAGGTGTTGTCGGCGGCCATCGACTGCGCGTCGCTGCCGTGGAAAGCGTCGACGGGCTCCATGCGCCGGATTGGGAAGCGAGCGTCATAGAGCGTGCGGAAGACTTCGACCACCGCTTCGGTCACGGCGGCGTTGACGATGATCCCCCCGGTGTGCGGACGCCCGTCGAAGCCCACGAACGACAGCCTGATCTCGCGCAAATCGCTGGGCGCCACGGGGCAGCCCGGGCGCCAGCTGAACGGAACCTCGGCCGGGGTGAGCGGCCCTGAGATCGCCGCGGTGAACGGGGGAAGCGCCGCCGCCCCTGTCACCGGGGCGGCCGAGGGTCGCCGCGCGATCCTCCGCGGATGCGTGGTCGGTGCGGGCACGTTCGCCCTCCTGGTCGACGCAGGCCTGGCCGCGGCCACCCGCGGCGGGGCCCTCGAGGGCGCCGCGACCGGCACCGGTTTGCTTGCCCCGCCGCAGGCGGCGAGCGTCGCCGCGGCCGCCAGGAACATCAGCGCCGGCAGGACTGACCCACGCGCTCGACGAGCCCCGTCGGACTTGAAGACTGGCGGTCCCATGCAGACCCTTGGGTTCTGACGTCGAACAGCCACAGCGTCGCGTCAGGCCATGCAACAGTAGCCGTCGAGACAGCCCTCCGCTGGCTCAGACTTGACCACCACGCCAGCTGCAAACGCACACGCCCCACAGACTGGCAAGGCCGGCGACCACCTGGGCGTCGAGCAGTCAGCGACCGCCACCCCCAGTGTTGAGTTCGCGTGGATCCAGGAGCGGGGACGAACGGCGCGCCGCCCCACAACCGCAGTCGCCGCGGCTCGTATGCATAGACGGGCGCTCTGCCGCTCGACGAGGCGTCTCTCGAGACGGCCGCATTCGCCGTCGGCTCCGTCGAAGCGCGTCTCTAGGCAGGCGGCCCTTCAAGCGGCGGAGCGGTCGCGAGCGCTCGCGGACGTCACTTCTCGAGGTTGAGCTAGTGGCCGAATCGGGTCTCGGTTGCGCCATGCCAAGGGCGCTCGCGGCTGCTATCCGAGTGCGTGCCTAGGATCACGTCTCCGGTGCCTCTCGCAGCGACACCGCCATCCGCGACGCTCGCCCATGCAGCCGATCAACCTTCCGACCGACGACCTCCTCGGTATTAGCAACTTCCGGGTGCACGTCGCCGATCAGGAGATCGGCTTCTGCGAGGTCGGCCCGCTGGCGTCGACGAGTCCCGTCGACGGAAGTCCGGAGGATCACGCTGCCTCGCATCGAGATTGGGAACCCGTGGTGCTGCGCAGAGCGATCGCGGACAAGACATTGTTCTCGTGGCGCCAGCGGGCGCGCACCGATCGCGCCGATCGCCGGAAGGTGCTGGTCGAGCAGCTCGACGCCTCAGGAGAGCGCGTCGCCAACGCCTGGCTGCTCATCGACGCGTGGCCCTGCCGTTGGTCAGGCCCTTCGTTCAACGCGTTGGAAACGGCGGTCGCGTTCGAAGAGCTCGAGCTCGTGTACTCCGAGCTCAGATGGACCTATCCCCCTGATCAGGCCGGGAGCCAACCACCCCACGCGGAGGACTGAAATGGCAGCCAAGCGGGAGCGCCCGTATCTCGAATTCAACTTCCTCGTCGACCTTGGCGACGGTAAAACCGACGGGCCTGATGCCGGCTTTCAGGAATGCAGCCCGATTGCGACATCCGTTGCCGTCGCCGAGTACCGCAACGGCAACGATGCCGAGAATTCGGTCCAGAAGATCACTGGCCTCAATAGAGCCAATGACGTCACCCTCAAGCGAGGGATCATCGAATCAGCCACTCTCTACAACTGGTTTGACGCGATCCGAAACGGAGGCGTGACCCAGCTCCAGACCGTGAGGATCACGCTGCAGTCCGAGGATCACAGCACGATCGTCGCGACATGGGTGCTGAGGAACGCTCGCCCGATCAGGTACGTCAGTGGCCCGCTCAACGCAAAAGGATCGGATGTCGCGCTCGAGGAGCTGACCCTCGCGTACGAGCGTTTGGAGATCGACGACCTCACGTAGGCGCGCACGGCCTCAACGTTTCGGCAGATCATGCTGAGCCGCCCACGGCCCCGCATCGTGGCTCCTTCTCCGCTGTAGCGGTCACGCCGAGCGGCGCCGGAATTAGCTGAACGCCGGCGAGTCAGTCAGCACTCAGAAACGGTCCATCGGATCGGCCGGCGGCTTGTGCTTTGCCACGGCGGCAGTCGTGAGAGCGCGCTGCTCCTTCGGCGCGGAGCAGTCGTGGGAAGGCTCCGCTACCGCACCCGGGAGGAGCGGTCGCCCGCCGCCGTTGCTGCAGCCGGGGCAAAGCACATGTCGACGGCGGCGCCGGCGGACGCATGGATCGTCGCCAAGGCGATAGCCAATCTGGCGACGGCGACAACACGAATGCGATCCCGAGCGGTAGTGGCGCGGTGTTCCGGGATTGGCCGAAGCGCTACGCCCGCGAGGGGTTTTGTCTGACTCGTCCCCGGGGGGAAATCGGGTCGCGCGGCGTCGCGGGCCGGGTGTGAGTCTGTCCACCCTGGGTCGCTATCGAGAAGCGGACGGCGGGCGGATACTGGCTCGAAGTCGTCGCTCTGTTGGGGGTCGACAAGTCGCCAAATCAAAGGGGGACATTCAATGGGTGACATGCTTATCAGGGCCGTGGGAGCACTTCCGACGCTGAGGAAGCCGAAGAGGCCGGGGGTTGCCGCGGCGATCGGGTTTCTGTTCGGCGGCGTCGGCCTGGGACTCTATTTCCGGTCCTTCATCGACTTTCTTCTCCCACTCGCTGCGGTCTT
>DASPPG010000197.1:0-24521 GCA_035625625.1 Solirubrobacteraceae bacterium
CTGGACTGACGCGATCCCGGTCGGCCGGCGCCGACCGGTGCCGGGTGAGGGGTCCGTAGTTGCTGGCAAATCATTGCCAGGAAGTACCGATGGTGGCGATGGGGACGGTTGCCACGTTGGAAGCGATGGTTTTCGATTTGAGTGATGGAAGTGTGCGATGTCTGGCTTGCGTTTCGTTGCCGCTCTCGCCAGCGTGGTGCTGGTCGCCGCCTGCGGCAGCTCGATTTCCGATACCAGCAATCCGGCGCGCGCGGCAGCTCAAGCGTCTGCACTGTCAACGGCAACCCCGCCGGTTACAGCTCACGTGACAACGGTTGTGCGGCCTCCGGCCGGGGGAGCGGTCCCGGCCGGGTTCGTGCCGCGGTCGTTCACGGCGATCGGTGACTACACGTGGTGGTTGCTCGGTACGGCTCCCTCCTGCATCTCGTCGCCGTGCAAATCGACGGCGATCGTGAGAACGACCGACGGCGGCGGGCGCTTCGTCGCCATTCCCGCGCCGGACGCGCCGTACGTGTTCGGCGCCCAGGGCAGCACCGCGGTGTCGGAGTTGCGCTTCGCTGACACCCTCGACGGCTTCGCGTACGGCGGCGGCCTGTACGTCACCCACAACGGCGGTTCCAGTTGGAAGCGGGTGAGCCTCGGTGGCTCGGTCACCAGCGTGGAGATCGCGGACGGCTACGCCTACGCCGTTGTCATCAACTCTCCGGGTCAGGGCCGGCTGATGCGCTCGCCGGTCGGGCGCGAGGACTGGGTCACGCTGCCGGCCGCCGGCCACAGCGTCGTCGGGCTCTCGGTGCACGGGAGCGACGTGTTCGTCGAGCACTGGAACGACGCCTCGCTTGTGCTGATCTCCCACAACCGCGGCGCCAGCTTCACGAGCTACCGATCTCCAGCGGGGCTGTGGTGCGACTACGAGGAGGTGGGGGCGCCGGTGGTGTGGGCGCGCTGCGGCACCGGAATGGCGGCCACGGTATTCCGCTCCACCAACGGTGGCCGGAGCTTCCAGCCGGCCAGCCTCGGTTACGGGCAGGAGATTCCCCACGGGGCGGCGTTCGCGCCGGCCACCGCAACCATTGCGGCGGTGGCGGACAACCGGATCTATCGCACCGGCAACGGCGGGGCGAGCTGGACGGCGGTCGGACCGTCCGGCTTCCTGTGGCCGTATCTGGGCTTCACCAACGCCACCCACGGCGCGGCGCTGGCGGTGCCCTCGAGCTATGGCGGCGGCTACCTGGAGTTCCTGTTCTACACCACCGACAGCGGCGTGAGCTGGCACAAGGTGGCGATCGGCTCCCAACCGTTCCCGGACGCGCCGGCCAGCCAGAGCTTCACGTACGGCAGCACATGCCCGGCCGCGCCGGCCAATCCGTACCTGACCAGCCCCGCCGGGTGCCTCAGCGTGCGGGAAGCCGACGTCGACGGTGACGGTCAACCTGATCTGGTGCTGCTCTACACGCATCCGGGCGTGAGATTGGGGAATTACCACTTCACGCTGAAGCTGTTCCGTGCCAGTGGGGGCATCGTGACCGTGCAACTGCCCGCCGGCGACATCCCGGCGTCGTTCCTGCTGCTGCGAAACGTCAACGTGCGGCCCGGCGTCGAGATCTTCATCCACACCGTCCACATCTCGACCAACGAAGGGATGGCCCTGTACACGTGGAACGGCACGACGCTGCAGCGCGCCGGCACGTTCTCCTACGACGGGTACGAGCTCAGCACGGTGCAATTCGGCGTCGTCTGCCACGCCCCGAAGACGATCATGGCGTACGAGTTCAGCACGAACAAGCCCCTCCCGGCCAGTCAGCGGGTCTGGAAGGAGTTCGCCACGACGCTCCGCTGGGTCGGACCCGCGCTGACGCCGGGACCCACCGTGACCGCGACCTTCAAAGCGGCCAACCCGCCGGCCGGCCTGGTCGGCGTGCGGTGCTGAGGGCAGGAGGCAATGCCATGCCGAGCCAAGGAGCACTGACATGAGCCGTCTGCGTCTCGCCGTTGCCGCCCTCAGCACGGCTCTGCTGGTCGCGCTCCCCACGACGGTCGCTGCGAAGGCCGCACCTGCCGGGTTGACCTACATGACCGGCTCGCTCAGCCAGGGCCCGACCTGGGTATGGGTCGCCGACGGAAACGGAGCTCACCCGCGCCGGCTCGCTTCTGGGTCCTGGCCGGCGCTCTCCCCGAGCGGCCTGATGGTGGCCATGGTTCCCGAGGCGGGGTCGGCGGTCATCGTTTACGCCCCGAGCGAAGCCGTGCTCGGCAGATTCTTCGCTTCCGCCCGGTACGGGGCGCACACGTTCGCCTGGTCGCCCGACTCGCGCTACCTCGCGGTCGCGCTGCAACCAGCGACCGGCTCCCACTCGGGGCCATGCCTAGTCGTGATCGACACGCGCACGAGTCGAACCAGAACGGTCGCCAGCGGCTGGATTCAGGGCGTGAGCTTCGCACCGACCGGCGCCGACCGGCTCGTATACGCCCTGGGGAAAACCGGGTCCAACCTCTACACCGCCGGCGCGGCCGGCGGTCAGGTCAAGCAGCTCACCCACGACGGCGTGAGCCTCAACCCAGTGTGGGGCGCACGCGGGATCGTGTTCGACCGCGAGACGCCCCGAACTCGCTACGGCCTGCCCTCCTACCCCGCCTATCAGTTGTACCTGCTCGCCGGCAGCCGCCTGACCCAGATCACGCACATGAGCGTCGGCTGGGAGGGAGAGGGTCTGATCCCGCAAGCGATCTCGGCCGATGGCACGAAGCTCGCGGCGAACTGGGTCGGCGACGACATGGATCAGGGCTGGACCGTCAACATCGTCACGCGCGCGCTCCGAGAGCTCCCGGCCTCGTTCACCGCGGACGGGATCTCGCGCGACGGCCGGCGAGTCCTGCTCGAAAGCATGTTCGGACTCATGTTCTCGCCAGCCACGAGCAAGATCGAGACAATCCCCTTCGCCGGTGGCCGGCTCACGATGCTCGTCACACCCGGCGGCGAGGCGAGCTGGAACCAATAGCCCACGGACGCGGGCGCGATCGCCGGCGATGAGCAACCACCTGTTCGCTGGCGGCCTCGGCGAGCGCTCTGGATCGCCCGGCGAGCAGGCGAAGGAGCGGCGCCAGCGCCGCGAACACGGTTCCGCGTGTCCACGCAAGCAGCCACGGTTTGAGGCGGGCCGATGGCGCCGACGGCTGCTGTTCCCGGACAGAGGGAGTCAGGAAGGCGCCGACTCCGCGACACGCGCCAACACGAATGCGCTGGACCCGCACACGACCGCGCAACCGCTCGTCGCCGAATATCGGGCCTGCAGCAACAGTGCGTATTTCGGATCGGAACGACCTGATTGGGTGCTGAAATCCGTCGCATGACCGACGACTCTGACGAAACCCCTGCCGCGCCTGACCCCGACGAGCACGTCGCCCGCCTGCAGGCGCAGATCGACGCCGCCAAGGCCCGCCGCGCGGGCTACCGCGCGGCGGCGGCCGAGACAGTCGCCCGAGGAGGCCCCGTGCGCCCGACGGACGAGGAGTTGGGGATCATCAAGACCGACGACACGGTCGGCAGGATTGCCGCTGACGCGAGCCAGGAGATCCAGAGCGGGCTGGGCCGCCTGATGTCGCGGCTAGGGCGGCGCGGGAAGAAGTAGGGCGAACGGTCCCGGCCTTCGACCGACAACACCAGCGACGGGGTGAGAGTGCGGGACCCTCTCACCCGCTGCTACCGGCCGGGAGTAAGACTGCTCACGACCGCCGACAGGCTCGTTGTCCCGGCCGCCGCATCACCGGCACCTCGCGCAGCCCAGCAATCCGCGCTTTCCGGAGCAGGCACCAGCGTTGGCGGGATGCCCGTCCTGTCGGCAGAGCAGTTGTTGGGTCACGATCGAGTTGGACTGGTTCGCGCGCGCGTGCGGGAGAGCAGTCGCGGTTGGTGGTGGTGCTAGGTTGGCGGCGTGGCGACGATTCCGGACTCTGCTCGTGCGGTGCTCGAAGGTCCGGCGCTTGCGCACCTCGTCACCCTTGAACCTGACGGTCGACCTCAGGTCTCGATCGTGTGGGTCGGACTTGATGGTCAGGAACTGGTCGCAGCGCACTTGCCCGAGCACCGCAAGGTCCGCAACATCCGCCGAGACCCGAGGGTCGCTCTCTCGATCGAAGCAGGTACCCGCAATGAGATCGGTCTGGACGAGTACATCGTCATCCATGGCAGCGCGCGCATCACGGAGGGTGGCGCCCCGGAACTTCTTCAGCGGCTTGCTCGCGTCTATCTCGGACCGGATGTCAAGTTCCCGCCGATGGATAACCCGCCCGCCGGGTACATCACGCACATCGCTGTTGAGCGGGTCGGCGGTGTAGGACCCTGGGCTCGCTGAACCTACTTCGTCGCGCACGGCTTGAAAGGACGGGTTTGTGCCGGCGCGAATAACGGCGGCCACAGCGTGCGTCGCGCGCCCCTGCTCGGCGCGAGACTGTTTCCGCGGGGAGCGAGACGCGCATCGCGCGAAGAACGTGGGTCCCGGCCCCGATCGGCAGGGCCCCGCTCGCGGGGCGTCCGATCCGGCGAACGTTGCCCGGCGGGTTCGGCGACCGGATCCGCCTTGCGACCGAGTGCGAGGCGGTCCGACCGTAATGTCAGGACGGGCCTAGCGCGGTCAGCCGCGGGACGACCTCCTCGCCGAGCCGGGTCACGAACGCCAGCGGGTCCGGGCCGCGTGGCGTTACCTCCACGAGTTCGACACCCAGCCGGGCGTACTGATCCATCGCGGCGACGAATGCGTCCGCGTCGGCCAGGGGATCTTGGCGCACCGCGATGATCGTCTTCTCGACTGTCGCAGGATCGCGGCCCGCGTCCTCGCAGTGGCCGGCCAGGACCTCGAGCTTGCGCGCCACGACCCCGGGCTCGGGCGCAAACAGGTTGCAAGCGTCCGCGTATCGCGCGACCAGCCGGAGCGTCTTGCGCTCGCCACCGCCGCCGACGAGAATCCGCGGCCGCGGCTGCTGAACCGGGCGCGGCTCGCAGATCGTCTCGGCCAGCTGGTAGTGGCGGCCCTCGTACGGCCCGTCCTCGTCGCTCCACATCTGCCGGCAGATCTGCAGCGTCTCCTCGAGGCGCTCGAACCGCTCGGCGAGCGGGGGAAACGGCACCCCGAGACCGCGGTGCTCGCGCGCGTACCACGCCGCGCCGATCCCGAGCTGGGCGCGACCACCGGAGAGCACGTCGAGCGTGGTGACGATCTTGGCCAGCAGGCCCGGGTATCGGTAGGTCACGCCGGTCACCAGCAGGCTCAGCGTGATCCGCTCGGTCCGCCCGGCCAGGAACCCCAGCGAGGTGTAGCCCTCCAGCATCGGATCGCGCGCGGTCGCGAACTGCTCCATCTGAAACCAGTGGTCCATCAGCGTGAACTTCGCGCACCCACCCTGTTCGGCGGCCTGCGCCGTAGCGGCGAGCGTCGGGGCGAGCGCTCGCGCACCGCCAGGGAGCGTGAAGTTGACGAAATGGATCCCGAGCTTCACAACCCGGACTCTTAGCAGGTCCAGGACGCCGCTGACCTCCCCCAGCTGTCGCCGGGCTGACCGACGATCACGCCTGCGGCCGGTGAGATCACCCGTCTCGTCGCCTGCGACCGCTGCCTGCGGATCGCCCACGCCCCGACCGAAGCCGAGCTGCGAGATCCACGCAACAGATCAATCGCGCGCGAGGCGTCCGCGCGCCCGCGACGCGTGTTCCGTGCAGCGCGAGACCAGTGCGGGCTCACGGGAAGCCTTGCCGTGCGAGCAGAGGAGGGCCGGGGATCGGTGCGAATGTGTCGCCGGTGGCCGGCAGCCGGCGTCGCGCTAGTTTCCGCGCGTATGGGAACTCGGTTCTTAGGTGTTGATCCGGCCCCGAGAGGCTGGCTCCCGGAGCCGGCTCGAGCGCGCGAGCGATCGATCTTGGAGTCTTTTGATGGCGAGACTGTCGGTGGTGTGGCCGACCGGATCGACTGTCTGATCGAGCGCAATCGGACGATCCACGAGTGGGAGTGCGTGAATCTCAATCCCGCTACGAACGTCATGAACCCGCGGGCCGAGGTGGCGTTGGGAGCCGGGCTCGGGACGCGCCCTTCGCTCGGTTACCCCGGGCAGAAATACGAGATGGGCCTCGAGGCGATCGAGGAGATTGAGGTGATCGCTGCCGAGCTCGCACGGCGGGTGTTCGATGCGCGCTACGTCGAGATTCGGGTCGGCTCGGGGGCGCTTGCGAACTTGTACGCGTTCATGGCTACGTGCCGTCCGGGAGAATCGATCATCGTGCCGCCACCCACGATCGGCGGTCATGTCACCCACAACCGGGACGGTGCGGCGGGGCTCTACGGACTTCGAATCCACGAGTGCCCGATCGACGAGGGGAGGTATACGGTCGACCTCGACGGCTTGGCAGACCTTGCGCACCGGGTCCGGCCCAAGCTCATCACCCTTGGCACCAGTCTCAACCTGGCTGCCCATCCGGTCGCCGAGGTGCGTTCCATCGCTGATGAGGTGAACGCATCGGTGCTGTTCGACGCGGCTCATGCCTGTGGCATGTTCGCCGGCCATGTGTGGCCTAACCCGCTCGCTGAAGGGGCCGACATCATGACGATGAGCACCTACAAGAGCTTCGGTGGTCCACCCGGCGGACTGGTAGTGACGGATCGAGCTGATCTGGCGGCGCGGATCGAGCGTATCGCGTACCCCGGCCTGACGGCTAACTTCGACGCGGGCAGGACGGCGGCACTCGCGATCACGCTGCTGGACTGGGTCGAACACGGCGACGCATATGCCAAAGCGATGACAGCGACGGCGGTGGCGCTCGCGATGGCGCTTTCCGAGCGCGGGCTTCCCGTGCTCAGAACGCCACATGGCTTCACCGGCTCACACCAGTTCGCCGTCGACGCGGCGCGGTGGGGCGGCGGACATTGCGCCGCGCTGCAGCTTCGCGATGCGAACATCCTCACCTGCGCGATCGGGCTACCAGAAGGAGATCCCATGGGCGGTTTGCGATTTGGCACCCCCGAGATCGTGCGCTGGGGAATGCGCGAGTCAGACATGGGCGTACTCGCCGATCTCATCGTCGACGGCCTGAACGGAAACCCGCGCCGCGCCGCCGCTCGCACCACGGCTTTCCGACAGAGGTTTACAAAGCTTCACTACATGCGGGGCTAACCCACCCGGGCCGCCGCGTGCCAACACGCTTGCTTTCCGCGTCGAGCAGGCCGATCGCGGGCGACGCGAGATGTGCGTACTGGGAGAGATGGGGAGCAAGAGGACTACGTGCCTGTGCGCTTCCCTGGTGCTGCCTTGGGCAGCGGGCTTCGGTGGTCCGTAGGCTTGTGGCGATGTCCGCGTCGATGAACGACTCCGCTCTCCTGATCGTTGGTGGTGGGCGCATGGGAGAGGCGCTGGTCGGGGGTCTGCTCGCGGCCGGGCGACCCGCCGGAGAGCTTGTTGTGGTCGAGGTGTCGTCGTCGCGACGCCAGGAGCTCGCCGCTGCGCATCCGGGGGTGGTGATTGTCGAGGCGGTCGTTCCGGCGGCCGCTGGTGTGCTGGCGGTCAAGCCGGGGGACGTTCCGGCAGCGGCGCGTGCGGTTGCCGATGCGGGCGCGCGTCGTGTGCTGTCGGTGGCTGCGGGTGTGACGACGCGGGCGATCGAGGCAGCGGCGGGGCGACAGCTGGCGGTCGTGCGCGCGATGCCGAACACGCCGGCGCTGATCGGCGCGGGTGCCGCTGCGATCAGTCCCGGCTCGGCGGCAGGCGAGGAGGACCTGGCGTGGGCCGAGGAGGTGCTCGGCGCGGTCGGAGGGGTGGTGCGGGTTCCGGAGACGGCGCTCGATGCCGTCACTGGTCTGTCAGGGTCGGGTCCGGCGTACGTGTTCCTGGTAGCCGAGTCGATGGTCGAGGCCGGCGTCCTGGCCGGGCTGTCGCGTGACGTCGCGGAGACGCTCACGTTCCAGACGCTGCTCGGATCCTCCCGTCTGCTGGTCGACCGCAGCAGCAGTCCTGCCGAGCTACGGGCCGCGGTCACGTCTCCCGGCGGGACCACCGCCGCCGGCCTCCGCGAGCTTGAACGGCGGGGCGTACGAGCGGCGTTCCTCGAGGCCGTGAACGCGGCCGCTGCACGCGCGCGCGAGCTCGGCCAATGATTCTCCGGGCCGAGTCCGAATCGCATGATGAGTGACCTTCGGGTCGATCACGTCATCTACGCCGTCGAGGAACTCGACGCCGCTGCCGAGCGGTTCCGGGATGAGTTTGGATTGGCGTCGGTCGTGGGTGGCCGTCATCCGGGATGGGGCACCGCAAATCGCATCGTGCCGCTTGGGCGCGAGTACGTGGAACTGGTGGCAGTCGTCGATCGCGATGAGGCAACCGCGTCTGACTTCGGCCGGGGCGTGAGACAGGCCGTCGCGAGCGGACGTCGGCTGGTCGGATGGGCTGCCGCGACCAATGATCTCCCTGGGATCGCGAGCCGCCTGAACCTCGACGCGGAGCGCGGATCGCGCACTCGCCCGGACGGGTCCACCCTGCGCTGGCAGCTCGCGGGTGTCGCGCATGCATTGGCCACCGGCGCGTTGCCGTTCTTCATTCAGTGGGACGGTCCACGCGAGCTTCACCCCGGTGCCGCTGTAGTCGACCACGACATGACACCGCGCGGGATCGCGCGGATCGAGATCTCCGTCGAGGAACAGTCGCTAAACGCGTGGCTGGGCGACCACAATCTCCCACTGCGGATCAGCGAAGGCCCTCCATCGCTATCAGCAGTCGCGATCACAGCCGGCGACCGCGAACTCGTACTGCGATAACACTGCGACAGCCGACAGACAGAGCGGGGCCGGTGCAACCGAGCGAGAGTCGCGCGCCATCAGAAAAGGGGGTGCTTCGCCGAACCTGCCAACTGACCCGCTCCTCGCCAAAGGTGCGCATTTTCGGCCGACGACCCTCCGGCTCCATCGCCGGCCAGGTCGGCGGCCCTGCCTTCCAGCGAGTGACGGAGCCGGTGCTTGCTGGATCCTGGCTAGCGCCGACCGGTGCGTGCGACGAAAGCGATGACCCACGCGCCGGCACCGGCGTCATCGGTTTGCCACGGTTGCGATAGTCGCGCCGACCGCGTGGCCGTGTCCGCCGACCGTCGCCGAATTGTGCCCTCGCCACAACCGGCGGCCGCCGACAGACGACCAGTGGCTAGTTCGGCCGCTCTTCTGAACAGGACGCAAATGGCAGAAGCCTTTCCCGGCGACCTTTGGCGCTCTCGATTACGGGCGGAGCGCGAGCGCGCGTCCGTATGTCAGCGGCATTTCCGCCCAAACCGTTCAGGCGGCGTCGAAGGCGTCGGCGAGGGCCGCCGCCCAGCTGCCGTACCGATCGATGACGGTGGACGGTGCGGGCCATTCTCCGGTCTGTAGTCGTTTGAGCGCTTCGCCGCCGCGGCGGCGTGCGTGGGTGCGCGACCAGTCGTAGGAGGACGGCGCAGCGTCGTAGCGCGCTCGCCATGTGCGCATTGCTTCGCGAACCCGTTCCGGTGTCCATTCCGGCGCGATAGCGCCGGGATGGCAGCGTTTGCAATACGCGTAGGCGTCGCCCTTGCCGTTCCGTGGCGCGGTGGGCGCCCCGCAGCCGCGACACACTCCGCGGTAGCGCGCCTTGACCGCGCGTGCCTTATCGCCGGTCGGATCGTAAAGATACGTCTTGATGGTTGCTTGTGCGCGTCCCAGCCGACGAGCGATCTCGGCGATCGCCAGGCCCTCCCGGTCGCGGTAGTGGCGGGCGAGTTGCGCCGCGCGGCGCCGTTCGGTCACACGGTCGAGCATCAGATCCCCAAGCCTACCGGACGTGCTGGACAGCCCCCCGAAGCGAAAAGAAACGGTCCGTCGGGGGAGGGTTTCTCCTCAAGTTCTCCGAGCTCCGGGACGCCTCGCGACAGCGCCGGCCTGCTTGCTGTCTTGTGCGAACCGGGGATCTGCAAGCAGGTCCGCGACTTTGGCGACAGCCGCGATTGGGTTGCCTTCTCGCCTCGGGGCGATTGGTGCGGTACGCCTATTGGGGTCGCGGCGCCCGCGCGACCCCTTTGGTCGGTGGCCGGCAACGCGGTCGAGTCGACGCCGGTGGGCACCGGTCGATGGCCCCACTTCCGCGTGGCCAGGATCCCACAGTCCCGACGGGCGCTCTTCCTCGGGTGTTCAGGGCGGCACTGTTAAGCCCCGTCGTCAGCGACGACCGCTTCGCCGTGATGGCAGTCACGCCTGCTCGGTGGTCTCCGGGAACTTGGCCTGGCTTGGTTGGATGGTGATGGGTGAGCTCTACGTCTACTTTCTGAGCAGCTCGACGACCGCGCCGATGTCGGCGTCCGCCCAGCCTTGGGCCGCCACTTCCTCGAAGCGCCGCTTCACGGCATCGGCGAGCGGCAACGGTAGGCCGTGCGAGAGGGCGAGGTCCTGGACCAGCCGGACGTCCTTCGCGCCCAGCGTCGTCGAGAACCAGCCGTCGTGGTCGCCCGAGACGATGTCGTCGAGTCGGTTGCGCAGTGCAGGCGCGACGAGTGGCAGCCCCCCGAGGTAGTCGCGGATGAGCTCGTCGGGCAGCCCGACGGCCTGAGCCGTCGCCACGGTCTCGGCGAGGGTGGCGATACCGGACATGAGCAGGTAGTTGGAGAGCAACTTGAGCGTCGTCGCCACCCTTGCGTCCTCGCCGACGTAGACACGACGCGCCGCCTCGGTGAGCACGTCGTAGGCCGGCGCCAGCCGGTCGTAGAGCTCGCGGGGCCCTCCGATCAGGTACCCGGCCTGACCGGACAGGACCGCCGTCGGAGAGCCGAGGATCGGCGATGCCAGCAGACGTCCGCTTACTGCCTCGGCGAGATCCGCCGTGGTCTGTGGCGACACGGTGCTCGCGTCGATGAGAATGCCGTCGCCGAGGCCGGCAGCGATTCCGTTCTGCCCGGTGACGACGGCCAGCACTGCAGCGTCGTCGGCGAGCGAAGTGAAGGTCGCCTCGGTTGCCTCAGCCGCTGCGGCAGGCGTGGCACCCTCTCGGGCGCCCTTGGCGACTAGATCGTCCGCTTTGTGCGGGGTCCGGTTCCACACGGTGACTTCGTGATCGCCGCCGAGCAAGCGCTCGGCAACTGCGTGGCCCATCCTGCCCATCCCGACGACGGCGAGGTGCATGGTCAGGCTCCTTCACTCGTTGGTGGTGCGGCATCCCCGTGAAGCACCTGGAGGAACGCTACAGACCGACCGAGTTTCAAGCGCGTCGACGGCCGACCGCCCAGGCTCGCTCCGTGCCTATCACTCGCGCCGAGACACTCGGGAGAGGCCAGAGAAGACTTCCGCCTTGTGCGAGGAGGAGGAGCCACCGAACCGGCCAGGGCATGCTCCGACGCTTCCCGTTCGAGCCTAGGGACCTCGACCATCAGCTCGACCGAGACGCCGCGGTAGGGCTACTACTCGACCCCTATACCGGTCACGGCGCCGTCGCGGCTCCTTCTCGAGCTAAGGGACAGTAATTCGGTCGAATTGGGTGCACGGGGACGTCGGCCGCAATCTGCCCTGGGTTATCCGGCCGAATTGCGTACGCGGTAACTACCCATCCTGGATGTGGGGTTGTGCCGTAGTCCGTTTGGTCCGGGTGGTCCTAATGTGCCCTCATAAAGTCGCGAGTAGTGGGCTCCGCGATGTCCTGCGAGGAAGGGGTGCGTGATGGGCGCAGACGCTTCGGTTTCGAAGGCAGTTCGATCAAGCATGGATCTTCGCCACCGGTTGCCCGCCCGTGCGGCGGTCGCTGTTGCCGCGGTTGGTTGCGTGCTTGCGGCCGCCGCGTTGGCGGCTCCGGCCAACGCGGCTTCCTTGCTTTACCTCCGTTCCGCTGTTGGGCGGGGCGGGAGTGCGACGGTTCCCGGGCCGGCGTGGCGGTCTCGCGCGTCAGCTCAGCTCCCCACCATTGATGCGCTCGGCGCCGTCGGCTCGGCATTGTCAAGCGCGCCACCTTCCCTCCGAGCGTCGGCTGCCGGCAGCGGGGCGAATCCGGTCGCTGGGCCAGCAACCGTTAAGTCTTCAGCCGTAGTGCACCTGAGCGGCGACATCTACGAGTACTACTGGATTCTCCAGACTGGGCCGGGCCAGTACGACCAGGTGGGTGTGCACCGAGTCGTCGAGGAGCGGAACGGCCAGCCGATCTCGAGCAAACAGGCCATCTTCATGCTGCCGGGCGATAATGGCCAGTTCGACGACGGCTTCGTGGCGGGCACGCAGCCGTCTGACGGCATCGCGATCTACCTCGCCAGCCGGGGAATCGATGTCTGGGGGATCGACTATGACTGGGAGATGGTCCCGCTTGCGACGACCGATCTCACCTTCATGCAGGACTGGGGGCTGCAACACGAAGTCAACGACGTCGAAACGAGCATCAGCTTCGCGCGATCGGTGCGGGTTCAGACTGGCAGCCCCGGCAATGCTGTGACCTTGCTGGCTTGGAGCCGGGGTGGCTGGATCGGCTATGCATTGCTCAACGACGAGTCGCAGATGCCCGCTGCGAACAGGCAGGTCAGTGCATACATCCCTGTCGACACCATGTTCAAGACGAACTCGTGGTGGACCCAGTTCTGGCAGTGCAATTTCGAAACCAGCGACAATGCCAATAACGCCGCTGGGATCTACGGGTATCCGAACACCGGGGGCGCACCGTCTTTCCCGGGCCTCACGACCCAGCAAGCACTCTTGCTGGTCGGAGCGGCGCTGTACCAGCTTGGCCCATCCGGAGCCTCGCCCTTCTTCCACTACGTCGCCGGGATTTTCCCGCAAGCGGACCCCTGGGCGCTTCCGACCGGACTCGTCTACACGGATCTCTCGCGCTTCACCAGTTTCTGGGAAGAGCCTGGCGGAGTTGAACCCAGCAAGCTGGAAGCCGAAACGGAGGGCATCACGTGCGGTGATTCCACAACCGGCCTCGACACCCACCTTGACGATATCCACGTTCCGGTTCTCTACGTCGGTGCCGGTGGCGGTTTTGGACCTACAGGCGTGTACACGCTAAGCCTGTTGGGCAGCAAAGACGTCCAGACGAAGATCATCAGCTTCCGGCCCGCCGACCAGGCAGGTCTCGACTTCGGGCACATTGATCTGTTCTTGGCGCGCAACGCAGATCACCTCGTCTGGGAACCCATCTTCAACTGGCTCTCACAGGAAGCAAGGCAAGAACACTGAGTTGAGGAGAGCGCGAGACGCGGCCTAAGCCGCCGGGACTTGGATCTCGAAGCAGGACTCGGCGGCCAGCGGTCCTCTCAAGCACCTCACCTACCCTCGGCCTGGACGACGATCATTTCGCCGCGGACTCGATCGAAACTCAGATCGGTCGACACCGGCCATGCAATGATCGACCAGCCACCCCCTTTCTCCGTCAGAGGGCGCAAGGCTGACTCATGACCACGCCCTTAGGCTGCGAGCGCTCGTCTGAGGCGAGCCAGTCGCCCTCACCGACGCGCTAGCGCAGGCCGGGTTCATCGGCAACGCCGCCATGACCCCAGGCGCAGCACAAATCGTGGTCGCCGCGACCCAGACCGCCCCAAGGGACGACCCGCCCCACCTACGAACGAGCCGCTAGATGGCCCCGCCGCTTCCGGTTCGGCCCGCTGAGCAGGAGCCGACCTCCGCTCGAGATCTTGATCGAGCGTGGCGGTCAAATCGCCGACTGCGCTGCTGCCGTGTGTCCAAACGAGCCACGAAGTGGATGCTCTGGCTGCTGCCCGGCGCGACCGCTTTCGGGACAAACGCGGTCACGCCCTTCGGTCCTTCGATGGGCTACGTGATACCTAGTCGGGCGCCCGCGACGCGCTTGCTCGCTGAGCCTCAAACCGGGCCCAGCAAACGCGCCAGCGCCGTGCCGAGGCCAGGGGCGACCGTGTGCCCACGCAGGCGTCGTACGCAGCGCGCGTAGCGCTAAAGCCGGCGTTAGCGCGCGCGGGGCTATCCGTAGGCCTTTTGTTATCGTCCGACGGGTCATACAGATACGCCTTGACCGTGGCGTCGGCCCGTCCGAGCCGCCGGGCGATCTCGCCGATCGAGAGCCCCTCCTCGTCGCGGTAGTGGCGAGCAAGCGCCGCAGCCCTGCGCCGTTCGTGCACACGATCACCGACGGACATTGCCGGCGACGATACCCATGGCAGCCGACATACCGAACGTGCCGCACGGTCGCTTTTCGCGCGAATCCGGAAGCCACGTCGCGTCTCGATTCACGATCTAGCGCTTCTGGCTGCCGTCCAGGGCGACAACGCGACCGGCGCTGGCGCCGGCTCCCGTTCGCTGATGAACGCACACCTCTCGCCGGCGGCGCCAGGCCCACGTGCTAACTCGTCGGCGGCTAGCAGCACGTCGTCGCGAGGTTGCCCTCCGTCGCCATTGCGATCGCGCCGCTCGCGATGCTCCACGAGCAAAAGCGATAGCGGAGAGACCCGTGCCCCCCGACGCTTGAACGGCGTTGCTGGATTTGTCGCGACAGCGGTCGCGTTGACAAGCGGCAGCCGGAGCATCGACGCCGTGGCTCGTTTGGCCAACGGAATGAGCTGTTCGACGGCGTCGAGTCGGCCTACTCGATCCTCAACCGCGGCATCGAGGTTGAGGTACTGCCCGTCGCTGGGTCGCGAGCTACTCGGGCGATCTCGCCAACACCCGGCGCCGGGCCGACCGCATGCGGCGTCCCCGGCGAGACGGCGGTGGCGAGCTCGATTCCCCGGCCGAGCCCCGACCCAGGCCCGGACGGCCCGGCGCCTGAACCCAATGCGAGGCCCCGGCCCAAGCCACCACCGCCACCTCTGTCGCCATCGCCGCCGCCTGTCACGGGTTGACGCCGCGCCTTGCGCGCCGGTCTTCGCGCGGTGAGAGAGTCGCCGTGTCAGGCCCGGCGGGGCGACCGGGCCGCTACAGGAAGGAGTCGGCATGGCCGACCGGATGTTGTTCGTCAGCTGGGGGAACGCCGTCCGCGGCCGGGAGGCGCGGGGGCTCGAGGTGTTGAACGAGGCGCTCGGCCTGCTCGGTCGCATGCAGGCGGACGGTCGCATCGAGTCGTTCGACGTCGTGCTGTTCGAGCCGAACGGGGAGCTGAACGGCTACGTCGCGGTCCGCGGCAGCGCCGCGCAGATCAACGCCGTGCGCCAGGACGAGGAGTTCCTGCGCAACACCGTCGACGCGACGCTGATCGTCGACGGGTTCCGCCACATCCCGGGCTACACCAACGAGGGCATCGCCCAGCAGATGGCCATCTACCAGGAAGCGATCGCGAAGGTTCCGCAACACGCGTGAACGCGTATCTGCTCGTCCCGATCATGGATCGGGACGAGGCCGCGCCTGGTGTCGTGTCGTGTGGCAGTGCGGGTAGAACCGCACCCCGGATGACCCAGCCCGCAACCGCGCCCTGCAACAGCACGTCCTGGTGACCGTCCCCACAGCGTCGGGCTCCCTGCCCGACACAGCCGCCACCCAGCGGATGCTCGGCGGCACCGTCACCCCAACAGGGCGGCCCGAAGGGCCGAGCGCACCGCGCTTATAGGTCCCGGTGCAAGCGGCCGTCGCTCGCCGGTAGGTTCACGCTGCTGGGGCCATCGCCAACCGCCGGGCCGCGGCTCGTGCTTTGCTGGCATCGAGAGCATGTGAAGTCCACGATGGACGCTGCTCGATCTGGCCAGCACACCTCGAGGCTCCGGCTCGGAGCCTTCGCCGCTCGTCGACCCAGCATGTGTCCCTATGCGCTACCGCCTTGGGGAATGCTCGCGATCAGATGTTGGGAGCAAACCGTGATCGCGAACAGCGCCGTGTTGCACGGTCGAAGCCCGTCGGTGCCAGCGCCAGCGCAGCCGGAGAGGATGCACGGAGGGCCGATGGGCGGAATGTCGGTGCGCGTGCACGATAGGATCGCGGAGAGAATTCAGCGGGCGCGGCTATCGCGCCTCCCCTACCAGGGAGGAAACGCTCATGTCGAATCACACAGTGGTCATATCGATCTTTGACGACGAGGCATCTGCCGACGCGGCAGTCGCGTCTCTGACCTAATTCGGTGAGTAGGCGCGGATCGGCCTGGTTTTGGAACGATGTGGCAGTCACAACGGGTTGTGACCCCGGGTGGCGTGCGGTGTGAATGCTGTGACGCACCGTCGGAGTGACGGTCAGAGGCTGTCAATGGGCACGGCGAGGGTTGGTAACCCGTTGGTGGGGTAGCCGAGCTGGGCGATGCTGCTGATCTAGTGGTCGGGGCGGGTCCAGGCCGGGTGTCTAGGGGCCCGGAAGGTCGAATGCGGCCTGGTAGGTGCTGTTGAGCAGCTCGAAGTGCGGGAAGCCGTCGGCGAGGCGGACGCTCGTGCGCCGGGCGGTGCGCACGATCCGGCCGGGCACGCAGAACAGGATTCGCCTGAGCGTTTTGGCGTGGCGGCGTTGCGGGGTGTCCTGATCGAGCGCCTGCCCGGAGGCGGCGGCCGCCGGGCTGATGTCGCAGACGAAGGCCGATAGGTTCAACGCCAGCAGGCAGCAGCACAGCCACAGGCGGTTGGCGTTCGGGTTCCCGGAGGGCAGGTGGCAGAGCGTGTGCCCGAGCTTGGCGTCCTTGAAGCGCTCCTCGACCTGCGCCCGCTGGCGGTGGAAGTGCTCAACCTGAGCGGTGCTCATCTGCGCTTGGGGGATGTCTGTGACGATGAACGAGTACGCGAACGTCGAGTCAAGCTCGCCGCCCAGCACCATGGCAAGCTGCTCAGGCGGGATCGTCTTGCGCCGTCGGGCGCGGGGGCTGGTGGCCTGGATCTCCTCGGCGGTGACCGGGACACGGCGGACGATCAGCCGCAGCAGCTCGTGCTTCCAGCCCTCGGGGGTGAACTCAAGCTCGGCGACCTGCGCGCCTGTCATCTCGATCGCATCGACCCACGCGGGCTCGTCGATCTCGGCGAGCTTTGACCACATCACCGACGTGCGGGTCGCCGACATCGTGAAGCGGATCTGCTCTTTGCGGCAGCCTGCCATCAGCTCGAGCGCGTAGAAGCCCGAGTCAAACCGCCCGGTGATCTGCCCGTGCCCCTCGGGCAAAAGCCGCTTGGCGCGGCGCAGCAGCCGCAGCGACTCGCACGCCTTGATCCGCGCCTGGTTTCCCGGTTTGAGCTCGCTGGTCAGCGCCCGCCCCCGTTCGGCCCACGTGACCACGTATGAGTTGTAGGCCAGGTGCCCGTGGCGGCTGCGCCCCGTGCCCCGCTTGCGGCGCCCGTAGACCTTGGTCTCGGTCGCGTCCAGATCGAACGTCACATCCGCCGTCGCCTCGCGGCCGAGCGCGCGGTCAAGCTCGCCTCCCGCCCGCGCCACCCCGCGCTCGATCGCGCGAATATGGGAGGGCTTGAACCGGCACGCCAACCGCCTGGCGGTCGGCGCCGACGGCGTGCCAGCCACCGCCCGCAGCGGCGCGCCCGCCCGGTCGGCGCGGACGTCCTGAACGTCGTCGAAGCATTCCGCCCCGGCCAGCTGGCACTCGGCGATCGCGACCGTAAGCTCCCCGGGCGAGAGCCCGCGGCGGCGCTGCTTCACCGGCGCCACGCGAGCGACTGTGGCGAGCTCCGCGTCGATCAGCTGCGTTACCCGTAGCCGGCGACACACCTCACCCGAAATCGCCAGCCCCGCGTACGACGTCAGCGACGGATCATCGGCCCGAAACTCGATCCGTCTGGGCCCCCTGTCAGGGTTAGAAGACATCACCCTCTGGGTGAGCTCCACTCACATCTCAGGGTGGGCTTGCGCACACCCCCACCCAATCAGACTCACCAGACGGAAACCCGCGAAACCCGGGGGTTTCCGCTTATCTCCGCGTTTCGTTAACGCACGGTTAACCGAATTCCGGAGCGGCCCCAGCCGAAGTTACCCACCGATCTAGGTCTGAAGGACTCAGGGGTGGCGAAGGGGGATGCCATCGGCGTCCTAGTCCTGGATGAGGAGGGGAACCTCAAGGCTGACAAGGCGGGCAAGCGCAGTTGGGGCAAGGGCGCCGGTATCGGCGCCGTTGTGGCGCTGATCACCCCGGTCGGGCTGGCGGCAGGCCTGATAGGCGGTGGGCTGCTTGGCGCGCTTCATCACAAGAATCTGGGACTGAGCGAGGCGGATCGGGAGCGGATCAGCAGCGAGCTGGAAGGGGGCAAAGCGGCTGTCGGCGTGCTGGCTCCCGTCTCCGAGGCCACGGTCGTGGCTGACAAGCTCACCGAGCTGGGCGGTACATCGGAGACTCATGCTGTCTCCGACGAGGCCGTCGAGGAAGCCCAGACGGCCGCCACAGCGGGCGAGGCCTAGCTCGCTAGAGGTCGTGTCGATTGTGCGCGCTTTGAATGCGCATGCTCGACGAGAAGGTCCCTACGTTTGCCGGTCGCATCATCGATCACGATCGACCCCGAGTTAGCGGAGCTGTACGGGAATCCCAGCGTCAGCAGCACGAACTGTCCCTCGTTCACACGCTGCGCACCGCCTGCAAGCATGGGGGACGAGACCTAGGACGGAGAACAGTCGAGCCCGACGAGACGGCCGCCGGTTTCAACCCGACGCATAGGACGACAACAAGGACCACGACTAAGCCGAACCTCGGGGCCCTCACGATCGACTCCTAAGACGGCACCGGCACACCAAAGTAATGCCTCAGGTTCGCTGAGCTGTGTGGGAGTCAAGCCTCGGTATTCGAGGCCGCACCGTGGCCGCAGGCGGGCGGGCAAACTTTCTCGGGCCGCTCCGAAGTTGCGACGACTTCGAAGTTGAGTGCCGCGCCCAAGCGGCCCGATCGACTTGCTGTCGCAATGCCGGCGGAGCGGCCGTCTCGGGCACTACGCGCGCGAGTTGTGACCAACTTGTAACCGAACCGCCGCTGGTCGGTTTCGCCGTATAGAAGTGTGCCACCGCTGTCGCGCACCGAGACGAGATGCGGCACACGTGCCAGCGTCACCGCGGGCCCCTCGCTTCGCAGCGGCGCCGATCTCTGCCGCTCGACGCTCCATCTGTCCGAGGTGCCATCGCCACCGCGCGGCGCCAATGCCCCGCGCGGCGGTCAACGGTCGGCTGCGCCCGGGAAGGTCTGGGTCGCGCGGTCCAGGGGTCATGGCGGACCTGAACCGCCCTTAACCCGAATGAGGGGATGAACCGTTCGCGTTCGCGCCCTATTTATAAGGAATAGGGAAACCGGCTGTGCGTCTTCTCCGGCAGGCCGATCGCCGGAGCACGAGAGGTCGGGACCACCGGACGCTGTGTTTGTTGTACGAGACGGAGGGACGTCGATGGGTGCCGAGAGTGACCGGGTGGCGGGATTCGGGCGGCTGGAGGACGGGCTTCGCGAGGCTGGCGACTGGTACCGGTGGGGGCCGTATGTCAGCGAGCGGCAGTGGGGCACGGTCCGGGAGGACTACAGCGCCAACGGCGAGGCGTGGGACTACCTGCCGCACGACCATGCCCGATCGCGGGCGTACCGCTGGGGCGAGGACGGCCTGGCGGGATTCTGCGACATCGAGCAGCGGCTGTGCCTGTCCGTGGCGCTGTGGAACGGCCGCGACCCGATCCTGAAGGAGCGCGCGTTCGGGCTGACCGGGTCCCAAGGCAATCACGGTGAGGACGTCAAGGAATACTGGTGGTATCTGGACGCGATCCCGAGCCACGCCTGGAACCGGTGGCGGTACCACTATCCGCAGGCCGCGTACCCGTACCAGGACCTGATCAACCAGAACGCCTGGCGCGACCGGTACCAGCCCGAATACGAGCTCGTGGACACCGGGGTGTTCGATGCTGACCGGTACTGGATCGTCGAGGTGCACTACGCCAAGGCCGACCCCGATGACCTGCTGATGAGGATCTCGGTGGCCAACGCGGGCCCGGACGCTGACACGCTTCACGTGCTGCCGACGGCCTGGTTTCGCAACACCTGGGCGTGGGAGATCGACGCGCCCAAGCCCGCGATGGCGGCCACCGGCGACACCTCGGCGGGGATCGAGCACCCGTGGCTCGGGCAGCTTGAGCTGCTCGCCGACTCCGGCCCGGACGGCGCGGCGCCGACGGCTCTGTTCTGCGAGAACGAGACCAATCTGAGACGCCTGTACGGTGTGGAGCCGAGCACGCCGTATCCGAAGGACGGGATCAACGACCACGTGGTCCACGGGGCGGCTACCGTCAACCCCCAGCGCACCGGGACCAAGTGCGCGTTCTGGTACAAGCTCACCGTCCAGCCTGGCCAGACGGCCGAATTGCGGCTGCGGCTGCGGCCAGCCAAGACAACGGGGAGGCGAAGCACGGCCGCGTTCGGCGCCGGGTTTGACCAGGAGATGACGCAACGGCAGGCCGAGGCCGATGAGTTCTACGCCGAGCTAACGCCCAAGGACGCGACCGCGGATGAGGCGATGGTGATGCGCCAGGCGTTCGGCGGGCTGCTGTGGAGCAAGCAGCTGTTCTACTACGACGTCGAACGCTGGCTCGACGGCGACCCCACCCAGCCGGTGCCGCCGCACCAGCGGCTGACCGGGCGCAATGCCGGGTGGTGGAACTTCGACGCGTTCGACATCATGTCGATGCCGGACAAGTGGGAGTACCCCTGGTTCGCGGCGTGGGATCTGGGGTTCCACTGCGTGGCGCTGGCGCACGTGGACCCGGCGTTCGCCAAGTACCAGCTGATCTTGCTCTGCCGAGAGTGGTTCCAGCATCCTAACGGGGCGCTGCCGGCGTATGAGTGGGACTTCGGGGACGTCAACCCACCGGTGCAGGCGTTCGCGGCGCTGGAGGTGTTCGCGATCGACGGCGGACGTGATCTCGATTTCATCAGCCGCGTCTTTGACAAGCTGCTGGTCAACTTCACCTGGTGGGTCAACCGAGAGGACCGCGAGGGCAACAACCTGTTCGAGGGCGGCTTCCTCGGCCTGGACAACATCGGCCCGATCGACCGCTCGCACCTGCCGGTCGGCGGCATCCTGGAGCAGTCCGACGGTACCGGGTGGATGGGCTTTTACGCGATCGCGATGGGAGCCATGGCCGTGGTCCTGAACCGCTCGGGCCAACGCCCCGCCCAGGATCTGGTCGTGAAGTATGTCGAGCACTTCGCGGCGATCACCGAGGCGCTGGACGAGCTGGGGCTGTGGGACGAGACCGACGGGCTGTACTACGACCGGCTCAAGACGCCGACCGGGGAATCGGTCCCGGTGAAGACCCGGTCGATGGTCGGCATCATCCCCGCGCTGGCGGCCGCGGTCGTGACCGAGGACGATCTGCAACGTGCGCAGACGGTCGGCAAGCACTTCGCGGACTTCCTGGTCCGCCACGACCTGGCGGACCGGCAGAAGCTGAGCGAGCGTGGCGTGCTGCGCGGGGAACCCGGCGAGCAGCGGCTGCTGCTGAGCATGTGCGGGCCCGACCGGCTGGAACGACTGCTCGCCAAGCTATTCGACGAGCAGGAATTCCTGTCCCCCCACGGCCTGCGGGCCCTATCCGCCTACCACCGCGAGCATCCCTACACGCTCGAGGTCGAAGGCATCACGGCCAACATCGACTACGAGCCGGCCGAGTCCACCACGCCGATGTTCGGCGGGAACTCCAACTGGCGCGGCCCGATCTGGTTCCCGCTGAACTACCTGACGGTCAGCATCCTGGAGCGCTACCACCGCTTCTACGGCGACGACTACACGATCGAGTACCCGACCGGGTCAGGCAAACTGCTGACCCTGGACAAGGTAGCCGCCGACCTGTCAGACCGGCTGATCTCGATCTTCACCAACGGCCCGGACGGCCGACGGCCCTGCTTCGGCGGGACCGAGCTTATGCAGACGAATTCGGCCTGGCATGACAATCTGATCTTCAGCGAGTACTTCCACGGCGACAACGGCGCCGCGATCGGCGCATTCCACCAGACCGGCTGGACGGGCGTGATCGCCGATCTGATCCGTCGCCGGCACGGAGACGTCGAAGCCGTCGGCGATGTCGTCCGGCGGATCGGCGCGGAGGCAGGGCAATGAGCTGCGCTCGGCCGGGGTCATCCTTGGTTCGACGACGATCACCGACTCGGGGTGGAGCAGCGGGTGCGTGACCTGTGCCACGACGAGATCGTCGAGAAGGGCGTCGGCACCGAGGTCGCCTACGACCTGATCGCCAATGAGCTGCTGCGGGACGGCAGCGCCCGGCTGAACCTGGCCACGTTCGTCACCACCTCGATCCCGCCGGCGGCCGCGGCCCTGATGGGCCTGCCGGCCGACAAGAACATGATCGACAAGGACGCGTACCCCCAGACGGCCGAAATCGAGCGACGCCGCGTGAACGTCATCGACCGCGTGTGGCATGCGCCCGGAACCGGCCACGTGACCGGCACGTCCACCACCGGCTCGAGCGAGGCGGCGATGGTTAGGTGGCGCTGGCGCGAGCGGATGAAGGCCGCCGGCAGGCCGACCGACCGTCCGAACCTCGTGACCGGGACCAACGTGCAGGTGTGCTGGGAGAAGTTCTGCCGCAACTGGGAGGTCGAACCGCGGTGCGACCGGACACCTAGATCCGCAGAGCGCGGAGGAGCTGTTCGAGGACGTCCCGAGCGCGGCCGGGCAGGGCACCGTGCTGCTGATCAACTATCGCCCCGAGGGTCTTGGACTGGTCGACCGGCTTCACTCTAGGGGCGCGCATCGAGGCCGATCCCGCGGAGCCGCCCCGCGAGTGAGGGCGAGCGCTCAGTCATTGATTGAGCGTTCGCCAGCAGTCCCGCATACGAGCGGACCAGCGCCGTGCGTGCGTGAGCGATCAACGAGCACTTGGGATCGCAGCCCGCCCGGACCCACTGATCGCAATAGCGGATCGCGCGGGCGCGCTCCTCGGCAGCTGGCTGAACGGCCGCGGGCGGCACCCCGAGGACGTGCGCATACAGTGCGGTCAGCGCATCGGCAAGCACGTTCTCGTCCCCGTGATGGTCGCTGTGCTGAAGCTTGCGATGCACGCGCCACCATTCGACCTCGAGGCGCGCCGCCTCCGCGGGGTCGAACGAGTCACCGCGCTGGTCCTTGACGAAGCGGTAGAAACGCTCCATCGCCAGCCGCGCCGCGCCGGGGTCGTTGTCGGGAAACGGCGCCCAGCAGCGGCCGGCGCGCAGCACAAACCACGAGGCGCGGACCGTTGCTGGCCACGGCAGTCCGAACACATGGCGGATCACGAGGACGGCGGAGCGCAGGAACGCCGTCCATTCTCGCCGGTAGTACGCCATCCACATGGCGCACTCTAGCTGCGCGACGTGCCGCGAATCGTGCCGTGACGGTCGACGATCGCGCGGATCACCTGCCATACGTTTCTCGTTCTACGACGCCGCGAGTTGCATGTTGGCGTAACCCTATCCGGTATGACTACGTTAGAACTAGCTGGAAGTCCACGGCCGTCGGAACAGGGTCATCGTGTGACTTCCGACTTCGGTCGCTCCGATCCTTGCGTTGCCCACCCGTTCGACTGTGCCGGTGGTGCCCAGCCGTTGCGCTCGGGAAGGATTGAGCGGGGCCTCAGCCTGCGTCGTTTCCGGGCCTGAGGCCTCGTGTTGGGAAGTTTGCGGGTCTGCCGTAGAACCGCCGTGAGGAAGATCCCGACGATCACGATCAGAACGAAGCCGGCGTTGGTGCTGAACACGCCGTGCGTGTGTCCGTTGAAGCGCTGGACCAACCACGCCGCGATCACGCCGATGACCCCCACGAACGCGAGCCGCTCTAGCCACGTCTTCGCGGTGCCGAGGATGCCTACCACCGCCCGCTGCTCCCCCATGATCGTCTCGACGAAATCGAGGATACGGTCGACACGATTGCGGTAGTCCATCACGGTGTTTACGATCTCGGCCGGCCTCACCAAATTGTGGACCTCATCCAACGTCAGCGCGCTGAAGAAGCGGAGCTCATGCTCGACGAGATCGAGAGTCGGTGCGAGCTCGGCCGTGATCGAGTCCATCGCGATGACCGCCTTCACGTAACCGAGGACCACTGGCGCGACCCTCATGCGATGGCGGCGAATTGCACCGAGCAAAGCCACCTGGTAGGCAGCAGCGAGGGCCTGCCTGGATTGCCGTGTCGTGCGAAGCTGGAACAGAAAGGCCAGGGCGAGTTCCTTGAGCTCGTCCAGGGCGTCGCGCTGGACGGTTCTCGCAGAGGGCGTTACCCACCGCGTGAGCTCCGACACGGCGCCATCGACGTCGCCCCGGAGCAGGCGTCTGGCAAACAGGCCTAGCGAGTCGCGGACACTGACCGGGAGGCTGCCGGTGATTCCGAAGTCGACATAGGCTATGCGATTACCCGGAAGCACGATCAGATTTGCCGGGTGCAGATCAGCGTGAAACAGGCCAATCACGTACACCTGATTGAGAAAGTTCCAGACTATGTTGGCAGCAACTTGGTCGAGATCGACGCCCTGCCCTCGCAGCCTTTGAACACATGCGCCCCGGTCGCGACGAAGATCCCGCAAGATGTCGATCACCGGCGTTCCATCGATGTATTCCAACGTCAGAACACGATCACCGGAATACTCGAGCCAGACTCTCGGGTTGTACTCGATCGGATCGAA
>DASPPG010000198.1:0-8090 GCA_035625625.1 Solirubrobacteraceae bacterium
CGCCCTCGGTGCGGTGCGGGATCGTGTCTTGGCGCGCGAGATAGCTTTCGGCGTGCTCGCGCTTGGTCCACTCGGTCAAAGCCCGCCCTACTATGACATCGCCGATCAGTCGGCCGCATCCGGCGCGCGAAGCAGCCCGGATCGAGTTGACACGTCCGCCGCGCCACGCGACCCGGGTCTGACGGGACTTCAGCTCCAGGTCTCCTGGCGACCGAAGCGGCAGCCCGCCGCTCGGTGCCCCGTGGGCGACGATGCAGAAGCGCTGGTCGCTGCCGCCCGATCGACCCGGCGACGGGAGCCGCGACCCCCGCGGCCGGTCAGGTGCAGGTCTCGGTCGAGGCCGCTGTGGCCGCGCTCGAGCCCCGTCGTTGGGAGTTTGTCGTCGCCGGGGACGGGCCGCGGGCCGGGCGGGGCAGGGGCGTCGACGCCGTGGTCCGTGCACGACGCCTGTCCTGAGGTGGTGCCGCGTTCACCTGTCAGCCCGGGCTCCGCTTTCACGGAGCCTGAGCCGTCTCGAGGGCCAGTGCGGCCTCGCCGGGGTTGAAGATCGGACCGTGCGGGCGAGTGCCTAGCGGGTCGGGCCAGGTCCCGATGCGCGTCCCGCCGCCGCGAGGATTCTTCGCGCCCAGTAGCCGCCCCCAGCCGGGAAGGAGGTGTCGGCGAGAGATGTGAGGATGTCTTGCCAGCCTCTCGGCAAAGGCTGTGCCCCGCGTCGTCCTAGCGAGCGGTTTTCCAAGATCTGGCCTGCGCTCCCGGTGGCTTCACGAAACTTGATTGTGGCCCCCTTTTGTTCGGCTGCGCTGTTCATCGAGGTGAGCAGCCCTTGTAGCTGGTCTGACGTTGTTAGATCGCTCGCCATGCGTTCGAACAGCAACGCGAGGCCGCGCTTTGCCTTGTCGAGCGAATCGGCTTGGAGTACGTAGTCCCATGCGATTTCGCCAGCAAACGCGTACTGCACCAGTCGGTCATAGACGGCTGCGGCGTCGGGCACCTCTTTGCGGTTCGCGCCGCCGAGAACGTCCAAATATTTCCACCACCGACGGTCCCATAGGTACAGCGGGTAATCGGGGTGTTCAGCGTTCATTGCGTACCGAGGCAGCGGGCTCCGAAAACCGTGCGTGGGAGTATGTCGCCCGCTTGCTGCTCGCGATCCACGACGGCACTGCACGTCTCGAGGGCCGGCCACCGGCACCCGACCGTCGACAGCAATCGCGGGCGGCGAGCATACGATCCCCAGACGAGAGTCGCTCCGTCGCGACCGGAGCTTCGGGTCGGCTCCTGCGCAACGGCTCACTCGCGCTTCGGTCGGCGCGAACATCGGAATTGACGATGCGTCCCTTCTCACGGAATCCTTTCGGCAGCGAGGACCACAGGCTCGGCGGCGGTCATGTATACCCTTCGCCGCGATGATCGCGGGACCCGATCTTGCCGCGGCGGTGTCCGCGGTCGACCTTGCTGGAATCGTTGTCGAGGAGGGCGTGCGGCAGTTGGCGGCGACCGGCGATGTCGATGTCGACCAGGTGTTGGCGTATGACGTGGCGCACGCCGCGGCGGCGATCGAGAACGCCCGGTCTGCGCTGGAGTATGGGTCGCAGGGCGAGGTAGAGGCGCGGATCGCGTGTGGTTTCGTGGCCGATGCTGTGCACGGGGTCGCCGCCAAGGCGTTGTGGCGTGAGGGGTTGTGGGGGATCCAGCCGGGGTCGTTGGACGGCGTGGCGGACTTCGTGCGGACCTATCGCGCTCCCGAGTACCTGGCCGAGTTGTGTGGCGAGCAGGGCCCGCGTCACCTGGATGCGGATTTCGACCTCGTGCAGGACACCTTCCGCCGTTTTGCCGAGGATGAGGTTCGTCCGGTGGCCGAGGAGGTTCACCGGCGCAACGTCGATATCCCCGAGCGGATCATCCAGGGGTTGGCGGAACTCGGTACGTTCGGGGTGTCGGTACCGGAGGAGTACGGCGGGTTCGCCGCGAGCGGGGAGGGTGAGTACCTTGCGATGGTCGTCGCGACGGAGGAGCTGTCGCGAGGCTCGCTCGGGGTCGCCGGGAGCCTGATCACGCGCCCCGAGATTCTTGCCCGGGCGCTGCTCGCGGGTGGGACCGAAGTGCAGAAGCGAGGTTGGCTGCCGCGGCTGGCGTCGGGGGAGATCATGGCCGCGATCGCGGTGACCGAGCCCGACTTCGGATCGGATGTGGCGGGCCTCAGGACGACGGCCAGGCCGGATGGCGGTGGGTGGCGGATCAACGGGGTGAAGACGTGGTGCACGTTTGCGGCGCGCGCGGAGGTATTGATGCTGCTAGCCCGCACCGACCCGGATCGCTCCAAGGGTCACCGTGGCCTGTCGCTGTTTGTCGTTCCCAAAGACCGAGGCGCGGGCCATGGGTTCGAGCTGACCCAAGCGGAGGGCGGCAAGATGGAGGGCCGCGCGATCGACACGATCGGGTACCGCGGCATGCACTCCTACGAGGTCGCGTTCGACAACTGGTATGTGCCTGGCGAGCACCTGATCGGAGGTGAGGCCGGCGTGGGGCGCGGGTTCCAGCTCCAGATGCTGGGGTTTGAGAACGGGCGGCTCCAGACCGCCGCGCGGGCGGTCGGTCTGATGCAGGCTGCCTACGAGGCGGCCTATGACTACGCCGCCAACCGCAAGCTGTGGGAGAAACCGCTACTTGACTATCAGCTGACACGGGCGAAGCTCGCGCGTATGGCTGTCATCATCCAGGCCAGCCGCCAGTTCGCTTACCGGGTCGCGCGGCAGATGGCCAAAGGGCCAGGACGCATACAGGCTGCGATGGTCAAGGCGTACGTCTGTCAAGCGGCTGAGTGGGTCACTCGCGAGGCGATGCAGATCCACGGCGGGATGGGCTACGCCGAAGAGTTCCCCGTCAGCCGCTACTTCGTCGACGCCCGCGTGCTGTCAATCTTCGAAGGCGCCGACGAGATACTCGCCCTCAAGGTCATCGCCCGACACCTCGTCGCCAACGCCCGCTGATCCCGGCCAGTCCCGCTCCTATAACCGTGCGAGCATGATGGTGCGATCCGCGAGCGCCCTCCCTTGCGCGACGAGCAGGGCCGCGGCGCGCCGCAGCGGAGTCACGCTTTCACGCGCGAGGAGGGCTCTGGCGCCGCGCGAACCGAATGAGAGTAGCGCCCCGCCACCCGCGCTTAGCGGGTGCAGCTCCGGATGGGTCTGGTACTCGAGCTGCCACAAACCCGGTCTCAGCCGAACCCGGGATGGTCGACTTCACGAAGCCTGACTCGCGCGGCCGGACCTGTTCTCGGCTCTCCGCACTTCTGCTCCTGGGTGGGCCGCTGGCCGGAGCGGCAGCCTGCAGCTGGGTTCCCGGTCGGCGACGAAACGGAAGTCCGGTGACCGCGCCGGAGACTGCGGGTCTTCGATCACGCGACACTCGCGATGGACGGCCTGGTTAGGCTCCCGGCATGTCGACATATGATGACTTCGGCTGGCGCGATCGTGCCATAGCACTCGCGTCACTCGGAGCAGCGGCGCTCAGCCGACTCGCATTCACCACGGCCGACGTCATCGACGAGAAGCCGTTGCAGCCGCTCGAGATGCAGGTCTTGGTGGCGCTTTCGCTGCAGGATTCGCTCGCCGCTGATTCACCGCGCCGAACCGGCACCGATTGGCTCGGCCGCGCCCTTCGCTTGGAGCGCTGGGTCGTCGAAGAGATCGTCGGTAGTCTCGAACGCGCGAACCTCGTCCGCCGTTCCTCGGATGCGCAAGACGTCGGCGAAATCGAATACGACTTGACCGATAAGGGCGACGAGGAAGTGATTGCAGGCGAACTACCAGTCGTGGTCACCGAGCTCGGGCTCCAGGCAGTCGCGGGCTGGCTCGGCCGCACGAGGCGCCACTTCGCCGGTTGGCCGCCTCAGCGGCCTGACGTCGACGACGCTGTGGGCTGATCGGACGGGCCTCGCGCGAGAAGTGATTGCGCGACATCCAGGAAGTCACTGCCCGTTTCACGAAACCTGAGCCGTCTGTCGGACACGGTGCCGGTGGCGCGAGAGTTCTCCTTCGGGTCTACCCGGCGCCGATCCAGAAGCCGCTCAACCACGGCCGGGTCGGCGACGCAGCAGCAGCCGCGTATGCGATCGGCCCGCTTAAGATCGGCCGATCGCACCAGCGCTTGGACTACGCTCGCTGAGATGGCGACGCGCGCCCGCGATCCATACCAGGTCCTTGGGGTCACCCGCAAAGCGTCCGACGCGGAGGTTCGGTCGGCCTATCGCCGGCTGGCGCAGCTTCATCATCCCGATCACAACGGTGGCTCGCTCGATGCGGCGCGGCGCTTCGCGGAGGTTCAGGATGCCTACGCCGAGATTGTGCGCCGCCGCCGGGGATCGCCTGCAGCGGAGCGCGCGACTTCGAAGGCTCATGTTGATCCGGACCTTGAGCGGCAGCTCGCCGACCTCGAGCGCGAGCTTCGCAAGGCCGCCCGCGCGGCCCGCGAGCGGGCCGGTCGCGCCGCGCGCGACGCGGCAGCCAGCTACAAGCATGCAACCGACGAGGAGCTCGGATACATCCACACCGACGACAGCTTCGGCAAGATCCTCGCTGATGCGCGTCACGAGCTATCTGAGCGGTTCTCCGAAGCGCGCCAGCGTCCAATCGGCAAGACCGTGTCCGAGCTCATCGATGAGCTCGCCTCGAAGTTGACTGGCAGCGGCCGTCCGGGCGCTGACGATTGACGGCTGGTCGGCGGCGCCATTCCCAAGCGCTTGCGCACGTCAGCCTTTCTGCCTCGACGATGCCTGAGCCGTGTCACGGGCGCGCCGGCGTGGCCGCGAGACTCCTCCTTTGGATCTCCCGACGGCGGGAGCGGCAGTCAGCGGCTGGGTTCCCTGGCGGCGACAAAGCAGGCGCGAACGGTAGTCCCCGGCTCAGCGCCCGTGAACGTCGGTGATGCGGATCCGCAGAGGGACGCTGAAGCGCTGCGCAAACGACTCGGCGGTCATCCCGCCACGCTTCCACTCGGCGGCGTACTTGGCGGCCCATGCCGCGTTCTCAGCAGCGCTCGGCCCGGACTCGTCTACCTCGGCCGTGCCCGACAACACCACGATGTCGCCGCCGCTTCCATCGCCACCGAAGTTCAACGTGACCTTCGGGTTGCGGGCGATGTTGCGAACCCGCGCCCCGGGCTGGCTGTACACAGACACGGTCCGCCCACCGTCCCAGAGGAACCCAACCGGCCGCGGGAGCGGCGAGCCTGACGGCGTCACGGTCGTCAGCCACACGACCTTCTCCTCCCGCAGGTGCCGCGCGACACGCGCGCCAAACTCGCTGCCCTCGTCGATCACCCGGCGATCGTACGAGAGGCGCTGCACGGACTGAGCACGATTGGCTCAGACTGCCGTCTCCATGAGCTACGGGCGCTGTCGGCACTGGTGCACCGCGCCGGCCACGATCTGACGGAAGTCAGAGTCGTCGCAGCTCCGCCGGCGACGAAGCGGAAGCGTGTCCGCATCTGCGGAGACCGGTGAGCCTTGGCCATCGTACGCCCTGCCCAGGCGTCGAGTCGGACGCCTCCTGTAGCGAAGTCCCGTCGTGCGCGCTACGGACGCCGCGGTGATCGTGTGGTCGCCAAGCCATTCGCACGCGGAACGTAAGCCAGGGCACGAACGCGGTCGTCCGTTATCCGGTCCGTGCCGCCGGTGATGGGCCGATCAGAGAGCAGTCCCGCTCACGGGCAGGCTGACGTCGTCTTCGCGGCTGTCGCACACAGGCAGAGCGAGGTTTACTGTGAGGCCCCGACAGCGTGGTACACGCGGGCTATGAGCACAATCACCAACAAGGGAGTTCGAGAAGCTGGCTGATGGCGCCGGTGACCTCAACCGGCTCGAGACGCTATGCGACGCCAACATCGTCAACCACGCGCTTGCCGCGGGCCGGCCCCAGGGGATCGACGGGACCGGTCAATTCTTGGAGCAGGCTCGGCGGATCACCCACCCGGCACGCTGGCTGTCGTCTTGCCCATGGTTGCGGAAAATGATCTTGTCGTGCATTTCGGCATCCGGGAACACGAATGGCCTGGCGGTTCGCCGTCTCATTCAGCCATGGCTCAGCAAACGACAGCCAAGGTCGCGGGTCGGCGACGGCGAGCGTGAGGCACGCGGGCGAGCCCGGCTGTCGGCGTCGACGGCACAGAAGCGCCGGAGTGGCTACTTTGCCGGATAGCGGAAGCGATAACGCAGGCCCGAGGCCCTTCCAGCGTGGCTGGATCTGGGTGGGAGCGGCACCGCCGGAGCCGAGGAGGTCGGGTTCTGCTTCTCGGCCGACGGAGCCAGGAGCGTTAGCTCGGACTGTGCAAGCACCCGCTGCTCCTTCCGTGGCATTGCGCAAGCGCGGCCCGAGCAGGCGCTAGAGCCGAAGCAATAGAGCTGGGCCCCGGCCGTGCAATGCGGAGATCTGGGCGAGAGCGCATGCGATGGCGCTTGCTGATCGCCGTCGAGTTCCGCACTCTGCAAGCGCCTGGGCGATCGTGCCCGGTGGCGGCGGAGCACCCGAGTTCCTGCCAAAGCACAACTGCGAGCTGACGACCATCGGCGGCTTGAGCGCCGACCGTGGCGAGCGTCCTGGGTTTGGCGACGAGCAGGTCTGAGCCGATTTTGGCCAAGAGACCTCTCGCCGTGGGAAAGCGGGGCCACAGGTCCTTCCAGCGACGGTCGCTTGCGCGTACACGCGGTGAATCGAAAGCAGGGCGCTCAGCCCGACGGCAATGGTGTCGGACGGGAGAAAGATGCGCCGGGTTGCGAGTTTGGCGATTTGCGCGTCTCTTCTCGCAGCGGCTGGTTCTCCCCTGCCTTCGTGACCGCGGGTATCGCCGACGGTGCCGCTGGCTTCCAAGATGACCTGTTGTGAACCCTTCAACCGCGACTGGAGCTAACTAAAAGCAGCGACTAACCGTAGGAGCGCGGCGGCTGGTAGGTCTGAGCGCGGCGCTCACACAGAGAGGGGCCGTCCGCGCACGCCTCGTCGACCAACTCCTTCGTGAACGGTCCCTTGTACGTTGTGCCGCCGCCGACGCCGGGCGCCGTTGCGGGACGGTACGGATAGCCGCAGAAGTAGTAGCCCATCCGTCCTCCGCACACCCACCACTTGCCAGCGATCTTCACGGCGCCCGCGTCGAACGTGTCTGCGCCGTCGGCCGTGAAGTTGATGATCGGGTCATGCCTGGACTCGGATTTTGTGAGCGTTTGGCGGGCCGCGCCGCACGACATGTGCCACGGATAGACCGCGACCCGACCCGAGTACTTGCTGTTGACGTACCCACAACGCTGGACGCTCACCGGCGAGGCGGCCAAAGCCGCAGCAACCACGATCGTAGATCCCAGAACGACGGCTACGGCCGCACAAACGTGTGGCTGCCCGCATCCACCGACTCCAATCTTGACGTGATTCCGGAGCGCGGCGCCAGCGCCGCGGGGTCTACCTGAACGTCGGAACGCGAACCATAGCGTTGTCGCACGACGTCACGAGAGTCTCTGCGACGCGGCTCAACACTGCATCCAATGCCGCGCAGGTATCTCGCCGGCGGCGACAAAGAACCCGCTACGCGCGGACACCAGAGCGTTCGCGACCAACGTCTGCTTCCCGTCGGTGGGAACCCTGGTCCGATGAGTCTGGCGTGGTCCGGAAGTCTGATACCGCAGATTGCGACACAGGACGGAGCGAAGACGAGCAAGCTGAGTCTCAGCATCACGATGTCGCTGGATGCCTACGCCGCCGGCCCAGACCAAACCGAGGAGAACCCACTCGGCATCGGCGGGATGGAGCTGCACGAGTGGTTCTTCCCGCTCAAGGCCTTCCGGGAGATGCACGGCGAGGAGGGAGGCGACGTCAACGCCAGCTCTGGTGTCGTCGAGGAGCGCCGGGCAAACATCGGCGCCACCATCATGGGCCGCAACAAATCGGACCGGTTCGTGGCCGGTGGCCGGATGAGTCCTGGCGGGGCTGGTGGGGCGAGGATCCCCCCTACCACCATCCGGTCTTCGTGCTGACCCACCACCCGCGCGAACCGCTCGAGATGCAGGGCGGCACCACCTTCCACTTCGTCAGCGACGGGATTGA
>DASPPG010000199.1:0-4355 GCA_035625625.1 Solirubrobacteraceae bacterium
CGCTCGCCGCACAGCGCAGCGAGATCTTGGATCAGACCGAGTGGGTACGCAAGTACGGCGGCCCGTTCCCGCGGCTGTGGCGCCCGCCGTACGGCTCCTACAACGCCCAGACGCTCGCGATCCTGCACCACGAGCACATGCTGATGGTGCTCTGGACGGTCGAAACCGACGACTACCTAAGACCCGGCGTGAGCGTCATCGTCCACAACGCGCTCGCGGGAGCGCGCCCCGGCGCGATCATCCTCATGCACGACGCCGGCGGCGATCGCAGCCAGACGATCGCCGCGCTGCCACCGATCGTGCACGCCCTTCGCAAACGAGGCTACAAACTGGTCACCGTCCCGCAACTCATCCTCGACGATCCACCCCAGCACACCCAGCACCTCCCCGCCATCCTCACCGGCGACTAACACCACGGCAAGCCGAACCTCCGCACGCGTGCGCGCCACCGGTCCGCGGATCACACCTCCGACCACGAGTTGAAAGCCCAACACCAACGCCAGACAAATCCGAACCGGTGCGGTTCGACTCAGTTGAGCGGCAACCCGGCTCCAGGGGCGAGAACGATGGCGATCATCGTCCGGAGGCTGGCAGCTACGAGCAGCACGGCACCGGGAGGACAACGGAGCGCACCTGCCCACACGCGAACGGACGCTCTCGCCCCGGAATCAAGAACCCGCCAGCGACGCGAGGCCGACGGTTGTGAGGACGTACCAAACCACACGGTTCCGAGGGCCGGCCACTCGAGTTCTGCTCCGCCAGAGGTTGCGCAACGTCGCCGCCACCGGGATCTCACTGCCAGAGCGGACGACAAGCGCTACTTCCGGTTGACTCTTCCGGTCTTCACGAGGGCGACAGCGCCAGCGGCGAGCACGACGCTGAGTGTCGCAATCGCAGGGCGGGCGGGAGCCTCAGCCGAGCTGAAGATCTCTTCCGCCAAGGACGGAGGCTGTTTCGCAAAGGTGACGGACCGGAAATTGTTTGTGATCGAGCGCCAAGAGCACCGGTCCGCGCCGAGAAAAATCAATCGCCCGGATCCCGCGGAGGCCCTCAGGAGCTCTCCTGACACGTCCGTTTCCGCTGGCTCGCCAAGCCGTTGTTGGTTGGCACCAATGCCGTTGGTTTGTGAAACAGCCTCGACGAGCAGTGAGCGTCTCATGGCGGCGCGGTGATTGCGCCGCCGAGACTCTCCCTAATCGATCGAAACGACGCTCTGCGCCCGCTCCAGCTTGGAGACGATAGGGAGCAGCGCGGGTGCCGGTAGGGACGAGAAGACCGCTACGCCTGGCTAAGCGACAACCGGGTGATCGAGGTCGCAGCGGTCGCTCGGTACGGCTCGTGCCCACGCAGGACGGTCATTGTGGTTGCTCGGAATCGGGCGCCCAGCAAAGCTGGCGCGCTGTCGCAATCGCCCACATCCAGGCCTGCGGGGCCTGCGCGCGCCCACGATTGCTTCGGATCTCGCGGATGCTCCGGCCTCGCTATGCCTTTGCCACGCAGGCACTCGCCAGCTTGGTCGCCGGCGGACGACTCCCCTGGCCGAGGCCGGCCGTGATCGGCCAAGGCCGGGCCAGCACGGGCCCTCGCGCCGCCGAACGAGCGCCTGGCGGGGTTCTTCTTCGAAGTCGTCCACGAGGATCTCCGCCGGGCCCGGCTGTCGAGCGGCGGTGCTCTGCCAGATGCGGCTCGCCAACGCGGCCGCCACCTGCGGCGCGCGTGGGAACTCGCTCCGCGATACCACCCTGGCCGGTCGTCTCGAGTTGGCTTGCCCGGCTCTAGCGAGGGGAGTCCCCGCGGCTGGTCGTATCAACCGACGGCGTGCCGTCTCATTACAAGTAGGCGCGGTGACGAGAACCGGATCGCGACCTCGCGCGTATCACTCTCACAGAAGAGCAAACGCGCTGTTCTATGACAGGAAGACTTGCATGCTGACCAGCTTCGCAACACGACATATGCCTCGAACCGGTGATGATCATGCCTGACGTCGTCTGTTTCTGTGGCCGTTACTACCGGTTCGAGGGCGACATCGGCGTGTGCCCGAGGTGCGGTGAGTACGCAAGCCTGAGCACAGTTTCTCCCGAGGAGCAGCACCAGATGCGCGATGAGCTCGACCTGGTGTTGGGGGCGCACGAGGAGAGCCTCAGGATCGAGGGATCGGCCGGGTGCCGATCCGATCCCGGCCGGTAGCCAACAGGCAGGGGGCGATTTACGGTGTCGAAGATCATTGTGTTGGGCGCTGGGGTGTGCGGGTTGGCCGCGGGGATGGTGTTGCGCCGGGACGGCTACGACGTGACGATCCTCGAGCGCGACGGCGAACCCGCGCCGGGTTCGGCAGATGAGGCGTGGGCGCGCTGGGAGCGTGGTGGCGTCGTCCAATTCCGCCAGCCGCACTTCCTTCTCCCGCGTGGCCGGATGCTTCTGGAGGAAATGCTGCCGGACGTTGCTGTCGCGATCGAGGGCGCGGGTGGGCTGCGTTTCGATCTGCTCAGCCTGATGCCGCCGTCGATCACCGACCGGACGCCGCGCGACGGAGACGAGCGGTTTCGCACGCTCACCGCGCGTCGGCCCGTGCTCGAGCACGTCCTGGGCCGGGCGGCGCACGCCGAGCCGGGCCTCGAGATACGCCGCGGCGTCCTTGTCCGCGAACTCCTCGTGCGTGCCTACAACGGCACGCCACACGTGAGCGGTGTGCGAACCGACGACGGCGAGGATCTCTGCGCCGACCTGGTCATCGACGCCATGGGCCGCCGCTCCCAGGTGACGCGCTGGCTGATGCAGTCGGGCATCGGACCGGTCATCGAAGAGGCCGAGGAATCGGGGTTCGTCTATTACACGCGCTTCTTCTGCGCTCGCGGCGCGGGGACGCCCGCCTTCCGCGCGGCGATCCTCACCGATATCGGCACCTTCTCCGTGCTCACGCTGCCGGGCGACAACGGCACGTGGTCGGTCACGTTGGTCACGTCCGCCGGCGATCAGGCGCTCAAGCGTGTGCGCGACCCGGACGTGTGGACCGCGGTGGTGGCGGCGTGCCCGGCGCACAGACAATGGCTCGACGGCGAGCCCATCACCGGCGTGCTGCCGATGGCCGGTGTACCCGACCGGTTCCGGCGCTTGCTCGTTGACGGACGCCCGGCGGCGACCGGCGTGGTCGCGGCCGGCGATGCGATGGCGTGTACCAATCCCTCCGGCGGCCGCGGCATGACGCTGGGCCTATTGGGCGTTCAGCACCTGCGCGACGTGATCCATTCACACCTAGAGAATCCCCATCGGCTCGCGGAAACCTGGGACGCCGTGGCACAGGCCGAACTGGTGCCGTGGTACCGCGAAACCGTCGAGGAGGATCGTGCCCGGTTCGCCGAGATCGAGGCGCTGCGCCGAGGAGCCGACCCCCCGCCTCCGAGCGGCCTAGCCCTGTTCCGGCGAGCGTTGCTGGCCTCGCTCTCCCGCGATCCTGATGCGTTCCGCGCCGCCATCGCCTGGCGCGGGTGCATTACCCAGCTCGAGGAGACATACGCGGACCGCGGCTTCGTCGAGCACATCCTCAAGACCGCCCGCGGCAGCGACGCACCGCCACCCCCCGGTCCTAACCGCGCCCAGCTCCTGTCACTCCTGGGCGGAGCGCTACCCAAAGCGGCCTAACGCCGCCTACCAGGCGCTGCGACAGAACAATATCGCCCCACCGTCATGACGTGAGCGTCAAGCTCACCACACGGTCTCCTCGAACGAGGAAGCCCCGAGAGCCGGCTAATTCCCACCGTAGCGTCGCAAACTACAGGCACCAAGCCAGTCTGCAGGAGTACCCCACCCTTCCGCGCGTCGGTAGATCGGAACAAGACGAGTTCGACACGGCCACATACCCCTGTGGTTGTGAGCATACGCGGGCCTCGCAGTTCACGATGGCCACGATTTTCGCGTCGTGGCCTCACTCCCAAGGCAACGGGCGGACAGCGGCGATCATCCTTCCTTCCCCCCTGCGGCCGCGGTGCTCCACGGCGCCGAGATCAGCGTCCGGCACGGCGCATATATAGCGCACGATCCCCGATACGGACGATTGCTCTTGTCGTTCGATCCACCCCGCGTCGTGCCATTGCCTTGGCGACATCTGAATCACGCCGATCGTCGCGGCCCAGCGCCGGGCGCACGACTGCATTCGCGCCGGCCGACCTTCGAAGGCGCCGCCGAGCGCACTTGTGCAACGCCACGCCAGCAGCCGTCCCGCCGGGCGCGGCGGACTATTGGTTCACCCCGGCTGAGCGGTAGTCATTAGGTCGAGTCCGGCGGGATCCGGCGCGTTATTGCTTTCCTGATGGCATCGGCCGAACCCACGAGACGAGAGCGATCGTCACGCCTCGGCC
>DASPPG010000200.1:0-6053 GCA_035625625.1 Solirubrobacteraceae bacterium
CGCTCCACGCGCGACCGCCCAACCGCGCGCGGCGCCCGGGAGCGCGCGCGCTCACCGCCGCGCACGACCGCTCCGGCGACCGCAACCGGTACGCGAACCGCCGGTGCCGGCAGGGAAGCGCGCGAGACCGCCGGCAGCCACTTGCCCGGCCCGCCGTTCGCCCAGTGGCTGATGAGTGTGGGCGCGGGCGCGAACGCCGTCATCCCAAGCACGATCAGCGCGATCGGTACCGTGAGCATCAGCCCGGAGCGCGCTCCCGCCCGCAGACCAGCCGGGCCGCTCGCCGCCCGCCGCGTCATCGCAGTGTGCGCGCGATCAGATACACGACCAGCAGATCGGAAAGGCCGTGCGCGAGCTCCTCAGGCACTCGCATCCGGTCATCCGCGGTCGCGGCGGTCGCCGAGGTGAGCGCGACCGCGGCGCCCCTCGCATGCTCGAGCAGCACGGGAACGTCGCGGTCCGCCTGACGCCACAACGACGCGCTCGCATGATCGAGCACCCGCTCAAGCCACACCGCGCTCTCGTAATCGACGTTCCGCGCGTGCGTCTCCAGCGCCCGATGCGCCAGTCGCAGCGCCCCTGCGGCCGTCGCGCCCAGCTCCTCGGCCAGCACGACGCGGACACGATCGACCTCGTCGTCCTCGCCCATCACGTCCAGCAGGTACGCGTACACCGCGAGATCGGGCAGGTACAGCGCCGCCAGCGTGAGCAGCCGCAGCGGGCTGTATTTGCGCTCCTCCTCGGCCCGGCACCGGGTGCTCGCACCCCCATGCGCGACGCCCGCGGCATATGCTCGACGCAGCCGCGCCGCATCCGCCGCCGCGGCCCTCGGCACCGCCTCAGCCATGTTCATCTCAACGCGCCTTCGCCCATCGCTCACCCTGCAGGTACCGGACGAGCCCCCGAACCCCCCGCTTACGACCGGACACCCCTCACCCCGGTGCGGCACCTTCGCCGGCCGTTCGACCCGGCTGGCGGCAACGGGGAAAGCACGAGCGCAACCGCCCGCCGGATCGTGAGATCGCTGGAAGTCATCTACCGCGACCTCGCTCGCCCCTGGGTCCTCGACGAGCTCGCCGCCAGCTACCGGGCCGCCTATGAGCGCGGCGTCTCGGACATGTCCGCGGACGAGACGCCGCCGGACCGGCCGATCACGCTGCTCGCGACCGCGATCCCCAGACTGATCAGCCTCGCCGTCGCCGCCAACGTCCTACACATCCTCCCGGCCGCCGTCCTGGACGCCGCGATCGGCAACGACATCCTCGGCACACTCGATGCCACCGCCGCCGGCAGCCTGCACCGCTGCCACCAAGCGCTCGAAGCCCACGCGGGCGCGCGCGACTACGACGCCAAGGAGTGGCTACCGCTCGCCTACGAGCAGGCCGCCGACTGGCTCGAACACGCCTCAGCCGCCGCCGATCCGCCAGCGCAAATCGACCACGCCCAACAGGCCGGCCGCTACGCCGCGGTCGCGATCGGCTCGCTCGACCGCAACGCGCCAAACGCGCCCGAGGCGATCACAGACACCCTCGCGCACCTCCTCACCGTCTGCGCGTTCGCCGACACCGCTCCCACCGGCCGGTAAGGCGCGTTCCGGCAGCTCTACGCACATCGCGGAAAGACAGGCAGATCTCGACTCACGCATAGACTCCGCGAAACCAATCGCGGGCCTCGCGGCCGGCGAGCTCGAGTCGCCGCGAGCGGATCGTCGCCAAGGGAATAGCCGACTCGTCGGCGCGGCCACGACGGAAGCGATCGTCGCGTACCGGCGGTCGCGCGGTGTCGGCCGGCCGCTGGTTTCCGCGCTAAGCCATCACGAGCATGGCAGAGGCGCGACGATCGCTTCGGGTCAGCGGGGTCGGCCGATGCCATCGGGAAAGGAATAGTGCGGCGGATCCCGCCGGCCTCGGAGCTGCATGACTGCTGCTCAACCGGGACGATGCAGTAGTCCCCCGCACGCGGCAGGGCTGCTGTTGGCGTGGCATAGCGGTAGCCGGCCCCGGACGGCTGCTGCGGTCGAAGCGATGGTGCGCGCCGTTGCCCGCCGGCGGTTCAAAGCGGTCGCCCCGGCCTCCGCGGATCCGTCGTCGGATCACGCCTCAAGTAGCGGCGAGCGCTTCGCGGCCACCATGCCTTTCGAGCGGGAGCGTCCGCCGAGGCATTGCTGGCAACGGACGTGCGCCGGGTCTCGGCTCGGAATGCTGCGAGGGCGAAGGTCCTATCCCTCGGCGAGGATCACGAGGGTGTCGGGGTGGACCCCGTCGTGCTTCATCGCTTCGGCCGCCGGCTCGGTCTGCATGAACTCTTGAAACGCGGCAAAGTCGGGGATCTCGGCGATCAGCCCAACACGCTTCGAGCCCTGGGGGTCCTTGAACGCCCGAGTGGTGATTCCGAGGGGGCCGAACACCTCCTCGCGCTTGGGTGAGCTCAGCCAGTGGTCGACGTCGTCAACCTCGAGGAACGCAAGGTAAGTGGCCATCGTGCCGTCTCTTTTCTCACAGCGAGAGCTGTGCGCCGTCGTGGATGAGCGCGATCGACACTAACCGCTTCTCGTTTGCGCCCGGCGAAATCCTCCGAGCCCCTTCTCCGCGCGGCAAAGGGCGACGCCGAGACGCACGCGAGGTGGCCACCGTGCTGCTGCCTCCGGACACAGGCAGCCACGCCACCTCACATTCCGGGCGCGACTGCCTTTCACCGGCAGGCGGTAACGGTGGCCACAACTGCTTCGACGGCGGTAGTCGTCCAGGGCGGCTACCGCTATGCCACGCCAGCAGTGACGGCGTAGGGCAATTGCTCCGCACGAGTCCAATAGTCGAAAATATCGGTGATTGCTTGCTACAAGAGCAGCAGCACGACCTGACCGCTCCTCGCGTGGCATAGGGATCGCTGGCTCGTGGCCGGTCGGGACGATCGCTCTCCGGGATTGCGATCGTCGCGCGGGTGGCGCGGTTCGGCGGAGGCGCACCGGTGGGTCTGGGCGGGAACGGAAGGGCGGCCGGCGGGTCGCGGCCGGCGGCTTTGCGCACGTCGACCGGCGGCGTATCCGTCGCCGACCGTTTGCTCACAGCCGGGGAACTCCAGCCTGAGCAAGCACCAGATCGCGTTTGTCGACCGCCGCTTCATTGCCTCGGTGGATACATCCCGTCGACGCAGCACGACGGTGCTGTCGCGTTCGCGAGTGTGTGGCGCGACTGGGTTTGGCAGGATTCTGCTGTGCCGTTGCTTGAGGGAAGTGTTGTCGCGTTGGTGGTCTCGAAGATCATTGAGGACGTGACCGATCAGGCGGTCGCCGAGGGCGAGGCAGCGGTTACGGGACATGTGCGCTCCTGGCTTGGCCGAGACCGACAGACGTTGGCGATCAAGATCGCCCTTGTGCGCACGGAGGTGCGCTTCGCTCAGGAGTACCGGGACTGGCATCGGCTGTGGTTCGACGCGACGTTTCTCGGGGGGCCTGCGGCGCCACTGCTGGCGCGAGCGCTGACGCGCACCGTGACGGTTACCGGGGCTGATCTGGCGCAGACGTGGGCCGATCAGCTCGGCGGGCAGACTGGTGAGCAGTACAAGGAGAAGGTCGAGCCGGTTGCCGACCAGCTGCTTGCGTGGTGGGTTGAGGAGCTCTCCAGGTTCGAGGTATTCCAGGCGCGCCTGGATAGCCGAGCCTTGGAGCGGATCGCGGCGAGCACCGAGCAAGTGAACACTGGCCTCGATGAACTGCGTCAGGAGCTCGGCCGGGCGGTCTGTGAGCTGGACCGTGCGCTTGTGAAGGCTCGTTATCCGGCGTTGACCGATTTTCTGGATTGGCCAAGCCGCGACCGCGTTCGCCAGGGCCGCTGGCTCGCGGGACGCGAGTGGGTCTTCGACGAGCTCGAAGATTTCGCGAGCGGTCATCGTTGTGGCTATTTTCATATCGTCGCCGAGGCGGGGTTGGGGAAGACAGCGCTTGCAGCCGCGATCGCGTCTCGTTGTGCGGCGCCAGCGTTCTTGTTCGCCGCCAGCGACGGACGCACCCGTCCCCGACAGTGCTTAGAGCACCTCTGCGTGGAACTGATCGACCACTACGAACTAGCTTACGACTGGCTCCCGGAGCGTGCTGGCGAGGACTCCGGGTTCCTTTCGCGGCTCATGACCGAAGTTAGCGCGCGCGGGGAATCCGTATGGCTTGTCATCGATGCACTCGATGAGGCCGACGCCACGGCTGGCGGCCGGAATCCGCTCGGCCTCCCGGCCGAGCTTTCGGAAGGGGTGTTCGTCGTGCTCACCCACCGGCCTGGCGACTACACGCTCAACGTGGCTCCGGGTATCTCTCAGCACGAGCTGTACCTGAGCGCAGACGACCTACGGCATGCTCGCGACATAACCAGCTATCTGCACGAGCGCTCAACCCAGGCAGGCGTCGCCGATGCACTCGCACGCAGCACGCCACCCGTTGGCATAAGGGCCCGTAGAAAAACAACGTTGCAGGATTTCGCCGCTGTCAGGTAGAACCATTGGTGTGTGATCGATGAGGCGGCGATCGGTGACAAGTTCAGGGCGTTGGCGGCGGAGTTGAACGAGCGCCAGCGCCGGCTGTGGGCGGCGAGCGAGGCACGCAGCGTGGGCTGGGGCGGGATCACAGCCACGGCACGTGCGACCGGGATATCGATCCCGACGATCCGCAAGGGGATCGCTGAGCTTGAGTCGGGTGAGCGGCTTGACCCGGGGCGAGTGCGTCGCCTGGGTGGCGGTCGTAAGTCGTTGCTGGAGAGCGACCCGACGATCTTGGATGACATCGAGCGGCTGGTTGATGAGGACTCCCGTGGCGATCCGGAGTCGCTGTTGCGCTGGACGGCCAAGAGCGTGCGGCAGGTCGCCGGCGCGCTGCGCGAGATGGGTCACGAGGTGCACTTCACGTCGGTGGCCACGTTCATGCGGCTGCTCGGGTACTCGCTGCAGGCCAGCGTGAAGACCAAGGAAGGGGCCTCGCATCCCGACCGCGACGCGCAGTTTCAGCACATCAATCGGACCGCCAAGGCGGCGGTCGCGGCGGGGTGGCCGGTGATCAGCGTGGATTGCAAGAAGAAGGAGCTCGTCGGCGACTTCAAGAACCCAGGGCGCGAATGGCGGCTCAAGGGCAAGCCCGAGCTGGTGCGCGTCCACGACTTCAAGGACAAGCAGCTCGGCAAGGCGATCCCCTACGGCGTCTATGACCTCAGGCTCGATGAGGGGTATGTCAACGTCGGCATCGATCACGAAACGGCCCAGTTCGCGGTCGCATCGATCCGCAGCTGGTGGGAGCACCTCGGACATGAGCGCTACCGGCACGCTCCCCGGCTAACGCTCACCGCCGACTGCGGCGGCTCCAACGGCAACCGCCCGCGGCTGTGGAAGATGGAGCTGCAGAAACTCGCCGACGAGACCGAGCTCGAGATCGAGGTCTGCCACTTCCCGCCCGGCACATCGAAGTGGAACCAGATCGAGCACCGTCTGTTCTCGTTCATCACGATGAACCGGCGGGGCAAGCCGTTGGTCTCGCTGGAGACGATGATCAACCTGATCGCCGGGACGACCACCAGCACCGGGCTCGAGATCTACGCCCGACTCGACGACGGCAGCTATCCCGCCAAGATCCGGGTCACGAACGCCGAGCTCAAGACGATCAACGTCCACCGCCACGAGTTTCACCCCGAGTGGAACTACCTCATCAAGCCGCACGGTCACTGACCGGAGTTCCGGCTGCCCGGGCTTGTGACATCTTTGCAATTTTATTTTTCTACGGTCCCTAAGGACGAGCGGATGTCGCCGGGGGTGGCGCGTCAGGACTGCGGAGCGTTGGGCAAGACCGCGAACTGTCAGGTGCTGGTGTCGGTCAACGCCGTCACCGACCTGGCGTCGTGCCCGTTGGGCTGGCGGCTGTTTTTGCCCGCGGAGTGGGACACGGACGTTGAGCGGCGCGAGCGGGCGAGGATCCCGGATGAGGTGCGTCACCGCGAGAAGTGGCGGCTGGCGGTGGACATCATCGATCAGATGCTGGAGTGGGGGCTTGAGCGCAAGGTCGTGCAGGCCGACGGCGGTTA
>DASPPG010000201.1:0-3223 GCA_035625625.1 Solirubrobacteraceae bacterium
GTGACGGACCGCGCACGCGTGCCGCCGTTTCCAAATATCACCCCGTCGGCTTGTCGCGGATCAATTCCGCGGAGAGGTGCGCGCCATCGTGCGCTGGCGTCTTCGAATGTTCCGAGGCGGTAACTGGTGGCGCTGCGCCTACCGGCTCCGTTCTTCCCCGTTAGCGCGTTGAGATTCGCCAGCGTCTTAGATCATCGACCGTTCGAACGCGCCGGCGGAAGCGTATCCACGCCGCGCGGTATTCCGGACTGCCGGGGTTCCCGTGGTGGAGTGCGTAGTCTGTCAATGGCCATCTGTTTCTCCCCGCTGGTGGCCATCAAAACTCCCCACTCGTGGCCATCGAATCTCCCCGCTGGTGGCCATCAGATCTCCCCAGTGGTGGTGCCATCGAATCTCCCCACGCGGGGTGCGCGGGTGTTCAGGTCAGTGGCCTCACCCCCTTGCCGGCGGTCGCTTGGGCGAGCCGGTAGCTGTCCTGGCCATCGGTGATGATCACGTGGGCGTGATGCAGTAGCCGGTCGACGGTCGCGGTGGCCGTGGTCTTGGGCATCAGCTCGTCGAAGCCGGAGGGGTGAATGTTTGACGAAATCGCGATCGATCGTTTCTCGTAGGCGGCGTCGACGACTCTGAACAGGGCGTCGGCAGCGTCGGCGGAGACCGGGAGCAGGCCGACGTCGTCGATCAGGATGAGGTCTGAGCGGATCAGTTTGCTGATCGCCTTGTTGATGCTGTCGTCGGCGCGGTGGCGGCGGAACAGAGCGGCGAGGGACTCGAGCGTGTGCCAGGCGACGGTGCGGCCCTTGTCGATCGCGAGGTGGCCGAGGGCTTCGATGAAGTGGCTCTTGCCGGTCCCGGACGGGCCGCACACGACGAGCACTTCGGAGCGGTTGACCCACTCGAGGGTTTGGAGCGCCTGCTGGGTGGGCTTCGGGATCACCGACTCTGTGTCCTCCCACGCGTCGAACGTCTTGCCGGCTGGTAGCCCGGACGCGCGCCGGCGCATGTTGATCGTGGCCTGGTCACGGCCGGCCGCCTCCTCGGCCAGGAGCACGCGCAGAACCTCGGCGTGCTCCCAGCGCTGGCTGTTAGCGGTAGCGATCACCTCGGGCGCCGCCCGGCGGACATACGGCATCCGCAGACGACGCAAGAGGCGGTCGAGCTCGTCGGGCAACTGCGGCGGGGCGGGTGGTTTGACGGTCATGGATGCGTCCTCTGACGGTCGGCGTGCTCGGCCAGCTCCAACAGCTGGAACGCGAGCTCGCGGGCTTGGCAGGCCAAGAGCGCGACCCCGACCGGCCGGGCCTGTCGGTCATGCCGGTCGGTGAGGATCACCGAGACGTCCTGCAGCCGACCGCCGCCTTTGAGCGCGTCAGATTGCTCGGGATCGAGCAGCACGCGGATGTCTGAGTAGTAGACGGTCATCGCCCGAACCCCTCCCAGCCGCGGGTCGAGGCCTGCAGCGAGCGCTCCTCAGGGGCCCGTTGGGGGAGCGGGATCACCGTCGCGGTCTGCTGGTGGGCAAGGATGCTGGCCAAATCACCATCCGCGAAGCGGCCGTAGCTGGCGCACCGCTCAAGCGCTTCATTGACAGCGCCTGAGCCGTGGAGCTTGGCCAGGTCGACCGCCTCGGCCATCTTGCGCCGGATCCGCTGTGTGCCCTCCGCGGCGGCGCGCTTCAGCCACCGCTCAGCGCCTTCGCCGATGGCAAGGAACTCCCGCTCCTCCTCCGATCGGGCTCGGGGCTTGCGCTCCAACGGCCCGGCCGGTCGGGGTGGGTAGTGCTCATCGCAGATGCTCGGCCGGCCCGGCGTGGTCAACGCGTGCCGCGCGACCTCCCGCGGCCCCTGGAGCGCATCGACGTGCACCACCACCAGCTCCTCACCCTCCGCCCGCACCCACACCCGCTCGCCGATCAGCTCGTGCGGCACTGAGTAGATCGCGTCCCCGACCGACACCGTCGCTTGACGATCAACCTTGCGCGTCTGCCCGAAGCACAGCGTGTGCGGCAACCGTGGCAGCCGGTGCAGATGCTCGTGCTCCTGGGCCAGCAGCACCATCGGCGCCTCGCGGGTCGCGCGGTGCGGGCGCGTGTTGACATCGGCCATGAACTCAAGGCACGCCCGCTCCAGCGCCTGCCAGTCCGCATACTCCTCGCGCAGGTTGTGATCGGTCGGCACCAGATCCGCCTTGGCGATCTTGACCGTGGCTTCGCTGCCGCCCTTGCTCTGCGGGTCGGCGGGCTCGCAGGTCGCGACCGTCAGCCCGTAATGACGCGAGACCTCAACCATCGTCGGGTTGCGCACCGCGATCCCGCACACGTGCTCGACCGTCACCGTCTTCTCGTTGTCCGTGAGTCCGTACGTCGGAACCCCATCGATGATCCTCAGGGTGCGGTCCAGCCCGATCACCACCGACGGCATCGTCTTATCGCGCAACGGCACCACCACCCGAAACCTGCTCCATGCCAGCCACGCGCAGAACAACACCGCCCGCACCCCGCACACGACCGGCCCGTCGCCGTAGTCCCACTGCAGCCACAACCCCGGCTGCGGGATCCACGGCCGCGTGCGACGCCCATGCTTCTGCCGCCAGCGCCGCTTGGCCTCCGCCACCGCCCGCCGCGTCGTGCGATACGACCCCGCATACCCCATCGCCGCCAGCACCCCGTGCGCCTTATCCGCCCGCACCTTCGCGTGCGAGCGATCGACCAGCTCATCGATCTTCCCGGCGAACGGCTCGACCATCACCACCGCCGGCCGCGCAGCCCGCCCAGGCAACTGCTCGCCAGCCTGCTTGCGGACCTCCACCCAGTGCTTCACCGTCTTGTGATCGCAACCCGCCAACGCAGCCGCGCCGCGCAGCGAGCCCGTCAGGTCATACGCCTCAAGAATCTCCATCGCTTCCTCCGCCTTCTTCACGGTCGCCCTCCTCGGGTCGCGCGTTGACAACAACGCGCGCCCGACTACAGGCGCCTCAGGACAGAACCGTGGGGAGAACAAGTGGCCACCCATGGGGAGAACTAGTGGCCACCAGCGGGGAGATTCAGTGGCCGCCTACGGGGAGCTTTCCATGGCCACCGTCACCCGCTCGCGGGGTTGGCTGGGCGACGGCCATCGCGGCGCTCTCGTCGACGACGAAGTGGGCTGTCCAGAGCCGACGCAGGCCGCGCGGCCGGAGGATGTGGGTCAGCGGTACGCCATAGAACGCGTTTCGCACTCCCAAC
>DASPPG010000202.1:0-14682 GCA_035625625.1 Solirubrobacteraceae bacterium
CGTCTGGAGCGAGGAGCGTGATCCACGCCAGGCGTGGATGACCTACTACACCGCCTACCTGAACTCGATCGGCTTCAAGGCCACCCAGAAGCTGATCTCCGACGCCGTCTACTGGACGACCATTGGCGACCTGAAGCTCCACCCCCAGACTGGCTTCGGCGACTGGAACATGGACTTCAACAACCCGGTCGACTTCTACGGCGTGCTACTGACGGGTCCCTCGATCCTGCCGGTGAACAACGAGAACTTCGGCGAGGTCAACGACCCGGAGATCAACTCGCTGACCGACCAGATCGCCGCGACGAACAACACGAGCACGGTCGAGAGTCTCGCGACCAAGCTCGATGTCTACACGGCTCAGAAGGCATACGTGGCCGTGTTTGGGTACCAGACGTTCCCCAAGTTCACCTCGGACCGGATCAACTACAGCGCGCTGGTGTTCCACCCCGTCTGGGGCTGGGACTGGACGTCGTTCTCGCTGAAGTAGCGATATAGCCAAGAGTGGGCCGGGACGGTTAGTCTGTCTCGGCCCACTCGGCTAGGCCACTGATGGCGACCACCACATCGGAAACCGGCACTCAGTTCTCCACCGACCTCCCGGCCGCGCTGGCTCAGGAGGAGGTTGCGGCCGGCACCGGCCCGTGGCGGCTGGCCTGGCGGCGGCTCCGGCGCAACAAGACCGCGCTGTTCTTCGGCGGGCTGTTCATCGTCATCGTCGTGCTCTGCCTGCTGGCGCCCGTCTACGCGCGTGACATCGCGCACATCGGGCCGGCGACCGAGAACATCACCGGCTCGAACCTCAACAAGTGCCCGCCGACGTGCGTGGGACCGACCGACATCCCGGTCGGCCCAAGCTGGAACATCAGCAGTTACTTCCTCGGCGCCGACAGCCTCGGCCGGGACGTCGCCGTGCGGCTGCTCTACGGCGGACGCAACTCGCTCGAGATCGGCGCGGTCGCGACCATCATCACGATGATTCTGGCGATGATCCTGGGGGTCGCGGCGGGATTCCTCGGCGGCGTCGCGGACAACCTCATCAACCTGATCCTCGACGTCACCTGGGCGTTTCCGGTGGTGCTGCTCGGGATCGTGCTCGGGACGTTGATCGCGACGAGCGGCATCGGCCCGCTCCACTCAACGACGCTGATGTCGACGGCCTTGATCATCGGCGTCGTCTACTTCCCGTACGTCGCCAAGCCGATCCGCGCGCAGGTGCTGAGCCTGCGTCAGCGCGAGTTTGTCGACGCCGCGCGCCAGCAGGGCCTCGGCAACGTGCGGATCATGTTCAGCGAGATCCTCCCCAACCTGGCCTCGACGATCGTCGTCTTCATCCCGCTGATCCTGGCCAACGCGATCCTGCTCGAGGCGGCGCTGACGTACCTGGGAGCCGGCGTGCAGCCGCCGAACGCCTCCTGGGGGACGATGCTCAGCGACGGCATCAGCACCATCCCCGCCGCCTTCCACGATGTCCTCGCGCCGGGGATCATGCTCGTGCTGACCGTGCTGTCGATCAACATCTTCGGCGACGGCCTGCGCGACGCGCTCGACCCGCGCTCGAAGGTGCGGATCGCACACTGACGGGGATGGGGAGGATGCGTTGAGCCGCTTCATCATCCGCCGGCTGGCGATGATGCTGCTGGTGTTGTTCCTGATCTCGGTCATCACGTTCCTGCTGTTTGCGGCGATCCCCAACGGCAACCCGGCGCTCCGCCTCGCGGGCCGCAACTCGACCGCCACCGAGGTGCATCAGATCGAGGTGCTGTACGGCTTCAACAAGCCGATCTACGTCCAGTACGGCCGGATGATGAAGAACATCTTCACCGGCCAGGCGACCTCCTACGTGCAGGGCTTCAACGTCGTCGATCAGATCAAGCACGATCTCCCGGCGACGTTGTCGCTGGCGATCGGGGCCGGGATCATCTGGATGGTCGCGTCGATCATCGTGGGCACGCTGGCGGCGATCAGGGCCGGCCGCCACACCGATCGCGTGCTCACGGTGCTGTCGATGATCGGCGTCTCATTCCCGCCCTTCTTCCTCGGCGCGATCTTCATCTACTTCCTCGGATACAAGGCCAACCTCTTCCCGGTGGGCGGGTACGTGTCCTTCGCCACCAGCCCCTCGCAATGGCTCCATCACATGATCCTCCCGTGGATCACGCTGTCGGTACTGTTCATCGGCTTCTACTCGCGCGTGCTCCGCTCGACGATCCTCGACACGATGAACGAGGACTTCGTTCGCACCGCGACGGCGAAGGGTCTGTCCCACCAGCAGGTCCTGCGCCGGCATATCCTGCGCAACAGCCTGATCCCGATCATCGCGTTGTTTGGCCTCGACATGGGACAGGTGATCGGCGGGGGGGCGATCCTGACCGAGACCGTCTACAACCTCCACGGCGTCGGCCAGCTGTTCGCCCAGGCGATCGGGCTGCTCGACAACGTGACGGTGCTGGTGTGCTCGATGCTGATCGCGTTCACGGTCGTGCTGCTGAGCGCGTTCACCGACATTTTCTACGCGGTGCTGGATCCGCGGATCAGGCTCGGGGCGTGAGCAGCTCGGCTCCGGCCCCGGAGGCGAGCTCGAACGGGCGCCTGCTCGAGGTCTCTGACCTCAAGGTGTCGTTCAACACCGAGGACGGGCTCGTGCGGGCCGTCGACGGCGTCTCGTTCACGGTCGACCGTGGCGAGGTGGTGTCGATCGTGGGCGAATCCGGATCGGGCAAGTCGGTTACCGCGATGACGCTGATGGGGCTCACGCGAGGGCCGAACTCCCGGTTCGAGGGCAAAGCGCTGTTCGGGGGCACGGACCTGGTCGCGGCCCCCGAGGCGCAGCTGCGCAAGCTTCGCGGGGGCGGCATCGCGATGGTCTTTCAGGACCCGATGAGCTCGCTCGATCCGGTGTACCGCGTGGGGGACCAGATCGTCGAGCAGATCCGCGTGCACGAGAAGGGGGTCTCCAAGCAGGCCGCGATGGATCGAGCGGTCGAGCTGATGGAGCGCGTGGGGATACCCCGCGCGCAGGAGCGCCTGCGCTCCTACCCGCACGAATTTTCGGGCGGCATGCGTCAGCGCGTGATGATCGCGATGGCGCTGTCGTGCTCGCCGCGGCTGCTGATCGCAGATGAGCCGACCACGGCGCTCGACGTCACGATCCAGGCGCAGATCCTCGACGAGCTGCGCCAGCTCCGCTCCGAGACCGACGCCGGGATCATCCTGGTCACCCACGACCTCGGCGTGGTGGCCGACATCGCCGACCGGATCGTGGTCATGTACGCCGGGCGGGTGGTCGAGCAGGGAACATTGGACGAGATCTTCTACGACCCTCAGCATCCCTACACATGGGGGCTGCTCGGCTCGATCACGCGGATCGACTCCGACCGCTCGGCGCGGCTGCCGACGATCCCCGGGTTGCCACCCTCGTTGCTGAAGCCGCCCCAGGGCTGCCACTTCCGTACGCGGTGCCCGCACGCGTTCGACCGCTGCACCGAGGTGCCCGAGCTCAAGTCGCGGCTGCCGGAGTCGCCGGCGCACCTCGACCGCTGCTGGCTCACCGTCGAGCAGAAGCGGAGCCTTCGCCGGGTCGGGGACCAGATCGGCCTGCGGGCCGCCGAGACCGTGATCTCATGACCATCGGGACGGAACCGGAGCCGTCCGCCGAGTCGGTGAACAACGGGAAGCCGCTGCTCGAGGTCGAGCACCTCAAGGTGCTGTTCCCGATCAAGTCGGGGGTGATCATCGACCGCCAAGTCGGGCAGGTGCACGCGGTCGACGACGTCTCGTTCACGCTCGGCGAGGGCGAGACGCTTGGGATCGTCGGCGAATCCGGCTGCGGCAAGACGACGCTGATCCGTACGCTGGTGCGGCTGATCGTGGCCACCGACGGCTCGATCCGCTTCCGCGGCAGCGACATCACGAAGGCGGACCGCAAGGCGCTCGAGCCAATCCGGCGCGAGATGCAGATGGTCTTCCAGGACCCGCAGGCGTCGCTCAATCCGCGCAAGCGCGTCGCACAGATCCTGGCCACGCCGCTGCGGATCCGCGGCGTGCCGAAGGACCGCGTCGAGGCCGAGACGCGGAAATTGCTCGAGCGGGTGGGGCTCCACCCCGAGCACCTCAACCGTTTCCCGCACGAGTTCTCGGGTGGCCAGCGCCAGCGAATCGGGGTGGCGCGCGCGCTCGCGATGGACCCCAAGCTCATCCTCCTCGACGAGCCGGTCTCGGCCCTCGACGTCTCGATCCAGGCGCAGGTGATCAACCTGCTCGACGAGCTTCAGGACGAGCTCCACCTCTCCTACGGATTCGTGGCCCACGATCTGAGCGTGGTCCGGCACGTCTCGGACCGGATCATGGTCATGTACCTCGGCAAGGTGATGGAGGTCTCCCCCTCGGAGGAGCTCTACCACAAGCCGATCCATCCCTACACGACGGCGCTGCTGAGCGCGATCCCGATTCCCGACCCGGAGGAGAACCGCGCGCGCGAGCGTCCGATCATCGCCGGGGAGCCCCCCAACCCGATCCGCCCGCCTTCCGGATGCCGGTTCCACACCCGCTGCCCTCGCGCCACCGACGTGTGCAGCGCCGTAGAGCCGCGGCTGACCGAGTACGCGGGCGGTCATTTGGCCGCCTGCCATCACCCGCAGAACGTGAGCGCGGCCGACATCGCGGCCGCGAGCCGGTCGGCGACGAGCCCGCTGAGTGCCGGCGAGGAGAGCCCCGAGCCGGAAGGCGCGTCGCCCTTCCCGGAGCGCGGCGAAGGCGATTCGCCCTTCCGACCCCGCCGGGTGGGGCCTGAGGCATGAATAACCATTGGTGCGGCGGCGGCTTCGCCGGCGCCTAAGGGGTTCATTTATAGAACTAAGGGGTGGAAGGGCCGAACTGGCTCCGTTCTCCCGATGTCAGATCGGGCTTCTCAGCGCATCCTCGTTGCGGTGAAGCAACAGGATTCGTCCGAGAGGAGCGAGGAATGCACCCCAACATCTCCCAGACACTCGCATCCCAACACGTCGCAGACATGGTCCGCGACGGCGAACGGCGCCGGATCGCCGGCGAGCTCCAGGGCGGCCGCGGGTCGCTCGTCCGCCGAGCCTACTCGCGATACTTCGGGCGTGCGCGCGAGGGTCACATCGAGCCGGTTTGTCGGCCGAGCCACGGAGCTGGCGGAGCTGGAGCACGCCTTACGTGAGGCGACCGAGCAGCGCCCGTTTGTGGCGCTGCTCGGCGGCGAGTCGGGGGTGGGCAAGACCCGGCTCGTCAGGGAGTTCGAGGACCGCCTGTCCGAGCGGGAGGACGTCCTGGTGCTGCGCGGCGAGGCGGTCGAGGAAGCCGACGGAGAGCTTCCCTACGCGCCGCTGATCGGCGCGCTTCGTCCGCTGGTGCGCAGCCGGGATGTGACGCTGCAAGAGCTTGGCCGGGGAAGTCGGGCGCAGCTGGCCGCGCTGCTGCCGGGGCTCGACGAGGAGCCGGCGGTCGCCGACCGCAACGATCCCTCGGTGCAGCTGCGCCTGTTCGAGGCGGTGCTCGAGCTGATCGACTGCTTGAGCGAGGCGCGCGTCGTGGTGCTGACCCTCGAGGACATGCACTGGGCCGATCGCTCGACCCGGATGTTCCTCGACTTCCTGGCCCGCAGCCTCCGGCGCGAGCGCGTGATGCTGCTGCTCAGCTACCGGACCGACGAGCTACACCGCCGGCATCCGCTGCGGTCGCTGCTGGCCGAGCTCGAGCGGCTCGACCAGGTTCGCCGGATCGAGCTCGAGCCGTTCGATCGCGGGGAGATGGGCGAAGTGCTGGCCGACATCCTGGGCGAAACACCCAGCGCCCAGCTGGTTGAGCGACTGTTCATGCGCAGCGAGGGCAACCCGCTCTACACCGAAGAGCTCCTGGCCGCGGGGCTGGACGGTCGCGGTGCCGCTCCGCAATCGCTGCGCGATGCGTTCATGCTGCGGATCGAGCGGCTATCGGACAACGCCCAGGCGGCGGCGAGGGCGATCTCGGCCGGGCGTGCGCTGGATGAGGAGATGATCGCCGAGGTCGCCGGGATCGAGCCCGACCCGTTGAACGCCGCCCTGCGCGAGGCCGTCGCCGAGCAGGTGCTGGTAGCGGGCGAGGACGGCCGTCTGGGCTTCCGCCACGCCCTGCTCCGTGAGGCCATGTACGACGACCTGCTCCCCGGCGAGCGCAGCGAGCTTCACCTGGCGCTGGCCGTCGCCTACGAGGCGCGCGCTGCCCTCGAGGGCGATCAGGGGCTCGAGTTGAGCTCGGCGATCGCCCACCACTACGCCACCGCGGGCGATCAGCCGGCCGCGCTGCGCGCCACCGTGCAGGCCGCGCTGGCAGCCCGCGACCTGCACGCGTACGGCGACGCCGCCGACCTGGCCGAGCGCGCGCTCGACCTTTGGCCGCGTGTCCCGGACGCCAACGAGCTGATCCCGCTCGACCACGTCGAACTCCTGACGCTGGCCGCCGCTGCACAGCGCGTGGCCGGCGACCGTGCCCGCGCCGAGACCCTGCTGCGGCGAGCGCTGCGCGAGCTCGACGAGGTGGGTGGGCCCGAGGCCGACCCGCGTCGCTACTCGGCGCTGCTCGACGACCTGTCGCGCATCCAGTGGACGCTCAACCGCGGACTCGAGGCGTTGGAGACGGCACAGCGCGCGCTCGAGTTGCTCCCCGACGACGAGCCGACTCGGGAGCGCGCTTCGCTGCTCGCCTGGCTGGCCCGAACGCGGTTTCTCCGCGGTCGCTACCGCGAGGCGCTCAAGGAGGGCGAGGCGGCGCTGGCCACCGCGCTGGCCGCAGGCGACCCCCGCGCGGAGACCGAGGTGCTCAACACGCTGGCGATGTCGCAGATCCTCCTCGGCAGCGTCGAGGAAGGAATTGCGCGCATGCGCCGGGCGATCCAACTCGCGCACGAGGACGACGACTTCGACGGGCTGGACACGGCGTACTCGAATCTGGCCGACACGCTGAACCTGGCGGGTCGCAGCGACGAGGCGCTCAAGACGGCCGAGGCCGGTGTCGCCGCCACCGCTCGTCCCGGCGCCCGCCCCCGCGACTGGATGTTGTTGACGCTCGCGGAGCTGTCGTTCGAGAGGGGCGACTGGGAGGCCGCGCGGTCCTACCTGGACACGGCCCCGACGCATCCCGCCGGCCGGCAGCTGATCCTCCGGCGCCTGTGCGAGGCGGAAGTGTGTCTCGGCGTCGGCGACGAGGACCATGCGGCTAGTTACCTCGAGGAGATCGAACCCCTCGTGGCCCGCTCGTCCGAGCCGCAGTTCATCGGCGCCTTCGGAACGCTGCTGGCCGAGTCGCGCCGGCGCGGACGCGACCTGGCCGGCGCCCGAGCCGCCGTGGCCAACGCGCTCGACCGGATCGAGCTGTGCACGGACGACGTGATGCGCATCGCGCGGGTGACCGCGGCGGGGATGCGGGTCGAGGCGGACATCGCCCAGCGGGCCCGCGACCTGCGCGAGCGAGCCGACGAGCGCGACGCCGTGGCCCGGGCGCGGATCCACATGCAGCGCCTGCGCGCCGCGGCCGCGGAGGGCGGCCCGGTGGAGCGCGCGTGGACCGCCGCGGGTGCCGCCGACCTGGCCCGCGCGCGAGGACGCAGCGACGCCAAGCTGTGCATGAAGGCGGCGCACGAATGGGAGGCGATCTCGCGGCCGTTCCAGCGCGCCGTGTCGCTGTGGCGAGCGACCGAGGCGTACATAGAGGCGGGCGACCGGACGGCGGCGTCGCAGACGGCAGAGCGCGCGCTCGAGGACAGCCGCCGGCTGGGAGCGCGGTGGCTGGGCGAGGAGCTGACCGCCCTCGCCCAGCGAGCCCGGCTCGATCTCGGCGACGCCGGCGGCACGGGCGCGGTGTCCGAGGCCGGCCGGTCTGGCGCCGCTGGCGACGGCGCGGCGAGTCCGGACTCGGGCGCCGGCGAGGATCCGTTCGGGCTTACCGCGCGCGAGCGACAGGTGCTGGCGCTGGTCGCGGAGGGCGCCACCAACCGTCAAATCGGGGCGGCCCTCTACATGGCGGAGAAGACCGCCAGCGTGCACGTCTCGCGAATCCTCAGCAAGCTCGGCGTGCGGAGTCGTACGCAGGCCGCGGCGGTGGCGCACCGGTTGCATCTGTGAGGCTCGCGGATTGCCAGCTGTAATCGGCCGGCAATCCGCGGCCGGTTTAGCTACCAGCTGCGCATCGGCATTTCATACCTCCCGCGTCGTCGGCTTCGAGCCTGCCGGCGAGCGCGGTCCCGCGGTAGGCGTTGCTCGCACCATGGTGCGCGACGTCAAGGGGTGGGAAGGGGTGTTCGTTTACGTCGGTTACCAGGGGACGAGCACGTGGAGCAACCCGCGCAACACTGACCACGTGCACGGCCAGCAGACGGCGTGATCACTGTCGGATCCAGTCAACGTCAGGACGAGCAACACCACAGGTTGGCAGCCGGTTCGCTTCACGCTGAGAGCCGGCGGGAGGACCAGCGACTTCCTGGTCTACGACTTCTACGTCGACCCGCACTCGATGCGGTAGGCATAGCGGCCGGCCCGCTTTTGGCTCCACGGCAGGGAGGACCGCGGCGCACCGGGGCGCCGTCCGTCCGCAGGCCGCTCAGACGCGGGCGACCTTCTTGCCGGGGTTGAGCAGGCCCTTGGGGTCGAAGGCCCGCTTGATCGCCTCGTGCATCGCGATCGCCGGCGCCGGCCACTGCCGGGCCACCTGACCGCCCTTGACCAAGCCGATCCCGTGCTCGCCGGAGACGGAGCCGCCGAGCGCCACCGCGAGTTCGAACAGGTCCTGCGCGGCGTGCTCGGCCCGCTCGAGCTCGTCCGGGTCGTCGAGGTCGATCATGAACGTTGAGTGGAGATTGCCGTCGCCGGCGTGGCCCCAGCTGCAAGCGGGCAGGTTGTGCCGGCGCCCGATCGCGACGGTCTGCTCGATCGCCTCCTGGAGGCGGTCGATGGGGACCACAATGTCCTCGCTTACCTTGCCGCCGCGCTGAGCGGTCACCGCGATCGAGGCGCCGTCGCGCCAGCGCCACAGGGCCGCGATCTCGCGGGAGTCAGTGGGCGCGTGCACGAGTGTGGCCTGCTCGCCCAACAACTCGGCCAGCTCGGAGTGGACGCGCTTAGCCTCCTCGGCGCTGCCGTCGGCGTCGGCGATCACCATGAACCGGGCGTCGTCGGGGAGCGCGGTCGGGAACGCACCTCGCGTGGCGGCGATCGCGCCCTCGTCCAGATACTCGAGCGCGGCAGGCACGATGCCGGTGCCGAGCACGGACTCGATCGCGGCACAGCCGGCGCCGGCGTCCTCGTAGAGCGCCGCCAGGGGCAGCGACGCCTCGGGCGCGGGGATCAGCTTGATCCACGCCGCGGTGACCACGCCGAGGGTGCCTTCGGAGCCGATCATGAGTGACTTCAGGTCATAGCCCGCGACGTCCTTGCGGATCGGACCTCCGACCCTGACCAGCTCGCCCGGAGCCAGGACGAACTCGAGGCCGGTGATCCAGGCGCCGGTCACGCCGTACTTGAACGCGTGCGGACCGCCCGCGTTGGTGGCGATGTTGCCCCCCAGCTGCGACTGCTCGGACGAGCCCGGATCGGGCGGATAGAAGAGCCCGTTCTCGCGGGCGCGCCGGCGCACGTCGGCGGTGATGGCGCCGGCCTCGACCGCGGCGCGCCACAGGCCGGGATCGAGGTGGCGGACCTTCGTCAGTCGCTCGAGGCTCACCACCACGCCGCCGCCGAGCGGGACCGCGCCACCGGTGAAGCCGGTGCCGCCGCCGCGCGGGACGACGGGGACATCGTGCTCGTAGCACCAGAGGACCGTCTGGGCGACCTGTTGGGCGTCGGCGGGAAGCGCGACCGCGTCGGCTCGCCCGCGCAGGTTTCGGCTCTCGGTGGCGTCGCTCAAGTACGCGCGGGTGGTTCCCGGCAGCACCCCGTCCGGGCCGAGCAGTGCGGTCAGCTCGCGCTCGATCGAGGTGGACGTGGTGGCGGTCACGGTGGGTCCGAGCGTAGCGGGACGGTGGGGGTCGGTGGGCGGGGCGGGGTGGGTGGGTCCGTATCCTCTGAGAGGTGGGGAAGACCTTCGACGGCATCGACGAGCGGCTCGAGGGGTGGATCGCCGCGCAGCGGATGTTCTTCGTGGGGAGCGCTCCGCTCGACGGCGACGGACACGTGAACGTCTCGCCCAAGGGGCCGATCGAGACGCTGCGGGTGCTGGATCCGCACACCGTGGCGTATCTGGACTTCGTCGGCAGCGGCGCCGAGACGATCGCCCACGTCCGCGAGAACGGCCGGATCGTGATCATGTTCTGCGCGTTCGAGGGACCGCCCCGGATTCTGCGGCTCCACGGCCGGGGCCGCATCGTGCTGGCCGCTGACTGTGAATTCGACGAGCTGGCGGTCCGCTGCGGATTCCCCGAGCCGGCGACGCCCGAGGCACGCCGAGCGATCATGGTCGTCGAGGTCGAGCGGGTGGCCGACTCGTGCGGCTACGGCGTGCCGCTGATGAGCTATGAGGGCCGGCGGCAGCACATGGAGCTGTGGGCGGCCAAGAAGGTGCGCGTAGGCGGTCCCGAGGCTCTGCTCGAGTACCAGCGCGAGAAGAACTCCCTCAGCATCGACGGCCTGCCGGCGGTCGACGTTCCCACGCCCGTCCCTGACTAGCGGCCATGCTGCCGGTGTTCGACGGGCACAACGATGCCCTGACCAAGGATGACTACGGGCTGCTCGCCGAGGGGCGAGCCGGTGGGCATCTCGACGTGCCCAGGATGCGCGCCGGCGGCGTGCGCGGCGCGATCTTCGCCGTGTTCACCGAGTCGGAGGGCGGACGTGGGGAGCAGGTCGCCCGGGACGACGGCGTGATCGAGTTCGGACCGGCCCTCCCGGTCGAGCACGACGTGGCTGCCGCGCACGCCGCCGCGGCCGGCGGACGGCTGCTCGCACTCGAGCGCGCAGGCGCGTTGCGGCTGGCCCGCGAGGCGGGCGATCTGGACCGGGCACGCGACGACCACGGATCGCCGATGGCCGTGCTTCATATCGAGGGGGCCGAGGCGATCGACCCGGAGCTCGAGGCGCTCGAGCTGTGGTACGCCGCCGGCCTGCGCTCGCTTGGGCCGGTGTGGAGCCGGTCCAACGCCTTTGGCCACGGCGTGCCGTTCATCTCCCCCTCTACGCCGGACACCGGGCCCGGCCTGACCGACGTCGGGCGAGCGCTGGTGCGCCGCTGCGCCGAGCTTGGGGTCCTGGTCGACGTCAGCCATCTCAACGAGGCCGGCTTCTGGGACCTCGCGGGGCTCGAGCTCGGGCCGATCGTGGCCTCACACGCGGGCGTGCACGCCCTGTGCCCGACCTCGCGGAACCTGACCGACCGTCAGCTAGACGCCGTCGGTGCGTCGGACGGGCTGGTCGGGATCGTGTTCGCATGCCCGTTCCTGCGCCGCGACTTCGCCGACGACCCGGACACGCCGATCGTGCTGATCGCTCAGCACGCCCGCTACGTGGCCGACCGGATCGGGGTCGCGCACGTCGCGCTCGGCTCGGACTACGACGGCGCCACCATCCCCGCGGAGCTGGGCGACGTGGCGGGGACGCCCCTGCTGCTCGACGCGCTTCGCGCCGCCGGGTTCGACGAGCGCGAGCTGGCGCTGATCGGCTGGGAGAACTGGCGGCGGGTGCTGGGCGCCTGGTGGCGTTCCTAAGGCGCCGCCGTCAGGCGCCGCCGACAAGTCCCCATTCCCTTGCCTAGTCGGCGGGCAAGTTGCCGCCGCTGGCGATCGGCAGGGCATAGAAGATCGCCAGGCCGGTGCAGATCGCGAGCGTCACGTACGGGGAGATGAGAGCCAGCGCCGTCGCGATCGCGTAGGGCACGACGCCGCTGATGTTGCGAAACAGAATCCGGCGGCGGTGCTCGACCGGCAGCTCCGCCTCGAGCAGGTGCGCCTTGACCAGGAGGATGTGCCGGTTGAGCGTTGCGAAGAACAGCGCCATCACCAGGAACGCGCCGCTGTAGAGCGCGGCTGCGAGGTGCTGACCGGTGCTCTGCTTGAGGTAAGCGGCCATCAGGCTGGTGGCGAAGGGCAGGATCGCGATGCTCATCAACAGCAGCAGGTTGAGGAACAGGATCGTCCGGTCGGCCTCGCGCAGGCGGCTGATCATCACGTGGTGGTTGATCCAGATGATCCCGATGGTCAGGAACGAGGTGACGTAGGCGGCGTAGACGGGCCAGTTGCGGCCGAGCTCGCCGGCCAGGGTGTGGCCGTTCGGCAGAGGGGGCTGCGGCACGGCGATGTTCAGCACGAGCAGCGTGATCGCCACCGCGATCACGCCGTCAGAGAAGGCCTCGAGCCGGCTTGTGCTCACGCGGGCGGATTTCGCCGGGGCTGGCCTGGGTCCTGTCGTTCGTGGGCCTGGTTAGCGCCCCCGACCATGCCATTCAAGAGAGTCGAAAAATCTCATAACAAGCGCTCTAAACCTAACAATCCTTACTCAAGTTTTTCGACCAATGGCCGATTCCGACCCTGAATGAGATCCAGTTCACTGCGCCCCTACACCCGGGCTCGCCTGCTCGCCTTCGCGGTCATAGGCATCGCTCTGCCGGTCTTGATCGCCACCGAGACCGATCGCTCGACGCACCATCCGGTGTTCTACGTCGGCGCGGTCATCGCCTGTATCGCGTCGCTAGTCGCGGCCGTGGTGCCGTCCCGCCGGCGGCTGGTCTTCTGCGTCGCCGCGTTCGGCCAGCTCCCGGCGTTGACCGCGATGCAGGCCTACACCGGCGGGGTCGGATCGAGCTACGCGGTCCTGGTGGTGATGGCGATGCTGTGGTTCGGGCTCGTGGCCGGCGACCTCGGGATGGTCGCGGGCATGGTGGTGTTCGCGGCGTGCTGCGTGCTGCCGATGGTGCTGATCGGGTCGCCGGCGTATCCCCTCAGCTGGGGCCACGCCTCGATCTTGGTCCTGGTCGGGATGATGATCGCGGTGTCGCTCCGTGCGGTCACCCGCGAGCTGGCGACGCTCGCGCAGCGCTTCGCGCAGGAGGCCGTCGTCGATGACCTGACGGGTCTGCTCAACCGTCGCGGCTGGCGCTACACGGCGCCCCGCGAGCTCGCGCGAGCAGCTCGGAGCGGGAACCCGATCACGCTCGTGACGCTCGACCTCGACAACTTCAAGGAGCTCAACGACGAGCTCGGCCATGCCCGGGGCGACCATGCCCTGTCGGACACGGCGGAGCGGATCCGCGCCACGCTGCGGGCGGGCGACGTGGTCGCCCGCCTGGGTGGCGACGAGTTCGTGGCGCTGTTGACCAACTCGACGCTGACCGGCTCGCTCACGGCGATCGACCGGCTGCGAGCCGCGACGCCCACGCGTGAGGCATTCTCGGCCGGCGTCGCGGTGTGGGACCGCAAGGAGGATCTGTCCTCACTTCTGCACCGCTCCGACCTGGCGCTGTACGCCGCCAAGGAGGCCGGTGGCGGACGGACCGAGGTGGCGCCGACGAGGCTCGAGCGGCTGCCGGCGTTCGACCTCCGTGACGACGAGGAGGACGAGCGGCTCGCCGCGGGATAGTCCCGGGTGGGCGGGATTTAATCCCGTCTTCGTAACTCCATATCAGCCTCTTCGCGAGCTCCGAAAGGTCTCTTAGTTGGGCGTCCTTGAGTGAACGCCATGATTCTTCGACCTTTCCTCGCAACTGTTACGGTGGCCGCCGCGCTGACGGGAGTGTCGGCCGGCACGGCCTCCGCCGCCACCTCCTCGCAGGAAGAGATGAGCTCGAACTGGGCCGGCTATGTCGCCGGCAGCTCGTCAGGTGGCAATCAATTCTCGAGCGTCTCGGGCAGCTGGGTTCAGCCCACCGCGACGTGCGGCTCCGGTCAGACCTACTCCGCGTTCTGGGTCGGCCTTGGCGGCTCCAGTCAGGGCTCCGGTTCGCTCGAGCAGATCGGCACTCAGGCGGACTGCAACGCCGACGGAAGCACCAACTACTACGCCTGGTACGAGCTCGTGCCGTCGGCGCCGGTGAACCTCAGTCTCACCATCAAGCCCGGCGACCACATTTCGGCCCGGGTCGGCGTAAGCGGCTCGAACGTCACCGTGTCGCTGTCTGACGAAACGACCGGTCAGTCGACGACCAAGACGCTTCAGATGAGCAACCCGGATACCTCGAGCGCCGAGTGGATCGCGGAGGCGCCCTCGCAGTGCTCCGGCGGCGACGCGACAACCGGCGATTGCACGCCGCTCCCGCTGGCGGACTTCGGCACGGTGCAGTTCACCGGCGCTTCGGCCACGGCGAACGGCCACACGGGCACGATCTCGGACTCCGACTGGACCGCGTCGCCGATCGCGCTCGGCTCGGGCGGGACCTATGACATCAGCCTCGGTGGCGGGAGCTCGACCGCGGGCGCCTCGCCCTCCTCGCTCTCCTCGGACGGCTCTTCGTTCTCGGTCACCTGGCAGCAGGACGGGGCTACGGACACGTCAGGATCGAGTGGCTCGGCCGGCGGCGGCTACGGCGGTGGCGGCTACGGCGGTGGCGGCTACCCGGGTAGCGGCGGCTACGGCTACGGTGGCGGGGGCTATGGCTCCGGCGGCTACGGTGGCGGGGGCTATGGCTGCGGCGGCTACGGTGGCTACGGCTACGGCGGCTACCGCGGCGGCTGGGGTTACCGTGGTTACGGCGGGTTTGGCTTTGGCTTCG
>DASPPG010000203.1:0-8067 GCA_035625625.1 Solirubrobacteraceae bacterium
CCAGACGATGATGAACGCGACCCACACGATCGTGGCCGTGGGGAAGTCGACCGCCAAGGTCGCGACCGCCACGACGATCGCGCCGAGGGTCGCGCCGACGAGCGGAATCAGATCGAAGAAGCCAATCAAGAAGCCGAGCGACAGGGCGTAGGGCACGCCGAGAATCGACAGCACGATCCAGGTCGCGATCGTCGCGAGCACGCTGATCACGATGTTGCCAAGGACATAGTCGGCCACCGCCTTGTTGATGTCGATGACCACCCGCCGGTAGCGCTCCTCTCGGTCTCCGGTCAGCGAAAGGCCCAGGTTCACGTACTGGCGACCGCGGAGGAGAAGCAGGAACCCCAGCGCCAGGACCGTAACAAGCTGGCCGATGAAGCTGGCCGCCTGAACGGTGACGTCCTTGAGCGGACCCACCAGGTGTCCCAGCAGCTGCGGCAGGCGCTGCGCGTCGCGGACCAGCTTGGCGGTGATGTGGTAGCGGTTGTCGTAGCGCCGGAACGTTGCGTTGTGGCGCAGATCGGCCGCGTAGCGCGGCGCGTGGCGCGAAAACTGCTCGACCTCCTTGACCAAGCTCGGGACGACCACATACCCGATGACCGCGACCGACGCGATCAGCGCTACGTAGACCATCAGGATGATCAAGGCGCGGGGTGCCCGGGTCTTGGTGGCGAGCGCGTCGATCACCGGGATCAGCGCAAGAGCCAGGAAGAGGCTGATTGCAACCAGCCGAACGACCACGCGGACGCGCCAGACCAGGTAAAGCACGAGCGCGCACGCGGTCAAGATCAGCACGCCCCTGACGACGGCGCCGGCTGATGGCGCTGACAGCCGGACGGACAAGGGCCCGCCCGCCGCGGGTCGCGCGCGGGTGGACGAACCGGCTGAGGGCGACGTTCCCCGCATGGCGGATTCAGGCTCGGCGGTCGAAGGCGGGCGCGCGTGGGCAGCGGCCGGCTCGGACACTGACGCGTCGTGGATCTCTCTCGAAGCGATCCGCCATCCATCTGCAGTCCGCCGCACGATCTGACTCACGTCCGCCGACCCGATCACCCTCGGTGCTGGCCCCCGCGTGACGATCAGCACGACGCCTGTGACCTTCGGTTGCGGCCCCGACTCGTCGATCGTCGCGTTCAGGGTGAGGTGGAGCCGCTCCGGGGGTTCGGCGGCCCACACCGCGCCGACGGCATCCCGGATCGCGTCTCGGCCAGTAGCGGTCCCCATAAGGCCGGTGATCGTGCCGTCATCGGTGAACAGCTCGGCATAAGCGCTCGCGTCTCGCGCCGTCGCGCACTCGTCAGCGCGCGCCACGAGCTCCAGGATCTCGAGCGATTCAGCAGCGGTCAGGGTCACAGATTAAGACGCATCAGCGCTGCGATCCGGTCGGCCACCCGCTCGCCAAGGGCCAGCGTGCGGATGACGGCGTGGATCGGGCACGAAGTTGACCTGGTTAGCCCACTGCCTACGAGGAACGACATGGCCATGGAGGAGAGAGCGTAGGCGTCGCGCCGGTCGATCCCCGCCCTCGACATCTAGCCATCTAGCCGGCCTAGACGCGGAAGAACAGTCCCCGACCGCGGCCGCCGCGCGGGTGAAGGACTCCACCGATGCTTCCGCTGTCCGACGGGATCCCGGCGAGGCGTCTGCCGATCGTCAACGTCGCGATCATCGTCGCGAACTTCGCGGTGTGGCTGTTCCACGAGATCCGCACCTGCAAGCCGCGGTGTTTCACGCGTCGTTCTACCCCTACACGGTCAACAACTCGTGTCACGGACCCGAGCCTGGGGAGGTGAGCTCGATCACCTCGATGTTCCTGCACGGAAGCTGGGACCACATCCTCGGCAACATGCTGTTCCTGGCCGTGTTCGGCAAGAACGTCGAGGACGTCTTCGGCCCGATCCGCTACGTCGCGTTCTACTTCGCAGGTGGGTTCGTCGCGACGATGACCCAGACGCTGATGACGCTCGCGTTCGGCACCGCGGCCGACGCGCGCGTGCCGAACCTGGGCGCAAGCGGCGCGATCGCGGCGGTGCTCGGCGCTCCCGACTCGGCATGTATTCCGCGGCGCCCGACGCCCCGAACTCGTGCGTGCGTGGACGAGACGGGTGCCTTCAGGCACGGCGACGGCTGAACGCCGCCTTGGGCTGCCTAGGCCCGTGCTCAACTCACCGCTGGTTCTGGCTCACTCGATGGAGGTGTATGCGACGGGTCGTTGCCTGAAAAAGTCGCCTCGGCTGAAACGTTGCGCGGCCCAGACGAGAGGGATGCCGAGGGCGAGCACGACGAGGACGTCTGCCGAGGCGGCCAGCCCCGACTGATGGACGACCTCGTAGCCGACCCAAAAGCAGAACAGGCCGGCCAGGAGGGGCAGGAGAACGGCGGTCACGAAGAAGCCGGCGCTGTGGAACATCACTTTGCGGTACGCCCAGGCGCAGCCGATTCCGGTGGCTCCGTAGTAGATGGCGACGAGCACCCCGATGTCGTTGATGATGTTCCCGTATCCCGCGTTCACCGTCGGGGACGCCGTCCGCAGGATGATCCCGAACAGGGCGAAACCGGCGATGATGAGCGTCCCGACGAGCGGCGTCTGGTTGTTGGTCTTGATCTCTGAGAACACGTGGGGGAAGACCCGGTCGCGAGACATTGAGAGCGTCAGCCGAGACGCGGGCAGCAGCGTGGTCTGGGCGTCGGCGACGGTCGAGACCAGCACGGCGAAGATCATCAGATAGCCCAGCGCCTGTCCCCCGACCTGCTGGGAGAAGTAGAAGAGCAGGTTGGCGCCCTGGTTGGCGAGCTCCTTTTCGGGCAGGAGCATTTGGGCGGCGACGATGTTCAGGACGAAGATGAAGTCCAAAAAGAACATCGAGATGATCACCGCCCGGCCGGGTGTCTTGGTGGCGTTCTTTGACTCCTCGTTGAGGTTCACCGCGGTGTCCCAGCCCCAGAACAAGAACAGGCCGAGCACCACGCCGGCCGCCAACCCCTGATAGCCGTGGAGTGAGAGCGGGTTCAACCAGGACCAGCGAAACCCCGTCGAGCCCGCCGGATGGTGGACGACGACCTTCACGATGCCCCAGATCGACGTCACGAGCACCACGCCGTAGGAGATGGCGAGGAAGACCCACTGGGTGTTGGCCGTCCATCTGACGCTGTAGACCGTGATGAAGGTGATGAGCGCCAGCCAGGCGGTGGCGATCCCCGCGATCAGCCACGGGTCGGTCAGCGTGTGCGACGTCCAGCCCACGCTGTGGACGAACTGCAGCGTGTAGTCGGCCGCCAGCACGGGCGCGGCGATGCAGAACAGGACGCTCGCGGCGAGCTGCACCCAGCCGTTGAACCAGCCCACGCGGGGGCTGACCAGCTTCGAGAGCCAGGCGTAGCTCGCCCCGCAGTTGGGATCACGACGGTTCAGATAGAAATACGCTACGGCGATGAACAGCATCGGCAGGAAGCTGACGATCACCGCGGCCGGTCCGGCATACGCAACCGCCACGAACAACAAACCGGCGGTCGCCGCCAACGAGTATGTCGGCCCCGTCGACGAAATCGCCACCACGGTCTCGTCGAACAGATTGAGCTCGTTGGCGCGAAGCGTCCCCCCGTTGTCCGCGCCACCGGTCTCAGGGATGGCCGGGGTCGGGGCCGCAGGCTCGCTCACACGCGCACTGCTCTGCGGCCGGGCTCTCATCTGAACCTTCCCCGATGCTCTGTGGCCTGCGGCATCGTCCGAAGCTTCCCGCCAGGAGGATGGGTGCTCATCGGTAGCGATCCCCGCGACCGCTGCGGCTTTCTACGAGCGTCTCGGAGGTGAGATGCAGGCGGAGTGCGGCCTCGCGTTTCCGGACCGAACGCAAGCTGCGTGAACCTCGCTACGCGCGAGTGTGCCTGTCAGTCCGAAACCAGAAGCGACGCGCTAATCGAGCCTGGAGTCGCGTTGATGGAGAGACTCAGCAGGTCTAGGCGAATGCCGGATTTGAGCGGAGGCAGACGCCGTCTGGCGAATGGTGTCCCGCTGTTGCCTTGTTCAGGCTTGGCGCGTCCGACGGACGATTTCGAGCGTCTCCGCAGCTGACTGCGGATGAGCTGCCGCCAAGACGGCCGAGCGCTGTCCGCGGAAGTGCTCGGGGTCACGGAAAGCAGCACGCGCAACCCGCCCAATCGGCGCTCCCCACTGGCGTCTGCATCGGCCTCAGCGCGATCATCCCGGTGATCCCGTTGATGTTCACAACCGGTACCGCCGCGGTCGTCGCGGCCGCGATTGTCTCGCTCGTTGCCCACTTCTTGGTCCGTGTCGCCAAGTCGCTCGTGACGCTGCGGAAATGGTGGTTGGCTGGGCTGGAGCGAACGCCCGCCGTGTTGATCGTCGGCGGCGCGACCTACCTCGTTGGGCTGGTGCTCCCAGCGTGACCGGGTCGGACAAGCCTCCGCAGCCTGGCCGGTCCCCGCGTGAGCGACATGAGGGGAGCGGGACAAGCGCGGCGGAGACGGGCCGCTCGCCCTCGTTCTGGAGGCGACATCGGCGTGCCCTGAGCACGGTCCTCGGCGCTCTGCTCGCGTTCGGCTTCTTCTACTACCTGCTGCCGCGGATCGTAGGACTTGGGCCGACGCTGAAGGCGCTGCGCCATGGCAACGTGTGGTGGCTGGCGCTCGGCGTCGTGTTGGAGGCGCTCTCGTTCGTGGGAGCGATCGCGCTGTTCCGGGGTGTCTTTTCCAAGCCCGACAACCGGGTTGACTGGAAGGCCAGCTACGAGATCACGATGGCCGGCGCCGCTGCCACGAAGCTCGTCGCCACCGCAGGTGCCGGCGGAGTCGCGCTCACCGTATGGGCGCTTCACGGCTATGGCTTGTCCGGGACCGAGGTGGCAGACGGGCTGGTGTGCTTCGAGATCCTCACCTACGCCGTCTACATGGCAGCGATGGCGATCGCGGGCTACGGCCTGTGGCTGGGGGTGTTCTCCGGCGGGGCGCCGGCCGCGCTGACGCTGGTTCCAGCGGTGTTCGCCACGGTCGTGATCCTGGTCGTGCTGTCGATGCTGTTCGTCTACCAGCCGGTTGAGACCTTCCTCCTGCGGCGGGCCCAGCGATCGAGCGGGAAAGCGGCCCGCCGCTGGGGCCGCGCCGCCGCGTGGCCGCGGGCGCTTCATACGGGGCTGGTGATGGCGATCGCGATGCTCAAGCGCCGAGACCCATCGCTGCTTGGCGCGCTCGCCGCCTGGGGATTTGACATCGCCGTGTTGTGGGCCTCGTTTCGCGCCTTCGGTCACTCGCCTCCCGGCGCGGTGATCGTGATGGGCTACTACGTCGGGACCCTGGGGAACGTGCTGCCGCTCCCCGGGGGAATCGGCGGGGTGGAAGGCGGGATGATCGGCTCGTTTCTCGCCTTCGGGGTGCAAAAGAGCCTCGCGGTGATCGCCGTGCTCGGCTACCGCACGATCTCCTACTGGCTGCCGACCATCCCAGGGGCAATCGCCTACTGGCGGCTGCGACGGGAACTCAGACGAGCTGGTGGCCCTAGGCAACCGAGCGGCCCGACGTCGCGAACCACGCAGACGGAGTGACCACGCGTCCCGACCGACCGCCGGGCGAACCCTGAGCCGCGGCACCGAACCCGTCCCTGACGAGTTGGCAGAGGCGTTGACAGCAATGTGCCCCGGCGCGGATGTGGCCGGGGCACCCCCCGGCTGAGGCGCTTGACTGCCGGTGGGCCATGGCGTTGCACAGTCGCGGCTCGTCCGCCGGGTCACTGACGATCCCGCGTGATAGAGGCGGTTCGTGCTGGCCCGCCTCCGGCGTGCGCGCGATCGGGGCGAAGCAGGTCTTCCGCGAACCGACACCGCCGGCCCTGCAATTCGCCACCTGCGGGTCGCGCCCATCGTCCGCCCACCCGTCGTCGAGACCGCCGACCCCGGGAGTAGCACGTTTTCATGAATGCAGGGAAGGCGCCACCGGCAATGACCGGGCCGATCCGGAGACCCGCAAATTCTGGATGGAGGTCTCGTCTCGCTGCGCGCCTCAGACCTGCATCGCGCGGAATCCAGGGCACCTTGGGCCGGATCCGCTGTCGCCGCAGCCGACTGGGTTGTCGTGGCCCTGGATTCCGCGCGAAGCGCGTCTCGGTCGCGGGACGCGCGCAGACGTGCTTTCGAAATTTGCGGGTCTCGGGGCCAGGTCGGCGGAGCCCGAGATCGCGCGCCCTGGTTTCGTGAAAACGCGCTACTCCGAGGTGATCGGTCATGACGGCGCGGCCTGGCGCCATCGCCGGTTGCGCGGCTGGCGACATCTGGGGAGGTCGCCGGTCATGGCGAGGCACCTGCACTGCCGCCAGCGCGGTACTCGTGAACGGCGCAGGAGGTGGCTGCTGGTGGCGTTCCAGAGAAGCAGTCTGATGACTGCTCAGGATGGGGCGCGAGAGTCCTTCCGTCCGTCCCCGGTCTTCTTGACTTGGCCGTCGCGCAGCGAGACGATCGCTCGGCCGCATGTCGATGCCGCCGACCGCGACCGGGTGCACGCGAAGGCCCGCCCGCCCTCAGCGACGAGTGCGCCGCTTCGAGGTCCCCGCCGCTGGAGGGAGCAGCCGACCGATTGTGCCCGCATCACAGGAAAGGAAGGACGGTCCTATGTCGCACCATCTCGACACGCCACTCGCATGGCAGAACGGCCAGCTCTATATCGACGACATGTATGTCTTTCGAAGCAACGGCAGCACGGTGTTCGTGATGGACGTGAACTCGACGATCACTGGACCGCATGTGCAACCAGGCTTCCACCATGAGGCCCGCTATGAGTTCAAGGTCCATTTCGAGGGAGCCGCGGTCGAACACCTCACGTACCGGGTGTCCTTTGACGAAGCAGGCTCCGACGGACGGCAGGCTCTACGGCTGCACGCCCTCACCGGCGATGAGGCGCGCGCGGACTCGGCAACAGGCGAACTCGTGCTGGAAGGCCGGACGCGTGAGGCGGCTGGCGACAACGACATCCGGATCTGGGCGGGTCGGATCGGCGACCCGTTCTACATCGATCTCTCGCTGCTCGCGATGGTCAACGGGCCAATGAAGGATGGGACTGCGGTCGACCTCTCGGCATGGCGTCCGGAAGACGCGAAGAACAGCTTCGCCGATACGACCGTCGAATCGATCGTGCTCGAGATCTCTCACAAGGACCCGACGCTGCCTGCCGGCGCCCGCGTCGGCGTCTGGTGCGCCACGAAGCTCGCCACGGACGCCGGCGGTTGGCGCCAGATCAACCGTTTCGGGCACCCGATGATGTGGCCGATCTTCTGGCCCGACGACACCGATTTCACCGACCCCTCCGACACCAGGCACCCATCGGAAGACTTCGACGCCGTCGGCGGATACATCGGGGACCAAATCACGGCCGTGGTGGCGGCCAGCGGAACATCAGCAGACCCCAAGGGCTACGGCGAGACAGTCGCCCGGGAACTCTTCCCCGACGTGATGCCCTACGTCGTAGGCACGCCCGCGACGTACAGCTTCGCCGGCTTCAACGGCCGGACGCTGGCTGACAACGCACCCGAAGCAATGCTCTCGCTCGTCTCCGGCATGGCAGTGCCCTCAGGCCTCAAGCCGTCTGTCTCCGCGCACCTACGAGCAGACGACTTCCCATATGTCGTGCCAGCATGACCGCCTGAAGAGGGCAGATCCGGTCACGAAATAGAGATGGTTAGACTGCCGATTCGCTCGCTTTGGCGTCAAGGCCTACTCCTGCTTCGCGCGCGGTCAGCAGGGCGCTCCCGTCGACTCCTGACTCGCCGGGCGGATCCAGCGGTATGACGCCCCGCGGTGAGAGCGTTGGTGGTAGCCCGAAGGAGAAGCGGTGCGACTCCACCTACCCGGTTTCGCGCGGGAGGGAGATCGAACCGGTGAGCTGATACTGGAGCGTCCCCGACGGCGGGGGATACGCCCCAAGCCAGGAGATCCTCAGCCACGCCTCGGCACCGTTGGGATATGTCTTCTTCCACCTGTCGTAGACGTGGAGCGACCCCTTCAGGTTTGCGATCCAGCCATGGGCTGGTGCCTGCTTGCCGTAGTACTCGAAGACTGAGCGTGC
>DASPPG010000204.1:0-27181 GCA_035625625.1 Solirubrobacteraceae bacterium
GAACCCGTCGGCTGCGAGCTCGCAGTCTCGGTGGAATCGGTGTCTAGGGTCACTCGGGCGGTTCTTCGCCGAACACGCGCGTCCAGATCAGGGTGGCCACGCGTGTGGACACGAGCGTCGCGAGCGCGCCGGTTCCGGCAAGCAAGCCCGACCAGAGCAATCGCTTGATCAAGGGACTCTCAGTCATCGCCGCGGATTCAAGCAGACGGCGAGGCGGCCGGCACGGGTGGGGCGGGTCGAAGCGCCGCCGTCAGGCGCCGCCCGTGAGGTTTTAGCTAGTTTCGTTCGAGTCCGCGGCAGATCGTCTCGACGATCATCGTCTTGGCGGCATCGAGCTCGTCGTCGTCGACGGCGTCGCGATCGAAGATCCACCGCGTCAGGACCTGCTCGATCGAGCCGTAGAAGGCGAGGGCGCCGAACTCGGGCGTGATCTCGGTGCGGAACAGCCCCTCGGCCTGGGCCCGGGCGACGATTCCCGCGATCTGCTCGTAGGCCTCGCGGATCTTGGTCAGGTGGGTGCGACCGAACGTGTTCGCCGCCCGCGTCACCTCCACCACGATCACCTTCATGAGCTCGGGCTCATGGCGGTAGGAGTCGACGATGAATCCGGCGATCGCCCCCAGCTTCTCGCGCGGGGAGGGCTGGGTGCGGTCGGCCTCCGCGATTGCCTGAAGCATCACGTCCCAGCGCTCGAGGAACAGCGTGTCGAGGATCTCGTCCTTGGAGGAGAAGTAGTGGTAGACGAGCCCGTACGCGACACCGGCCTCATCGGCGATATCCGAGACGCGGCAGGTGTGGAAGCCCTGGCGGGCGAACACCCGCATGGCCGCGTCGAGGATCACCCGGCGCTTGTCGGCTGCGGCGGTGCCCGGGGCGGCCATTACTCCCTCCAGCCGTAGGCTGCGGGTCGGCGGTGGGTGAGCGCGGGGATCCGCCGCCGCATTCGCTCGAGCGTGTCGAAGTCGAGCTCGGCCACGATCGCGGCCTCCACGTCGGGCGCCTGGGCGAGCACCAGTCCCCAGGGATCGACGATCATCGAGCGGCCTCCACAGCGCGGCCCCGGCGGGTGCGGGCCGATCTGGTTCGGCGCGATCACGAAGCACTGGTTCTCGATCGCCCGGGCGCGCAGCAGTACCTCCCAGTGGTCGCGTGTGGTGGCGAGGGTGAAGGCAGCCGGCACCGAGATGACCTTGGCGCCGCGGACGGCGAGAAGGCGATACAGCTCCGGGAAGCGGACGTCGTAGCAGATGGTCATCCCGAGCCGGACGCCGCCGGCGAGCTCGGACAGGACGACGTCATCGCCCGCCTCCTCGGTCGCCGACTCGGCGTAGACGTCGCCGTCGACCTCCACGTCGAACATGTGCATCTTGCGGTACACGGCGCGAAGCTCGCCGTCGGGCCCGACGTGAACGCTCGTGTTCGCCGTCTTCTCCTGACTCTCGATCCGCTCGACGATCGAGCCCGCCACCAGGTCGATGCCCAGCTCGCGCGCGGCCGCGCGCGCCCACGCGATGAACTGGCCGTCGAGCGGGTCCGCCGCGGCGGTCATGTGCTCGGCCGTGCCGAGCACGCTCCACTTCTCGGGGAGCACGACGAGCTGGGCGCCCATCGCCGCCGCGTCCCGGACGAGCCGGTCGGCGGTCTGGAGGTTACGGGCGGTGTCTTCGGTCGAGTTGAGCTGAACGGCGCCGACGCGCACGGTGGTGGGTCAGGTGGTTGGGGTGGGGGCCGGATACCGGTCGATTGACCAGTCAGTCAGTCGAGTTTACCCACGGCGCCCGCCGCTCATGCCATGAACGAGCCTTCCACCGTGCCGGCCGGTCCGGCGACCGCCCCGCTGGCCAGCAGCGCCTCGATCTCCTCGGCGCTGAACCCCGACTCGGCCAGGACCTCGGCGGTGTGCTCGCCGAGCCCAGGGCCGGGGGCACGCGTCGCATCGCCCGGGGTCCGACTCAGCTTGATCGGCAGGCCGAGCAGCCGCACCGGCCGCTCGGCGCCGGGCTGATCGATCTCCACGACCATCTCCCGCGCCCCGGCGAGCTCGGACTCGAGCGCCTCGTCGAGGTCCAGGACCGGCTCGAGGCAGCAGTCGTGCTCGGCGGCGAACGCGCGCCATTGCGCCCGGGTGCGGGAGGCGAAGATCTCGCACAGCGCGCGGTCCGCATCGGACCCCGGCGGGTCGAACGCGTGCTCGGCGAGATCCTCCCGGCCCACCCCGCGACAGAACGTGCTCCAGAACTTCGGCTCGAGCGCGCCGAGGGTCACATATCCATCAGCGCACCGGTACGGGCGGTAACAGACGATCCCGCCGGCCAGCTGGGTCTGGCCGCGCTGCGGGGCGTTGCCGGTGGCAAGCGCGTCGGCCGCCAGCATGGCCAGCCAGGACATCGATCCGTCGAACATCGAGCAGTCGACGAGCTGCCCCTCGCCCGAGCGCGCCCGCTCCTGAAGCGCGAACATGATCCCGGCCACGGCCATCAGCGCGCCCCCGCCCAGATCGGCGATCTGCACCGCGGCCGGTACCGGGGGACCGCCGGCTTCGCCGCTCTGCCCCAGGATCCCGTTGAGGCCCAGGTAGTTGATGTCGTGCCCCGGCCGATCCCGATTCGGCCCGGTCTGGCCGTAGCCGGTGATCGCGCAGTAGACGAGCCCGGGGTTCTCCTGGCGCAGGCGCTCGTACCCGACGCCGAGGCGGTCGAGTACGCCGGGCCGGAACGATTCGAGCAGCACGTCGGCATCCCGGACCAAGCGCAGAAGCACCGCCTTGCCCGGTTCTGACTTCAGGTCGAGGCGGATCGAGCGTTTGCCGCGGTTGAGCGACAGGAACAGCGCGCCGCGGGCGCTGGGCTCGACCCCGTCGTAGACGGGCGGCGCCCAGCGCACGTAGTCGCCCAACCCGGTGTCCTCGACCTTGATCACGTCGGCGCCGAAGTCGGCCAGCAGCAGCGAGCAGAACCCGCCCGGGAGCAGCCGCGTCAGGTCGAGGACCTTGAGTCCGTCAAGCGGCAGGCTCATGAATACCCAAGGCGACGCCGTCAGGCGCCGCCGACAAATTCCCGATCCCGAGCAGCCGGCGCGCCTCATCCACGGTCGCCGGGCGCCGGCCGAGCTCCTCGGTCAGGCGGCGCGCGGCCGCGATCAGATCGCCGTTGGACCGCGCCATCTCTCCGTCCGGGAGGTAGAAGTTGTCCTCGAGCCCGACCCGGATCGAGCCCCCGAGCGTCAGCGCCGCCGCCACCAGCATCCACTGGTCGCGCCCGATGCCGATGACACCCCAGTGGTGCTTCGGAATTGATACCCGCCCACCCGCCCCCACGACCTGCAGGTTGTCGGCCATCGCCGCGACGTTGCGCGCGCTGGCCGGAATGCCCCCCACCACCCCCATCACGAAGTCGGCGTGCAGGGGCGCCTCCAGCAGCCCCATGTCGACGAACGGCGCCAGCGAGCCGACGTGACCGACGTCGAAGCACTCGTGTTCGGGCTTGATCTCGAGCCGCCGCATCGCCTCGAGCAGTTCGATGATCTCCTCGAACGGGTTGGCGAACACGAACTTGAACACGAAGTCTTTGCGGCTGCGCGAGTACTTGGCGTAGTTCATCGATCCCATGTTCAGTGCCGCCACCTCCGGCCGTCCCGCCTCGAGGTAGGCGATCCGCTTGGCCACCGGGACGCCCACCGTGCCGGTCGAGAAGTTGATGATCGCGGCGTCGCCCACCTCGGCGCGAATCGCGTCGCGGATCGCCAGGAAGTCATCGACCTCGTAGCTGGGCGTGCCGTCGGGCTTGCGAGCGTGGATGTGGATGTGCACGCCGCCCTCCTCGACGATCCGCCGCGCCTCGGCCCCATACTCCTCGGGCGTGTACGGAATGGCGGGGCACTGATCGCGGTTGGCGATCGCCCCGCTGATGGCGCACGTGATGACGACCGGATCCTCGAGGCTCACACCGGGACCACGCCGTTTCGCTTGAAGGGCCGCTGCACCCGCTTGCCGGCGGCCATCTCCAGCGCGCGGCAGATCGTCGCGCGCGTCTCCCGTGGGTCGATCACGTCGTCGATCATGTCGTTGCCGGCCGCGATGTAGACGTCGATGATCTGGCGGAAGCTGTCGATCAGCTCGCGCTTCTTGGCCTCCGGGTCCTCGGCCTCCTGCACCTGACGGCGGAAGATGATCTCGACCGCGCCCTCAGCTCCCATCACGCTGATCTCCGCCGAGGGCCAGGCGACGATCAGATCGGGCTCATAGGCCCGCCCGCACATCACGTAATAACCCGCGCCGTAGGCCTTGCGCAGGACGACGGTGATCTTCGGCACGGTGGCGCTGGCCGTGGCGTACAGCATCTTCGCCCCGTGGCGGATGATCCCCGCCTCCTCGACCTTGGTGCCGACCATGAACCCGGGCACGTCCATCAGGTACACGAGCGGGAGGCCGTAGGCGTTGCACAGGTTGACGAACCGGGCAGCCTTGTCGGCGGAGTCGTTGTCGAGGATCCCGCCGAGCTGTTTCGGCTGATTGGCGACGATCCCGGCCGGGCGGCCGCCGAACCGCGCCAGGCAGGTGATGATCGTCCTGGCCCACTGAGGCTTCAGATCGAAGTACACGCCGTCGTCGACGATCCGGCGGATCACTTCGTACATGTCGTAAGGCTTGCGATTCGACTCCGGGAGCACGTCGAGCAGCTCCTCGTCGCCGCGGTCGGCCGGATCGGCGGTGGGCACGATCGGTGGCGCCTCCTCGCAGTGCTGCGGGAAGTAGCTCAGGTACTGCTTGATCGCCTCGATGCACTCGGGATCCGATCCGACCTCCAGGTCCCCCACTCCCGACTTGCGGCAGTGCACCCGCGAGCCACCCAGCTCCTCCTGCGTGACGTCCTCGCCGACGGCCGCCCTGACCAGGTGCGGCCCGGCCAGCGCCATCGACCCGCGCCCCTTGACCATGGGAACGAAGTCGGCCAGTCCGGGGATGTAGGCGGTGCCGGCCGCGCACGGGCCCATCAGCGCCGCGACCTGCGGGATCACGCCCGAGCTCACGACCTCCTCGCGGAACAGCTGGCCGGTTCCGGCGAACAGCGATCCGACCGCCTCCTGGATGCGCGCGCCGGCCGAGTCGAGCAGCCAGATCATCGGGATCCGCTTGGTCAGTGCGAGCTCCCGCAGCCGCGCCACCTTCAGCTCGCCGGTCATCCCCATCGAGCCGGCCATGACCGTGAAGTCGTAGGCCGCCACCGCGGCCAGACGCCCGTCGATCTTCCCGTAACCCGTCACCACCCCGTCGGCGGGCGCCTCCTTGCCGTCCATGGCGCGCTGGGAGGAATGCGGGCGGCCGTGGATCCCCAGCTCAACGAACGTGCCCTCGTCGATCAGCAGCGCGACGCGCTCGCGCGCGGTCAGCTTCTCGGCGGCGTGCTGAGCGGCGATCTTCTCGGGCCCTCCCCCGAGCTTGATCTGCTCGCGCCGGGCGGCCAAGTCCTCCGCCAGCGGGCGCAGGAGGCTTTGGGATGGGGCGTCGGTGGCCATGACTCGAAGTGTCGCTAACCGAAGGGGAGACCGTCGCAGCTCGCCGGCGGGCCCGGCCTCCATTTCGGAAACGGCGCATAGGGAGTGTCGGCCGGCGTGCTCTCCGAGTTCGCGCTCGCCCCGTGCCGGCGCGCCACCTCGGAGCGGGGATACACGGCGCTGCCACGATGGCGGCGCCCACCCGCCATGAAGATCACGCACGGGCCCGTGCCCGCGCCCACGAAGATGTGCTCGGTGCCCGGCGGGCAATGCAGGAAGTCCCACGTGCGCATCGGCCGCTCCTCCCCCTCGACGATCGCGATGCACTCCCCCGCCAGCACGAGGAAGTCCTCCTGGTCCTCCTCGCGGTGATACAGGCCGTTGGGCTGGCCGGGACGAAGCACGTGGACGGTGTAGCCGATATCCGGGAACGCCACCGCCTCGCCCTCGATCACGCACGCATCGCCGAAGTACTCGTTGGTCATCCACGCGGCCTCGGGGACGCCCACGACGAACCAGCCCTCCTCGGCGGGGGCCAGGCCGTACTCGGTCTGCTCCGTCCTCGCCTCGGTCATCGCCCCTTCCACTCCGGGTCGCGCTTCTCGAAGAACGCGCGGACGCCCTCCTCGATGTCCTCGGTCGAGAACGCGATGGTGAGCTGCGCGCGCAAGTAGTCGAGCGCGTCGAGGAAGGCCATGTCCTGCTGGCGGAACATGGCGTCCTTGCCGAGCTTCATCAGCACCGGCGACTTGCCCGCGAGCTTCTCGGCCCACTCGCGCACGCCGGCCTCGAACTCCTCGGGCGCGAACACCTTGTTGACGATCCCGATGCGCTCGGCCTCAGCCGCGGAGATCTGCTCTCCGAGCAGCAGCAGCTCGTTGGTCTTCTTGCGCGGCACGTTGCGGTAGATCAGCGCCATGATCATGAACGGGAACACGCCGACGTTGATCTCGGGCGTGCCGAACCGCGCGCCCTCGCGGGCCAGAATCAGGTCGCAGGCCAGCGCGATCCCGAGCGCGCCGGCCAGCACGTGCCCGTTGGCAGCGCAGATTGTCGGCTTGCCGAGCTCGCCGATCAGCCGGAACAGCCGCGGGAAGCGCTCGGTCCCGAGGTGCTTGTGGACGAGCGGCACCTCGGCCGCAAAGCCGCCCAGGTTGGCGCCGGCCGAGAAGATGCGCTCGTGCGTCGAGGTGAGCACGACGCACCGTACCCCCGGATCGTCGCGCGCCGCCTCGAACGCCGCGATCAGCTCGTCGAGCAGCTCGTCGGAGAGCGCGTTGCGCGTCTCGGGCTGGTCGAGCGCGACCGTTGCAATGCCGGCCGACGAGGTCTCGTAGCGAAGGGTGGCGTAGGGCATGGCGCTGAAGCCTACGCGCCATGCCCTATCCCCCAGCCCTCAAAGATGGCGAACCGAAGCCGAAGCGCGTGTCCGGCCGCCTGTGCTTCCCGCGCACCACGGTTGATCGGGTCGTTTGATCGCGGGCCGTTGCCGCGCGGGCATGGTTCCGTGGGGGCCTGACACGAACGTCACACCGGTTCGGCCGGTGCCTACGCGACGAGCGCCTGTTCGAAGTCCTGGAGCTCCGCCGGCAGCGGCACGCCCAGCTCGGCGAGGGTCGATCGAGCACGCCGCAGAACGCTGAGAGCAGCTCCTCGGCGCCCCTGCTCGTGCAGGATTGAGGCAACCTTCAGATAGCGGTCGTCGTCGTAAGGCGCGAGCTCGATCGTCCGCTCGACATCCGCCGCGCCTCGTCGAGGTCGCCCCGCACCGCGACGAGCTTGACCAGCTGCGCAGCCTGCCCGCTGCCCAGAGGCAGCGCGCGCCCACCGTCGGTGAGCTCGAACCGTCCAAGCAGCGCCAGCGCCACCGGGAGTGAGGAGCCCTCCAGTGCGAGTGCCGCGGGCGAACCCGTCTCGACGGCGAGCGCGAGCACCGCCCCGGTCAGCTCGCGTTCACGGATCAGGGGCAGCTGGGGCGCTCCCAGCCTGCCGCCTCCTCGAACGCCCGGGCCGCCAGCGCTCCGGCAACCCGGTCGCCCCGCCGCAGCGCCGCGCGCGTGCCCGTGTGAACTGCTCGGCCTCCGTCGCTGCCGCGAGGACCCGTCGGGCCAGGTCCTCGGCCTGCTCGGGCGTGGTGCCGTCGAGCGCCAGGTCGGTCGCGATCTCGGCGTCGACGGCGCGGCGCAAAGCCGGCTGGCCGGATTCACGGACCACAGCGTCGAGCCGCTCGAGGAATCCGGAGCGGCGCTGCAGGAGATTCGCCGCATGGCAGCTGCGCACGGCGTGCAGCATCACGGCCGGGAAGCGCTCGAGCACCGCATCGGGGATGCGATCGATCACCGACAACAGCTCCAGCACCTCGATTCGCTCGATCTGCCGTGGTTCCGCCTTAGCCAGCAGCCCGGCCGCCGCCTCGACCTCGCCCGCGCCGAGCAGCATCTGCAGGGCCGCCGTGAGCTGCCCCCGCCGCTGGTAGTGCTCGGCCGCCGCGGCGAGCGCCTCGGGATCAGGAGCGCCGAGCTCGGCCAGGTGCTCGCGGACCGGGAACGGTAGCTCGTACCAGCCGGTGCCGGTGGCCGTGAGGGGCAGTCCGAGCGCCACCGCGCGGTCGAAGAAGCCCTCCTCGCCGGTGACGATCGCGAGCAGCTCGCGGTCCAGCAGCGGAAGCGGGGCGACGAGGGCCAGCCGCGTTCGGTCGGGTCCGAGGGCGACGAGCAGCTCTTCGAGGATGGCCCCGACCGGGTCTGGCGCGTCACCGGCCTGGGCCGCCACCGCGCGCACCGATCGCTCGGTGTGCTTGGCCCGCGAGGCGGCGAGCACCGCCGCGGCCGTCCAGCCACCGGACAGCGCGTCGAGGAGCCGTCCGTCCTCGCTCGAGACCTCGAGCCCGAATCCGGAACGGCACATCGCCGGCCTGGGCCATCAATCCGGCTGCGTCCGCAAACCCGGCGCGCGCCACGGCGCCGTGCAAACGGGCCACCAGCAGAGGAGCCGAGACCTGGGCCGGCTCCAACAGGACCTCGATCGGCACGGCGCCCCACGCCTCGACGAGCTCGGCACCCAGCACCGTCTTCCCGTAACCGGCCCCGGCCTCGACGACGACGACCATCACGCCCTCGCCGGCGCATCGCGCGGTCAACCGGGGTCGGGGAACGTGGTGAGGCGGCAGCCGGCTCATCGAAGGTACGCGAGGTGAGCCGTCGAGCGCCCTCGCCCCCGGGGACTCGCTCGCGACGGTAAGTCTTGCACAGCATTGGCCACCGGTCACGTGCTGGGGCCGGCTTCGGTAGCTTCCAGCGCCATGGCCACCGCGGACGTCCTCAAGCCTGACTTCGCCACCCGGCGCGGTCACTTCATCTTCACCGACGACCACGAGCAGCTGCGCGAGTCGATCCGCCGCTTCGTGGTCAAGGAGCTCCAGCCGCACGCCGAGGAGTGGGAGGAGACCACCTTCCCCGATTGGGTGTTCGAGCGGATGGGCGAGCTCGGGTTCCTGGGGCTCGACAAGCCGGTCGAGTACGGCGGCCAGGGCGGCGACTACTACACGTCGCTGGTGCTGGCCGAGGAACTGGTGCACGCTCACTGCGGTGGCCTCGGGATGGGGATCGCGGTGCAGACCGACATGACGATCCCGCCGATCCTCAAGTTCGGGACCGAGGAGCAGAAGCAGGAGTGGGCGGTGCCGGCGATCGCGGGCAAGCGCATCCTGTGCCTGGGCATCACCGAGCCCGACGCCGGCTCCGATGTCGCCGGGATCAAGACGCGCGCGGTACGCGACGGCGACGAGTACGTGATCAACGGGTCGAAGACGTTCATCACCAACGGCCATCGCGCCCACGCCATCGTGCTCATGACCAAGACCGACCCGGACGTGGATTCTCACCCACCCACCCCCCAACCCACCCACGACGGCTTCACGCTGTTACTGGTGCCGATGGACTCGCCCGGGGTGATCCGCGAGAAGCGGCTGCAGAAGCTCGGCATGCACGCCTCGGACACGGCGCTGCTCGCGTTCCAGGACGTCCGGGTGCCGACGTCGGCGGTCCTCGGCCAGGTCGGCAAGGGCTTCTACCACGTCATGTGGGAGCTCCAGGGCGAGCGCCTGATCGGCGCTGCCGGCTCGGTCGCCGGCGCCCAGCAGGTGTTCGACCGCACACTGGCCTACGCCAAGGAGCGCACGGCGTTCGGCCGGCCGATCGGCCGCTTCCAGGCCATCCGCCACAAGTTCGCCGAGATGGCGACCAAGATCGAGACGGCCCGGCAGATGGTCTACACCACGGCCTGGCGATTCGAGAACGGCCAGTACCCCGTCCGCGAGATTACGATGGCCAAGCTGTACGCCGCTCGCATCGCCGTCGAGGTGGCCGACGAGTGCATCCAGATCCACGGCGGCAACGGCTACATGAAGGAGTACGGCATCGAGCGGTCGTGGCGCGACCTGCGTCTGAACCGGATCGGGGCCGGCAGCGACGAGATCATGCTTGAGGTGATCGGCCGCTCCTACGGGCTGTAGACGGGCCGGCATAGACACATGACGGATGGTGGTCGCGCGCGCCGCCCGGTACATTGACATCGCGCGAAAGCGACACGTGGTCGCCGGCGTTGCTGGAAGAGAAGTGGGGGCAGGGCAAGTCGGAGCTCGGTACCGGCGCAGCCTCTGTCGCATTCGTCCTGGTCGCGTTACTCGCTGCTCGTCATCGTTTACAGGACACCAATGGCCCCCGGCTCACTGTTCGGCCAACGGACTACTGGCCGGACCCGAGGTGCGCCTGCTCCAGGAGCTCGTGGGCGAACGACTGCTGGGTTGGGCATTCGGATTGCGAAGCGCCCTCAGCAAGCAAAAGGCGCGCTCGCGCGTCCAGGCCCGCGAGGCGGGCCTTGCGTTTCAGGTGTTCCTGTCCGCGATGCTCAGCGCATCTCGAAGGGATCGACGTACACGCCGTCGATCTGCGAGGCGTCCCCCGCGTGCTACCGGCGTCGGTCGCGGGCCACTCTGTCTCTTCTTAGTTATAGCTGGTAATCGCTGAAACACCGTTTTACGGTGCCACTTGTGTTAGTCTGAATTCTGCTCCGGAGGTCTGCCCCGATTTCGGAGGTCTAGCTCCGCTCCGCCGACGAACGGCCGATCGGCCGCGCGGCGAACATCCGAGACGCTCGGGTGGGTGAGAAGATGACCGTGACGCTGACAGCAAGCACTGGTGCGAAGATCCTCGTGTGGCGCGAGACGGACATGTTCGCCGCCCAGAGGGCCGGTGCTTCGGAGGAGGCGCAGATCTGCCTGGGGATCGATCTGTTCGAAGTGATCGCCGAGCTCGCCGGGCTCGATCTCGACGACGCCGACGAGTCGGAGGAAGCGACGCGCCTGGCCGACGACGCCAGCCAGCGGCTCTCGTCTCTGCCGAGTCAGTAGCGTCGGCTGTAATCCGCCCCAGTCCGGGTAACCCCCGCGCGTGATGGAATCGATGCGAGGTCAGCTGCTGGTGGCCGGGCCGGCGCTGCTCGATCCGAACTTCTGGCGGACGGTGGTGCTCATCGTCGAGCACACCGAAGACGGGGCGCTGGGCCTCGTGCTCAACCGGCCGTCCGAGACGAGCGTCGGGGAGGCCGTGCCCCAGCTAGGCGAGCTGCTCGACCCGGCCGAGCGCCTGTTCATCGGCGGCCCGGTCCAGCCGTCCTCGGTGATCGTCCTGGCCCAGTTCGAGGACCCGACGGACGCCGCCCTCCTGGCCTTCGACGACGTCGGCGTGCTCGGGACCGGACCGTCCGCCGACGAATTGACAGTCGGGGTCAGAGCGGGGCGGGCGTTCCTGGGCCATGCGGGGTGGGGCCCGGGGCAGCTGGACGGAGAACTCGAGCGAGGAGACTGGATCATCGAGGGGGCGCGCCTCGAGGACGCGTTCGCTTCAGACGCACGGACGCTGTGGTCGGAGGTGCTCACGCGCAAGGGCGGGAGCTACGCCCTGGTGGCACGCATGCCCGCCGATCCTTCGATGAATTAGCCCGCGGCCCGCAGGCCGCCGCGACATCTACGATCAACGCCATCGCGCACGAGCATTCACACGCGCACAATCACGTTCACCTGAGCCGCGACGCCGACCGGCGCGCTCTGGCCGCGGCACTGGCCCTCATCTTCGCCTTCATGGTGGTCGAGATCGTCGCCGGGATCCTGGCCTCCTCGCTGGCGCTGCTCTCCGATGCCGGACACATGCTGACCGACGCCGCCGCGCTGGCGATCTCGCTCGCGGCGGCGCGCCTGGCCACCCGCCCCGCCCACGGCGCGATGACCTACGGGCTCGGGCGGGCCGAGATCCTGAGCGCCCAGGCCAACGGCCTGACGCTGCTCGTGCTCTCCACCCTGATCGTGTACGGCGCGATCGTGCACCTGGTCTCGCCGTCCGCCGTTCGCGGCGGGGTGGTGCTCGCCGTCGCGCTCGCCGGGATCCCGATCAACCTCCTGGCGGCCCGGATCCTGGGCGCCGGCCGCAGACACGCCGAGGACCACGGCGCGGGCGAGGTGCGCAGCCTGAACGTCGAAGGCTCCTACCGGCACATCCTCACCGACCTGTACGGCTTCATCGCGACCGCGATCGCCGGCGGCGTGATCCTCGCGACCGGGTTCGACCGGGCGGACGCGATCGCGTCGCTGTTCATCGCCGCGCTGATGCTGCGGGCGGCTTACGACTTGCTGAAGGCGTCCGGCCGCGTGTTCATGGAGGCTGCGCCGGCCGGGATCGATCCCGCCCAGGTCGGGAACGCCCTCGCCGCTTACCCCGGAGTGGTCGAGGTCCACGACCTACACGTGTGGGAGGTCACCTCGGGCTTCGCCGCGCTCTCCGCGCACGTGGTCGTCCGCGCCGACGACGACTGCCACGAGCTCCGCCGGTCGCTGGAGAACCTGCTCGAAGAGCGCTTCCACATTCATCACACCACCCTCCAGGTCGACCACGAGGCGGCGCCGCTCCAGATCGAGGTGGCACCCCGGTCCGAGACTCAGTGAGGGCGTCGATAGACTCGCCGCTGATGGTGGTCGCGCAGTCACAACCGCGACGATGAGGGTCGTCAAGCCGGGACCCGACCGGGACGTCCCACGCGGCGTGGTCGGCGGGAGCGAGATCTCGCAGGCGACCACCGGCGCGCAGAACATCTACATGGCGGTATTCCGCGTCCCGCCTAGCGCGCAGTCGCGGCCTCACTATCACGAGGGGTGCGAGAGCGCGGTCTACATGCTGTCGGGCAGCCTGCGCGTCAAGTGGGGCGACCGGCTCGAGCACGAGCTGATGCTCGAGCCACGCGACCTCGTCTACGTCCCGCCCCGCGAGACCCACGTGCTCGAGAACGTCTCGGACAGCGAGCCGGCCGAGTACGTCGTCGCCCGCGATTCGCCGCTCGAGGATGCGGTGATCGTGCCCTGGGCCGAGGAGCCCGGCACCGGCTAGGCCCTGGATCCAGGTTAAGCCCGCGCGCCAGGCTCGAGCACGATGAAGTTCCCGTCGTCGAGCACGAGCACGCCACCGTGCACGAGCAGCCGCTCGGCCTGCCCCGGGCCGGCCAGCAGCGCGGCCTTGCTCAGCGCTTCCGCCTGTGTCGCGGTCGGCGCGAGCGCGGTGACCTGGACAATTCCCGTGTAGGCCGGCATTCCGGTCGCCGGGTCGAGCAGGTGGTGGGCCACCGATCCGTCCGGACGCAGCCAACTGCGCTTGCCGATGCCGCTGGTGGCGACGCCGCCGGAGCAGAGCGTGAAGGTGTGCAGGATCGCGTCTTCGAACGGGCTCGCCACGTGGATTTCGCGTGCCAGCGCGAGCTTTCCTCCGAGCCGCAGGTCGCCCGCACACTCGACGACGAACGCCTGGTGGCCGGCCAGTGCCGCTCCCAGCTCGTCGGCGAACACGCCCTTGGCGATGCCACCGGGATCGATTCGCACCCCGGGCGGGCGCGTCACGGTGCTCGTCCGGCGATCGGTCCGCAGACTCCGCCAGCGCTCCTGCGCCGATGGCCGGCCCGGCCGGCGCGCGGGCGCCAGTGCGAGTGCGTCGGGGAGTGGGAGCCCGGTCTGGTCGAAGTGGGCGTCATAGCCCGCCCGCTCGATCTGATCGAGCAGGGTCGGGTCGACCAGACCGCCGGTCGCCTCGGCGGCCCCGATCGCCGCTTCGACGACGCGCCGCATGAGCGGGCTCACGCGTACGGTCTCGCTCATGGCGGCGTTCAGCCGCGTCAGCTCGCTGCCCGGCTCAAAGCGCGAGAACTGACCATGCCACTCGAGCAGCCGCCGCCGCGCGACGATCACGGCGGCGGCGGCCTCGTGGGCCTGGGCGTCGGTCACAATCACCGTGCACTCGGATCCGAAGCACGCGAACGTGTCGCGCTGCTCGACTCCGGGCGCGAGCGTGGCGCTCATGACTGGCTCGTCGTGACGCTGCTCGTGCCGCTGCTCGAGCCGCTGTTCGAGGACGACGACGTGGAGCTGTTCTGCGAGCTCGACGTCCCGGACGTGTCCGAGCTCGTAGTGGTGGACGGGGTCGAGGCGACCGTGGTCGCGGACGAGTTCTTGGCCAGCGCGGGATCGTGGCCGGAGACCAGCACGATCGTGATCAGCAGCCAGCTGGCGACGAATAGGGCCACGGCGCCGGCGATGATGCGCCGGCGGATCGCTCGGGCGCGGGCCAGCCGCGTCTCCCTGATCGCCTGGCCGCGGGCGCGCGCGGTGGCGCGGTCGTTGTCGGTCATCTGTCGTGAACCTCTTGGTCGTGGTCGGAGGGAAGCGATGAAGATCGGTCGGTGGCGCCTGACGGCGGCGCCTTGTCGAACATTCGAAGGTCAGCTTGGACCCAGGCCGTAGCAAGCGCGTGAGCTAGCGATAAGAGATGCGTATGAGGCTCAGACGGCGCCGAGCTCGAACAGGCAGCCAGTGAAGTACTCCCCGGCTGGCGAGACGAGGAAGCAGACGAGCTCGGCGACCTCGGCGTCGCTCGTGGCTGCGCCCGGCGCGATCGCCACCGCGGTGAGCCCGTAGCGCGCCCACTCGACCGACAGCGTGCGGGCCAGGTTCTCGAACGCCGCGCGGGCCGCCGCGGCGAACCTCCCGGCGTCCGCCGGCGGAGCGATCAGGACGACCTTCCCGGCGCCGGCTGGGATCAGCGCCCCAGTGGCCACGCCCCGGGCCGCCACCCAGGCCCGCTCCAGGGACTCCCCGAGCGCCGCCTGCCCGCCCTCCGCGAAGCCGGGCTCGGCGTCGTACACGAGGGCGCTGACCCCGTTCTCCCGGTCCGCCCACTCCCGTGCGGCGTCCTCGTCCAGCCCGGGATCGAGCTCGAGCACACACGCGCCCAACGCCACCAGCGCGTCGCCGATGCCCGGTGGCGGCCCGCCGGCGAGCGTGACCACGCGGCCGGTCAGTAGACCCCGACGAAATACGGTCATCGGATGCGGAAAAGTACCCGGTGACGGCGCCGCCGTCTGGCAGTAGCATCGCTCTGTCGAGCCAGGAAGGAGGGAACCAGGATGCTGTCCTACGCACATGGGGCCACCGCCGAGCCGCTGCTCGGAGAGACCATCGGCCACAACCTCGAGAGAACGATCGAGCGCGTTCCCGATGCAGAAGCGCTGGTGTCCTGCCAGCAGGGCGTCCGCTATACGTACGCCGAGTTCGGCGAGGCCGTCGATCGCCTGGCGGGCGGGATGCTCGCAGCGGGACTCAACAGGGGAGACCGGGTAGGCGTGTGGGGCCCCAACCGGGCCGAGTGGGCCCTGGTTCAGTACGCCACCGCCAAGGCCGGGCTGATCCTGGTCAACATCAATCCGGCCTACCGGCTCAACGAGCTGCAGTACGCGCTCGCGCAGTCCGGTTGCCGCTGGATCTTCGCTGCCCAGCACCTCAAGGGCGCGAGCTTCGTGGAGATGGTCGATCACGTCCGGCCGGATTTGCCCCAGCTCGAGCGCGCAGTGTTCTTCGAGACCCCAGAATGGGAGGAGGTCGCCTCCGGCGAGGGGTTCACGGGCGACCTGCGCGCCCACGCGGATGAGATCGACTTCGACGAGCCGATCAACATCCAGTACACGAGCGGCACGACCGGCTTCCCCAAGGGCGCCACGCTTACCCACCACAACATCCTCAACAACGGCTACTTCATCGGGTCGCTGCTCGACTACAGCGAAACAGACCGGGTGTGCATCCCGGTGCCGCTGTATCACTGCTTCGGCATGGTGCTCGGCAACCTGGCCGCTACCGCGCACGGCGCGTGCATCGTGTATCCCGCCGAGGCCTTCGACCCGGTGGCAACACTCCAGGCATGCGCCGAGGAGCGCTGCACGAGCCTCTACGGCGTCCCCACGATGTTCATCGCCGAGCTCGGGCACGAGCGCTTCTCCGAGTTCGACTACAGCTCGCTGCGCACGGGGATCATGGCCGGGTCCCCGTGCCCGGTCGAGGTGATGAAGCGCGTGATGTCCGATATGGGCATCGAGGAGATGAGCATCTGCTTCGGCATGACCGAGACCTCTCCGGTCACGACGCAGACCGGGCGCGTCGAAACGGTCGAGAACCGGTGCGCCACCGTCGGCGAGGTCCACCCCCACGTCGAGATCAAGATCATCGACCCGAGTACCGGCCGGACGGTCGAGCGAGGTCAGCCGGGCGAGTTCCTCGCCCGCGGTTACGTCGTGATGCAGGGCTACTGGAACGACCCCAAGCGCACGGCCGAGACGATCGATGCCGGTCGCTGGATGCACACCGGAGACCTCGCCACAATGGACGAGCAGGGCTACGTCCGCATCGTCGGCCGGAGCAAGGACATGGTCATCCGGGGCGGCGAGAACGTCTACCCGCGCGAGATCGAGGAGTTCCTCTACACCCATCCGGAGATCGCCGACGTGCAGGTGATCGGCGTGCCCGACGAGCGCTACGGCGAGGAGCTGATGGCATGGATCATCCTGCGACCGGGTGCGTCACTCACGGAGGACGAGGTGAAGGCGTACTGCAAGGGCCAGATCGCTCATTTCAAGATCCCGCGCTACGTGAAGTTCGTCGACTCCTTCCCGATGACGGTCACGGGCAAGGTCCAGAAGTTCAAGATGCGCGACGAGGCGACCGAGGAGCTCGGGCTGGGCGACGCCGCCGCGATCGCCACCGCGTAGCGGCCTACCTAACGCTCGGGGCTTGCCGGGGCGGGCTGCCGGCGTTGCCGTCGCCGCGCCCGCGCTGCCCGGCGAGCGCCGCGCGGGCCGATCCGCTCCAGTTCGGTGTGCAGCTCGCGGATCCGCTCGAGGGTGTACTCGGCCACCTCCTGCTGCTGCTCGCGGCTCGACCGCTCAACCTTCTCGAACCGGAACGGCTCGCCGTACTGGATCGTCACCTTCGGGAACTGGAGCCGCTTCCAGTTGCGCACCTGGTAGGAGCCGAGGATGGCCACGGGAACCACGGGAGCACCCGACTCGAGAGCCAGTCGTCCGATGCCGGGACGGGCCTCGTCAGCGAGCTTGCCCGTGCGCGACCGTCCCCCCTCGCAGTACATGACCACGGCCCCGCCCCGGACCAGGATGCTGAAGGCGGTGATGAACGACTCCTCGTCCTGCTGGCCGCGCCGGACCGGGAACACTCCGCCGTGGCTGAAGATCCAGGCGCCAACCCCTTTGAACAGCTGCGACTTGCCCATGAACTGGACCCGCCGGCGGATGAACGCGCCGGTGAAGAAGTGGTCCATGAACGACGCGTGGTTGGGCGCGAGGATCACCGGGCCGTTCGGAACGTTCTCGCTCCCGAAGCCACGCGCTCGGTACGCGATTAGCGCCCACAGCACCGTCACCACCCGGGTCGGCTCGTACACCCGGGCCTCCGGCGGGTGATCGCGGACCAGCGCGTGGTAGCGGTCGAAGTGCTCCTTCGGCCTGGGATCCTTGTAAACCTGCGGCTTGATCTCGACGTCAGGCATGCGGTCCCTCGCGGAATGTCACCCGGTGAGCGGGAGCACCATCGTGGGCTTCTCGATCTCGTGCTCCGTGCTGATCGAGACCACACCGGTTCCGATCGCGAAGAACTCGATCACGTGCGAACCCCAGCCGTGGCTGCGCTCGACGATCCGGGCGCCGACGATCCCGCCGGCCTGAAGCTCGTCGGCCTCCCGCTGCATCCGCTCCATGGCCAGTTCGCGCGCCTCGTACAGCGCCTGGGTGTAGTTCGGCATCTCCACGTTGCGACCCACCTGCTTCAGCGAGGCGAGCATGCCCTGCCGCCCCACGTGGTAGACGCAGTTGCCCATGACCAGGCCGACCGGCCGGTAGCCCGCGCGCAGCAGCGTGGCGAAGTCCTGCCCGCTCAGGTCGCTGGTGAACGGGCGGCCGTTGGGCGCGCGGTGGAGCTCGCCGCCGCGGTGCCGGACGGCCGTCCCGACCGCGATGAACTCGGCCAGGTCGGCGCCCCACTCATAGCGGCCGATGTCGAGGCGGACGCCCACGATCCCGTCGGCACCGAGCTGGTCGGCTTCCTCCTCCATGCGCGTCATGGCCAGATCGCGCGCGTGGTACATGGCCTGCGTGAGCACGCCCAGCTCCTGGCTCTGGTTCCACATCGCCTGCTGGAAGCCGATGTGGTAGATCGAGCTTCCGAGCACAAGACCGAGCGGCTCGAAACCGGCCTGCTTGACGAGCAGGAACTCGTTGATCGAGAGATCGCTCGTGAAGAACCCCCGCGCGACCTCCTCCTTCATGCGCGCGATGCGCTCGCGGCCGGACTCCGGGATGCCGGCCAGCGATCCGGACTCGTAAGTGGCCTGGTGCGGCCCCTCGTCCTCGGAGCCGAGCGCGGCCGGCACCGCCTGCGCCGGGGCCGGGGCCTGCGCCTGCGCGTCGTCGTCACGTCTAAGGAATCCCATCGATCCTCCTCACTGGATCAGTAGTCGCTCGAGCGCCTTCCTGGCGGTCTCGCTGCGCTGGGCCTCGGCGGCCAGCGCGTCGGTCAAGGCGGACAGCCAGGTGTCGGTGTCCACCGTCTCGGTCTTCAAAACGATCCCCCCGGACAGCTTCGCGCAATTGGTCTGGAGGGTCCCTCCTTCGTGGCGCAGCCCAAGGCGGCGATCCCCGAGATCGACGGTGATCGCACGTACCGCCTTCGGGCCGAACATGCCGCTACGGCGCCGGTCCACTCGGGTTCGGCCCGGCACCGCCTCCTCAAGCTTGGCGGCCAGACTCTCCACAAACGCAGTCAGGTCGCTCATATCAGCCCGCAGCGAGGCGGCCAGCAACTCCAAATCGACTGCGCTGCTGTCGGACACGGACCTCAGGCTACTCGACGTGTTTCGCGCAGTCACCCGTGGAAAGCCTCTCCGTATGACCACTCAGACCACATCGGTCCCGTACGAGGACCTGAACGTCGGAAATCGCGCGCCCCAGCTGGGCTTCGGCGTCTTCCAGTGCCGCCCCAGGAGACCGCCGAGGCGGGCTCTCAAGCACCGCGGACCGGCTACCGGTCCCGAGCCGGGATCTCTACGCCGAGACCTGGGAGGTCCCGGCACATCCAGCTGGGCAACGTCGTCATCCCGAAGTCGGTGACGCCGTCACGGATCGAGGAGAATTTCCGGCTGTTCGACTTCGACCTGGGAGATGAGGAGATGCAACGACTGTCCGAGCTGGACCGCGGCGAGCGGATCGGCCCTGATCCCGACACGTTCGTCAAGCCGTGAGCCCCGTGCGAAACGCACTTAAGATCAGCGTCGCCCTCGCTTGCCTGGCGACCGTGCCGTCGGTGGCCCTCGCGGCGACCAGCAGCGCATCGGGCACGCCGTTCGCGATCAACTGCACCAAGCTGCAGTTCAAGCCCAAGCGGATCACGATCGCCTGCGGCGACGCGGGGATCTTCCTGGGCAAGCTCAAGTGGTCGACCTGGGGCGCCTCGAGCGCTAAGGGCGCCGGCACCTACAACCAGAACGACTGCACGCCCGACTGCGCCGCCGGCAAGTTCCAGAGCGCTCTGGTGAATGTCACGCTGTCGAAGGTGAAGACCTGCCCCGGGCAGACGCATCCTGCCTTCAAGCAAGCGGCGCTCACATATACCGGCACGCGACCGAAGGGCGCGCCGGCCAAGCTCACGTTCCGCTGCCCGGCTCTGCCCGGGGAGTACTGAGCGCCGCCCACCCGTCGCCTATCCTCCGGCGCGTTCCAGCCAAGCCTGCATACAAGGAGTTGAGCGTTGCCGGAGGTCGAGGCGCACATCACCGGGACCGTGTGGAAGATTGAGGTCGAGGTCGGCGACAGCGTGGATGAGGGGGACACGGTCGTGATCCTCGAGTCGATGAAGATGGAGATGCCGGTCGAGGCCGAGGACCCCGGAGTAGTGAAGGAGATTCTGGTCGAGGAAGGACAGTCGGTCTCCGAAGGGGACGCGCTCGTTGTCCTCGAGTAGCGCCCCCGGCGGCCGTGAGCCAGGATCGGGCGGCCGGCTGCTGGTTGATGAGCCGGCGCCCGGCGTGGTGCGGCTGACGATCTCCAACCCGGATAAGCGCGGGGCGCTCGATCACCCGATCCTCGACGCCTTCACTTCGACGCTGGCTGAGCTCGACGCCCGCTGTCTGATCGTCACCGGGGAAAAGACGACCTTCTCGGCCGGCTACGACATCGGCGACCTGCGCGGCGACGGACAGTTCGCCAACGAGGCCGACCGGCTGGTCGCGAACCCGTTCACCGCTGCGCTTGCCGCCCTTGAGGCTTATCCATACCCGACCCTGGCCGCGCTGAACGGTCACGCGATCGGCGGTGGCCTCGAGCTCGCACTGGCCTGCGACCTGCGGATCGCCGCCGGCACGATTGCCCTCGGCATGCCGCCGGCCAAGCTCGGGCTCGTGTACTCGCACACGGGGATTCGCAAGTTCATCGACACGATCGGGGCGCCTCGCACGCGCGAGCTGTTCCTGGTCGGCCGGCGGATCGACGCACGCACCGCGCGTGAATGGGGACTGGTCAACGCGATCGCCGAGGATGGCCGGCTGGCCGAGGAGGCGCTCGAGCTTGCCAAGGAGATCGCCGGGAACGCGCCGCTCGCTCAGCGCGGCAACAAGCGGGTGATCGGCGCGGTGCTCAGCGCACGCGGCGCGATGGATCCCGAGATCGAGCGCGAGCTGATCGAGTTGCGCCGCGCCTGCTTCGCCTCGGAGGACTTCCGCGAGGGAGTCCGGGCCTTCGGCGAGAAGCGCCCCCCGCACTGGCAGGGCCGCTAGTCGTCACAGCGCCGCTGCGAGTCCTCCCGCGAAGGTGATCCCGCATTTTCCGGGAAGCGCCGGCCGCGTGGGCTGGGCCGCCGATCCGTCCGGGGCGACACTTACCCTCGCGCGAGCAGCCGGCCCTGCCCCGCTTCCGGGAACTACGCCGTTCGGAGGTCACAAGATGGTCGAAATCGAGGCCCGCCTGAGCGAGCTGAGAGCGATGGGACTGAACCGTCGTATGCGACTGGTCAGCGGTCCGCAGGGACCGCACGTGGTCCTCGACGGCAAGCCGGTGCTGTTGCTCGGCTCCGACAACTACCTCGGCCTGGCCGATCACCCCCGCGTGCGCGAGGCCGCCGCCGACGCCGCGACACGGTGGGGAGTGGGCGCCGGCGCCTCGCGCCTGGTGTCGGGGACGATGACGATCCACCGCCGGCTGGAGGAGCGCCTGGCCGCATTCGTGGGTCGCGAGAGCGCGCTGCTGTTCGGCTCGGGCTATCTGGCCGGGGCGGGTGTGATCGGCGCTCTAGCCCGGCCCGGTGACGTGGTGTTCCACGACGAACGGGCGCGCGCCTCGCTGGTCGACGGCTGCCGCCTGTCCGAAGCCGAGGTGTTCGTCTACGACCACTGTGACACCGAGCATCTGGCCTGGGGGCTGGCGCAGGCACAGGGCCGCGCTGCCCTGATCGCCACCGACGCGGTGTTCCCGCTCGACGGTGATGTGGCTCCACTCGAGGATCTCGTAGCGCTGGCGGGGCGCAACCGTGTCCGCCTGCTGGTCGACGAGGCCTACAGCCTAGGAGCACTCGGGCCGGGTGGACGGGGTGCGCTCGCCGAGCTCGGGCTCGAGGACGACGTGGACGTGATCGTCGGATCGCTCGGCAAGGCGCTCGGCTCCTATGGCGCGTTCGCCGCGTGCGACCGCGTGATGACGCAGTACTTGCTGAACGCCGCGCGCACGCTGATCTTCTCGACCGCGCCGGCGCCGCCGGCGGTGGCGAGCGCCCTGGCAGCGCTCGAGCTGCTTCAAGACAGGCCCCGGCTGGTGAGCAAGCTCCAGGCGGGAGCGGCCGCGCTACGCGCCGGCCTGACCGCGGAGGGCTTCGACCTGCGCGGCGCCCCGACGCACATCGTCCCGTTGGCGGTGGGCGAGCCCGAGCTCGCCCTGCGGCTCAGCGAGGCCGCGCTCAGCCGTGGCGTGTTCGCCGAGACGGTCGGGCCGCCCGCCGTGGCGCCGGGCGAGTCGGGGCTCAGGCTGGCGGTCATGGCTTCCCACCGCGAGGAGGAGCTCCACGCGGCTGCCCGGGTCCTCGGGCGGGCCGCCGAGGCGGTGGGCTTCGATCCGCGGTCCGTGCCCACCTCCACCGCCGCCTACGACGACGGGGCCTACGACGAGCCGCACGAGGAGTACGAGATCGAGCGTGAGGATTTCGACTCGTCGATGACCTACGAGAAGGTCGACCCGAGCGTGCCGTACGACTTCGAACGGGTGGCGCGGGCCGCGTAGCGGCCGCTGCTAATCCTCGTACGGTTCGAAGTCCCGCTTGCGCGCACCGCACACGGGACAGAACCAGGTCTCGGGGATTTCCTCAAACGGGGTTCCCGCGGGGATCCCGCCGTCGGGATCGCCCTCCGCGGGGTCGTAGATGAACCCGCACGATCCGCAGATCCACTTCACCCAAACAAGGCTAAGGGATCCCCGGGCAATTAGTCGCTGAGCGTCGACGCGCGGCGCACCCCGCGGCTCGCCACGATCTGCCGGAAGTATTCGGGGAGAATGCAACCCGATGAGGAGGCCGATGAGGAGGCCGACGTGAGCGCCGATCCCCCGGCCGTTGGTCAGGAGTTCCACTTCGGTGGGCGCACCGAGCCGCGACCCGCCGGCACCGTGATCCTGCTCCGTGGCGGTGCCGAAGCGCTCGAGTTGCTGCTCGTACAACGCAACCCGAGCGCGCGCTTCATGGGCGGCGCCTGGGTCTTCCCCGGCGGAGCGGTCGAGCGCACCGAGGGGAACGACGACGCCGCGCACCGCGCCGCCGCCATTCGCGAACTCGAGGAGGAAGCGGGCATCACCATCGCCGATCCTCAGCAGCTCATCCCCTACTCGCACTGGATCACCCCGGCGGAGGTCAAGACCCGCTTCGACACCTGGTTCTACCTCGCGCAGGCGCCCCCCGGCGCCCAGGCCCGAGTCGACGGGAGCGAGGTGGTCGACGCACGCTGGTACGAGCCCGCCTCGGCACTCGCCGCCCGCGAGCGCGGCGATCTGTTCCTCGTCTTCCCGACGATCAAGCACCTCCAGCAGCTCTCTGCCTTCAGCACCGCCGACGAGCTGCTCGCCTACGCCGTCGGTCGCGAGATCCACGCCGTCCAGCCGCGCGTCGTGCGCCAAGGGGAAACGGCGCGGATCGTGCTGCCCGGCGAGCCCGGATACGAGGACTGAAGGGCTCCTTACCCGGGCCCGCACCGCCCCGCCCTGACCAGCGCAGCGCGGAGAAGCCGCCACTCGCCCGACCCCAGCGGTCAACGGCAGTTCACCCGCCGGTGGCGCGAGGAATGCGCCACTCGCGTGATGAGGCTCGCCGAGTGGCGAGTTGCCCGCCCCGCCAACACCCACCCCCGCGCCCCCGCGCCCCGGCGCCCCGCCACCCGATGTTTCGTACGCAAATAATTTGCGTACAATTAGAGGGCGTGACCAGACTTACCGTGGCATATGTGGCCGGCGGGGCGGGGCCGCCCAAGGACCTACCCGACCAGCTCGAGTTGACGAACGTCGTCGGCGACGAGGCCGGTCTCGCCGGCGCCCTCGAGGCCATCTCCACCGGCCAGGCGGGGACGCTCTTCGTCCACCGGCTCAATTCGGTGGCGCGCTCGTTCGGCGAGCTGATCCGGCTGATCGACTGGCTCGATGCGGCCGGCGCCGATCTGGTGGCGGCCGACGTCGGACTCGACACGGCGACCCCGCAGGGCCGGCGCATGGTGGCGCTGCTGCGCGAGATCGACCGCTGGAGCCGCGAGCCGGATCGGCCCCGACGGCCACGCGGCCGACCCGGCTTGGCAGCTGGAGCTCCTCACGTGGCCGAGCGAATCGCCGAGCTGCGCAAGCGGGGCCTCAGCCTTCAGGCGATCGCCGACGCGCTTAAAGACGAGGGCGTGCCCACGCCGCGTGGTGGCGCGCGGTGGCGCCCCTCGAGCGTGCAGTCGGCGCTCGGTTATCGCCGGCCGCGTCCGCCGGCGCCGGGCACGCCGCCACCGCGGCCGCCGCTTCCGCCGGGTGGGCACCCGCCGGTTCCGGCCGCGCGTGAAGCCGGTCCCCTTGAGGCGGGTCCGCACGAGGCCGCTCCGCACGAACCCGGCCCTCCGCATGAACACGGACCGCACCCGTCCGACCCATCCGAAGCCGACCCTACACCCCCCGGGCCCGGCCGCCGCCACGGCCACCGAGACCCTCGACCGTGATCGGCGTAATCCGGCAGTTCGGGCCGCTCGGCGTATTCGCGCTGATGGTGCCCGAAGTTGCGCCAGTAGTGGAAGGTGGTCTGCATGCGCTGCTTGGCGTTGGCGCAATGCTCGGGGCCGTTCAGGCCATGTCTCCAGCCGAGGGCGACGAACGCTCCTCGCCCGCGTTCACCGTGTGGCGGGCACGCGCCCGATTGCCCTCGATCCCGATCCGCAGATCGGTGATCAGCCGCAGGACCGTCTCGCCGTCGCATGTGATCCGCGTCGTGATCGGTCGGAGGGCGGGTGTGCGAGCTCTCGTCGGCGTGCTCGTCGTGCCACGGGCCGATGGTCAGCCCGTCTCGGACCACCAGCGAGCCCGATGGGCACATCCAGGTGGTCTCGAGGATCATCGTTCCGGGCACGTAGCGGACCGACAACGGCACGACGATCCCGTAGGGACCGACGCGGAAGGAGCCCGCCCGGCGGTCCAGCAGCGACCCGAAGACGCTCGGCGAGTCAAACCGCGGGATGCACAACCATTCGATGCTCCCGTCGGGCGCGACCACGGCCCCGGAAGGGCAGTCGGACAGGAACGCGTAGTCCGCGATCGGCGGGAACGGCGAGCCGCCGCTCAGCGGCGTGTCGTGGGGCGAGAGGAGAATGCTCGGACTCATTCCGGTCGCGCAGCCTGGCCCGTGTGCCCTCCGCGCATATCCGGCGCCCGAACATCACTAATCTGATGACCGTCGAACGACGGAGGTGAGTGGTGTCCGAGGAGATAAAACAACCGCAACGGCACTCGGCGAGCGCCGAGGCCGCGGCGAAGCGCTGGCATCAGACCCATCCCGACGAGGACGTCGATCACGACGCCCCCTCGCACATCCCCGAGGCGGATCACGAGGTGCCCAACCGGCACTCGGCGAGCGCGGAGGCCGCCGCGCTCCGGTGGCTCGAGCGGCACCCTGACGAAGACTTCTAGCCGCCGCCGTAGGTGACGATCAGGTCGGTCAGCACGCCGACCAGGAATCCGGCGGACAGCATCAGCAGCCCGAGCTCGCGATAGCCGTAGCGGCGCATGCCGTTCCACACCTCGCCGATCACGTACAGGATCGCGCCCCCGGCGGCCGCGTAGAAGGCCAGCTCGAGTGGGTGGCTGGTCACCTCATACCCGACGAGCGAGCCGAGGAAGGTGGGGCCGCCGCCGATCACCCCGGCCAGGGCGATCCACCGCCACGACGGCCGGACGTCGCCGAGCGGCCCGACGATGCCGAACCCCTCGGTGGCGTTGTGCAGCGCGAACCCGATGATCAGCACGGTGGCCAGGCTGATCGCGCCGGCGCGCGCCGAGACGCCGATCGCGAGCCCTTCGGCGAAGTTGTGCACCCCGATCGCGGCCGCGATGGTCAGCCCGACCCGCAGCGCCCGGCGCCGGGCGCCGTCCAGCTCGGCGACGAGCGGATCGGGCTCGAGCGTGGCCACCTCGGCGCCACCGGCGACCGGCGGCCGGCGCGAGCCGACCGGGCGCATCCGCCGCTCGAGCATCGCCAGGCCGGCGCTGCCCGCAGCGAAGCCCACCGCGAGCAGGAACACCAGCCAGATGAGGTAGCCCACCGAACCGTGGTCGTCCTTGACCGCATGGAGCGTGTTGTCGACGATCGAGATGCCGTTCGACATCACGTCGACGAAGATGAACGCGAGCACTCCGACGGCGAACATCGCGAGCGCCACGCGCGCCCGGTTGCTCAGCAGCTGAAGGCGCCCGACCGGCAGGCCGAGGAAGATCGTCAACCCGGCGAGCGCCCCTAGCGCGACGGTCTGTCCAAACGACATTGCGCTGATGGGATGTGTCCGCGGCGCCCGACGGCGGCGCCTGAGTCGGATTAGGGGACCCTAATGCCCGGCTGCGCCGAGCGTACCAGACAAAGTCCCACCGTGCGGGTCGGAGATGGTCGCGGACACGGCTCGTCCCAGCCTCGGACCCAGCTTGCCCAGCCGCGCACAGGGGCGTCGTGCCGCTATATGCCCGCCGGCGGGGGCGTTCCGGCCTAACCTCAGGTGTCGGAGTTGAAGTTCGGGAGACCCAGCGTCTGCAGCCAGTGGTCGACGGTGATGTTGAGCTGGGTGAACTCGCCGGTCCAGATCAGGACGCCCATTCCGATCAGCACAACACCGCCCGCCCCGATCACCACGGGGTAGTGTCGGCGCACCACGGTGAGCGCCGAGGTCACCGTCCCGAACGCCAACCCGGTGACCAGGAAGGGGACGCCAAGGCCGGCGCAGTAGACGGCAAGCAGGAGCGCGCCGTGGGCGGCCGAGCTCGAAGCTCCGGCCGCGGTGATGATCGCGCCGAGCGTCGGCCCGGTGCACGGAGTCCAGGCCAGCGCGAACGCGGCGCCGATCAGGACCGGGCCGCCGCGTCCGGCACGCTCCATCAACCGCCCTACGTGCCACTCGCGCGACAACGCGGGCACGAACGGGGCGAGCACGAATACCACCCCCATCACCACGATCAGCGCGCCGCACACCTTGAGCGCTGTGGGCCCGGTGAGGACGCCGCGCAGCGCCTGCTGTCCCAGCAGCCCGAGCGCGATGAAGATCGCCGAGAAGCTCGCCACGAACGCCAGGCTCGGGCCGATCACGCGCTGGGGGCGGATCTCCGACGGCGTCACGCCGGCGACCGCCGAGATGTAGCCCGGCACGAGGGGGAGCACGCACGGCGAGAGGAAGGAGATCAATCCGGCGCCGAACGCGACAGGGATGCCAATGCCCGAAGCTGGGTCCATCGATGCTCGCGTCGGAGGGTATCGCCGTCGCGGGCGACGGTATCGCCCCCCTGTCGAACTAACGCGCCACACATGCTCCCCGACGTCCTCGCAGCGCGGTGGTACGTTTGCTCGGCCATGGCCACAGCTATCTCCACTCTTCAGAACTTCATCGACGGCGAGTTCGTCGATCCGGTCGACGGTCAGTCCGAGCCGATCGTCAATCCCGCGACCGGCGGGGTGATCGCTCGGGCGCCGCTCTCTGCTGCCGTCGATGTTGACCGGGCGGTGAGCGCCGCG
>DASPPG010000205.1:0-3907 GCA_035625625.1 Solirubrobacteraceae bacterium
GCTCTTCACAGCGCCCCGACCCAGGAGGTACCGTTGCGGATGCCTATAGACAGGCCCTCAACACGGGGCTACGTCCTGTTGCCGCTTGCGGCACCTCACCACCGCCGAGAGGGGCTGGTCCACGCCAGGCCCTCCACAACAAGGGGCACGCAAAGCAAAGCCCTCTCCCGGCGGCGGTCGAGGCAACAACCGGGACCTATAGGCAAAGCAGTGGCCGTCGCCGGCGACGCCGAGTCGTGGAAGCGATCGTGCCACGGGTCGACGCCGGTGATCGCTATCGCGGGCGCGGCGCCCGACAAGACGCCGGCGGCGGGTTATCGCGTCGTCGCCGATGCAGTCGTGGGCCCCAAGCCGTCGCAGCCGCAGAAGCACACGTCTGCGCTGACAGCCGCCGGTGCTTGATCCGGTTGCTGCGCAATGCGGCCTGTTGGCAGCGTCGTGGGGCGTCGCCGGACGCATCGGACGGTGGCGCTACGCGAGTGGCGGGGCCGGGATCCCTGCCGAGTACCGAGGTCCGCTCGCCGGATCCGGATGACGACCACCTCCTCGCCGTGGCCATCAGCCGACGTGCGTTCCTGGCGACAGGCGACCAGCACTTCCTTGGGCTCGGAGGTGCGCATCGGCGTTGACCTTGGCGCGGTCGATCACCACCACCTCCGGCACGTCCCAGCGCCGGTCCTTGCTCTCGCCGAACTTCCTCAACCCGTCCTCAGGCTTGGCGGGGCTTCGAAGTACGTCGAGACCGCGTCGGAGAGGATCGCTCTCAGCCGCTTCATCGAGGCGCCGCAGCCGACGCGGAGTTCGACGAACCGCGCGACGGAGGTCGGGCGTATACGCGGCCCTGGGCCAGTCCCCAGCCGAGCAACAGCGCCGCCGTCAGCCCAGTGAGCGCGATTCCAGGCCACAGACCGGGCGCGTGGTAGCTGAGAACGACCCGATGGGCCCCAGCGCCGACGGCCACGCCTTGCAGGATACCGTCCACGCGGATTACGGGCGCCGCGCGGTGGTCGACGGTGGCCTGCCATCCCGGAAACCAAGCTTGACTGATGACGAGGATCGCGCGGCGGCGATTCTCGACGCGTGCGGTGAAGCCGTCGAACGTCCAGCGCTCGTCGGCGATCGTCCCCGCGGGGCCCGGTGCACCCGACCCGCAGCCCGCGCAGCGCGCCTCGGCGAGCGCCAGCGATAACGGGTTCCAAGGAACGCTGCCGTCGATTGCGGCGAGGATGGCATGCCGGGGCCTGACGACCAGATCACCGACAAGGAACGCGTCGGGGAGCGCCGGGTGGTGCACGTAGCGCACGAGTCCGTTAGCGACCCTCGAGCCGAAGCTGACGTTGGCGTGATGTCCGGGGGTCGGAAACGTCGCGTTGGGGTCGAACACCACGGTCGTGACGCGCAGCAGATCGAGCAGATGGCTGCTGGTTGACCACATGCTGCTGGTGTCGGGCACGTTGCCCTCATAGTCCATGCCGCCCACCGCGGCCGAGTACGCCCGTGGCACGAGCCCCACGGGCACGTAGCCGTTGGCCGATCGCAGGCCCTGCGCGTCGCTGATGTCTGGGTAGGAGTCCGTTGCATAGACGGTCCGGCCGCCGACGAGCATGAACCGCGCGATCCCCCCTCCGGCGGCGGCAAGGGGTCCCCATGACGGCCGCGAGCCGAGCGCCAGCGCCGCGTTCGTCGTCGCGGAACGCTTGAGCTCGAGCTTCCCGACACCGAACGACAGCAAGCTGTCGGCGCTGACGAGCAGGATCGCGAGCACGGCACCAGCCGCTCCCGGGCGAACCAGGTACCGCGCCACGATCGCGGCCGCCAGCGCGGCCGACAGCGGCATCGCGACCGCAGCCCACGCGCCGATGCCGTGAACCTCGAACCGCCGCACCGCCCCGACCAGGTGTACGGCAACCGCCGCAATCGCGAGAACCGCGAGTGCGACCGCGGCGGACCTCGCTGCTGCGCGAATTCGCGCCGGCTCGCGGCAACGCAACTCGGCGACGCCGAAGGCGGCCAGTGACGCCACCGCCATGTCGACGAACAGAACGTAGCGCCCCCAATCCCGGAAGTTCCCGTACAGCGGAACCATGTACCACAGGTGACCGAGCGGCCATGCGCCGGCCGAGGCCAGGAGCAGGCCGATCGCACCTAGGCCGGCGAGCGCCGCGACCCGTCGGTCTCGCCATCGCGCACGCAGCCCGATCGCCGCGAACACCAGCGCTGCGGCGCCGACGTAGCCATTGAGTTCGTCGAGGTTCCACTCACCGTGGTACCCGGACAGGTAGGGGAAAGCATGGGTGGTGCTGCCGAACAGGAACGGGAAGACGAGCAGCGGCAGATGGGAGAGCGGAAACGAATACTGGCTCGCGAACCCGTAGCTGAGGCGAAAGCTCTCCTGTCGCAACACGGCGAGCGTCGGCACGATCTGCACTGCACCGAGCGCGACGCCGGTCACGACCACGAGCGCTGCCACCAACAGCGGTCGAGCGGTCATCGGGCCCGTTATCAGCAGCCCGTAGACGATCACCGCCATCACGACCATCGCGAACGTCTGTCCCTGGCCGCCCAGCGCCGCCAGCGCCACCGCTCCCCCGCCAAGTGCCAGGTTTGCAGCCGTCAGCCTGACCCTGCAACGCTCGACGCCATACAGCGCCCACGGCAACCAGCAGGCGCTGGCGAGGACCGCCTGGTGGACCGCATGCCCAAGGAAGAACCCCGAACCGGCAAACGCGACGCCCGCAACCAGTCCGGGGACGCGATCGCCCGTGAGGTGGCGCGCGAAGGCATACATGCCGGTGGCGGCGAACACCCAGCTCGACGTAAGCACCACGTTGTTGGCGACCACCGGCGGTAGGACGAGGAACAGAAGGTTCACCGGATACCACACGCCGGCGATCCCGTTGGCCATCAACGGCGAGCCGGAGAACGTGTACGGGTTCCACACTGGAAGTTCTCCGCTGCGCCAGATGCGCGCTACCAACACGTGCAGCGGCAGCGCCTGCTGGTAGCCATCGCCTGCGACGACCGCCCACCACGCGCCCGCCACCCCCGCGGCGATCAGCATCAACGCGACGACAAGCCCCGCGACTGTCCCACGTTGCCGCGGCGTCAAGCCGTGCTCCCCGGGAGCAGGCACCGGATCACCGTAGCGGGTTTCGCGTCGACCGCGCGCGAAGCCGCCGGAGCGGGGCACCCGGACCTGTTCGCCGTTGGGAGTTTCGCGCCGCGTAGAGCCTCAAACCTCGCGGTTGTGCTTTGCCTACGCACTCAGTTGTCTCCCGGCGCGCAGCGGACGACTGCATCCCCCCGAGGATTCGCAATCCGATCCGCTTCAGGCCGGCGTCGCCCGCCGCACTACAGCTTCCATAGGGCATCGGACTGCTGCTTCGCACGGAAACCAGCGGCCGGCCGACACCGCGCGACCGCCGGTACGCGACGATCGCTTCCGTCGTGGCCGCGCCGACGGGTCGGCTATTCCCTTGGCGACATCTGAATCACGCCGATCGTCGCGGCCTGGCACTGCCCCCACGATTGCATTCGCGCCGGCCGACCTTCCGAGGCGCCGGTGAGCGCGCTTGCGAAATGCCACGCCAGCAGCACTGGCGGCTGGCTACTCCTTCCTCTCGATAGTGATAGGCCCCACGATGGCGCGCCAGGGCGCGCTCTGTGGTGGTCGCGCGCATTTGACGCCGCGCATATGGTGGGCGAGCGCGATCGCCGGTACTGACGCGCACTCCGTACTTCGTAACGATGCGCCGCTCCGCCCCCGGCGGCATATGGTCGGGGGGCGATCAAGGAGGCGTTCAATGCCACAGACCATCGACCGGCCCGCGCATCGTCGTGTGTTTCCGATGGTTGTGCGCGATCGCCGTGGCAGCGGGATGCGCCGAGTGCTCGGCGCCGCCTCCGC
>DASPPG010000206.1:0-15567 GCA_035625625.1 Solirubrobacteraceae bacterium
ATCGCGAACGCGATCGGCAAGGCCGTCACCGCCCGGCGGCCCAAGACCCGCCACGCCGTCGGGTTCGGCGCCAAGCCGATGATCGCGATGCGCCGCATCCTCCCCGACCGCGGCTTCGACACACTCATCACCCGCGCGAGCGGCATGCCGCGCTGAGCACCCGCCGCCACACCACCCAGGTCGGCCGGGACCGCCCGCCCAGCCGAGACCGGCCTCGATCACTCATCCCCGGCCTCCCCATGGCGACGTTCACCCCAGCATCGTTTCCTCGCGCTCACCCCCGCCAGGCCCCTATCCGACCGCGATCCAACGCCGGCGTGACCGTCTGCAACGAGTCATGCGATAACGCGAATCCAGGTCTCACGCCGAACCCGACTATCGACCCGCAACTCGCCAATACCGCAACCGTGCGCCCCCGGCTAAGCCGGAGCGAAGCGCCACGAGCATGCACGTGCGGGTCATCGCCTCGTCTATTGCGATGGCGCGCTGCGCCGTGTCTCACGAGGTCAAAGCGATAGTCCAGGCCGTCAAGGCCGCAGGCCCAAGGATGGCGATTCGCCGGGTCGCGCCTCTCCGAGCCGCACGACTCCTATGAGCAGAGAGCAGTCGTGCCGGCCACTGACGACCGCGTGGCTGAGGTTGTCCGACAGGGGTCGCGCGAAGCCGTGGCCGCAGCATCCAGTTCGTGGCTCGTTCGGTCACAGAGCGCCAGCGTGGTCGGCGATTGCCGCCACGCGAGCAAGATCTCGGCCCACGGGAGGATTCTGCGCCGCCGGGTTGGACAGCGTGGTCGTCCTACCCGCGGACGGAACCCCTTTACGAAACAGCGTCCGTCCGGAGCGGCAGCCGTGCCGGAGACATCCGCTTCATCGCGGTCAAGTGGGACTCTCGGCGAGGCGGTGAGATGCGGCTGCATCGCCAGCCTGTGCGTCCATAGAATGCATCTGGGGCGCGCCTTCGGTTGGGTTCTGCTGGCGAGGAGGCTCTGTCGCGTGAGCACCTCGCGGTAGTGCCGATTTGTAGGTGCCCCGATGGCCGTCGGGCCAGGCTTTGAGCTCGGGTGGAAAGGTAATAGCGCATGACGACTTTCTCGCCGTTGCCGATCGGACGCGATGTTGAGCTCATGGACCGGTACCTCCTGGAGGAGGGGCGGGTCATGTTGACGGGGGTTCAGGCGCTTGTGCGTCTGGTGTTTGATCAGATGCGGGCGGACCGCCGTGCGGGTCTTGATACGGGGGCTTTGGTCTCGGGCTATCCGGGGTCGCCGTTGGGCGGGCTTGATCTCGAGCTCGCGCGGCAGCACGAGCTGCGCGAGGCGCTGCGGGTGGTTCATGTGCCGGCGATCAACGAGGAACTTGGCGCGACAGCGGTTTGGGGCTCGCAGGTCGTGCCTCAGCTCCCCGGCGCGGAGGTGGTCGGCGTTTTGGGGGTCTGGTATGGCAAGGCCCCGGGTGTTGATCGCGCGGGTGATGCCTTGCGCCACGGCAATTTCTCGGGTGCGCATCCCAAGGGCGGGATGCTCGCGTTGTGCGGGGACGACGCGACTTGCAAGTCTTCGACGTTGCCATTTGAGTCGGAGAGTGGGCTCGCCGCTCTGCGGATGCCGGTGGTGTTTCCCGGCAATCCGGCAGAGGTGCTCGAACTCGGCCGTCACGCGGTCGGCGGTCCGCGCGCTAGCGGCCTGTGGTTCGCGGTGAAGATGGCGACCAACGTCGCGGACGCGGTCATGACCGTCGATGTCTCACCGGATCGTGAGTTCCGGCCGGTCTCGGTCGAGTACGGCGGTGCACCGTACGTTCATGCGCCGAGCGGTTCCCTCTTCAACCCGTTTTCGCTGGAGATGGAGCGGACACTGGCTGGGCCGCGCATGGATCTCGCTCGCGCTTATGCGCGAGAGAACGGGCTGAACCGCGTCGTGCTCGACGGTGATCGTCCGTGGCTTGGTCTGGTTGCGGCGGGGACGTCGTATTACGACCTGCGCGAGGCGTTTCATACGCTCGGTTTGACCGACGCGGACCTGCGCCGGCTCGGCGTGCGCATCCTCAAGCTCGGGATGATCTGGCCGCTCGACCCCGGCACCATCCGCGAGTTCAGCCAAGGGCTGGAGGAAATCGTGGTGCTCGAGGACAAGGGACCGTTCGTCGAGATCGGCGTGCGCGATGCGCTCTATGATCTCGCCGAGCGGCCTCGGGTACTCGGCAAGCGTGATGAGCACGGTGAGGAGCTCCTGCCAGCCAGCGGTCTGGTCGAGATCGACACGATCGCGCGCGCCATAGGCCCACGGCTCTTGGCCAGGGGCGATGTTGAGTCGATCCGCCTTCGCCTCGAGCAGCTGAGCTCGCCAGCTCCCGCGGTGGCGCCCGGCACGCCGTCGCGGCTGGCGTGTTTCTGCTCTGGGTGTCCGCACAACCGCTCGACCGATGCGCCGGACGATGCGCTCGTTGGCGCTGGTATCGGCTGTCACGCCATGGCGCTCGGGCACCCCGAAGGGAAGGGGACCCTGGTCGGCATCACGCAGATGGGGGGGGAGGGGGTGCAATGGATCGGCCAGGCGCCGTTCGTGTCGACACCGCACATGTTCCAGAATCTCGGCGACGGCACGTTTCACCATTCGGGGTCGCTTGCCGTCCGCGCGGCGGCGGCGGCCGGAGTGAACATCACCTTCAAGATCCTGTACAACCGCGGGATCGCGATGACCGGGGCGCAGCAGGTGCCGGGCGCGATTCCGGTTCCGGAACTCACGCGTTGGTTGCAGATCGAGGGCGCGCGCCGGATCATCGTCACGACGGACCACCCGGAGCGCTACCGCGGCGCGTGGCTCGCCGATATCGCCGAGGTCCGTCCACGGTCTGAGCTCATGGCCGCGCAGGAGGAGCTTCGTCGGGTTGAGGGGCTGACGGTGCTCATTCATGACCAACCGTGCGCGGCCGAGAAGCGACGCCTACGTAAGCGCGGCAAGCTTCAAGATCCGCCCGAGCGAGTGTTCATCAACGAGCGCGTCTGCGAGGGCTGTGGAGATTGTGGACAGAAGTCTCATTGCATCTCGCTCTTGCCCGCCGAGACCGAGTTCGGACGCAAGACCCGGATCGAGCAGTCCTCCTGCAATAAGGATTACTCGTGTGTTGACGGCGACTGCCCGTCGTTTCTCGAGGTCGTCCCGGGCGGCAGACAGCAGCGGGATGTCCCAGCGCCCCCGGCGGGTATGCCCGAACCGTACGCTCAGCCCACAAATGACGAGTTCACTCTGAGACTCATCGGCATCGGGGGGACGGGGGTCGTGACGATCTCCCAGGTGCTGAGCATGGCCGCGATGCTCGACGGCAAACGGGCCGTAGGGCTCGATCAGACCGGGCTGGCCCAGAAGGGCGGGCCAGTCGTCTCGGACGTCCGTTTCCTGCGGGCTGACGACGAGGTGCGTGCCAGTCGCGCGCCATCGCGTGCCGTCGACGGCTACCTCGCATTCGATGTGATTACCGCTGTCGATCCTGCCAATCTGCAGAAGGCCGACCCCCAGCGAACGATCGCGGTGGTCTCCACCTACCAGGCTCCGACCGCCGACATGATCGGCGACCCGACTGCGCGCTTTGGTGCGCTCAATGACGGGATCGAGGCGATCGAGCGCGTCACCCGCGCTGATCGCAATGTGTACCTCGACGCGGCGGCCCTCTCGGACGTGCTGTTCGGGGATCGCATGCCAGCCAACAGCATCGTCCTCGGCGCCGCATGGCAACTCGGCCTCATCCCGCTCTCCCTACGAGCTGTCAAGGAGGCCTATCGCTTGAACGGCGCCGCCGTACAGCGGAACGTCGCCGCATTCCATTGGGGGCGCGCGGTGGTCGCAAGTCCGGATGCGGTCGCACAAGTCAGCCAGGCGCAGACGGCGACCAAACAGGTGCGTCCGGACGCTCGCCGGATCGCCGAGCGCGTGCGCGCGCAGCCTGGCTCAGAGCTCCAGCGGCTGGTGCTCGTAAGAGTCGATGACCTCATCGGCTACCAAGGCCGCCGCTACGCGCAGGAATACGCCGATTTCCTCGCGGAGGTCCTCGACCAGGAGCGCGAGACCGGCGGTACCAAGGTGAGCGAGGCCGTGGCCCGCGGCCTGCACAAGCTGATGGCCTACAAGGACGAGTACGAGGTCGCCCGCCTGCACCTTGACCCGGCCGAACGGCGGCGGATCGCCGCACAGTTCGGCGATGGGGCGCGCATCCGCTACAAGCTCCAACCACCGATCCTGCGCGCGATCGGAATGAACCGCAAAGTGTCGGTGGGCCGCTGGTTCGACATACCCCTTGCGCTCCTCCACCGGATGCGCTTCCTCCGCGGCACCCCGTTCGACCCATTCGGCTACACGCAGATGCGCCAACTCGAACGCGCGCTTCCGGGCGAGTACCGCGACCTCGTACGAAATGCCCTGCCGAGCATCGCCACCGATACCCCCACCGTCACCGCGATCTGCGAACTCGCCGAGATGGTGCGCGGATACGAGAACGTCAAACTACGAAACGTCGCAGCCTTCCGCGAACAGGCCGCGCAACTCACCACTCAGCTGGCACGGCAAACATCCTAGCCTCGGCGGCGCGGCTCTCGCCAGGTTCCGAGCGGCGTCACCCCGGCGGTATCTCAGCCGGTGAACACATCAGGACCGGGCCAGTCACCAGGCGGGCGCGCTCCACCGCCTCTCGGCCAACCTCACAGAGCACGACCGCACCGATACAGCGGACGATGCTTCACGGCTACTCGGCCTAGATGCGAGAGCCGGCGAAGGGCCGATCTCGTCAGCCGATACTCTTCGTCGGGACGAATCGCAGGGGTTCAACGCCAAGCTCGGCGGTCTCGCGCTCGGCCAGCAAAGCAGCCACCTCCGAGCGTACCAGCTCACTGGCCCTTCCGGGACACGATGGGTCACGCCCGGTCCTGCCAGCGGAGGCGAAGGCAGCGTCGACCCCCAGCGGTACTCTTCGACGCCTGTTGGGCCACGACGGTGGCGTGGTGGATCTCCCGCTTACAGATGGCGTTTGCGCAAGCTTCGCTCCCTGGATTACTCCGGGTTTTGTGGGATACTCGCGCTCCGGTCCGCTCCGCCGATGGTTGCCGATCTCGACTCCGTGTTTGACCCCAGGCCGCTGGTGTCTCTGTCCGATTACGAGCGTGCGGCCGGGGAGCGGCTACGAGACGGTCCATTTGGCTACTTCGCCGGAGGCGCAGGCGACGAGATCACCGCGCGGGACAACATCGCAGCGTGGCGGCGCTTGGCGATCTGCCCCCGGATGCTCGTCGGCGTTGGCGAACGCGATGCGAGTGTGACGGTGCTCGGGCAGGAGCTTGCGCATCCCTTGATCGTTGCGCCGATGGCCTTTCAGGGACTCGCCCACCAGGAGCGGGAGATTGGCACCGCTCGGGCAGCCGCAGCGACCAATACGCCGATGTGCCTCTCGACACTCGCGACGACGAGCGCGCCCGAACTTGCCGAGGCGGTGCCGGAGAGCCGGCGTTGGTTTCAGCTGTACGTGTTCCGCGACCGGGGTGTCAGTCGCGAACTCATGCAGACGGCGGTTGAGTACGGCTACGAGGCGCTCGTGGTAACCGTCGATCTCCCGCTGACCGGCGTACGTGAGCGCGATCTGCGCTCCGGCGTGGCGAGGAGACTGTCGAGCTCGTCACCTCCGCCGCTGCCGCGGTGGGCGCGAAGAGCGTGATGACTCCGCTGGACTTCGTGAACCTGATCGACCCCGGCTTGACTTGGGAAGATATCGAGCGATTCGCAGCCGAGACACCACTGCCCGTGCTCGTGAAGGGGATCCTTACGCCCGGGGACGCGCAACGGGCGGTCCATCACGGCGCTCGCGGCATCGTGGTCTCTAACCACGGTGGCCGCCAGCTGGATACCGTGCTCGCGGGTGCCGACGCTCTGCCTGCGATCGTCGAAGCGGTCGGTGGTCAGCTCGATGTCCTCGTCGATGGAGGTATTCGCCGCGGGACTGACGTGGTCAAGGCGCTAGCCCTCGGCGCCCGCGCGGTGATGGTGGGCCGGCCCGTTGTCTGGGGCCTCGCGGTCGGCGGTGCTTACGGGGCGCAGCGGGTCCTCGAGATACTGCTCACCGAGTTCGACGTCGCACTCGCGCTCGCCGGCGCGCCGCGTGCGCGAGAGCTCGATGGGAGCTTCGTCACCGCGGCGCCGTGGGTGGGATCAGGGACTCACCTGTAAACGCTGAGGTAACGATCGCCCGCTGGCGCGCGCCGGCCAAGCAGCACCCAACGACCCGCGCTGCGGGTGTACCAGCCTGATCTGCATTTGCTTCTCGACGAGGGCCGCGCGACTTGTGCGGCGTCCCCTGTTCAGCGCGGAAAGCAAGCGACTGGTTAGTATCGCTCTTGCGTTTCAGCCGCGAAGGGCACTGCTATGGCGAACAACCGGGGCTCCGCGAAAGGACCGCGTTAGCCGCCGACGAGCAAGCAGTCGACCGGGCCGGGCCCGCGTTTGGTCGCCTTTGCGCTCGCCCGGTTGATGGTCCGACGAGCAACAAAGCAGTCGTTGCCGACATGCGCGGTTTCCGCGCGTTGCGCGGGATCCGCCACCGCCTCGAGATGCACCCGGTTACCCGCCTCGGCGCGGAGATCTCTTCTTCTATCTGAAGATGCCCATTATCTCCAAGCCGGCGGTGGCTGGTCTCGTTTTCTGCAGCAGATAGCGGGATCCCTGCGCCCACACCGTTCACACAATTTCTGCCGCGGCTTGGAAGCCCAGAACGCTGGCGCCCGACCGCGAACCGTTATCACCCGGCACGCGTAGTGCGCTTTATGTCGACGACATCCAAGGGGGCGATGCAACGATGAACAACCGCAAGCTGGATAGCACGGGCCTGGCCCCAGGCGCTGGCTTTCCCTGATGCAAAGGAGACAATGATGAGGCGGACATTTATTGGAGGCTGCGCCGGCTACGTCTGTCCGACAACCCGGTACTCCCGTCGCGTGGCCGGATGCGCGGGCTGGGTAGAAGCCTAGTAACCGACGCCGCCCTGGATTGCGGTTATCGGCCGGGTCTGATAACCGCAATCCTGCTGGCGCAGCGACACCGGTGCCCAGAGCACGACCAACCACCCAGCCTCGAACCCTGACGGCGGTTCTTCTTTCCTCACGCTGTTCAATTCGGTGCATGCCAGCGGCCCGCCCGCTCTATCGACTTGCCCACTTCGGCTCTGCCGACCCGGCGGCGGATGATTCCTTTCGTGCTTCGCCGCAGTTCGCTCCGGTGATCGCCTCGGCGACTAGGGGCCCATCAGCAAAGACCGCGGTGCCGACGAGTGCTCCTCGCGCAAAACGCAAGTTCCGCTGTGGCGGTGCCCTCCGACATCGCGGACCCTCGACAGCTGGCTTTTATCGATGGTGTCGTCCCGCGAGCAGCGTTAGGGTTGGGATCCACCGTGGCCAACGGAACAGAGAGGCGTGCTCGTGGCGGACTATCAGTTCCTGACGACGTGGTGCATGGACGCGCCGATCGAGGCGGTGTTTGATGTCCTTAACGACTCGCCGGGGTACCCTCGCTGGTGGAAAGGGGTGGTCAGCGTTGAGGTGTTAAGAAGGTGATGAGATCGGCGTCGGTGAACTCGACCACCTCACCTGGCGCAGCGTGCTGCCCTACTCGATCGGCTTCGACCTGCGAGTCACGCGCGTCAAGCGCCCTTACCTGATTGAGGGGTACGCCTCGGGCCAGCTTGAGGGCGTGGGCACTTGGCGATTGCACGAGGGAGAGGGCGTTGCCGTGGTCTACGACTGGCGCGTCCGCACGACGAAACGGTGGATGAACGTTCTCGGGTCCCTCGCGAGGCCCGCGTTCTCGTGGAACCACGACGTCGTCATGCGTCAGGGAGGAAAGGGCCTGGCAGCCAAGCTGGGCGCGACGCTACTCCTCCACGACTGACCCCAGCACCGGTTCACGATCCGATCGGATGAGCTACGGGTGGACACCCACGCCCGTGTGATGGCTCGACGACCTCATCGCGACCGTGAACTCAGGCGGCCACGGCCCTTCCACCTCGATATGCGAGTACATCCCTCACCCGCACTCGCGCTTGCGCTTTCGCGTGAATCCGCTGTCCCCGCGACCGCCGGGCGCCTCATGACGCCTGGTCCGCGCAGCCGTCAACCAAGCGATGGCTTCGCCTGCTGCCAGCACCGCTCACGGGTCCTTCGGCGACGTCCCACGTAGTCGGATCAACGAGCCGGGATGTCAGGTGGCAACGACTGGCCCGACCGGCTGCCTGACGTCTGGGAGTGGTCGCCGAGGCGTCAGCTCGGCACGTGGACGATGCTCGTGCCAACCATCGTCCATAGGAGGACGTCGTGGAATCCATCCCACTGCTGGATCGCGCTGGCCGGCGCCGCTCGCCAGCGACCACGTCCAGCTTTCACCGAGGCGTTCCGCCCCACAACAAAGGGCTTCGGTATCCGCCGGACCCGCCGACCGTAGAGGAGATCATCGGGGTTATGCGCGCCGCCGGAGATGGTCCCGACGGTGTCAGGCTGCGCGGCGTGATCGTCGTGCTCTGGCGCGCCGGGTTGCGGATCAGCGAGGCGCTGGCGCTCAACGAGACCGACCTCGACCACGACCGAGGGGCCCTGCTCGTGCGCCACGGTAAGGGCGATAAGCGCCGCGAGGTCGGAATGGACCGCTGGGCGTGGTCGCACCTAGAGCCGTGGCTCGAGCTGCGCACGACACTGCCGGTCGGACGACTGTTCTGCGTCCTACGCGGACCGACACACGGCCGGCCGTGCGCACCGGCGGGCATCCGCGAACAGCTGCACCACGCCGCGCGCGCAGCCGCTGTCCGTCGCCGGTTCGCGCCGCATCAGCTCCGGCACGCGCATGCAGTCGAGATGTCCCGCGAGGGGATCTCGCTGATCGTGATCCAACGCCAGCTCGGTCACGCCGACCTCGCGATCACGTCGCGATACCTTCGCGGCATCGACAACACCGAGATCATCCAAGCCGTCCACCAGCGACCCGAACCGATGATCCCTGCTAGTCGGCAGCTCCTGTCAGAACACTGATCGCCGACGGTTTCCCAGCAACGCCAGCGTGCAGTGAGGCCGCGCACTCGTCGCGGCCTCGCTGAGCCATGGATCGGCACAAAGCGGGCGGACGGCGGCTGGCAGGCGAGAGACGCCTGCGATCCAAGCGTCGCCAAAGACGCTTGCGGGCCAGCGGAGGCCAGCGGAGATAAGCGATCGCGCTGCGAGGACTGCACGGCCCCGCCGAGGCGGATCGACAATGCCGTCGGGGGTCGTGCGCCCAGCGTCGGCGCATGAGTAGATGCTGGGCATCGCCTGCGAGTGCGCGCTTCTCCCTCGGCGTGTCGTCTGCAGCCGGCGGGTGGCGGCGCGCCCGACGCGGCCTGACCACGCGAAAGCAGAAGCCGACGAGTCCCGCACCAGGCCCGCTCGGTTTTCGTCCACGGCCGTACGTAGGCGGCCAGGGGTGGGCTTCGGCATTCGCGCGTTGCGATCCCGCGGTGGCCAATGCCGGTTGCGGTTCGCCTGGTCACGGAGGACTAGGCGACCGAGCCTGCCCCCTGATGACGTGGAGGCGAGGTGGCATCGGCGGGGTGACTGTGTGTGGGAAATTTGCGTCCGCTCGGAACAAGCTTGCACGCCAGTGAAGGACGCCCAGAAACCAGACCACGTCAGCCTGAGCACGCTGATCGGCCGTCTCAAGGAAGGCCGGTTCGTCATCCCGGACTTCCAGCGCGAGTTCGAGTGGGAGCCGTGGGACATCCGGGATCTGATGCGCTCGATCTTCCTGGACTACTTCATCGGGAGTCTCCTGCTCTGGAAGGGCAAGGAGGAGAACTTCATTGCGCTTGCCTGCGAGCACATCTACGGGTTCGAAGGAAACGGGGGCTCCCCCGAACACATCGTCCTCGACGGCCAGCAGCGTCTTACAGCCATGTACTACGCATTTAGGGCGCCCGATGCGTCGGCTCCAAATCGCCGCAATCGCTACCTCTACTTCATCAGGGTTGATCGCTTTATGGGTGGTGCGTATGACGATGCTTTTGACTATGACTGGACGCGCCGAGGCATCAACCTACTCGGTCACACGACAGCTCAGTTCGAGAGCCACATGTTCCCGCTGGCAGTCGTCGGGGCCGGCGGATGGGAGCTTCCTAACTGGGTTCAAGCGTACGAGGCCCATTGGCTCCAGAAGGCCGAGGCTGCCCAGTCGGGGGAGGCCGATGTGGCGCGACGTCACGCGACCGACGCTCGGGAGTTCGGCGAGCACCTAAAGGGAATCACCGAGCAGTACCAAATCGCCTACGTCGAGCTCGATCGCGAGCTCGCAATCGACAAGGTCTGCGACATCTTCACCCAGGTCAATAGCAGGGGCGTCCGCCTCGACGTGTTCGACCTGATCAACGCGCTCGTCAAGCCCAAGGGCCTTCAACTGAAACAGATGTGGCGCAACGCGGCGCCGAGGCTCGAGTTCGTCGAGAGCGACAAGATGAATGTCTAGATCCTCCAGGTGATGCCGATCCTGAGCCAGGCGTACTGCTCGCCGAAGTACCTCTAGTACCTACTCCCCGGCCAAAAGAAGACCGTTCGAGAGCCAGGCGGAGCGCTGAAGCAGCAAATCCTGGTGTCCGACTCGGACGCGTTCCGGGCGCTTTGGAACCAAGCGGTCCAGGCAATCGAGAAGGCCATCGCCCTTCTCCGCCATCCACAGGAGTTCGGGGCGATCTCATCGTCTTATCTGCCGTACGTCTCGATCATTCCCGCGTTCGCAGCGCTTCAGGTCCAAGCCTCCAGACTCTCGCCGGCGGAACGGCTCGCCGCACAGCGCAAGATCCGCCACTGGTACTGGGCGAGCGTCTTCACGGCGCGCTACTCCGGCTCGGTCGAGTCTACGGCAGCTCGCGACTTTCTCGACGTCACCGCCTGGTTCACCGACGACACGCTCGAACCATCGCTTCTGGCGGAGTTCCGAGCGCGTGTTCACGTCCTGGATCTCCGCAGAGAGATAAGACGCGGAACCTCGGTCTACAACGGCATCTTTAACCTACTCGTCATGAACGGCGCTCGCGACTGGACAGCCGGGACGGTCCCCCAGTATGGCGACCTCGATGACCACCACATCGTTCCCAAGGATTGGGGTAAGCAGGCGGGAGTCGGCACAAGAATCGACACGATCCTCAACCGAACCCCCCTCACGGCGGAAACGAACCGCCACGTAATCGGTGATCGTCTTCCGAACGAGTACCTCCCCGAGCTGATCGAGGCGAATGGCGAGACGGCTGTCCGCACCACGCTAGAGACGCACCTGATCTCGCCCGCCGCCTTCGACATCCTGCTGCGCGACCCATTCGGGCCGGACAATTTCGAGGAGTTCCTCACCGAGCGTCAGAGGACGATCGTGCATGCGATCGCGGACCTCCTCGTCAAAGACCGACTCGATGTGCCGCCGGATCTACGCGACCTGGATGCTGAACTCGAGGAAGTCGACCTCGCCTTGCGCGGCGTCGTCCTTGAGCGGTTGAACGCCGATCCCAACGTGGTCCCGTCGCACGTCAATGAGAAGGTGAAGGATCGCCTAGAGACAGCGGCCAGGAAGAATCCCGCTTTTGACGCCGGACACTTCGAGTCGCTCGCCGGCAGGCTCGAGTACTTCGATCTTCGGGAGCTACAAGACACGATCACGAGCAAATTGCTTTGGCCGCAGTTCCAGGTGCTCTTTTGGGAGCAAGGAGCAGCTTGCGAGCCGCTTCGGGCAGCTCGCTGAGCTGCGCAATGGAATTCGGCATAGCCGATCCGTGGACGACGTCACCCGCAAAGACGGAGAAGCCGCGCTGCTCTGGTTTCGCCAGATACTGGCGAGTTAAAGTGCCGACTGACCACACCCTCGACCGAAGACTACGCGGGTGCATTCCGCTGCTGACGCCAGAACGCAGGCCGAGAGGTCTCCCGTCGCTCAACAGCGGCACCGCGCAACCCACGCGCGGGACGAACCCCATCATGCGCCTCTGGCCGGCACCGAGCTGGATCGCGGACACGTCCTTGGTCGCCAAACCACTCGCGGGCCGACTGTCGCGCCCAAGGACGGATGCGATCGTCCGCAGTATTCCCGTTTCCCGCGCGACAAAGGATACCGTCGTCACCCCGCCAGACCTGCGTGGCCCCAGAGACGGGTCTGCGCGAGCCGGGCGTCTGACGGCGCAGCTTTCTCCCAGGCTTCTCGTCTACGAAGACTGATAGCGGCGCCAGCCATGGCCCATACTGCTCCGGCTCCCCCAGGCGACCTTGCCCGGTTTCCACGACGCAAACATGGTCTGCCCGCCGCGTTGCCAGCGGTGTTTCGACACGGCCACGTCGGTCGGCTCCCGACCTGCGTGTTGCGTGCCTCGCGCGAATGCGGTGACGGTTCAATGACGCCCACCCGTTGAAATCCCTGCGCGATGCTTCCCGGCCCCGACCGCGCGGGCGTCATGGTCGTCCGGATCTGGATCGAGGGGCCACCGGGCGCAATCCGCGCACGGCTAACCAAGACGCTCGACATCTCCCCCGGCGAGGAGACGACCTAGGCGGCAGCTAGCGTCGACGAGGTCGTGGCGCTCGTACGCGAGTGGCTGCAAGCATTCCTCACCGCGTCCCGATTTGCCGGTAACCTGTAGTTACCAAATCCGGCATGGCGAGCCTCGCGTAGCTGATCCATACTTGGTCACCTGATGATGCATCGACGGTGACGTAGTTAATTAATTAGCCTAAGTCGGCCGTCTGTTAGCTCGGCGCCGCGATCGCAGCGAACCGGATGGCGCCGTACGGGTTCTGTGTGCGATCGAACACCGTGTAGTAGTTGTTCATCAGCGGGAGACCCAGGATCGACTGCGGCATCGGCGAAGAGAAGATCATGAACTGCGCGACCCCAGCGTTCGGCGCGTCCAGTTGCCAATAGGTGGAGGGACTGCAGGTGAGGGGCACACTATCGACGGTGGCACCCTCGAGCGCGAATGTGATATTGGGCCAGTCTTCCAGGTTCAGAGAATCGTTTGGAACTCCACCCTGCTGCCCGGCGCTCTGGATCGTCTCCACGAACGAGCCCGGTAGCGCTTGGAACCCTGACATGAGCGCATCGAAGACTTTAGCGGAGAGATAGAGGCTGTTGGTCCCGCTGTCGACGATCGAGTTGGAGATCGCCGTCTTGGCATCCTTCGCGCTCAGTTGCGGCACCGCCACCGTGTTGCCTTGGCCGACCTGCACCGACAGCAGATTCGTGTTGTACCACAGGTCGTCCACCACCTTGACGTCGACGAATTCGCCGGTGTACAAGTCGGACTGCTCTGGTCCTCCGCCGAGGATGAAGAATCCGCTGTTCAATTGCTCGTTTGTCGCGCTCGGCACCGATCGCCGCGTGTAGAAAGCGAAGATGTTCCGCGTGACGCCAGCTGCCCCGAGCGCCGTGAAATAGGGCGGGAGGTCCTCCTCGGGCATCCGGGAGAGGAACGTGCCAAACTGCTCGATCGCGGCGCGCGAACCGGCGACTTGGAACGGCCAGGGATACGTTACGTCCTGCTGGGCACCCTGCTCCTGGAGGTAGGACTCGAGGTTGTAAGCGCTGTTGAGCGCATTGAAGGCGAGGCCCATGATCCCGTCTGCCTGGCCAAAGTCGCCGGGCTGATCATCGCTCGTCACGGCGATATAGGCGTCGACGGTCGCGGACGCCCCAGCACTTCCCATCGTCACCTGCGTCTGCAGGACAGGGCCGGTCCACCCGCCGGTTCCGTAGATGACATCTTGTGCCAGCGGTGTCGCCTGCACGTGCGCGTCGCTGCTTGGGTCATACACCGTAGGCACGACGGCGAGCGTGCTGCTGCCCGTATCAAGGATGACGTTCGCCGGGGTCTGAGCACTCCCGACTGCGATCTGCGCCGTGTAGTCGCCGTTCGCGCTGCTGTTTGTGATAGGAATGCGCAGCGCCGGGGGTTGCGTGACTGACAAAGTTGCCTCCTTCTTCTACCCATCGGCCTGCCTCGCAGGCGGTGGATTGCATTACGAGGGAGAGCCGAACGAGCTCCCGCTGATACATATGTCCGGCACACTGGCGCGAAGCGCCTCGACGCTTCGACCCTGGTCGCACGCAGCGGTAGCCGCGCGCTGTGCGCTTCGTACCGTCGGCTCGCCTCGGTCCGGACTCGACGTCGCTCTGCAAGGGCCTGGGCGCGTTTCGTGCGGCTCCTCTCCCTTGGCGGAAGCGCTTCTACGTCTGGGCGGCAGGCTGCAGACGATGGTGCTTCAGTCAAGTCCCGCGAGAAATCCTACTGGGTGCTGATCTCGCCGGAAGCAGGTCGGCCGCAGGGCGTCCGAGTCCGGGTTCGTACCTATGCGCTGCCGGCGCACAGGGGTCGTGCCTATCTGCCTCCGTCGCCGCGCCCGGAATGGACCGATGCGATCGCCGGCCGAACCGCCAACCGGCCTGAAGCTGGACTTGTGGATCGTCGCCTTATGTGCAGGTGTTGCGGGACCGTGAATGACGTGAACGAACGGGCCTTTTGAGTGCTTGTCGCGCCCGTTACCTGAGGCTGTGATCGACGTGAACGACGTGTCCAAGCGCGACGCGTTCATCAGCACGGCGAGCGGTGCGAAGTACCCGGCCTGGAAGCTCGCCCGTGCTCGGGCCGCCTCGACCAGGCGGATCAGCCGGACGGACGCGTTGCACCGCTCCTCAGTTGTCCGTGCGGCCAGAGCGTCCCCCACCGCACCGCATACCGCGTCGTCGCAGCGGTGGCCGTGCCTGTCTTCTCCAGGTCCGCCGTTGTCGTTCTCCGATCCGCGACCGACTTCGGTCGTTTATGTCCCGTACGTCTTCAGCGCGTTAGGCCAAGAGAGCCGCCGGGCGACGTCGATCACATGTGAAGGACGTCAATCCCCAGCAACCACGGCACGTTCACAAACCACCTGCACATAAGGCGCCGAAGCGCAAGCGACCTCGGCACCTCCGAGAACATGAATGCGATAGTGCGAGCGACGGGAGCCAGGCGTTCTCGACTCGCCGAAAAGGGCGCCTCCGGCGCCATCGGCTCATCAACACAACGGCGGTGTGTCCACGAAACGCATGAAGTCGCGCTTGGACCGGGACACTGCGACGGCGAACGCTGGAAGCCAGCCTGCGCAACCCGCCGGCCCGTGCCGTAGCTCGTCCCTCACCGGGGGCACCGCTTCAGGGTCGCGGCAGCGCGGACGACTACATGGTTGAACGGCGCTCTCGCACCCGAGCGCGGCATTACAACACCGAGAGGAGCACCCAATGCTTGACACTCTCACCCCATTTCACCAGCAAGCCGAGGAAGTCGGGACGTTCCTCCTCGAGGATCGGGCTCGGGACGCCGAGCGTCGGCGCAAAGAGAAGGAAGCGGACGGACCGTCGGAAAATATCGACTGATTGACCACGTCGCACGCGCTCAGCGACGCTGCACCACACGGTCTCGGGGACTCAACAAGCGTATGGGTCGCCGCCGCTGGCGGCACGATCTCCGCGACGAGCTGCTCGTGCATGCTCGCTCAGCGCGACAAGGGAGCAGC
>DASPPG010000207.1:0-6033 GCA_035625625.1 Solirubrobacteraceae bacterium
GCTGACCCGGTGAGGATCGGGTGGCGTCTGGAGGGTGACCGACGGCTTGTCGTCGGTCGGCCCGCCGCCCACGCTGATGACGATCCAGCTATTGGATAGTGCGACGTTCGTCGGCAGTCCGGACTCTCCGGAGAAGACGACGCGGCCGCCGAGTACTTCGGTGTAGAAGCGCCGAGAGCGCTCGACATCGTCTGCGACGATGAAGCGGGTCAGCACAAGCCCCCCTGGGGGCGTACTCGATGGCCAGTGAGCGGGCTCCCAGTCCCCTTCTGGGTCCGTGGTCTGCCCCACTTCGATGATGTGGCCGTCGGGATCGCGGATGTAGCAGCGCGTCTCGTACGGGTGCTGTTTGGGCGGCTCAGGAATTGCGCACCTCGGGCGCTCCATTCGGGATACACGGTCGCGATGTCTTTGACGCGGATGTTGAGGAAGCTGCTGACCCGGTCGGGATCGGATGGCGTCTGGAGGGTCACCTCCGGCTTGTCGTCGGTCGGGCCTCCCCCGACGTTGATGATGATCCAGCTGTTCGATAGCGCGACGTAGGTCAGCCCTCCCGGGCCGGAGTAGGCCACCCTGCCGCCGAGTACTTCGGTGTAGAAGCGCCGCGAGCGCTCGACATCGTCCGAGACGATGAAGTGGGCCAGGACAATCCCCTCCGGGGGTGCTGATAGCTCGGCCATCTGGTACCTCCACTGGTTGGGTCTCACACCCCGCTCACGACCCGGGTCTGGAGCCGACGTGTTACTAGACGCGCATTCCATATCTCTTCCCAGGGCAAGCGTCAAGAACCCGTTCGGTCCGTCTCGGCTTCAGCGTCGGTGCAGGTCGCCCAGAGCCCCGATCCGGTGGTGGACTCTGAGCGCCGTAGCTGGCGCGCGATGGTGGTTGTGGCGCCCAGATGGCGAGCGCGAGCCCGGCTGCGACGAAGACTGTCGCCGAGCGGGACCAGTGGACGGTGATGTCATTCCGGCGATCGGCGACTACTGGTTCCAAGGCGGCCTCGCGATAGCGATCGACCGCTACACAGGCACCGGCGCCTATTAGGAGCCGAACGTGGCTGAACCAGACGTTCTGAATGGCCCCGCGAGCCCGATCGTCACTCCAGCCCCCGGATGCGAACGGGGACCGAACACATCACGAACAGCAGCGAAGCACTCCGCGACGCCCACGCCCGCACGAATGCAGGGCCTGGCTCCGAAGCCGATGCGCGACCCGCAACTCGCCAAAGCCGCGCATCGGTGCTTGCAGGCTCGCGGCTAGCGGTCGGGTCGGTGCAGAAGTCTGAGGTCAAGCAGCTGCGCTTCTGCAGAGGCAGTTAGTCGATTGGGGCAACGCCCGCGATTTACATAGGCAGATCACTGCGTCTCTTAGGATGAACGCGACTTGCGAGTTCGCCCACATCCAGGCCTGCCGGGCCTGGGCGCGCCACGACTGCTTCGGCTCTCGCGGCTGCTCCGGCCTCGCTATGCCTTTGCCACGCGAGGAGTCGTGAGGGCGTACCACTCCTTCAGTGCGGAGCAGTCGCGAGAAGATTCCGCGCTACTGCTTCCCGGGCGGAGCAGTCGCCCGCCGCCGTTGCTGCAGCCGTGGCGAAGCACACGCCGACCTCGGCCTTCTCAGGCGAGCAGAGCAATCGTCAGCCGTCGGCCTGTGCTAGCCGGCGGACAGGCCCGTGGCTAACGATTCCAGCGTACGCGCATAGAGGCGAGGAGCAGGGAGGTGAGGCGTTTGTGTCCGAGTCTCGCTTTGTGTGTGGCGCGCAACTGCCGCTGGGCGGCGGCGGCGCGGTTGCGCGGTCAGCCGCGGACTGGCTACCGCCGTCGGAGGCGTGCTTGTAGTACCTGCTCGTCGTAGCTCGTGTCGGCGGGGTTGATGTTGACGCCTGGCCGGACGATTTCGTCGATGGGATCGAGCAGGGTGGCGTCGAGGGTCACATCGGCGGCGGGCAGCTGGCTGTCGAGTTGCTCCATCGTCCGCGGTCCGATGATCGCTGAGGTCACGGCAGGGTGGTTGACCACGAAGGCGATGGCCAGGTCGATGAGCGATAGGCCGGCCTCGTCGGCCAGCGCCCCCGAGCGCCTCGGTCGCCTGGAGTTTGCGCCGGTTTTCGGGCAGCGTCATGTCGAAGCGGGCGACGAGTCGCTGCCTGGCGGGCGAGGTGAGCGTTGCTTGCGCGCTCCAGCGGCCGGACAGCCAGCCGCCGGCCAGGGGGCTGTAGGTGAGGATGCCCATGCCGTGCCGCCGGGCGGTTGGGAGCACGTCGAGCTCGATGCCACGGACGAGTAGCGAGTACGGCGGCTGCTCGGTGCGGAAGCGCTGGAGGTTGCGGGCGCGCGCGGTCCACTGTGCTTCGACGATCTCGCCGGCCGAGTAGGAGGAGGAGCCGATGTAGCGGACCTTGCCCTGCCGGACGAGGTCGGTCAGCGCGCTGAGGGTTTCCTCGACGTCGGTTTCGGGGTCGGGTCGGTGCACCTGGTAGAGGTCGATCCAGTCGGTGCCGAGCCGCTTGAGGGAGTTCTCGACCTCGGTGATGATCCAGCGGCGCGAGCCGCCGCGCTGGTTGGGATCGTCGCCCATCGGCATGAAGAACTTCGTGGCAAGCACGATGTTCTCGCGACGGCCCTTTAATGCCTTGCCGAGGATCTCCTCGGACTCGCCGGCGGAGTAGACGTCGGCGGTATCCACGAAATTGATTCCGGCATCCAGCGCGGCGTGGATGATGCGGATCGAGTCGTCGTGGTCGGAGTTGCCCCAGGCGCCGAACATCATCGTGCCGAGGCATAGCTTTGAGACTTGAATCCCGGTGCGTCCGAGGGGGCGGTATTCCATCGTGCTTTAGGCCTCCGGGATCTCGCGGCCGAATGTCTCCAAGGTGATTGCGCCGGGCTCGGGACCGCCGCGGCGGCCCGTGTCCAGCCCGTCGATCGACGCCATCTCGCCCTGGGTCAGCTCGAAGGCGAACACGTCGATGTTTTCTGCGATGCGGCTTGGCTTGGTGGACTTCGGGATGACCGAGCGGCCGTGCTGCAGACCCCAGCCCAGCATCACTTGGGCCGGGGTCTTGTCGTGGGCGGTGGCGATGTCTCCGATGACCAGATCGTCGAGGGTACTGCCGTGGCTACCGTCGCGGTAGAAGGTGATGCCGCCGATCGGTGACCACGCCTGCGTGAGGATCCCGTGCTCGGCGCCGAACTGCTGCACGTCTCGCTGCTGAAAGTAGGGGTGGCACTCGATCTGGTTGACCGCCGGCACCACCGTGGCGTGCTCGAGCAGGGTCGTGAGATGCTCGACCATGAAGTTGCTGACCCCGATCGCGCGGACGTCGCCGTCGGCGAGCAGCTTCTCGAGGGCACGGTAGGCCTCCAGGGTCCGGTCGAACGCCGAGGGCAGCGCCTGGTGCAGGATGAGCACGTCGATCTGCTCGACGCCCAGCTTGCGAGCGCTCTTCTCGAAGGCGTGCAAGGTCTCGTCGTATCCGTAGTCGCTGATCCAGACCTTGGTCTCCAGAAACACCTCCGACCGGGGCAGATCGAAGCTGTGCACCGCCTCGCCGACCTCGCGCTCGTTGCCGTAGGCCGCGGCAGTGTCGATGTGTCGGTGCCCCAGCTCGAGGGCGGCGCGTACGGCGTCCCGGGTCTCGTCGGGCGGCGTCTGGAACACGCCGAGTCCGAGGGCAGGCATCTGCACGCCGTTGTTCAGTTCCAGGATCGGGGTTGTAGTGGCGGTCATGGTGGGTTCATTCCTCTCGTACCGTTGGTGTCGGGCTCACAGCGCCTGCGCGGTGGGGCGGACCAGAATCTCGTTGAGCGACACGGTGCGCGGCCGCGAGACGGCGAAGGAGATGATCTCGGCGATGTCCTGAGCGGCGATCGCGGTCGTCTCATACATCTGCTCGACGGCCGCCTTGCTCTCGGCGTCGGTGATGTGGTCGGTGAGCTCGGTCGCGACGGCACCGGGCTCGATCACGATCACGCGCACCTCGGGCTGAAGCTGCTGGCGCAGCGACTCCGACCAGCCGTTCATCCCCCACTTAGTCGCCGCGTACACCGCGTTGCCCGCTCGCGCGGTCCGGCCGGCCACCGAGCAGAGGTTGATCAGGTCCCCGCCGCCATCGGCGACGAGCTGCTCGAGGAACACCGCGGTCGTCGTGATCGCGCCCAACAGGTTCGTCTCGATCATCCGGCGGTAGTCGCCCGAGAGCTCGGCGGAGAACGGCCCGAGCAGCATCACGCCGGCGTTGTTGACCAGAATGTCGACGCCGCCAAGCTCGGCCCGGACGCGCTGCGAGGCGGCGAGGAGTGATTCGCGGTCGGTGACGTCGGCCTCGATAGCGACGGCGCCGTCGCCCAGGTCACCGGCCAGCGCCTGGATGCGATCTAGACGCCGCGCCAGCAACGCGACGCGGTGCCCGTCGGCCGTCAGCGCGCGGGCGGTCGCCTCGCCGATCCCCGACGACGCACCGGTGATGACCGCAACCCGGCCGTTCGTCTCCTCATTGCTCACGGTCGTGTCCTCTTTCGCGTTGAAGTCATAGGGCCGGCTGTCACTGTTGCACCCATCGGCGAGATCTGAGAGGCCCTGTCACAGGGGTACTGACAGGGCACCCCTCGGCAGGCGGGCGCGGCGTACGCTGCAGGCAATGGACGCGGCAAGCGAGCTATCGCAGTTCCTGACCTCCCGGCGGGCCAAGGTCACGCCCGAGCAGGCCGGCCTGCCGAGCTACGGCCAGCGGCGCGTGCCGGGGCTGCGCCGCGAGGAGGTCGCCTCCCTAGCCGGGGTAAGCGTCGAGTACTACAAGCGCCTGGAGCGTGGCAACGCCACCGGCGCCTCCGACCTGGTCCTCGAAGCGCTCGCCGACGCGCTGAAGCTCGACGACGCCGAACGCGCCCACCTCTTCGACCTCGCCCGCGTCGCCGGCCAGATCGCCCCGCGCCGCCGGAGCCGACCGGTCCAACAACGCGTCCGCCCGACGGTGCAGCGCATCCTCGACAGCATCACCGCGCCGGCAACCGTGAGCAACATGCGCGGCGACGACCTGGCCGCCAACAAGCTCGGCCGCGCGCTCTACGCGCCCCTGTTCGAGAGCCGCGAACAGCCGCCCAACAGCGCCCGCTTCACCTTCCTCGACCCCGCCGCGCAAGAGTTCTTCCTCGACTGGGAGAAAGCAGCCAAGGACCTCGTGGCGGCACTGCGCTCGGTGGCCGGCCGCAGCCCCTACGACCGCGCGCTCTCAGACCTCGTGGGTGAGCTATCGACCCGCAGCGACGCGTTCCGCGCCTGGTGGGCCGCGCACAACGTCCGCTACCACCAGACCGGCACCAAGCGACTGCACCACCCCGTGGTCGGAGAGCTCGAGCTCAGCTACGAGGTCATGGAGCTCGCCGCCGACACGGAACTACGGCTGGCGGTCTTCACCGCCGAACCCGGCACCCGCTCCGAGGAGGCCCTCAACCTCCTCGCCAGCTGGGCCGCCACCCCGGACCAGCTGCCCCACGAGCATCCAGCCGCCGACGACGCCACGCGCCCGTAATCCCGCGCCACACCCGGACCCTTGACTCGGACCGGCAGCAGCTGATCACACCCGCGAGCATCCTGCCCTCGCGAAGCGACGAGCACCTCCCCGCGAATCACAACCGGCCTGCTAAGCGCAGCCAGCAGGGAAGGCGTCCCGCAGGCCGCCCTCCGCTTCACCACCGAACTTCGTTGCAGACGGTCACGCAGGCGTTGGATCGCGGTCGGATGGGAGCCTGGCGGGGTGAGCGCGAGGAAACGATGCTGGGGTGCTCGTCGCCATGGGGAGGCCGGGGATGAGTGATCGAGGCCGGTCTCGGCTGGGCGGGTGGTCCCGGCCGACCTGGGTGGTGTGGCGGCGGGTGCTCAGCGCGGCATGCGGCTCGCGCGGGTGATGAGTGTGTCGAAGCCGCGGTCGGGGAGGATGCGGCGCATCGCGATCATCGGCTTGGCGCCGAACCCGACGGCGTGGCGGGTCTTGGGCCGCCGGGCGGTGACGGCCTTGCCGATCGCGTTCGCGAT